>NZ_JBITLW010000005.1:63211-253761 GCF_044465645.1 Streptomyces sp. NPDC049627 | reverse complement strand
GTCGGGTTGCCGGGGCTGGTGGCGTGGGCGGGGAGGGCGCGGTCAGGTGTGGTGTTTGCGGCTGTGGTGAGGGGTGGTACGGCGCGTTGATGCGGTGAGCGTGGGGCTTCGTTGGGGCCGTGTCCGCGATGCCTGCGGTGGGTTTCGGCCGGGGCGCTGGGGCTGGTGGCGCGGGCGGTGAAGGGCGCGGTCAGCAGTGGCTCTCCGGCTGCGGAGAGGGCGCGTTCAGCTGTGGCTCTCCGGCTGTGGTGAAGGGCGCGTTCAGCAGTTGCTCTCCGGCTGTCGTGAAGGGCCGTACCCCGAGCTGATCCGGTACTCGCCGGGGGCCGAGACGGTGAGTTCGGTGTACTCGCCCCTGGGGGTGAGGCAGCCGCCGTCGTTCACCCGGAGCCATGGTGAGGGGGCGATGCGTACGGTGGCGGTGCCGGCCCGGGCCATGCGGACGACGATGTCGGCGCTGGACGTCGACACGACGCTCGCGGGCGCGGAGACCAGGGGCACGGCGTCCCGGACCCGGTACACCCGCCAGTGCTCGTCCTGCCACACGGGCTCCAGCCAGTCGGGCCGGTGATCACGGACCAGCCGGGCTTCCTCCTTGGCGTAGCCGTCTGGCCTGCCCATCGGCAGGACGACGAAGCCGACGGCCCAGCGGTCCAGCCAGGTCCGGTAGGTCGCCGCGGAGAGCGAGCCGTCGTAGAAGAGACGCGCCCGCTCCATGTCGAGCTGCCGGTTCCAGCCGCGGGCCATGTTCACGTGCGGGGCGAGCCCGCTGGCCTCGCGGTGGTTGCGGGCGGGGACGACCTCGACACGGGTGCGGTCGGCGCCGAGGTGGTCGAGCGCGCGGACCACTCCCTGGGTCTCGGTGGCCCAGGCGGGTACGACCGTGGAGACGTACAGATCGTCCCCGGTCTTCTTGCCGACCCAGCCGACGGAGAAGACCAGCGCGGCGATGAGGAGCCTGCGGCGCACCTTGGCGAGCCCGGGCCGGGCCAGCAGGACGGCCAGGAGGGCGGCGGGCGCGAAGAGTTCCGCGAAGCGCTCGACGTTGGTGCCGATGGGGGAGGGGATGAGATACGTCAGGACGGCCCCGCCCGCGTAGACGGCACCGCTCCAGCGGGCGACGCGCCAGGCGCGGGGCGCGAACGCGGTGACGGCCAGGCCCAGGAAGAACGGCGGCCATATGCGGTCGGCGAACATCAACTGCTCGCCCTTGAAGGGGAAGAGGAGGGTCGTGGCGCCGACGGTGACGGCGGGTGGGAGGAGGAGAGCGAGGGCGCGGGCGTAGTCGCGGGTGAGGAGGAAGGCGGCGCCGACGACGATCAGGAACAGGCCCGCCACCGGGCTGGCCATGGTCGCCAGGGCCGCGTAGGCGGCCGCGAGGACGATCCGTCTCTCGCGCGTGAGCATCAGGCACGCGGCGAGCCCGAACGCGACGCCGAGCGCGAAGGTGGTGCGGCCGGAGGCCACGTTGCACCACAGGGCGAAGGACGCGAGGAGAGCGGGGCCGAGGGGCCTTCGGAGACCTTCCACGCGGGTGATGACGACGGCCGCGAGCCAGGTCGCGGTGATCCCGGAGACGACCGTGACGGCGCGCACGCCGAGCGCGGCCATCAAGTACGGGGATATCAGGCTGTAGTTGGCGGTGTGCATACCGCCGTACCAGAAGAGGTTGTACGCCGAGTCGCCGTGCCGCGCCGTGAAGCCGGCCCAGGCGTACTGGGCCGCGAGGTCACCGCCGCCGGTGGCGAGGAAGGCCCACCAGAGCGCGTAGAGGGGGAGCGTCGGGAGAGTGGCCAGCAGCGGGATCCGGTGGCGGTGGTACAGCGTGCGGAGGGGGTGGTTCCGCGGGAGGGCCGTCTTTCGTCGTTCCGGGTGGGCTACGGCGAGTTCGGCTGGGGCCACGTGTTCGAAGACGTGAAGTCGCAAGGAAACGTTCACTGTCCGAGGGAGACGGCTGTGTCACGGCCCGGGGCCGTACGTCTCGGGGGAGGCAGGAACGGGGCGTAGGGATAGGGGGTGCTCCTGCCTCCCTCGGGACGCGTCAGCCGGTGCTGACCTGGAGTTCCTTCACACCGTTGATCCACGCGGAGCGCAGGCGGCGCGGATCGCCGACCAGCCGCAGGTCGGGCATGGCGTCGGCCACGGCGTTGAAGAGGAGGTCTATTTCGAGGACGGCCAGGGACTTGCCGAGGCAGTAGTGGGGACCGCCTCCGCCGAAGCCCAGGTGGGGGTTGGGGTCGCGGGTGATGTCGAAGGCGTCGGGGTCGGTGAAGACCTCGGGGTCGTGGTTGGCGGAGGCGTAGAAGATGCCCACCCGGTCGCCCTTCCGGATCTGCTTGCCGCCCAGCTCCGTGTCCTGCGTCGCCGTGCGCTGGAAGGAGACCACCGGGGTCGCCCAGCGGACGATCTCCTCGGCCGCCGTCGCGGGGCGCTCCGCCTTGTAGAGCTCCCACTGCTCGGGATGGGTGAGGAAGGCGTGCATGCCGTGGGTGATGGCGTTACGGGTGGTCTCGTTGCCCGCCACGGCCAGCATCAGCACGAAGAACCCGAACTCGTCCGAGCGCAGATTGCCTTCGTCCTCCGCCGCCACCAACGTCGTGACGATGTCCTTCGCCGGGCACTCCTTGCGGTCGGCGGCCATGTTCATCGCGTAGGCGATGAGTTCGGTGGCCGACTCCTGCCCCACCTCCTCGGTGATGGCGTACTCGGGATCGTCGTACGCGATCATCTTGTTGGACCAGTCGAAGATCTTGGCCCGGTCGTCCTGCGGGATGCCGATGAGCTCGGCGATGGCCTGGAGGGGCAGTTCGCACGCGACCTCGGTGACGAAGTCGAAGGGGCCGGAGCGGTCCCTGGCGTTCGCGGCGATCGCCAGCGCCCGGTTCCGCAGGCGTTCCTCCAGGGCGCGGATGGCGCGCGGGGTGAAGACGCGCTGCACGATCTGACGGACCCGGGTGTGCTCGGGCGGGTCCATGTTCAGCAGGATCAGCCGCTGGGCGTCGATGGCATCGCGCTCGATGTGCTCGTTGAAGCGGATGATCGCCGTGTTGAGGGAGGACGAGAACAACTCCGGGTGCGTCGAGACGTACTTGACGTCCGCGTGCCGGGTCACCGCCCAGTAGCCCTCGTCCTGGAAGCCTGCCACATTGCCCGACTGCGGGATCCAGCGGACCGGTTCGGCCCGGCGCAGCTCGGCGAACTCCGGGAGGGGTACGCGGTGGTGCAGCACATCGGGGTCGGTGAAGTCGAACCCGTCGGGAAGCGCGGGACAGGGCATGAGCAGCTCCTGACGATCCATCAGTTATAGGGGATCACCGCGACGGTAGTAACGGGTTCTACAACTAGCAAGAGCCATGGACCCTCCAGTTGCCCTCCAATTGCCCGCACAACCCTTGCGGTCGGTCGGCCTCCCTCAGCAAACTGCACACAGAACTAGAACACGTACTAGTTCCGCAGAGCCTCGGAGAGGATCCGCACCCATGGCTGCCGAACCCGTGATCGTCGAAGCCGTCCGCACCCCGATCGGCAAGCGCGGCGGCGCGCTCGCCAACCTCCACCCCGCCTATCTCCTGGGCGAGACCTACCGCGAACTCCTGGGCCGCACAGGTATCCCCGCGGACTGCGTCGAGCAGATCGTCGGCGGCACGGTGACCCATGCCGGCGAGCAGTCCATGAACCCCGCGCGCACCGCCTGGCTGACCATGGGCCTGCCGTACGAGACGGCGGCGACGACCGTCGACTGCCAGTGCGGCTCCTCGCAGCAGGCGTCGCACATGACCGCCAACATGATCGCCGCGGGTGTCATCGACGTCGGCATCAGCTGTGGTGTCGAGGCGATGTCCCGTGTGCCGCTGGGGTCGGGGTCCAAGCACGGGCCCGGGAAGCCGTTCCCGGACGAATGGAACGTCGATCTGCCCAATCAGTTCGAGGCGGCGGAGCGGATCGCCCGCCATCGGGGGCTCACCCGGGAGAACGTCGACTCACTGGGGCTGATGTCGCAGGAACGGGCCGCGGCCGCCTGGGCCGAGGAGCGGTTCAAGAGGGAGACGTTCGCCGTCCAGGTCCCGACGACCGAGGACGAGCAGCGCGCCGGACAGGGCATGTGGCGGCTCGTCGACAAGGACGAGGGGCTGCGCGACACGTCCACGGAGGCGCTGGCGGGACTGAAGCCCGTCATGCCGACGGCCGTCCATACGGCGGGCAACTCGTCGCAGATCAGCGACGGCGCGTCGGCCATCATGTGGGCGTCGAAACGGATGGCGCGTGCGCTGAAGCTGCGGCCGAGGGCGCGGATCGTGGCGCAGGCGCTGGTCGGGGCCGACCCGCACTTCCACCTCGACGGGCCGATCGACGCGACGCGCGCGGTGTTGGGGAAGGCCGGGATGTCCCTCAAGGACATCGACCTCGTGGAGATCAACGAGGCTTTCGCGTCCGTCGTGTTGAGCTGGGCACAGGTCTTCGAACAGGACCTGGAGAAGGTCAACGTCAACGGCGGTGCGATCGCGCTCGGGCACCCGGTGGGGGCCACCGGGGCCCGGCTGATCACGACCGCGCTCCATGAACTGGAGCGGGTGGACAAGGAGTTCGCGCTGGTGACGATGTGTGCGGGGGGCGGCTTGGCCACCGGCACGATCATTCAGCGGTTGTAGCCGACGTCCAGGTGACGAAGGTGGAGAACGCGGCGGGCCTGAGGGTGAGGATCGGGCCCGCCGGGTTCTTGGAGTCGCGTACGGCGACAGCGGTGATCGTTTCGCCGATCTCTACGCAATCACCGCCCTGGTCACCGCTGTAGCTGGACTTACGCCACTGGATCCCCGTCAGAATCTCGGTGCTCTCCATAACGCTCCTCCATCACGCGCCGGATCAACTCCGCCGAGTCCTTGAGGGAGAGGGCGGCGGCCTGGAGATGATCGTAACGGAGCGAGCAGTCCCTCACGGTGTCCGGGTTGGCGGTGGGATGCCCGCTGCCGTACCCCTCGGTGTAGACGATGGTCGGATCGCTCGGGAAGCGGTAGAGGTTGAATGCGCCTTGGAGCCCCGCATGCGCTCCAGCCGAGAACGGCAGCACCTGGACGTTGATCCGCGGGTTGTTCTCGAATGACAAAAGGTGGGCCAGTTGGCCGCGCATGGTCGCCGGACCGCCGATTTCCTGGTAGAGCGCCCCTTCGCTGAGGATCATCCAGAAGACCGGTGGCTCGCTCTTCTCGAAGATGCGCTGACGAGCCAGCCGTACTTCGGTGCGGTCGTCGAGGTCGGTGTCGTCCAGCACGCCGAGCACGGCACGCGCGTACTCCTTGGTCTGCAGAAGTCCGTGCACCATGTGCGTCTGGAAGGTACCGATCTCAACCGCCCGCGCCTCCAACTCCGCCACCTGCTGAAACCAGGCCGGAAGTTGACTACGCATCACCAGCTCATGCAGCCGGGACAGTGCCCCGTCCGTCCCCAGCGCCACGTCAGCCCGTTCGCTGAACGGCAACGTCGGCAGCTTGCGGGCCGTCTCGATCTGGCCGACCAACGAACCCGTGCAGTAGACGATGGCCCCCAGCTGCTTCTGGGTCAGCCCGGCGGCCTCGCGGTACCGGCGCAGCTCGAAGCCGTAGTAGTCGAGTGGCGAGGCACCCGGGTCGAGGGTGTTGATGTGGGTCACGCAGAGCCCCCTCTCACGCAACTCGGCCCACTCCGGGACCGGTTGTATCTGTTCCGTAGCCGAGAGTAGTCGCGCCAGGTCACCCTCGTACCGTGAACGGATACATTCAGTACCGCCTGAGCCTCACCGTCGGCGAACACTCGGCCCGGCACATCCGCGCCATCGCGCGCTCGCTGCTCGACGAGTGGGAGATGCCCGGACTCACCGATGCCGTCGAGCTGGGCGTGACCGAGCTGGTCGCCAATGTCGTACGGCATGTTCCGGACCGGCGGTGCGAGGTGCTGGTGCTGCGGCAGTCGGCGGGGGTGCGGGTGGAGGTGAAGGACGGCGGTGAGCACCTGCCGGTCCTGCCCGCGCAGATGCCGCTGGACGCCGAGAACGGCCGCGGGCTCGTCCTGCTGGAGGCGGTGGCCGACAAGTGGGGCGTGGATGCCGTAGGCGGAGTGGGAAAGACAGTGTGGTTCGAGTGCCGTAATCACTGAAATCACTGAACAACCGGACTGATAACGGGAACTCCCGCAACGCTCCGCCGCTACTCTGGAAGCCGCGGCCGTAGGGGACGATACGGCGGTCATGAAGGGTGGGGGAAAATGTTCGGGTGGACGACCTTTGACGTGTCTTCGCAGCTTCCCGCCAACTGGCACATGGATATTTCGGAAGTCGTCCGTAAGTACCAGTCGGACAGGCTTCTCACGCCTCCCCATTCCACTTCCCGGGAACAGGGCGGGACTCCGGCGCTGTGCACGAGCACGGTCCGGGGCGCGGTGGTCTGGGAGGAACTTCCCTGGGTGGTCGACCTCTACCAGGGCTGGTTCCGGGAGCTCGGGGAGCGCTTCGCACGGCGCCCGGTGCTCGCGGCGACGGACCGGCGCTACGCCGTGGTCCTCAACGTCCAGGATCCCGGTGGCGACCGGAGCGAATGCCATGTCGACACCAATCCGATCGCGGCTCTGCTGTACGCGACCAGCCATTCCCCCGACGCCGGAGGTGAACTGGCCATTGCGAATGATGTCCGGGCGAGCAGTGTCGCCGACGTCGACCGTGACTGCTCGGTGATCTATCCGCAGAAAGGGCATCTGGTGTTCTTCGACGGCAGGGCGAATCCGCATTATGTGCGTGCCGTGACGGGCGGTGCCACACGTGTCGTCGTGGCCATGAACTACTACACCGAGGACTGCCCGGAATCCGCGCGGCCGGGGGATCTGGACGATTACCTCTACGGCGCTCCCGTCGGCGGCTGACCGGATTCGTCGGAGCGGTTCAGCCGCCCGGACAGCTCTCGTATGGAGGGGACGTGCTCGGCGTCCGGTGCCGCCGAGCAGGTGATGAGAAGGTCGAGGTAGGACTGGATCCGCGCCTTCACCTCCGGCGAGACCATCGTGGGACGCCGGTGCAGGACGGAGGTCAGCTCGCGCAGGTCGAACACGATCTCGGAGAAGGTGGGCCGGGCCAGCAGCCGCTGCACCAGCCGGAGGGTCATGGCCCGGTTGCGTGACTGGGCGGAGCCGTCCTCGTCGAGCGTCTCGATCTCGTCGGTGACGGCCAGGAACAGGGCGATGCGCAGGTCCTGCAGGGCCAGTTGGGTGCGCGTGTTCTCCAGGTCCCGCTGCTGCTCGCTGTTCTGGGCGCTCAACTCGTCGATGAGCCTGTTCACATCGCGGATGTTCTGCTCGACCTCGTCGCGCTTGCGGTCCACCACGGTGGCGACATAGAGGGAGTAGCCGGAAATGAAGGTGGCCACGACGCTGAAGACCGCCATGGCCAGATCCGATCCGCCCGCCTTCGAATCCGCGAACCGGACGGCCAGCGTGTAGATCGCGGGCGCGGAGAGCGTGGCGCCGAGGGTCGCGCAGACGGCGAGGAGAAGCCGGGGGACGGGGCGGTCGCGAGTGGACTTCCACAGAACGGCCGTGACGACCAGCGACGTGAGCCAGAGGAACGTGTACCAGGCCTGGCTCTCCGCCAGCCAGCCGAAATCGTAGGCCGGTTCTGCTCCCCGGGCGGTGGCCGGAGCGTCAGGGATCGGCACGCAGCATCTCCTGGAGTATGTCGACGAGTTGCTGAGGGCTCGTCTCGTACTTGTCGAACGCCGGCCGGTCCCGCCACGGGCGTGCCCCCTCCATGGCGACGAACGAGTCGGCCACCGCCGACAGATAGATGAACGGTATGTAACGCGAGCCGTTCTGCGCGCTGAGGTACATGCCCAGCACCTGTCCGGCGTTCAGATCCTGCACGCCCAGCCGGTAACCGGCGTGGTTTCCGCGGAAGATGGCGGCATAGGTGTCCAGGGCCTCGGGCACCGGATCGGGCAGGCTCATGTGCAGGTCGAGTACCGCCGCATCGATCTGATCGCGCGACTCGAACAGGACACACGCCTGGCGCAGTGAGTTGCAGTGCCGTAGCTGCGCCCCCGCCCGTCGGATGGCGGCGAAGAAGTACCGGTTGATGTCGTATCTGTCATCGATGAAGGCGACCGTCTTGCCGGCCAGCGGAGTCGGCGGTGTCGACATCTACCCGTCCCCGTGCGAGTCGCATGGCCACATGATGCTGACCAGAACCTGGTCGGCTTCGTTGGAGATGGAGATCCTCCCGCCGACCTCCTTCGTCCACTGGTGGGCGATGGACAGCCCGAGATGCATGCCCTCCGACGGGTTCTGAGCGTCCTTGTAGAACGGCTCGAAGCCGTGGTCCAGCTGGGACTGCGGAATCTGGCCCGGATTGCGCACCGAGATCTCCGTGAAACCCCTGCCGCGGGCCAGGCCGATGGTGATGCGCATGTCCTCGACGGCGGCCGAACTGTCGTAATGCTTGACGCTGTTGCTCAGCACATTGCGCATGGTGTTGGTGAAGGCCTCTCGGGTGCCGAGCAACCGGGTCTGTCTCAGTCGGCTCGTGTCGTCCGGAAGCGACAACGCGATGTCGGTGTCGAGCTGAGTGGCGGAGTAGGTGAACTCGTTGATGACGTCGCGCACGGTGTCGAGGAGGTCGAAGCCGCCACGCCGGGCGAAATCCTGCGTCCTCCCGGCACGCAGATCGGGCTGGAAGCCCGCCTGGAACGACAGGAAGTTGTCCGACAGGAGGCGGAGACTGCCCACCGACCGCTCGATGTCCCGGAACTCGTCCGTCTCCGACAGCGCCGGATTGTCCGACGCCAGTTGCCACAGGGCCTGGCGCAGGGGGACCAGTTCGCTGCGGATCTCGTGGGCGAAAGTACGGCCCCACAGCGCCAGCTGGCGGGAATTGAGTTCGGTGATGTGGTCCAGGAACGCCTCAAGGGTGCGCAGCGGGGCATGATCGGGGCCCTCGCGCTTGGCCCGGTAGTAGGCGTCGGTGTGCTGCAGAAACCTGCTGGGCGTGAGGTCCACCGCGAGCTCCGCCTGGAACAGCTCGCCCTGGAACTCGACCCGGAAGGCATTGGTCAGCAACGCCACGGGGTTGCCCTCCCGGTCCCGGTCGATGGCGATGCAGTTCACCGCCGGTACGACGAGGGGGACGCCGGCGATGATGCGATCGGCGTCCTCCCTGGCCTGGTCCATCTGGGGCTCGTCCACGAACAGGTCGAGAAAGCTGGTGCCGATGGCTTCCTCCCGGCTGTAGCCGTAGATACGGCTCGCCGCCGCGTTCCAGAGCACGATCTCGTACCCGCCGTCGCGTCCACGCGACATCCAGAAGCTCACCGGGATCTGGTCGAGCAGGGCGTGGATCAGCTCCGCGCCCTCTTCCGACCAGCCCTGAGCACCGACGTTTTCCGCCACCCCGCCCCCATGCGCACCCAACGGTATTTACGGATACTCCGTCCGCCCGTACTCGTATTTCGCCATTGCGTCGGTACCTGTGTAGCCACCGTCCACGGTGAGGACGGTGCCATTCACAAAGCTCGCCTCTTCGGAGAGCAGGAAGGCCACCGCTGCGGCCACCTCGTCCGGCTTTCCCGGGCGTCCGAGGGGCGTGATCTCGCCCGATTCCTTGGCGACGACCTCGTCCAGTGCGCCGTCGATCCATCCTGCGGCGACTGCGTTGGCCCTGATCTTGCGGGGCATCGTGTTGGCCCAGGATTTGGTGAGGTTGTGAATGGCGGCCTTCGACGCGGCATAGGCGGACGCGACGTACGATCCGGCGAAGGCCTCGGTGCTCGTCACCGTCACGATCGCACCCTCGTCCGCGAGGCACGGACTCAATTGCCGCACAAGGAAGTTGGGCGCCGTCAGATTGACGGCCACACTCCACGCCCACTCGTCGTGGTCGAAGTTGTCGGGATTCTCCAGCATGAAGTAATACTCGGCGTTGACCAGTCCGTGGATGTGCGACTTCTTGTCGCGCACCTCCCGGCCGAGATCGTCCACGAAGCCCTCAAGGGCGGCGCGCTCCCTGAAATCGACCTGGAACAGTTCGAGTTCGCAGTCCTTCAGTTCCCGCACTGCCCCGAGAAGCTGTTCGGCGTGCTCCTTGTCGGCCTCCCCGTGCGTACCGATCACCCGGTACTTCTTGAGCAGACGACGGGTGACCGCCTCGCCGATCCCCGGGGCCACCGCGCCGGTGACCACTACCGTCGGTCGTCTGTCCATCACATCTCCGCAGGGAGGCCGGATTCTGGCTGAGCGAGCTGGGCGAGCCTGGCGACGGAGATCATTGATGCGCCCCCGTCCGGTCACTCGCCTCAGGTTAGCGCGAATTGCCGGACTGTTGACACTCAACTGACCGAGAACAGAGGGGAATTGATCAGTTGAGCGATTTCGGAGACCGCAGTGCTAAACAGGAAAACGGAGTAATGGACTCCAATCGTCTCCGGATCACTCCGGCGTTTCCTCGCGTGAGATCCCGCTTCGGGCTACCCTCAACCCCTGTGCGAAAGATCATGATGCGATCGGTGCCGATCGGCGCGGCCGTGGCGGTCTCCTGGGGCCTCGGCCCGGCGTTCACCGATCCGGGCACCACACGGCATGTCGTGATGCTGCTGCTCTTCGTCGTCACGCTCCTGGCCGTCGGCTTCGTCGTCGACGCGGTGACGGGCGATCGCGAATAGGACGCGGGGGCGTGGGGGCGGCAGTCCCCACAAGGGGCGCGGGGAACTGCGCGACCAGCCCCCACTCACCTGCACCCGCATGACAACCCATGGGGGCGCAGGGGGGTGCAGGGGGCCGAGGGGCATGGCGAAGGCGGCGACCCCGGGGATCAGGGGGTCGCCGCCTTCAGTACCGTGTGGCGGGTCGGCTCAGTACCAGCCGTTCGCCTGCCAGAAGCTCCAGGCGCCGCACGGGCTGCCGTAGCGGTCCTTCATGTAGTCCAGGCCCCACTTGATCTGGGTGGCCGGGTTGGTCTTCCAGTCGGAGCCGGCGGAGGCCATCTTGTTGCCGGGCAGAGCCTGGACGAGGCCGTAGGCGCCGCTGGAGGCGTTCGTGGCGTTGATGTTCCAGTCGCTCTCGTGGTCGACGATGTTCGAGAAGCACTGGTACTGGGCCGAGTCCGCGATCATCTTCTTCGCGATCGTCTGCGCCGAGGAGGACGAGGTCGTCGCGGCCTGCGCGGGGGCGGCGGCGAACAGCGTGCCGGCGGTGGCGGCGGCCAGGGCGGCACCGGCGAGGGCCTTCTTCGGGGCGGACATGCGGCGGAAGGTGGAAACGACGGACACGGGGAGCCTTTCTTCGGGGACAGTGCGCCGCAGGCATGCCGGAACCACGCGAGGCGAGGCGGGGGGCATGCGTCGGCGCCGCGGCCCTGTGGGCACGTCGGCGCCGTGCGACGTCCTCCAGACAAGCAGGCCGGAAAGGCGTCCGCAATGAGCCCTTTTGCTAGTTGTGGTCGTATGCGGGAGGAAGGTCGTTTGTGTGACGTGGCTCTCAATGCGCAGGTCAGGGGCCGGATTGCCGTGTCCATGGCATCCGATTTGTCCAACTAAAGTGGATCGTAGGTGATGTGGGTCATGTGGGGTGGTTCACCGGGTGGCTAGCGGTGCGCGCACACGGCTTCACTGTCCGGGAGCGTCGAAAGTGACCGGGCTCTCGAAGGCGGCCCGGCGCGTGGCCCGGCGCAGTGCCCTGAGGATCGCCGGGCCGAGCGTGCAGGTGAGGATCACGGTGACGACCGCCCGGCCCAGGTCCCAGCCGAGCGAGGTGGCGAGGCAGTACGCGACGAAGCGGGCGAGGTTGGCCAGGGGCCCGGCCCCGGGATCGGGGGCGATCGCCGAGCCGTCCGCGAGGAGGTACGGCCAGCCCTGCATGTTCATCACCGTGCCGTAGGCGAACGCGGCGACGAAGCCGTAGGCGCCCAGCAGGAGCAGCTCGCCGCGGCCCCGCAGGCGGTCCGGGCCCGGCAGCAGCCCGGCGCCCATCGTGAACCAGCCCATCGACAGCATCTGGAACGGCAGCCACGGCCCCACCCCGCCCGTGAGCAGGGCCGACGCGAACATCGTCACCGCACCCAGGACGAAGCCGAAGCCCGGGCCGAGGACCCGGCCGCTGAGCACCATCAGGAAGAACATCGGCTCGATACCGGCCGTCCCGGCGCCGAGCGGCCGCAGCGCGGCGCCGGTCGCCGCCAGCACGCCCAGCATCGCCACCGCCTTCGGGCCGAGCCCGGACTCGGAGATCGTCGCGGCGACGACGGCGACGAGGAGGAGCAGCAGGCAGGTGAAGAGCCAGGGGGCGTCCTGGGCGTGGGCGCTCACCTGCGCGGCGGGCGGGGCGAGGAACGGCCAGCCGAGCGCGGCCACGCCGACCGCGCTGACGAGGAGGAGGGCGGCGACGGAGCGGGGCCCCAGGCGGACGGCGCGGGCCTGGGGAGCCTCGGGAGTAGAGCGGCCGGTCATCCCAGGGCCTCCCTCACCTCGGCGACCGTGAGCCACTTCTGCGGGGCCAGGATCTTGGCCACCTGCGGGGCGAAGGAGGGCGAGGCGACCACCACGTCCGCCGCCGGCCCGTCCGCTATCACCTCACCGTCGGCGAGGAGCACGACCCGGTCGGCGAGTTCGGCGGCCAGCTCCACGTCGTGCGTGGCCAGCACGATGGCGTGTCCCTGGGCGGCGAGGTCGCGCAGCAAGGCGACCAGGCGGGCCTTCGCCGCGTAGTCCAGGCCGCGGGTCGGTTCGTCGAGGAGCAGCAGCGGGGGGCGGGCGGTCAGGACGATGGCCAGCGCGAGTGTCAGGCGCTGGCCCTCGGAGAGGTCGCGCGGGTGGGTGTCGTCGGGGACGTCCGGGAGGAGCTCGGCGACGAGGGCGCGGCAGGTGCCGGGCGCTGCGCCGGCGTCGGCGTCGGCCGTGGTGCATTCGGCGGCGACCGTGTCCGCGTACAGGAGGTCGCGGGGTTCCTGGGGGACGAGGCCGGCTCCGCCTGCGGTGAGCGAGCCGGCGGTGGGTTTGACGAGGCCGACCAGGGTGTTGAGGAGGGTGGATTTTCCGGCGCCGTTGCGGCCCATGACGGCGACGATCTCTCCGAGGGCGACCGTGAGGTTGATGTTGCTGAGGGCCTGGATGTGGGCGCGGGTCACGGTGAGGGCTTTGACCTCGGCTGCGTGGGGGGTTGTCGGGGTGGTGGGGGTGCGCCTGCGTTGGAACCATCGGCGGGTAGTGGGTTTTTCGCCCATGAGTTCGGGGGGTGTTGTCCGTTGGCGGGTGCGGGTTTGTTGTGGCTGGTCGCGCAGTTCCCCGCGCCCCTGGGGGGCGTTGTCGTCCCGGTTCTCAAGTTGTTGCCGTAGGGCTGTTGCCCTGCGGCGGGCGTCCCTCACCGTCAGGGGGAGGGGGGACCAGCCCGCCAGGCGGCCGAGGTCGACCACCGGGGGATACACCGGGGACACGGCCATCACCTCCGCCGGTGTTCCCAGGATCGGGGCCGCGCCCGGGGAAGGGAGCAGGGCGACCTGGTCGGCGTACTGGATGACCCGTTCCAGGCGGTGTTCGGCCATCAGGACCGTGGTGCCCAGGTCGTGGACCAGGCGTTGGAGGACCGCCAGGACTTCCTCGGCCGCCGCCGGGTCCAGGGCCGAGGTCGGTTCGTCGAGGACCAGGACGCTGGGGTGGGGGGTGAGGACCGAGCCGATCGCCACGCGCTGCTGCTGGCCGCCGGAGAGGGTGGCGATGGGGCGGCCCCGGAGGTCGGTGAGGCCGAGGAGGTCCAGGGTCTCCTCGACGCGGCGGCGCATGACGTCGGGGGCGAGGCCCAGTGACTCCATGCCGTAGGCCAGTTCGTCCTCGACGGTGTCGGTCACGAAGTGGGAGAGGGGATCCTGGCCCACCGTGCCCACCACGTCCGCGAGTTCGCGGGGCTTGTGGGTGCGGGTGTCCCGGCCGGCCACCGTGACGCGGCCGCGCAGGGTGCCGCCGGTGAAGTGCGGGACGAGTCCGCTCACGGCGCCGAGGACGGTGGACTTGCCGACGCCCGACGGGCCGACGAGGAGGACGAGTTCGCCTTCCGGGACCTCGAAGTCGACGCCCTGGACGGTGGGTTCGGGGGCGCCGTCGTACGTCACCGACACGTTCTCGAAGCGGATCACGACGGCTCCTTGGGGGCGGCGGGAGTGCGGGGTGAGGGGCTGATGAAGGCCGGGAGCAGGCCGAGGAGGACCGCCGCCGCGGGCCACAGGGGAAGGGTGGGGGCGACGAGGGGGATCACGCCCGGGTGCAGGGCCGCCGGGTCGCGGGCCGCGGCGAGGGTCAGCAGGGCGGCGACGGCCGCGCCGGAACCGGCGACCAGCCAGGCGCGGGCGTCCCAGCGGTCCGGGCGGTAACGGGTGCGCAGGGTACGGCGACCGCCGAGGCGGAGCCCCGCCAGGGCGGCGACGAGTCCGACGAGGAGGGCCGGAAGGCCGTAGGTGCCGCCTTCGGCGGTGAGGAGGCCGTACGTTCCCGCGCAGACGCCCAGCAGACCGCCGAGGGTGAGGGCGGCGGTCGTACGGCGGACGCGGGGCGGGACGTCGGCGGTACGGCCGTAGCCGCGGGCGTCCATCGCGGCGGCCAGGGCGACCGAGCGTTCCAACGCGCCTTCCAGGACCGGGAGTCCGACGTGCAGGAGGCCGCGGATGCCGGTGTCGGGGCGGCCGCGCAGGCGGCGGGCGGCGCGCAGGCGCTGGACGTCGGCGATCAGGTGGGGGGCGTAGGTGAGGGCGACCACCACCGCCACCCCCATCTCGTACAGGGCGCCGGGGAGGGACTTCAGGAGGCGGGTGGGGCTGGCCAGGGAGTTCGCCGCGCCCACGCAGATGAGGAGCGTGGCGAGTCTCAGGCCGTCGTAGAGAGCGAAGAGGAGGGTTTCGGCGGTGACCTCGCCGCCCAGGCGGATGCCCTGTGCCCAGTGGGGCAGGGGGAGTTCGGGGAGCGTGACGATCACGTGGGTGCCGGGCAGGGGGGAGCCCAGGGCGGTGGCGAAGAGGAGGCGGATGAGGAGGACGGCGAGTGCGAGTTTGAGGAATGCGGTGTAGGAGCGGGCGGAGGGGGTGTCGGGGCGGCACGTCACCACTACGTAGGCGGACGTCGCTGTGAGGAGGGCGAGGAGGAGGGGGTTGGTGGTGCGGGTGGCTGCGGTGCCCAGGGCGAGGGACCAGAGCCACCAGGCACCGGGGTGCAGCTGCCCGCAGTTACGCATGCCGACGCCGGCGTGCCTGCCACAGCGCCGCCGCTCCCAGTACGGCCACCACGGCGCCTCCGGCCACCAAGCCAAGCGACGGGCCGTTGTCGTCCGATGCGCCCTTCTCCTTCGCGGACTTCTCGGAAGCCGTCGACTTGCCGTCAGCCGTCGGCTCTCCGGCCCCCGACACCTGCTCCCCGCACCCCTTCTCCGGATACCCCGCTATCGCGCACAACAGGGCGTTCGTGTCGTACCGCAGGGGCTTGGCCACCGCGGCCAGGGCCTCCGCCGTCGTTGCGTCGGTGGGCACCCGTGCGCATGCCGTACGGCGGGCCGGCGGCGTCTCGCCCGACGGGGCGTCCGCCGGCGTGCCGAAGTCGAGGACCAGGGCCACCCGCTTCTTGTCCTCCTGCGCGGGCGTCCTCGCACAGATCACCGCGAACTCCGCCGCGCCCCTCGGCTTCGCCGCGTCCTCGGAGTCCTCGCTCACGGCGAAGCGGAAGCCCTGGACGTCGCCGTCGGACGGGCGGGCGGTGGAGGGCCCTTGCGTGGCGTACGTCCACTTGCCGCCGTCGTGGTCCCAGAAGGACCAGTAGCGGTAGCCGGCCGCCTGGGCGGCCTGGGCCGCGGCGGTCAGGAGGACCAGCGCGGCCAGAAGCGGAGCGAGCGCGCGGCGGATCACTGCCGTCCGCCCTTGTTGCGGCCGCTCAGCAGGAAGCCGATGCCGATGCCCACGACCAGGAAGACGCCGATGTACCACCAGGCGCCGAAGGGATTGTCGTCGTCCTCCTTCGCCTCCTGCTTGTCCGCCGCCTTCTGGGGCGCCGGGCCCGTCGCGTTGAGCTGCTCGACCAGGTCCGTGCCGCCGAAGTCCCGCGGGTCGGCGCCCGCCGCGTCGGCGGCGAGGATCAACTGGGCGTAGGCGGCGGGGCCGCTCTGCTTCGCCCAGCTCGCGGCGTTCTTCTCCAGCCAGCGCAGAGGCTTCCGGGCAGCAGGCTCACCACCCTGTACGGCGAGCGCGACGACGGCGTCCGCGGTGTTGCCGTAGTCGGGCTGGTCCTCGGCGCCCGCGAGGGCGGACTTCAGGTGGCCGTCCTTGTCGAGTGCCTTGCCGAGGTAGGCGGCGCCGTTGGCCGCCGCCTGCTCCGGGGTGAGGCGGGCGCCGTCGGCGCAGGCGGCCTCCTCCGCCTTGTCGCCCGCCTTCGCCGTCAGCATGCCCTGGCCCGACGCGGCGACGACGGCCGCTGCCGTCGCGTCCGCGTTGGCCGACAACGTGCCCTTCTTGTCGGGCTGGTAGGCGAAGGCGCCGCCCTTCGCGCACGGCAGGGCGAGCTTGAGCAGGGCGTCGTAGGACGACTTGCCGTCCCTGCGGACCTCGGCGGGGTCGGTGCCGACGGCGTTGAGCGCGCCGATCACGACCGAGGTCGAGTTGGCGTCGCTGGCCCCTCCGGGCGTGTAGCCCCAGCCGCCGTCCTTGTTCTGCACCGACTTCAGCCAGGTCACCGCCTTCTCGACCTCGGCGTCGTGCTCGCCGACCGCGGCCAGGCCCTGGACGGCGACGGCCGTGCTGTTGGTGTCCACCATGACCTTGGCGTCGCACGCCTTCGACGGGGCGGCGCGAAATGCCGCGAACGACCCGTTGGCGCACTGCTGTCCGGTCAGCCAGTCGATCGCCTTGGCGGCGGGCTCCAGCTTCATCCGCTTCTGCGCGATGAGTGCGAGGGACTGCCGCCACACCCCGTCGTACGTCGGGTCGGCGTCGCCGTACAGCCCGGCGGGGATCGCCACGGACGGCGACGGGGACGGGGAGGAATCGGCGGCGACTGCGGGCGTGGCAACGGCCGTGCCGATCGCGACGGTGGCGGCCAGGGCCGCGGCGCTGCGGCGGACGTACATGATCGGCGGGTGCCCTTCCCTGAGGGAACCGGGCAGCACAGGGAAGACCCCCGGGCGGCTCGGCTCCGTACCTCGACGGTGCCGTGCGCCGGCCGGTTGCCGGTGCACGTGAGCCGGTCACAAGACCTGTGCGGGGCGATCCGGCTTGCCACTGCGTGGCTCACGGTTGCGGGTCAGCGCCGGATTTGCACCGGCTTCCCCCCGTACGGGTGTGATGACGACGCCGCCACTCTACCCGGCCGTAACCAGACCCCCGAGGGCCGCCTGCGGGGGCGGGTAGGTTCGGGCCATGGCTGAGGAGACCGTGGGCAGACTGCTCGGGTCGGGGCGTACCGCCGACGTGTACGAGATCGACGAGGCGTGGGTGCTGCGCCGCTTCCGGGACGGGTACGGGGACGCGCGGGCCGAGGGCGCGGTGATGGCGCATGTGCGCGAACACGGCTATCCGGCGCCGCGGGTGAGGCTCGCCGATTCCTCGCGGACCGACCTGGTGATGCAGCGGCTGTCGGGGCCGACGATGCTGCGCGCGCTGACGGAGGGGGCGATGGGCGCGGACGAGGCGGGCGGCATCCTCGCCCGCCTGCTGCGGCAGCTGCACCGCCTCCCCGCACATCGGTCGCCGGGTTCGGTGCTGCATCTGGACCTGCACCCGGACAACGTCATCCTCACGCCCGACGGTCCGTACGTGATCGACTGGGACAACGCACGGGACGGCGACCCCGGCCTGGACTGGGGCTCCTCCGCGGTGATCCTCGCCCAGGTCGCCGTGGACGACGGTCCCTTCGCCGAACTCGCCCGCCCCCTCCTTGCCGCCCTGCTCGCCGACCCCTCCGACCTCACGGAGGACGGCCTGGCGGGGGCGCTGCGGCGCCGGGCTGCCAATCCGACGATGACGTCGCGTGAGGTCGAACTTCTCGGTGACGCCGAGCAATTGATCCGTACGTTCATGCGTGACCGGAGGGGCGGGCCCAGCGGAGCAGCCTAGTTGTCGACCCTCGGCGTGGGGCCGCCGAACGGCAGGTGCAGGGTGCGGGAGGCCAGCAGCCACCGGCCGTCGACGCGGCGGAAGGTGTCCTCGTAGTGGCCGACCTGCACGGGCGGACCGGCCGGGACCATGCCGCCCGTCCAGCCTTCGACGCGGTACGTCGTGAAGTACGACGTCGCCTCGGCCGTTTCAGGGGAGGTCACCGTGACGCGGATGTTGGACATGATCCGCCGCGAGAGCTTGTCCGCAGGCCGTGCGCCGAAGTACGCCCGCAGCGCCTCGCGCCCCTCCGAGCGCCGTCCGTCTCCCGGAGGGGGCCACTCCCACCGGCCGTCCTCGGTGAACAACTCGGCCACGGAGGCGGGTTCGCAGAGGTCGAGGCGGTGGACGAAGTCGAGGATCAGACGCTCGCAGGCGCGTTCGGAGAGGAGTTGCTCCAAGGGGTCCATGGGTCCCTTGGTACCAGCCGGGAACCCGGGGGCACGATCCGATCACACCGCCACGTACGTCACCGGCTCGCTCCCCGCCACCGCCTCCGCCCGCCCCAGCTTCACCAGCCGCCGCAGATGCGACTCGGCCTCCGCGATCGCGATGTTCCGTGAGCCGTAGGGGATCTGGTCCCAGGGCCGGTTCCACTCCATGCGCTCGGCGAGCTGCCAGGGGGTGAGGGGCTCGGACAGCAACGCCAGGAGTCCGGTGAGGCGTTCCTCGTGGTGGGTCAGCAACTGCCGTACGCGGGCGGGCGCGTCGGTGAACGCGTACTGGTGGGCCGGGAGGATCTCGGCGGGGGCGAGACGGCCGACGCGTTCGAGGGAGTCGAGGTAGTCGCCGAGGGGGTCGGTGACGGTCGTGTCGTCGGGGTCCTCGTACAGGCCGATGTGCGGGGTGATCTCGGGGAGCACGTGGTCGCCGGAGAACAGGCGGCCGTGGCCCGGGAGCCGGGACGGGTGCTCCTCCTCCAGGTGCAGACAGACATGGCCGGGCGTGTGGCCCGGGGTCCAGATGGCGCGCAGGCGGCGGCCGGGGAGGTCGAGGAGTTCGCCGGGGACGATCTCGCGGTCGGGAGCGGCGGGGGAGAAGCCGGGCAGGGGCCGGGTTCGGCGGGCGGTGCGGAGCGGGGACACGTGGGCGTCGGGGGCGCCGGCCGCGGTGAGCTTGTCCGCCATGTAGGAGAACCAGCGCTCGGGGTGGGTCGCGCGGGTGCGCCGTACGATCGCCGCGTCCGCCGCGTGCATCGCGATCCAGGCACCGGAGGCCTCGCGCACCTTGCCGGAGAGGCCGTGGTGGTCGGGGTGGTGATGGGTGATGACCACGCCGTGGATCTCGGCGGCCGCGGTGCCGCACGCCGTCAGGCCCTCGGCGAGGGCGTCCCAGGAGGCCGGGTCGTCCCAGCCGGTGTCGATGAGCACCGGGCCGCGGTCGGTGTCGACGACGTACACGAGGGTGTGGCCGAGTGGGTTGTCGGGGATGGGGACCCGGAGGGACCGGACGCCGCCGCCGTGGTCGTACACCTGCGCCATGGGCTCCCCAATCGCCGCGACCGGCACACACCGACGGCCACTATAACTAGAACGGGTTTCGATGGGAGCCTGAGTCATCCAGGCCGGGCGTTCCGCATCCGCTCCGGGGTCCAGAACTCCCTGATCTCCTCCGGGCTCTTCGTCTCCCGGTGGACGGACACCCCGTTGCCGTGTGTGACGTCGTCCCAGTTCGACGCCGTCCATACGGCGCCACAGGCGGCCGTCGTCACGGCCGCCGCGAACAGCGCCCACGCGTGCCTGCGCTCGCGTTCTGCCGTCATTCAGCGTTCCTCCCCGTCGGCTTGATCAGCGTAGGCGTGATTGATGTGCGATCCGTGGACTCCTCGTAGTGGAACTGGTATCAGTTTCTGAAACAGCGTCAGAAACCAAGGAATCCCGCTTCAGCTCCGCAGGAGGCGTCGGCCATGACCGAGCTCGTGGAACACGGACAGCTGTTCATCGGCGGGGAGTTGACCGACCCCCTGGGCAAGGACGTCATCGAGGTGATCTCGCCGCACACGGAGGAGGTCATCGGACGAGTGCCGCACGCCTCACCGGCCGATGTCGACCGGGCGGTCGCGGCGGCGCGGCGGGCGTTCGACGAGGGTCCCTGGCCGCGGATGTCGCTCGACGAGCGGATCGAGGTCGTCACGCGCATCAAGGACGGCATCGCCCTGCGCCACGAGGAGATCGCCCGCGTGATCTCCTCCGAGAACGGCTCCCCGTACTCCTGGAGCGTCCTCGCGCAGGCGCTGGGCGCGATGATGGTGTGGGACGCGGCGATCACGGTCGCGCGGAACTTCCCGTACGAGGAGCGGCGCGACGGCGTGCTGGGCAAGATCCTGGTGCGGCGCGAGCCGGTCGGGGTCGTCGCGGCCGTCGTCCCCTGGAACGTCCCGCAGTTCGTCGCCGCCGCCAAGCTCGCGCCCGCGCTGCTCACCGGCTGCACGGTGATCCTCAAGCCGTCGCCGGAGTCGCCGCTGGACGCCTACCTCCTCGCGGAGATCGCGAAGGACGCCGGGCTGCCGGACGGGGTCCTGTCCATCCTCCCGGCTGACCGCGAGGTGAGCGAGTACCTGGTCGGACATCCGGGGATCGACAAGGTCTCCTTCACCGGCTCGGTGGCGGCGGGCAAGCGCGTGATGGAGGTCGCGGCCCGCAACCTCACCCGCGTGACGCTGGAGCTGGGCGGCAAGTCGGCGGCCGTCGTCCTGCCGGACGCGGACGTCGAGGCGACGGTCGCCGGTGTGGTCCCGGCGGCGTGGATGAACAACGGTCAGGCGTGTGTGGCCCAGACGCGGATCCTGCTCCCGCGTTCCCGCTACGACGAGTTCGCCGAGGCCTTCGCCGCGGCGGCGGGCGCGCTGGTGGTCGGCGACCCGCTGGACCCGTCGACCCAGGTGGGGCCGCTGGTGGCCGAGCGGCAGCAGCGCAGGAACCTCGACTACATCCGCATCGGCCAGGAGGAGGGCGCGAAGATCCTGACGGGCGGTGGGCGTCCGGCGGGGCTGGCGAAGGGCTGGTACGTCGAGCCGACGCTCTTCGGGGACGTCGACAACTCCATGCGGATCGCACGCGAGGAGATCTTCGGCCCGGTGATCTGCCTCCTCCCCTACGGCGACGAGTCCGAGGCCGTGAAGATCGCGAACGACTCCGACTACGGCCTGAGCGGCAGCGTCTGGACGGCCGACACCGCACACGGCATCGAGATCGCCCGCCAGGTCCGTACCGGCACCTACTCGGTGAACACCTTCAGCCTGGACATGCTGGGCCCCTTCGGCGGCTACAAGAACTCCGGGCTGGGGCGCGAGTTCGGCCCCGAGGGCTACGGCGAGTACCTGGAGCACAAGATGATCCACCTCCCGGCCGGCTGGGAGGCGTGAGAGGACATGGGCGACCGCTGGCACGTCGAGGTCGACCGGTCGGTGTGCATCGGCTCGGCCCAGTGCGTCCACCACGCCCCCGACGGCTTCCGGCTCGACACCGGCCGCCAGTCCCATCCGGCCGACCCGGAGACCGACGCGAACGAGAGGATCCTGGCCGCGGCGGAGAGCTGCCCGGTGGAGGCGATCGTGATCACCCTGCTGGGGAGCGGGGAGCCGGTGTTCCCGCCGGAGGACTGAGGCGGTCCGAGGACTGAGGCTGTCCGAGGACTGAGGCCGTTCCGAGCGTCGAGGCCGTTCCGGGCGCAAATCGGATGCCCGATTTCGCCCGAGAAAATAGGCATGTGGGGTGTTCGATTCAGAGGTGGGCGTTCTATTATGGAAATCGGCCTACGGGACGAGTGAGGGAGCCCGAACCGGAGTAGCCGACTCTGGCGGGAAGTCGAAGGGCTTCCGCTGGGGCCGACATCGACGGTCCGGGCTGAGAGGCCGGAAAGTCGGAAGACCGAGAGGTCGGAAGACCGGAAGGCGACCCCCAGCACCTGATCCGGGTAATACCGGCGCAGGGAACCCGTCTCGTAGGTCTTTCGCGTGCCCGGGGCGCTAGGGCCGATCCGGTGCCGTCAAGTCGATCAGACGGCAGACCGTCTCGATGTCGATCTTCACCTGGGCGATGGAGGCGCGCCCCGACAGCCAGGTGATCAGGGCCGAGTGCCAGGTGTGCTCGATGACGCGGACGGCGGAGAGCTGCTCGGGCGTCGGATTCTCCAGCCCCATCGCGTCCAGGATGATCACCGTCGTCTGGCGGGACACCTGGTCCACCTCGGGGGAGACGCTGCGGTCGGCGAAGGTCAGGGCGCGGACCATGGCGTCGGCCAGATGCGGCTCGCGCTGCAGTGCGCGGAAGGCGCGCATCAGGGTCTCCGCGACCCGCTCCGCCGCCGTCTCGCCCTGCGGTGGCTTCTTCCGCAGCGTGCCGTGCATGTGCTCCAGCTGGTCCTGCATCGTGGCGACCAGCAGATGCACCTTCGACGGGAAGTAGCGGTACAGCGTGCCGAGCGCCACCTGCGAGGACTCCGCGACCTCCCGCATCTGTACGGCGTCGAAACCACCCCGGCTCGCGAGCTGCGCGCTGGCGTGCAGGATGCGCCGGCGACGGGCCTCCTGCCGCTCGGTGAGGGGCGGTGAGGCCGGGCTTGCGCTACTGACTTCCGCAGGCATGGATCCCGTTCCGTGACAGTCGGTGAGGGTGAGTGACCGGACAGAGCATGCCAGGGCGTCGGCCGTGGCGTGAATCACCTGATCCATCGCTCACAGCGGCGCTACCTGCCGGTAGATTCAGAGCCTCTTGAACGATCAAGTCTGAAACTTGTTCTAGATTAGCGTCCCGTCGTAATCTCGCGGGACAGAGCAGGGAGAAGGGGGCCTGGAGTGACCGCTGAGGCCAGGGAGGCCGGGTCCCCGACGGACCTTGCCGCCGACGGCGAGCGACCGCTCGACATCGCGCTTCTCACCTATAAAGGGAACCCGTTCTGCGGCGGCCAGGGCGTCTACGTTCGGCACCTCTCCCGCGAGCTGGCCCGCCTCGGTCACCGCGTCGAGGTCATCGGCTCCCAGCCCTACCCCGTCCTCGACGAGGGCGCGGACTACGCCGACCGTCTGACCCTCACCGAGCTCCCCAGCCTCGACCTCTACCGCCAGCCCGACCCCTTCCGCACCCCGGGGCGCGACGAGTACCGCGACTGGATCGACGCGCTGGAAGTGGCGACCATGTGGACCGGCGGCTTCCCCGAGCCGCTGACGTTCTCGCTGCGCGCCCGCCGCCATCTGCGCGCCCGGCGCGGCGACTTCGACGTCGTCCACGACAACCAGACCCTGGGCTACGGCCTGCTGGGCGACATCGGCGCCCCCCTCGTCACCACGATCCACCACCCCATCACCGTGGACCGGCAGCTGGAGCTGGACGCCGCCGAGGGCCGGCAGCGACGCATGTCCGTACGCCGCTGGTACGCCTTCACGCGCATGCAGAAGCGCGTGGCGCGCCGCCTGCCGTCGGTGCTCACCGTGTCGGGTACGTCCCGCGCGGAGATCGTCGACCACCTCGGCGTACGGCAGGACCGTATCCACGTCGTCCACATCGGCGCCGACACCGACCTTTTCTCGCCGGATCCCTCGGTACGGCAGATACCGGGCCGCATCGTGACGACCTCCAGCGCCGACGTCCCGCTGAAGGGCCTCGTCTTCCTCGTCGAGGCCCTCGCCAAGGTCCGCACCGAGCACCCCGACGCCCACCTCGTCGTCGTCGGCAAGCGCCCTGAGGAGGGGCCGGTCGCGCAGGCCGTCGAACGGTACGGCCTCGAAGGCGCCGTCGAGTTCGTCAAGGGCATCTCCGACGCCGAGCTCGTCGACCTCGTCCGCTCGGCCGAGGTGGCCTGCGTACCGTCGCTCTACGAGGGCTTCTCCCTGCCGGCCGCCGAGGCCATGGCCACCGGGACGCCGCTCGTCGCCACGACCGGCGGCGCTATCCCGGAGGTCGCCGGTCAGGACGGCGAGACATGCCTGGCGGTACCGCCGGGCGACGCGGGGGCGCTGGCCGCTGGGCTGAGCCGGTTGCTGGGCGACCCGGAGCTGCGGGTACGGCTTGGTTCTGCTGGGCGTGAGCGGGTGCTACGGCACTTCACGTGGGCGCGGGCCGCCGAGGGAACGGTGGCCCGCTACCGCGAGGCGATCGCCCGCTCCGCGCGCCCGGATCCCTCCCGCTCCGCGGCCCCGACAACTGCCGCGGCGGCAAGGGCGGCAGGGGCCGCGAAGAACGGTGAGTCCACGCGCGTGGCCGAGGCTGCCGGGGTCGGTGAGTCGGACAGTGTGACCGCGGCCGCGGGGGTCGGTGAGTCCGGCCGGATGGCTGAGGCGGCCGGGGCCGGGTCTGCCCGCGTGGTCGAGGCTGCTGGGGTCGGTGAGTCGGACAGTGTGGGCGCGGCCGTGGGGGTCGGTGAGTCCGGCCGGCTGGCTGAGGCGGACGGGGCAGGGTCTGCCCGCGTGGTCGAGGCTGCCGGGGTCGGTGAGCCGACCCGCTTGGCCGGGGCCGCTGAGACCGGCGAGCCCGCCCCACTGGCCGCAACCGCCATGACCGGTGAGTCCGCCCACCTGGCCGGGGTTGCCAGAGCCGGCGAATCCACCCGCGTGACCGGTGCTGCCAGGGCCGGCGAGTCCACCCGAGTCACCGGGACCGCCCAGTGACCGCCGCCCCCACAACCCTCGATCCCCGCCCCGCCAACCGTTCCGACCGCGAAAGCAGGCCCCCGTGCTGACCGTCGACTTCTCCCGGTTCCCGCTCGCCGCGGGCGACCGCGTCCTGGACCTCGGCTGCGGTGCCGGCCGGCACGCGTTCGAGTGCTATCGGCGCGGCGCCCAGGTCGTGGCGCTGGACCAGAACGGTGAGGAGATCCGCGAGGTCGCGAAGTGGTTCGCGGCGATGAAGGAGGCGGGGGAGGCGCCGGAGGGGGCCACGGCCACCGCCATGGAGGGCGACGCCCTCGCGCTGCCCTTCCCGGACGAGTCCTTCGACGTCGTCATCATCTCCGAGGTCATGGAGCACATCCCGGACGACAAGGGCGTCCTCGCCGAGATGGTGCGGGTGCTCAAGCCGGGCGGCCGTATCGCCATCACCGTCCCGCGCTACGGCCCCGAGAAGGTCTGCTGGGCGCTGTCCGACGAGTACCACGAGGTCGAGGGCGGCCACATCCGCATCTACAAGGCGGACGAGCTGCTGGCGAAGATCCGCGAGGCGGGCCTGAAGCCGTACGGCACCCACCACGCGCACGCGCTGCACTCGCCGTACTGGTGGCTGAAGTGCGCGTTCGGCGTCGACAACGACAAGGCGCTGCCGGTGCGGGCGTACCACAAGCTGCTGGTCTGGGACATCATGAAGAAACCGCTGGCCACCCGGGTCGCCGAACAGGCGCTGAACCCGCTGATCGGCAAGAGCTTCGTGGCGTACGCGACCAAGCCCCACCTCCCCCGGGTGGACGCCAAGTGACGACCCCCCGGACAGAACACCTCGTCCTGCCCGGGGTCCTCACCGCCGAGCAGGCCGCCGCGACCGTCGCGGGCATCCTCGCCGTGCAGCGGGAGGACGGGGCCATCCCGTGGTTCCGCGGGCACCACCTCGACCCGTGGGACCACGTCGAGGCGGCGATGGCACTGGACGCGGCCGGTGAGCACGCGGCCGCCGAGCGGGCCTACACCTGGCTGGCGACCCACCAGAACGAGGACGGCTCCTGGTACGCCGCCTACGCGGACGGCGCCTTCGACGACGTCACCGACACCGGGCGCGAGACCAACTTCGTCGCCTACATAGCCGTGGGCGTCTGGCACCACTACCTCTCCACCGGCGACGACACGTTCCTGGACCGCATGTGGCCGTCCGTCTACGCGGCCATCGAGTTCGTCCTCCAGCTCCAGCAGCCCGGCGGGCAGATCGGCTGGCGGCGCGACGAGGACGGCACGGCGACAGCGGACGCGCTGCTGACCGGTTCCTCGTCGATCCACCATGCGCTGCGGTGCGCCCTTGCCATCGCCGAGCAGCGTGAAGAGCCGCAACCGGACTGGGAGCTGGCGGCGGGGGCGCTACGGCATGCGATCCGCCGGCACCCGGAGCGGTTCCTGGACAAGGACCGGTACTCCATGGACTGGTACTACCCGGTCCTCGGTGGGGCGTTGACGGGTACCGAGGCCAAGTCCCGCATGGAGGAGGGCTGGGAGCGCTTCGTCGTGCCCGGGCTCGGGGTGCGGTGCGTGGTGCCCAACCCGTGGGTCACGGGCGGTGAGTCCGCCGAACTCGCCCTGGCCCTGTGGGCGATGGGCGAGTCCGACCGGGCGCTGGAGATCCTGCAGTCGATCCAGCACCTACGGGACCCGGAGAGCGGGCTGTACTGGACCGGCTACGTCTTCGAGGACGACGCGATCTGGCCGCTGGAGCTGACCACTTGGACGGCCGGCTCCCTCCTCCTCGCCGTCGCCGCCCTCGGCGGCCACGAGGCCACCTGCCAGGTGTTCGGCGGCGAGGAGCTGCCGAGGGGACTCGACCCGGACTGCTGCGCCTGAGACGACGGGGCCTCAGTGCCGGTGCACACGATTGGCGATGGCGTGCCCCACGAACAGGTACACGACCGCCGCCAGACCGTACCCGGCAACGACCCTCGCCCACGCCTCGTCGAACGTGAACAGGTCGTGCGACCAGCCCGCCAGCCACCGCGCCGCGTCATGGATGAACTGCACGAAGTCGTTGGCGCGGTTGGCGTCCAGGAGGTACATCAGGATCCAGAGGCCCAGGATGAGGGCCATGATGTCGGCGACGATCGCGATGACCGTGCCGGCCTGGTTGGCACCGTTGCGATATCGAGGGGACATGCCCGTCGGGTGACCCTTGAACCCTGGATGAAACCTCGGCGCGCCGGGCTGTGGGTCGGGCTATGAGTTGAGCTCGGCGAGCACGCGCAGCGTGTGCCGGTCCGGTGCCAGGGCCAGCAGGTCCGTCACCGGGCCCTTCCGCCACAACTCCAGCCGCTCGGCGATGCGTTCACGCGGGCCGACGAGGGAGATCTCGTCGGCGAAGGCGTCGGGGACCGCGAGGACGGCCTCCTCGCGACGGCCGTCCAGGAACAGCCGCTGGATCCGGCGCGCTTCTGCCTCATACCCCATGCGGGCCATGAGGTCGGCGTGGAAGTTGCGGGCCGCGTGGCCCATGCCGCCGATGTAGAAGCCGAGCATGACCTTGACGGGGAGCAGCCCTTCGGAGACGTCGGCGCAGACCCGCACCTGGGCCATGGGGGCGACGAGGAACCCCTCCGGCAGGTCGGTGACGGCCTCCCCGTACACCTCCTCCGGCTTGCTCGGCGACCAGTACAGCGGCAGCCAGCCGTCCGCGATCCGGGTGGTCTGGGCGACGTTCTTGGGCCCCTCGGCCCCGAGAAGGACGGGGAGGTCGGGCCGGAGGGGGTGAGTGATCGGTTTCAGGGCCTTGCCGATGCCGGTGGCGTCCGGGCCGCGGTACGGGTGGGAGTGGAAGCGCCCGTCGAGTTCGACGGGAGCCTCACGCCTGAGGACTTGGCGTACGACATCGACGTACTCCCTCGTCGCGGTCAGCGGCGACTTCGGGAACGGCCGCCCGTACCACCCCTCCACCACCTGCGGCCCCGACAGCCCCAGCCCCAGCATCATGCGCCCGCCCGAGAGGTGGTCGAGGGTGAGGGCGTGCATGGCGGTGGTGGTCGGTGAGCGGGCGGCCATCTGGGCAACCGCCGTGCCGAGCTTGATCCTTGAGGTCTGCGCGGCGATCCAGGTGAGCGGCGTGAAGGCGTCGGAACCCCAGGACTCGGCCGTCCACACGGAGTCGTAGCCGAGCCGCTCTGCCTCCTGGGCTAGGGGTACGTGGTCCGCGGAGGGGCCGCGACCCCAGTAGCCGAGTGCGAGCCCGAGCCGCATGCGCCGCCTCCTGACGGGTCGTCAGATCCGTGCCTGGGCTTGCGACTGTACGACAGCGGCCCCTCACCGGGAAGGGTGAGGGGCCGCTGAGGAGAGAGCTGCGACTCAGCCGCGCTGGATGCCCGACGTGTCCTGGAGGACGCCACGGCGCCCGTCCTGCGTCTGCGCGACCAGCGCCGGACCGCGCTGCTCGACGGCCAGGTACCAGGTGCCCGGCGCGAGTTCGGCGATCGGGGTGGGGGAGCCGTCCTCCGCGAACAGGGGGCGGGGCACGGGTACGGCGAACCAGAACGGCGAGAAGTCGGCGGAGGGCGCCTGCGGCTGCTGCGGCTGCCCACCGAAGGGCTGCCCCGGCTGCGGCTGACCGCCGTAGGGCTGTCCGGCCTGCGGCTGCTGGGCGCCGGGGTAGCCGTAACCACCGGGCGGCTGGGCGCCGTAGGGCTGAGGGGTGGGGGGCTTGGGGGCGGGGAGGAGGGCGGCCTGGAGGGCGGGGACCAGAGGGGTGGCGACCGCGGCGCCGGCCATGGCCAGGGTGGCGATCAGTGCGAGGATCAGCCCGATGCCCGCGTCGGGGCCGGAGGTGCTCCCGCCCACGTTGTTCGCGCCGCCCGCCGGGTCGAAGATGTTGCCGAGCGCGCTCCAGGCGGCGAAGACCGTGAAGGCGATACCGAACTGGCCGAGGTCCAGACCGGCGACCTTCGGCGCCTGCGGCAGCCCCCGGGCGACCACGATGAGTGCGGCGCCGATGAGACCCGCCAGCACGACGCCGAGCAGGAGCGGTCCGCTGCCCCAGGCGTTCGGCAGATCGATGCCCTCGGCACCATCGGCGGAGTAGATGTCGAGGAACGACGCGATGAACAGCAATACCGCTGCTCCGATCACCACGCCGTCGCCTCGAGTGAGGGAGCGGATATTCACTTCAGGTCCTTCGTCAGTCGTCTCGTCATCGGCATCGCTGGAGGCGTCGCTGTCACCATGTCGCCATCAGGCCCCGGTGTGAAGCGCGGGGGTGGCCCCTCATCGTACGGACGACCTTATCGTCCGACCGACGAGGCTGTCCGCCGGGATCAGCCCGTGGACCATTACCCCCGCAGGAAACTCACGATTCCGCCAGAGATCCCTTGCGCCGCCTTCTGCCGCCAAGCGCCGCTGGTGAGCAGTGCCGCGTCCTTGCTATCGCGCATGTTGCCGCACTCGATGAACACCTTGGGAACCGTTGACAGATTGAGACCGCCAAGATCCTTACGCGTGACGAGGCCGGTGCCGTCGCCGACGTAGTTGGAGGGCGCGCTGCCGGTGACGCGGACGAAGGAGCCGGCGATGCGTTCGCCGAGGTCGCGGGAGGGGGCGACGATCGGGCCGGTGTCGGCGGCGCCCGCGTCCACCCGGTCCGGGAGGATGACGTGGAAGCCGCGGTCGCCGGCCGCCGCGCCGTCGGCGTGGATCGAGACGACCGCGTCGGCGCCCGCCTTGTTGCCGATCTGCGCCCGCTCGTCCACGCACGGCCCCCACGAGCGGTCGCCGTCCTGCGTGAACTTCACCGTGGCGCCCTGCTTCTGCAGCAACGTGCGCAGACGGTGGGCGACGTCCAGGGTGAACTCGGCTTCCGTGTAGCCGTCGTTGGTGGATGTGCCCGTGGTGTCGCACTCCTTCCGGTTCGTGCCGATGTTCACCTTGCGGTTGATCTCGGCCGTGTGCTGGAAGTTGTGCGGGTTGTGGCCCGGGTCGATGACGACGACCTTGCCCTTGAGGGGGCCGGAGGCGGCGGGCGCGGAGGTGGAGTCGGCCGTGGAGCCGGCGGTCGGGGTCGGGCCCGGTGGCTTGTCGTCGGTCGTGGTGGCGTCCGTCGGTGTCGTGCCCGCCGGTGCCGCGGACGGCGACCGTACGGCCGTATCGCCCGATGCGCCTCGGCCGCCGGTGTCACCCACCGCCTCGTACATCACCCACCCGAGCAGCGCCCCCGGCACGAGAGCGGCGGCCGCGACGGTCAGGGCGCGGCGTCGGCGGCGGGGCTGGGGAGGATCGAAGTCCGGACCTACGTACGACACGCCTGCCACCTTACGGGCCGACCCGGGCGTCCGCCGGTAAGCCACGGCTGGGCCGCCGTCGGGCGTTGTCGCGGCGGGGTCAGACGCCGGTCCCCGTCCGCCGCAGCACCCGCAGCGACTCCGTCACCGACACCTCCGTGAACGCCCCGGACTCCAAAGCCCGCAGATAGACGCGGTACGGCGCCTGCCCGGTGAACTCGTCGGCCGGGTCCGGGAAGACGTCGTGGATGACGAGCAGCCCACCCTCGGCGACATGCGGTGCCCAGCCCTCGTAGTCGGCGTTCGCGTGCTCGTCGGTGTGGCCGCCGTCGATGAAGACGAGGCCGAGCGGGGTGCCCCAGACCTTGGCGACCTGCGGTGAGCGGCCGACCAGCGCGACGACGTGCTCCTCCAGGCCCGCCTTGTGGAGCGTGCGGCGGAACGTCGGCAGCGTGTCCATCAGCCCGATCTCGGGGTCGACCGTCTCCGGGTCGTGGTACTCCCAGCCCGGCTGCTGCTCCTCGCTGCCCCGGTGGTGGTCGACCGTGAGGGCCGTCACACCGGCCTCGCGGGCGGCGTCGGCGAGCAGGATCGCGGAGCGACCGCAGTACGTGCCGACCTCCAGGAGCGGAAGGCCGAGGCGCCCGGCCTCGACGGCCGCCGCATAGAGCGCGAGCCCCTCACCCGTGGGCATGAAGCCCTTCGCCGCCTCGAACGCGGCCAGGATCTCGGGCTTGGGGGCTGGGGGCATCGCGGGGCCTTCCGGTCGTAGGTGCGGCGAGACGCGCCCCATGCTGCCGTACCCCCTGGTCGGCGGGCGACAGGGGGTACGGCGGTACGGCGGGGTGGATCAGGGTGCGTCGGAGATGTCGAGCCTGTTCACCTTGATGCGGCTGGTGTCGTACTCCCAGACGACGAAGAACTTGCCCGGGGCGTACTCATCGGCCATCGCGTATGTGTCCCAGCCCTCCCCTGTGGTACCGGGAGAGTCGACCTCGGGCTCCGTGCCGTTGGCGAAGAACTTTCCGGCTCCCCAGGCTCCGCCAGGGCTCTTGACCTTGTAGTTCAGAACGCCCCGGTCGGTGGCCGTGTTGTAGATGGCCAGATACCGGCCGTTGCTGTCCTTGGTGAAGTAGACCTTGGAGTTGTTGCTGGGCACGTTGGCGTCGGATGCGAAGGAGGTGGGATTCCAGGTTCTGCCGCCATCCGGGCTCGTGGAGGTCACGGCTTGGGCGTTCTTGGAGCGGGCGACCATGACCAGTTCGTCCTTGGTGGCCGTGTCGCTCTGCGAGAAGGCGATCTGGGGTTCGCCGGCCTCCAACGCGAGCCCGCCACCTACGGTGCCACGCTTCACCCAGGACTTCAGGTCCGAGGAGACCAGCACCCCGTTCTCCCGCCCGCTCGCCCAGTACGGGATGACGTGCTTGCCGGCGTCCTCGCCGGTCTCCAGCTTGAGCGGGCGCCCGGCGAAGACGAGGTTGCGGATGTCCGGGGGGAAGGTGGCGGGGTAGGTCTGCCAGGAGTGACCCTCGTCGGTGCTGCGCTTGACGACGGTGTCGCTGATCGGAAGGCCGTCGTGGTTGATTCCGTCGTCCTCGGTCGCGTCCGCGATCGGGGTACGCCCCATGAACGCGTAGAGCTCGCTGCCCGTCTTGTAGAGGATGACGTAGTGCCAGGCGAACGCGCTGGTCTCCTGGGCCAGCATCTGGGGGCGGCTCCAGTTGGCGCCGCCGTCGGTCGTGTACGAGTACCGGATGTAGCCCATGTCCCGGTTGCCGGGCCTAAGGCCTTCCCGCCAGGCGACGACCGCGTTGTTCGCGCTGGTGCTGACGATGTCGGGGGTGCGCGGCCCGTCGCCCCCGGTGACGACGTTCGCGTAGACCGTCGACTCGGACGACGTGCCCTCGGCGGCGGCCGGCCCTGGCAGCAGCAGGCCGGACAGGACGGTGAGGACGAGTGCGGTCAGGAGGACGGGCCATGCCCGTCTGCGCGTCACCACATCCACTGCTGGCTCCCGCTGGTCGAGCAGGTCCACTGAATGGCCTCCGTTCCCGGGGTCTGACTGGAGCTGGGGATCGCGAGACACAGCCCGCTGTTCTTGTTCTGGAATCGGTCCAGGCTGATGCGGACCCAGACCTGCTCGTCGCCGCCGCCGCACGGCCACTGGATGACCTTGGCGCCGTTCTGTGTACTCGCGCCCGCGAGGGCCAGGCACTTGCCGTTCGCCTTGTTGACGACCCGGAAACCCCCGGACACCGATTGGAGCGCCCAGTAGTTGCTGTCGCTGTTGCTGCACGACCACTGGATCATGGCGATGCCGTTTTCGTAGCTGGAGCCGGGGTCGGCCAGGCACTGGCCGGTGCCGAAGTTGTAGAGACGGGCGTAGGTGGAGGTGTCCTCGGACCACACCCAGCGCTGGTCCAGGTTCGTCGAGCAGGTCCACTGGACGACGGCGGCGCCGTTGGCGGTGCTGGAGTTGGGGACCGCCAGGCACTTGTCGCTGTTCACGTTCCGCAGCCGGTTCCAGCTGTCGTGGATCCAGACCTGCTCGTTGCCGGTGCTGTCGCAGGGCCACTGAACGGCCTGTGTGCCGTCGGCCAGGCTGGAGTTGGGCATGGCCAGGCACTTGAGGCTGTAGCGGTTGCGGATGAGGTACCGGTCTCCGTTCCCGCCCGCCACCTTGGTGAACGTCCAGTCCTGGTCGGAGTTCTCGCTACAGGTCCACTGGACCAGGCCGGTGCCGTCGGCCGTACTGGAGTTGGGGACGGCCAGGCATCTTCCCGCGTTGAGGTTGCGGAGGTTTCTCCAGTCGTCCTCCGCCTTCGCCGGGGTGGATGAGGCAAGGGTGTACACCAGCGTCGCGGCGATCGAGCACAACACCGCGGCCACGACGGCAAAGACGCGCTTCGGCTTTTTCATAGACATGACATCGAACGACCTCTCGTTTGCGTCCGGGAGTCGGTACTCCGCGGGTGAGAGGTGCGTGAACCGGCGATGAGCGGCGTCGGCAGTGCAGGGTGATGGCGGTGATGTCTGCTGAACACGCGTCTGCGTGCTGCCCCCGCCCCATACACCCCCGCCTCCCCGCGTTCCCCCGGCCCGCTCCCCTCAGGGCGCTCCCTGGGATCTCCGCACACGTGACGGATTCCCGGTTCCGCTGTGTACTCGCGGGCGCCGAGTGACAAGCCGATGCGGGTGGGGTGAAGTGACCTGGAACGGACGGTCAATCACAGGCGGCATGGCGGCGAACTCTCCGGCCGAGGGCGCTTGGCTGTCGCTCCCCCGGGCTCATGACGCACTACGCCCCCCGCCGGAACGACGGGGGGCGTACGGGAGTGAGGTGTCAGGCCGTCAGGCGGTGACCGTCTCGCCCGGCAGCGGCAGGTCCACGTCCACCGCGCTGTCGTCGCCCGCGTGCGTGGCGGACGAGGCGAGCGGGGCGTGACCGTCGGCCCGGGCGGCCAGGACGTAGGCGCCCTGGGCGGGGACGGTGAGGGTGTAGCTGCCGTCGTCCGCGGAGAGGGTGGCGCCCGCCTGGCGGCCCCGGCGGTCGATGAGCGTCACCTTGGCGCGGGCGACCGGCGTGCCCTCGGCGTCCAGGACACGGCCGCGGAAGCCGCGCAGGGCCTCTTCGGCGCGCTCCAGGTTGGCGTCCTCCTCGCTGCTGGCGCGCAGCTGCGGGTGGGTGGCTGCCGGGCGCTGCTTCGGGAGGAAGAGGGCCAGGAGGAGGCCTACGGCCACCGCGGCGGTCGCGATCAGGAAGGACACCCGGAAGCCGTGCATGGTCGGGATCTCGACGCCGCCGACGTCGTTCGCGGTGTTGGCCAGCACCATGCCGATGACGGCGCTCGACACGGACGTACCGATGGAGCGCATCAGCGTGTTGAGGCCGTTCGCCGCGCCCGTCTCCGAGGCCGGGACCGCGCCGACGATCAGGGCGGGGAGGGAGGAGTACGCCAGGCCGATGCCGGCGCCCAGGACGACCGCGATGACGAGGCTCTGCCAGGGAGCGCTCATCAGGCCGAGGCCGGCGCCGTAGCCGATCGCGATGATCAGCATGCCGAGGATGAGGGTGGTCTTGGGGCCGTACTTGGCGGACAGGCGGGCGTAGACCGGGGCGGTGAACATCATCGTCAGGCCCAGCGGGGCCACCAGCAGGCCCGCGACGACCATCGACTGGCCGAGGCCGTAGCCGGTCGCCTTCGGCAGCTGGAGCAGCTGGGGCAGGACGAGCGAGACGACGTAGAACGAGACACCCACCATGATCGACGCCAGGTTGGTGAAGAGCACCGCCGGGCGGGCCGTGGTGCGCAGGTCGACCAGCGGGGCCTGAGTGCGCAGCTCGTAGATTCCCCACAGGACGAGGACGGCCACCGACGCGCCGAACAGGCCGAGCGTGGTGCCGGACGTCCAGCCCCAGTCGCTGCCCTTGGTGATCGGCAGGAGGAAGAGGACGAGGCCGGCGGACAGGCCGAGCGCGCCCGGCAGGTCGAAGGAGCCCTCGGCGCGGACCTCGGACTCCGGTACGACGAGGAGGGTGAGGGCGATGGCGAGGGCGCCGAGGCCCGCGGCGCCGTAGAAGAGGGCGTGCCAGTTCGTGTGCTGGGCGATCAGGGCCGCGGCGGGCAGCGCGAGGCCGCCGCCGACGCCGATCGAGGAGCTCATCAGGGCCATCGCCGAGCCGAGCCGCTCGCGGGGCAGCATGTCGCGCATCAGGCCGATGCCGAGCGGGATCGCGCCCATCGCGAAGCCCTGGAGGGTACGGCCGGCGATCATGGGGAGCAGATCGCTGGTGACCGCGCTGACCAGCGCGCCGGCGACCATCACGGCCAGGCTGGTGATCAGCATGCGGCGCTTGCCGTAGAGGTCGCCGAGGCGGCCCATGATCGGGGTGGCGACGGCGCCCGAGAGGAGGGTCGAGGTCAGGACCCAGGTGGCGTTGCTGGGCGCGGTGCTGAGCAGCTGCGGCAGGTCCTTGATGACCGGCACGAGCAGGGTCTGCATCACCGCGACCACGATGCCCGCGAAGGCGAGCACCGGGACGAGGGCTTTCCCTGCCGCTCTGCCGGTGGGCTGGTCGGCCGACGGGTGCGTCGACGTGTGCGTCATGGGGCGAGGCCTCCGGGCCGGGGAGTGGGGTGACGTCGGGTACGTGTGTCCTGAACTACGTATGCATGGGCAACTATTCCGATGCTTTGGCGTACTAACGAATTCTTGACCATTCCATGGGGATGTGATCCACCGTCAGGCGGGTGCGGCCTGAACCCGGCCGCCATCCCGCCTGGCCGCCATCCGCCTGGCCGCCCTTGCCTCGCGGCCGTCACGGCCGCGTCGCAAGGTGATCCGAGAGCGATACGGCGAAGAGAGCGGTACCGAGAGAGGAGCCCGGGCATGCCACGGATCGCGGTCAACGGTGTGGAGCTGTTCCACGAGGTGACCGGGGACGGCGATCCGCTGGTCCTGGTGCACGGCTCCTGGGCCGACCACGACACCTGGGCCCTGGTCCTGCCCGCCCTCGCGGCGCGCTTCCGCGTGCTCGTCCACGACCGGCGGGGGCACAGCCTGAGCGAGCGGCCGGGGCAGGGGACCCGGTTCGAGGACGAGGAGGACCTGGCCGCGCTGATGGAGGCGCTGGGGCTCGCGCCCGCCTACGTCGCGGGCAACTCCTTCGGTGCCTCGACGGCGCTCGGCCTCGCCGCCCGGCGCCCTGAGCTCTTCCGCGGTCTCCTCGCCCACGAACCCCCGCTCATGGGCATCGTGACCGATGCGCCGGACATGTTGCCGCTGATGGCGGCCAGTGCGGAGCGCATCCAAGCGGTCGTCACCCATCTGCGGGCGGGCGAGACCCTCGCGGGGGCGCGCATGTTCATGGACGAGGTCGCGCTCGGTCCCGGCGCCTGGGAGCAGATGCCGGAGCAGGCCCGCGAGACGTTCCTGCGCAACGCCGACACGTTCGCGGACGAGCAGGCCGATCCGCAGTGGGCGGATCTCGACCTCGACGGCCTCTCCCGCTACACCGGGCCGGTCCTGCTGACGCAGGGCACGGAGAGCCCGCCGTTCTTCGCCGCGATCATCGCCCGGCTGTCCGGCGCCCTGCCGCAGGCCCGCACGCACGCCTTTCCAGGGGCGGGGCACATTCCCCATGTCACCCATCCCGACGCCTACGCGGAACGCGTGATCGGCTTCGTCGAGGAGTGCCGGCGGCGGGATCCCCGATGACGACGTCCGGGGCTTGCGGTCCTAGGTCTCGCGGCCGAGGCGGGGCGGCGCGAAAAGCCGATGCAAGGAGCGTAACCGGGTTGAGAGCATGACACCCATGCTCGAAGCCGCCGACGTCACCCGCACCTCCCGCCGTACCGCGCCGCCCACCTGGCTGGTGGTGGCGCTCGCCTGCGCCGGGCAGTTCCTGGTCGTGCTCGACGTGTCCGTCGTGAACACGGCTCTGCCGTCGATGCGGACGGACCTGGGGCTGAGCGCGCTCGGGTTGCAGTGGGTGGTGAACGCGTACGCCATCGCCTTCGCCGGGTTCATGCTGCTCGGCGGGCGGGCCGGGGACATCTACGGGCGCAAGAGGATGTTCGTGCTGGGCCTCGCACTGTTCACCGTGGCCTCGCTGGCCGGCGGGCTGGCCCAGGAGGGCTGGCAGCTGCTGGCCGCGCGGGCCGTGCAGGGGCTGGGGGCGGCGGTGCTGGCACCCTCGACGCTGACGATTCTCACGGCTGCGGTGCCGGAGGGCCCTCCCCGTGCGCGGGCCATAGGCACCTGGACCGCCGTCGCCGGGGGCGGCGGCGCGGCGGGCGGGGTCGTCGGCGGTGTGCTCGTCGACGTGCTGTCGTGGCGCTGGGTGCTGCTGATCAACGTGCCCGTGGGGGCGGCGGTGCTGACCGCCGCGATCCTGTGGCTGGCGGAGAGCCGCAACGGGGACGGACGGCGGCTGGACCTTCCGGGTGCGGTGCTGGTGACATCGGGGCTGGCCACCCTGGCGTACGGCATCTCACAGACGGAGGCGGAGGGCTGGACGGCCGACGCCACGGTCGTACCCCTGCTCGCCGGCCTCGCGCTGATCGGTGTGTTCCTCGTCGTCGAGGCGCGTACGGCCGCTCCGCTGATGCCGCTGCGGCTGTTCCGCCGGCGAGCGGTGTCGTCGGCGAACGTGGCGATGTTCCTGAGCGGGTCGGCGATGTTCTGCATGTGGTTCTTCATGACCCTGTACGCGCAGAACGTGCTGGGCTACACGCCGTTGGAGGCCGGTCTCGCGCTGGTGCCGAGCTCGCTTGCGATCGTCTTCGGCTCCAAGGTCGCGCCGCGGGTCATGCGGGTGCTCGGGGCGCGCAATCTGGCGGCGGCGGGGACGGCCGTGGCGATCGCCGGGTTCGTCTGGCAGTCGACGATGACCGTGCACGGCACGTATCTGACCTCGATCATGTTCCCGGGCATCCTGATGATGCTGGGTGCGGGTCTTGCCTCGACCCCGCTCGCGGCGCTGGCCACGTCCGGGACGGCGCCGGGGGAGGCCGGGCTGGTGTCGGGGCTGGTCAACACCTCCCGCACCATGGGCGGTTCACTCGGCCTCGCGGTCATGTCGACCATCGCGTCGGCCCGTTCGGCGGGGAGCGTGACGCCGCAGGCGCTGACGGAGGGGTACGCGCTGGCGTTCCGGGTGGGGGCCGGGGTGCTGGTCGGGGGCTTGGCGCTGATGCTGGTGTGGCTGCCGCGGAAGACTTCCGTGAACTGAGAAGAGTCTTCGAGGACGGAGACGTGTTCTTCGAGAACCGAGACCTGTTCTTCGAGACCGGGAACGCTCGTCGAGAATCTGGAACCCTCTTCGAGGGTCGAGAAAATCTTCTTCGGAGGCAGGCAACGATCCGGTCGGTCCATGGACTCCTTTAGACATCTAGGAGGTGCCCATGGGGGATCGCAAGGCGGCTCGGGACTCGGAGTTCCAGAGCTTTGTCATCGGCCGCTGGCCGCGGCTGATGCGGACGGCATTTCTCCTCACGGGGGAGCAGCACGCCGCGGAGGACCTGGTCCAGTCGACGCTGGAACATGTCTACGTGGCCTGGCGCAGAGTCGGCTCGGCCGACGACCCGGAGGCCTATGTACGGCGCGTGATGATCAACGCGCACGCGCGCAAACACCGCAGACGGCTCAGGGAGTTCCTCGCACCGAAGGACGACTCCGGCCTGGCCCGTGAGGTGGCGGACACCGGCGACCGCATCGCCCAGGCCGAGGACCGCAGTGCCCTGCTGTCGGCGCTCGCCCAGTTGCCGACGCGGCAGCGGGAGGCGGTGGTCCTGCGGTACTGGGAGGACCTGACCGAGACGCAGACGGCGGAGGCGATGGGCTGTTCCGTCGGCGCGGTGAAGAGCAACGCGGCCAAGGGGATCGCAAAACTCCGCGCCATACCCGGACTGGCCGAGATGGTGACACAGGGAGGGCGGAAGTGATGAGCGCGGACCGGGAGACGAACCACGGCATGACCAGCCACGACATGACCCACACGGACATCGCTCTCCTGCTGGCCGACGCGGCGGACGAGGTCGAGATCGGTATAGCCCCCTACCAGGCGGTGGTGCGCGGCGGGCGGCGACGCAGGGCACGGCGGTGGGCGGTGGCCGCGGCTACGGCGCTGGTGCTGGCCGGGGCGTCGGGTGGGCTGGCGGTGGCCGGGCTCCAGGGCGGGAACGGACAGCTGACGCCGCCGGCATCCACACAGTCGCCGACGGAGGACGAGCGAAGCCTGTACACCGCCCAGCGGACCACGCTGGCGATCGGAATGGACCAGGGCAAGGAGTGGCGGGTCGTCATTGACGTGTGGCCGGCACCGCGTGACGAGACGGAGGCTGCGGGCCAGTGGGAGGCGATGGGCAACTACGCATACGGTGAGCGGCCCGCGGACGCGGACGACTCCTCCGATCTGGTCGGCAAGAGCTCGTTCTTCGTCTGGCGCAGCGTCGGTGATGAAGAGCAGTCAGTGACGATGTCGGGCACCTTCGGCCAGGGGGACACCCTGTCGGGCAAGGACATGGAGCACGCGTCGTTCCCCCTGGACCCGAACTTCGCCGCCCCTCACCGCCTGGTCATCGGCCAGGTCGCCATGACCGTCCAGCGTGTCGGCTGCACCTGGGCGGACGGCACGACGACCCAAGTCCGCAGGGTGCCTCGGGGGTACGACGTCAATACCGACGAGCAGGTGATCCGCCCGGCGGACGGGTCACCCACGAACTGGTTCATCTGCCTGGCCCCGGAGGGAACGGCGTACAAGTCGGTGAAGGTGACGAAGTAGGAGGTAGGCAGGGGACAGGGGCCGGTGAACAAAGCCCGGTCGGCGCCGCGCAGAACGCCGCCCTGACGGTCATGGGCCAGGGCCCTGCCGGGACTTCGCCCTGCCCCCGGGTGATGCCTCCAAGCCCACCGCCCCGGCTCTGCACACGGCCGCCGACAGCGTCCGACCGCCCCCCTCCCGCCCACGCTGACCTGGGCGTTCAAGCGAACCAGGCCTACGATCGACGCATACGAGAGGGGGGACCGGATGGACCGGCACATTCGCTCGGTGGACGACGTACTCGAGCTCCTGGACGGCCTGTTCGCGCCGGACGCCGACCGCTGGACGGACCAGGGCGCCGACTGGTGGGACGGCTTCTACGCCGACCGTTCCAAGCCGGTGCCGTTCTTCGTGGCCAAACCGGACGAGAACCTCGTCTCCTACCTCGACCGCGGCCTGATCACCCCGGGCCGAGCCCTCGACCTGGGCTGCGGGCCCGGCCGCAACACCCTCCACCTGGCCGCGCGAGGCTTCGAGGTGGACGCCGTCGACCTGTCCCCGGCGGCCCTCGCCTGGGCAGGGGAGCGGTCGCGGGAGGCGGGGGTCGAGGCCCGGTTCCACTGCGGGGACGCCTTCGCCCTGGCCGGCACGGCACTGACCGGACCGTACGACCTCGTCTACGACTCCGGGTGCTTCCACCACCTGCCCCCGCACCGCCGGATCAGCTACCTGGCCCTGCTCGACCAAGTCCTCGCACCCGGCGGCCACTTCGCCCTCACCTGTTTCGCGTCCGGCGCCATGGGTTCGGAGCTGCCCGACGCCGAGTTCTACCGCCAGGCGCGCCTGGAGGGCGGCCTCGCCTACACGCCCGAATCCCTGCGCCGGATCTTCTCGGACCTCACGGAGATCGAGCTGCGCCGCATGCACGCCGAACCGGCCGGTTCACCGTGCTTCGGCGAGGACTTCCTGTGGACGGCGCTGTTCCAGCGGGGCTGAGCCGTCACAGGCTGCCAAGGCAGGGGCCCTGCCGCACGGCCCTACAGCCACCCCTGCTGCCGGGCCTCCCGCATCGCCTCCATCCGGTTGCGGGTGCCCGTCTTGCCGATGGCGGAGGAGAGGTAGTTGCGGACCGTGGACTCCGACAGGTGGAGCCTGGCCGCGATGTCGGCGACGGTCGCACCGTCCGCCGAGGCCTTGAGGACGTCACACTCGCGGGCGGTGAGGGGGTTCGGGCCGGCGCTCAGAGCGGCGGCGGCCAGGGCCGGATCGATCACCGTCTCGCCGGTCAGGACGCGACGGACGGCGACGGCGAGCTCCTCCACGGGGCCGTCCTTCACCAGGAAACCGGCGGCTCCGGCCTCCATGGCCCGGCGGAGATAGCCGGGGCGGCCGAAGGTCGTCAGGATCAGCACCCGGCAGTCGGGGGCCTGGTCGCGCAGTTCGGCGGCGGCGTCGAGGCCGCTCATGCCCGGGAGTTCGATGTCGAGGAGGGCGACATCGGGGCGGTGCGTGAGGGCGGCGTCCACGATCGCGTCGCCGGCCGACACCTGCGCCACGACCTCGATGTCCGGCTCCATCCCCAGCAGTAAGGCGAGCGCCCCGCGCATCATGCCCTGGTCCTCGGCGAGCAGGACCCTGATGGACTTGGCGGGCCGGTGATCCCGCGGCATGTCGTTCACGGGACCAGCGTAGAAGCAGTACGCCTGGTGGGAGCCGGGTTGGCGGCGCGGCTGCGGGAACACGGTCCGGGACACCGGGGCGCCCAGCATGGGAGTCGGTGAACGGGGCCCGACCTCGTTACTCGACTCGCCAGGACTCCAGGGGGGCCGGTGTTCCCTCTCGTCGAGAGGGGTTCTGCGCGTCGACCTCGCCCGCCAAGTCGGCTTCGCCCGCCCGCGCCGCCTCGCCCACCAACCCCACTTCCTCCGCGGGCAGTTCAGCCATCACCTCGAAGCCGCCCCGGGCACCCGCCCCCGCCCGCAGGAAGCCGCCCGCTGCCGCGAGGCGCTCCGTCAGGCCCTTGAGGCCCGTGCCGCCGACGGGGCCGGCGGGTTGTTGCGGGGCGCCGGTGCCGTTGTCGCGGATGGTCAGGTGGACGCGTTCCGACGTGCCCGCCACCGCGATCTCGCACCGGGTCGCCCCGCTGTGGCGGACCGCGTTGGTGACCGCCTCGCGGACCACCCAGCTCAGCAGGGTCTCGGTCGGGGCGGCGAGCGGCGGGCCCGAACGGCGCAGGACGGGCTCGATGCCGGCGGCTTCCAGCGCCGAGCGCGCCCGGTCGAGTTCCGTGCCCAGGCTGCCCTCGCGGTAACCCGTCACCGCCTCGCGGATCTCGGTCAGCGCCTGCCGGCCGACGGACTCGATGTCGGTGATCTGGGCGACCGCCGCGTCCACGTCCCGCGCGGCCAGCCGCCGCGCCGCCTCCGACTTCACCACGATCACCGACAGGGTGTGCCCGAGCAGGTCGTGCAGATCGCGGGAGAAGCGCAGACGCTCCTTCTCCACCGCCCGCCGGGCCAGTTCCTCGCGGGCGGCGCGCAGTTCCCGTACCGCCTCGGACAGGGACAGGATCGCCGCTGTCACCATCGTCGAGATCCAGGTCGCGTACGCGGTGTCGAGTCCGTCCCAGCCGTCGCGCAGGACGGCGGCCACGGCGGAGAGCAGGGTCACGGCCGCACCGACCGTGCGCAGCTGCGGCATCCGTACGACCGCGCCGGTGGCGAGGCCGAGCAGGGGGAAGAACAGCAGCCAGCTGCCGCCGTAGCCCATGCCGAGGCCGCAGGTCACCGCGGCCATGAGGCCCAGCGCCACCCGCGTGGAGGTGGCCTCGCGGGTCTCCTTCCGGAAGGCGCGGAAGGCGACGTAGATGTAGAGGGAGTTGAAGGCCAGCAGGCCCAGGGCGCCGATCCACGGGTTCGGCGTCGTGTCCTGGAAGAGGTTGGAGAAGGCGCCCATCCCCAGCAGCAGCCAGGGCAGGAGGGTGCGGCCGGTGGCCGGCGGGCCGAGGTGCTCCAGCCGCTCCCCGGCCTCACGCGCGGCACGCCGGTCGGCCTGGCACCGCGCCATGTCCTCGTCCTCCTTCCGGCGGGACATGTCCGCCCTCCAGCGGCCCATGTGCTCCCTCCCGCGGGCCATGTTCTTCCTCCAGTGCGCCCGCGCCCCCTGCCACGTCTGAACCCGGTACGACGCCTTGCGCAACCAGGACATCTCACTCCCCCGTCAGACGGTCCGCGCGGACCGTCGGTACGACATCACAGCGTAGGAACCGAACACCAGCAGCCAGAGGCTCAGTACCGCGACCGCACCCGGCGCCGGGGCACGGCCGTCCGCGACCGACGTGCCGAGCTGGGCGAAGCGGTAGGTGGGGGTGTACTCGGACAGGGCGCGCAGCCAGCCGGGGAACAGGGCCACCGGGAACCACAGGCCGCCGAGCACCGCAAGGCCCAGGTTGCACACCATGTTGGCGACGCCCGTCGTCTGCCCGGTCAGCCGGTAACCGTTGCCGAGGCCGAGCAAGGTGAAGGGGATCGAACCGAGCCAGAGCAGCAGCGCGATCGCCGCCCACTGCCAGACCGCCAGCCGTACCCCGTTGACGAGCCCGCCCGCCGCGAGCACCGCCACGATGGCCGGCAGCACGGTCACCGAGCCGGTCAGCGCCCGGCCGACGACGACCTGGCGCGGGGTCATCGGTGTCACCCGCAGCTGCCGCAGCCAGCCGATGGCCCGGTCCTCGGCGACCCCGCCACCGGTGTTGAGGGCGGAGCCGACGGCACCGTACCCGGCCATCCCGACCATGGCGGCGGTCCTCCAACTGCCGTCCACCGTACCGAGGTTGGTGAACAGCAGATACATCAGCACCGGCATCGCGATCCCGCCGACGACGAAGCCGACGTCGCGCAGCGTCCGGCGTACCTCCAGTCGCAGATAGTCCAGCATCACGCCGCCTCCGCCACTCCCGATTCAACTCGCGATTTCACTCGCGATTCCGCTCGCGAGTCCTCTCGCGCCGTAAGGGCCAGGAACGCGTCGTCCAGCGACGCCGGTGCGACCTCCAGGCCGCGGATCGCGCCGAGTTCGGCCAGCGCGACCACCGTCGCGTCGGGATCGTCCGTGCGCAGCCGCGCCCGGTCCCCGCGCACCTCCAACGACCGCACCCCCGGCAGCAGATGCAGCCCCTCGGTGCCGCGCCCCGCGAGGTCGAAGGCGACCAGGCCGCCGCCCACCGACCGCTTGAGCTGCTCAGCGGTGCCGTCCGCGACGATACGACCGCGGTCGATGACCACGATCCGGTCGGCGTAGGCGTCCGCCTCCTCGAGGTGATGCGTGGAGAACAGCACCGTGTGCCCGCGGCGCGCGTACGCCCGCATCGACGCCCAGAAGGCGTGCCGCGCCTCCACGTCCAGGGCGGCGGTGGGCTCGTCCAGGACCAGCAGCGAGGGGTTGCCGGCCAGCGCGACCGCGAACCGCACGCGCTGGGTCTGGCCGCCGGACAGCCGGTCCACCCGCCGCCCCGCCAGCTCGGCGATCCCGGCCAGCTCCAGGGCCTGCGCGACGGGCAGCGGCGCCGGGTAGCGGCCGGCGACGAAGGCGACCAGCTCGCGCACGGTGACCCGGGGCACGGCCCGCCCCTCCTGCAGCATGGCGCCGACCCGCCCGGCCCGCACCGCCCGCTGCGGGGACGCGCCGAAGAGCTCCACAGTGCCCTCGTCCGGTTCGTTCAGGCCGAGCAGCAGCGAGATCGCCGTCGACTTGCCGGCGCCGTTGCAGCCGAGGAGGGCCACGGTCTCGCCGGTCCTGATCCTGAGGTCGATGCCGTCGACGGCCCGCACCGCGCCGAAGGTCTTGACCGCGACTGTGAAGGCCACGGCCGTCTCTGTCCCCTGTGTCCCGCCCAGGACTTGCTGTGTCATGCCTACGACGCTACGAACGCGGGGCGCACCTGCGGCAGATGCGGTTGTACGGAGTCGGGCAGTACAAATGTCACGGCCACGGAACTGACACAGCGTCAGGAGCCTTCACAACTGTGGTGGGCTCGGCTATACAGAGGGCGCCGGACTGGAACGCGTTCTAGACCGCGGGTTCTGGACGGCCCCGTGAACGACCTCGGTGCGGCCGACGGTGCGGACGGCCGTACCGAGGTCTCCGATCCTCAGGGAGCCGCATGCCCATCGACGCAGCCAAGGCCCTCGCCGCCGAGCCCCGGACCGGCGAGATCTCCTGGAACTCCAAGGACGTCCAGCTCTACCACCTCGGGATCGGGGCGGGCGTGCCCGCCACCGACCCCGACGAACTGCGCTACACCCTGGAGTCCCGGCTGCACGTCCTGCCGAGCTTCGCCACCGTCGCGGGCTCCGGCTCGCCGGGCGTGATCAGCAGCCTGTCCATGCCGGGCATCGAGGTCGACCTGGCCAAGGTCCTGCACGGCGGCCAGTCGCTCACCGTCCACCGCCCGATCCCGGCGGGCGGCACCGCCACCGCCACCGGCCGCATCGCCGCCGTGTACGACAAGGGCAAGGCGGCCGTCCTCGTCATGCGCACGGACGTCGCCGACGCCGACGGCCCGCTGTGGACCAACGACGCGCAGATCTTCGTACGCGGCGAAGGCGGCTGGGGCGGTGACCGCGGCCCCTCCACCCGCCTCGAACCCCCCGTCGGCGACCCCGAGCGCACCGTCGAGCGGCCCGTCCGCGAGGACCAGGCCCTGCTCTACCGCCTCTCCGGCGACTGGAACCCGCTGCACGCCGACCCCGAGTTCGCCAAGGTCGCCGGGTTCGAGCGGCCCATCCTGCACGGGCTGTGCACCTACGGCATCACGCTCAAGGCGGTCGTCGACACGCTGCTCGGCGGGGACGTGAGCCGGGTGCGGTCCTACGGCACGCGGTTCGCGGGGGTCGTGTATCCGGGGGAGACCCTGCGGATCCGCATGTGGCGGCCGGACGGAGGCACGGTGCGGGTCGCCGTGAGCGCGGTCCAGCGGGACGACGCGCCCGTCCTCGCCGACACCGTCGTCACGCACACCTGACGTCGAACAACAGCTGAGACCTGAACGCCGTACGAGGGGAGCCGCACCATGCGCGCAGCCGTACTGCACGAGATCGGCCAGGACAAGCTCGACGTCCTCGACGACGTCGAGGCGGTGGGGTTCGGGCCCGGCAGGGTGAGGGTCCGGGTGCGGGCCACCGGGCTGTGTCACTCGGACCTGTCCGCGATGGCGGGCGTACTGCCGCAGCCGGCGCCCTTCGTGCCCGGCCACGAGGGGGCCGGGGAGATCCTCGAAGTCGGCGAGGGCGTGAGCCACTTGAAGCCCGGCGACCGGGTCGTCGTGTGCTGGCTGCCCGCCTGCGGTGCCTGCCCCGCCTGCAAGCGCGGGCAGACCGAGCTGTGCCTGGCCGGGTTCATGAACGCCGGTACCCCCAACTTCAAGCGCCCCGGCGGTGACGTCTTCGGGTTCGCCGGCACCGGCACCTTCGCCGAGGAGGTCGTCGTCGACGCCGGCTGCGCGGTGCCGATCCCCGACGACGTGCCCTTCGACATCGCCGCCCTCATCGGCTGCGGGGTCACCACAGGACTCGGCGCCGCGCTCAACACCGCCGACGTGGAGGCCGGTTCGTCGGTCGCCGTCATAGGGTGCGGCGGCGTCGGCATCTCCGCGATCCAGGGTGCGCGGCTCAAGGGCGCCGCCGAGATCGTCGCCGTCGACCCGGTCGCCGCGCGCCGCGAGTCGGCCCTCGAGTTCGGCGCCACCAGGGCGGTCGCGCCGGACGAACTGGCCGAGGCCAAGCAGCAGGTCACCGCGGGCGAGGGCTTCGACTACGTCTTCGAGGTCGTCGGCAAGTCCGCCACCGCCAGGACGGCGTACGAGAACACGCGGCGCGGCGGCACGCTCGTGATCGTCGGCGCGGGCGCCATGGACGACTTCCTCCAGCTCAACATGTTCGAGCTGTTCTTCGACGAGAAGCGGATCCTGCCGTCCATGTACGGCGGCGGCGACGTCCTGCGCTCCTACGAGCGCACCATCGCCCTGTGGCGCGCCGGCCGGATCGACCTGGCGGGCCTGATCACCCACCGCGTACCGCTCGCCGACATCAACGAGGCCCTGGACCAGATGCGCACGGGCACGGCGCTGCGTACGTGCATCGAGATCTGACGGGAGTGTCCGTGTCACTGCCACTAGAGGGACTGTCCGCCGTCGTCACCGGCGCCGGCCGCGGTCTGGGCCGGGCCGAGGCGCTCGAACTCGCCCGGCTCGGGGCGGCCGTCGTCGTCAACGACTACGGACAGTCCGGCCGGGACGGCTCCGGGGAGGCTTCCACCGGACCCGCCGAGGAGGTCGCCGCCGAGATCCGGAAGGCGGGCGGCAAGGCGCTCGCCCACACCGGGGACGTCGCCGACTTCCAACAGGCGGGCGAGCTGGTCGAAGGGGCGATCGCCGAGTTCGGCAAGCTGGACATCCTGGTCAACAACGCGGGCATCCTGCGCGACCGCATGGTCTTCTCCATGGCGGAGGAGGAGTGGGACTCGGTGATCCGCGTCCACCTCAAAGGCCACTTCAACACCATCCGCTTCGCCGCCGCACACTGGCGCGAGCGGTCCAAGGCGGCGGGAGGCCCGGTGTACGGGCGGATCGTGAACACCTCGTCGGAGGCGTTCCTCGCCGGGTCCGCCGGACAGCCCAACTACGCGGCGGCGAAGGGCGGAATCGTCGGCCTCACCACCTCCACCGCCCTCGCCCTCGCGAAGTACGGCGTCACCGCCAACGCCATCTGCCCGCGCGCCCGCACCCGCATGACCGAGGACGTCTTCGCCGGCCTGGAGCGGCCGGAGGACGGACTGGACCCCCTCGCCCCCGAGCATGTCGCCCCGCTCGTCGGCTACCTGGCCTCGCCGGCCGCCGCCCGGATCAACGGTCAGCTGCTCGTCGCGCACGGCGGCATGGTGGCGGTCGTCGAACGGCCCCGGGTGCAGGCGAAGTTCGACAGTAAGCAGGCGGCGTTCACCTACGACGAGCTGGACGCCGTACTCGGTCAGCACTACGCGGCACGGCCCCAGGGAGAAACGTTCGGCGCGGCGGAAGTGCTGGGCCTGAAAAGGGCGTAGATCTGAAGAGGGCGTAGACCTGAGAAGGGCGTAGAACGGGAACGGCCCCTGCTCCTCGGGAGGAACAGGGGCCGCGCGGCGTCAGGCTGCCGTCTCGGTCTCCTCGACCTGCTTGCGGTGACGGCCGCGAGGGGCCGTCTCGCTGTCGTGGGCCGAGACAGGACCCCGGTGCCTGCCGTGACCGGCGGCCTCCTGGACGTCGGACGACGGCTGGGTCGTGCTGGCGTTGCTCATCGGTAAAGCTCACCCCGTCAACATGATCTTTCAAACAGCCGGGCGAGTTTAACCGGCGCCCCACGGACCGAATCCAGGCAGACGCACCAACCGGCACTACTTCGTTACAAGATTGCCCAACGGCGCTTGCTGCAAGGGCACGGGGCGCGCGGGCGCGGGGGTCGAAGGGGTCTCTGTGGGTGCCTCGGCATGTCGTTGGCCGTGTGCGGCGCCGTCGTGGTCGATCGCGCCCGCGCGGCGGTAGCCGCAATTCGGATCCGGCCCCGCGCCCCTTTGGGGCGCTTCCCACCGCGCCACTCCACAGGGCACCGCACCCGTGGCGTACGGCAGGTGCAGCACCCCGTCCCGCGTCCAGAACCCCGCCCCCGCCAACCACCCTTCGGGCGCCGCGAGATGACGGACCTGCCGTTCCGCCGGCCGCCACACGCCGACCCAGCTCCCCACCGGCCCGTCGATGCGCAGCGCCACCCCGCAGCTCTCCGGCGTCAGCACCTGCCCCGGCTGGATTGCGAACGGTGTCACCCTGCAGTCCGCCATCCGCAGGCACTCCGGGAAACGCACCGGAAGCGTGCTGCCCAGCACCCCCCAGCCCAGCCGTCCCTGTCCCGGCGAGGGAGCGTCCGAGCGGATCAGCAGCAGCCCGCTGTCCGGGTCGGCGAGCAGCACCCGGTCGTCGCTGGCGTCCGTGATCTGCAGCAGCGGCGACACCTCGCCGCCCCGCTCCAGGTCCACCACGACGGCCTTCGTACGGCCCCCCGACTCACGGTCGAGGGCCAGCATCCGCCCGCCCCGGTCCAGCCACGCCCCACCCGAGCAGCGCCCCGGCACCCGAGCGACCTGCTCCGGCCCGGAGGCTCCCCCCGCCACCAGCCACACCGCGCTGGAGCTCCGGCCCACCGCGAGGGCGTACGCCTGGTCGCCGCCCGGCGCCGGGGGCAGCATCCGCAGCCGGGCCTCCTCGTCCGGGCACGGCACGGCGCCCAGCGGCAGCTCACCGGTGCCGGGCCCGGTCGGGTACAGCAGCGAGAAGACGTGCCGTCCGTCGGTGCGGCGGCGGATCAGGACCCGGCCGTCGCCCATGGGCTGCACCTCGGTGCCGGGCTCCTCCGGCTGATGGGCGGGCAGGGGCACGGCGTAGGGCTCGGGGCTGTCCAGGGTCCAGCGCTCCGGGAACCAGCAGTCGCCGTCCAGCGCGAGGCGGGCGGCGTAGGAACCGTCCGCCGTGATGGTGCAGCCCGCCCGAGGCAAGTCGCCGTCCTCGTGCTCAGCCGCAGGCTCGATCGCACAGGCCGTCATGGTCCGGTCACCTCCGGTCCCGAAGCTAGTTTTCGCACGCACAGGCGTGGGATCGGCGGCATCCGTTTCACACAAAGGGGTGGCACAGGAACGATTCGCCTGAGGGAACGAGGGCGATTGTGCTGAGCGGGCCCAGGCCTGGCAGGTGCAGCCGCCCGGACCCGAACCCGCGGTGATCCCGCAGCTCCGGCGCCGGTACAGCCGTACGGAGCAGCCAGGTAGCCTGTCCCTCGTGCCCCGTCTCTCTGAAGTCATCGCCGCGCTGGAGAACCTGTGGCCCGCCGAGCGGGCCGAGTCCTGGGACGCGGTCGGCACCGTCGCGGGCGACCCCGACCAGGAGGTCACCCGGGTCCTGTTCGCCGTCGACCCGGTCCAGGAGATCGTGGACGAGGCGGTGAAGCTGGGCGCCGACCTGCTGGTCACCCACCACCCGCTCTACCTCCGCGGCACGACGACGGTCGCGGCCTCCACCTTCAAGGGCCGGGTCGTCCACACGCTGATCAAGAACGACATCGCCCTGCACGTCGCGCACACCAACGCGGACACCGCCGACCCGGGCGTCAGCGACGCGCTGGCCGGTGCCCTGGACCTGCGGGTCGTACGCCCGCTGGTGCCGGACGCGAGTGATCCGGAGGGCCGTAGGGGGCTGGGCCGCATCTGCGAGCTCGACCACCCCCTCACCGTCCGGGAACTCGCCGCCCGCGCCGCCGAACGCCTGCCCGCCACCGCGCAGGGCATCCGCGTGGCCGGCGACCCCGAGGCGGTCGTACGGACGATCGCCGTGAGCGGCGGCAGTGGCGACAGCCTCTTCGACGAGGTCCGGGCGGCCGGCGTCGACGCCTTCCTCACCGCGGACCTCCGCCACCACCCGGCGTCCGAGGCCGTGGCCCACAGTCCTCTCGCGCTGCTCGACGCGGCGCACTGGGCCACCGAATGGCCCTGGTGCGAGCTGGCCGCAGCCCAGCTCGACGAGATCTCCGACCGTCATGGCTGGGACCTGCGCGTCCACGTCTCCAAGACGGTCACCGACCCCTGGACCGCCCACGCGGCGTCCAACCCGCCCACTAGTACTACGGGAGCCCCCAACTGAACGCCGCGCCGGCCGACCAGATCCGACTCCTCGACGTCCAGGCCCTCGACGTCCGCCTGCAGCAGCTCGCGCACCGGCGGAGGTCCCTGCCCGAGCACGCCGAGATCGAGACGCTGACCAAGGACCACACGCAGCTGCGCGACCTGCTCGTGGCCGCGCAGACCGAGGAGAGCGACTGCGCCCGCGAGCAGACCAAGGCCGAGCAGGACGTGGACCAGGTGCGCCAGCGCGCCGCCCGCGACCAGCAGCGCCTGGACTCCGGTGCCGTCACCTCGCCCAAGGACCTGGAGAACCTCCAGCACGAGATCGCCTCCCTCGCCAAGCGCCAGGGCGACCTGGAGGACGTCGTCCTGGAGGTCATGGAGCGCCGTGAGTCCGCGCAGGAGCGGGTGAACGAGCTGACCGAGCGCGTGGCGTCCGTCCAGTCGAAGATCGACGACGCGACGGCCCGCCGGGACGCCGCGTTCGAGGAGATCGACGGCGAGGTCGCGACGGTCACCAAGGAGCGCGAGGTCATCGCGGGCGCCGTCCCCGCCGACCTGCTCAAGCTCTACGACAAGCTGCGCGAGCAGCAGGGCGGCATCGGCGCGGCCAAGCTGTACCAGCGCACCTGCCAGGGCTGCCGCCAGGAGCTCGCCATCACCGAGCTGAACGAGATCCGTTCGGCCGCGCCGGACACGGTGGTGCGCTGCGAGAACTGCCGCCGGATCCTGGTGCGTACGGCTGAGTCGGGTCTGTAGGACCCGGTACGTGAGGGGCTCGGGCCCCGGTAAGTAAGGGGCTTTGGTCGTGCGGGAGTTCATCGTCGAGGCCGACGGCGGGTCACGGGGCAACCCGGGGCCGGCGGGCTACGGATCCGTGGTGAAGGACGCGGCCACGGGGGAGACCCTGGTGGAGGCGGCCGAGTACATCGGCGTCGCCACGAACAACGTGGCCGAGTACCGGGGCCTGCTCGCCGGCCTGCGTGCCGCCCACGAACTCGACCCCACGGCCACGGTCCACGTCCGCATGGACTCCAAGCTGGTCATCGAGCAGATGACGGGCCGCTGGAAGATCAAGCACCCCGACATGAAGCCGCTGGCGGCAGAGGCGGCACGGGCCTTCCCCGTTCCGCAGGTGACGTACGAGTGGATCCCGAGGGAGCAGAACAAGCACGCGGACCGGCTGGCGAACGAGGCCATGGACGCCGGGAAGCGCGGGGAACAGTGGTCGGCGTCGACCTCGACGGCGGAGCTGGCGGCGGCTGACGCGAAGGCGGCCGCCAGGGCTGTATCCGCATCGGCATCGGCATCCGAGCCGTCCGGCCCGCCGGGAGACGCCGCCGCGGGCGCGGCACGGGCACGGGCGGCGCTGGCGGAGGGGCGGACTTCGGCGGCTCCGTCCGCCTCGAAGGCCGAGGCCGACATCAGGGCCGCGCGCACCGTGGCCACCCCCTCGTCCGGCTGGGCTCCCGCCGACATGGGGGCTCCGGCCACCTTCGTCCTGCTCCGGCACGGCGAGACTCCCCTCACCCCGCAGAAGCGGTTCTCCGGCAGCGGCGGTACCGACCCGTCCCTCTCCGAGGTCGGCCGGGAGCAGGCCGAGCGCGTGGGTGCCGCCCTCGCCCGGCGGGGCACCATCGAGGCGATCGTGGCGTCGCCGCTCACCCGCACCCGGGAGACCGCCGGCATCGTCGCCGCCCGCCTCGGTCTCGACGTGACCATCGACGACGGCCTGCGCGAGACGGACTTCGGCGCCTGGGAGGGGCTCACCTTCGGCGAGGTCCGCGAACGCTACCCGGACGACCTCAGCGCCTGGCTGGCCGACCCGGAGGCCCGCCCCACCGGCGACGGTGAGAGCTTCGCGGCGACCGCCACCCGCATAGCCGCCACCCGCGACAAGCTGATCGCGGCGTACACCGGCCGCACGGTCCTCCTCGTCACGCACGTCACCCCGATCAAGACGTTCGTACGCCTCGCCCTGGGCGCCCCGCCCGAGTCCCTGTTCCGCATGGAACTGTCGGCGGCCTCCCTTTCGGCGATCGCGTACTACGCCGACGGCAACGCCAGCGTCCGCCTGGTCAACGACACGTCACACCTGCGCTGAGCCCCGCGGCCTCGCGGGCCAGCGCCTCGACGCGCCCCCAGTCACGGGCGGCGACCGCGTCCTGCGGGAGCATCCAACTGCCGCCCACACAGCCGACGTTGGGCAGGGCAAGGTAGGCGGGCGCCGTGGCCGGGCCGATCCCGCCCGTCGGACAGAACCGCGCCTGCGGCAATGGCCCGTACAGCGACTTGAGATACGCCGTACCGCCCGCCGCCTCGGCCGGGAAGAACTTCATCTCCCGCACCCCGCGCTCCAGCAGCGCCACCACCTCGGACGTGGTCGACACCCCCGGCAGATACGGCACGCCGGACCCGTGCATGGCATCGAGCAGTACGTCCGTCCAGCCGGGGCTGACCAGAAACCGCGCCCCCGCCGAGGCCGCCTCCGCCACCTGCTCCGGCGTGATCACCGTGCCCGCCCCCACCACCGCGTCCGGCACCGCGTCCGCGATCGCCCGTATCGCCTCAGGCGCGGCCGGCGTCCGCAACGTCACCTCGATGGCGGGCAGCCCACCCGCGACCAGCGCCCGGGCCAGCGGTACGGCGTCGGAGGGGTCGTCGACCACGACCACGGGGACGACGGGCGCGAGATCCAGAACTGAGGCCATGGCCTCATCCTGCCGATGGCAAGCAGCATGCGCAAAGGTCATTGCGCATGCTGCAATCGCTGGCTGGAGTCCGGTCAGTGGATCTCCGCCACCAGCACATCCAGCGTCCACGCCTTCCCGGCCTTCGCCGGCGCGTCCACCTCCACCTCGTACCCGAGGTCCCGCAACGCCTCCACGAGCTCAGCCGGCCCCTCGGGCGCGGCCCCCGCCGACAGCAGACTCCGTACGATCCGCCCCTTCGTCGCCTTGTTGAAGTGGCTGACGACCTTCCGGGTCGGCGCGTGCAGCACCCGCACCGTCGCCGTCCGCCCGGCCACCTCGCCCTTCGGCTTCCACGCCGCCGCGTACGCCGACGACCGCAGATCGAGCACGAGCCCGTCCCCGGCGGCCGCGGGCAGCACCTCCGCCATCGGCGCCCGCCAGTGCGCGCCGAGCGCCCCGAGGCCGGGGAGCTTCACGCCCATCGAGCACCGATAGGAGGGGATCTTGTCGGTGACCCCGACAGCCCCCCACAGCCCGGAGAACACCAGAAGCGAACGACCCGCCCGCCTCTTCGCGGCCGCGTCCAGCGATGCCAGGTCGAGGGCGTCGTACAGCACACCGGTGTAGATCTCCCCGGCGGGCCGCGCCCCCGCGGTCCGCAGCCCGGCGTTCTTGGCGACCTCGCCCCGCAGCCCCTCGCTCAGCCCGAGGACGTCCCGCGCCTTGTCCTCGTCGCCGCAGCACAGCTCGACCAGCTCACCCAGCACGGCCTCACGGGCCTCGGTGAGCCCGGGCAGCGACAGCGACTCCAGCTTCAGCGGGGCACCCCGGCCGGACGAGGCCTTCCCCTCGGAAGGCGGCAGCAGGACAAGCACACGTACTCCTTCGATCGAACTCCGCCACAGGGTACGGCGTGCCGTGCGGCGCCCCCGTTCCGCGGCGTGCCACCCGGCGCCTCGGTCCTATGGCGTGCCGTGTGGTGGCTTCGTCCGGTGGCGTGTCGTGTGGTGGCTTCGTCCGGTGGCGTGTCGTGTGGTGGCTTCGTCCGGTGGCGTGTCGTGTGGTGGCTTCGTCCGGCGGTGTGTCCTGTGGTGGCCTCGTCCGGCGGTGTGTCGTGTGGTGGCCTCGTCCCGTGGCGTGTCGTGTGGTGGCCTCGTCCCGCGGTGTGCCGCCTGGTGCCCTCGTCCCACGGCGTGCCGCCCGGCGCCCACCGCCCTACGGTGGCTGTATGCCCCGCCGCCCCATCCTTGTGACCGGCGCCCCCGAGGGCCCGCTGCGGGCCGCGCTCGCCGCGCTGCGCGCCAAGCTTCACGTCCCGGCGGACTTCCCGCCCGAGGTGCTCGAGGCCGCCGAGCAGGCCGCGCGGGCGCCGGTGCTGCCGGAGCACGACGCCACCGACATCCCCTTCTTCACGATCGACCCGCCGGGCTCCACCGACCTGGACCAGGCGATGCACCTGTCCCGGCAGGGCACCGGCTACCGCGTCCGGTACGCCATCGCCGACGTCGCCGCCTTCGTCGTACCCGACGGGCCGCTGGACAAGGAGGCGCAACGGCGGGTGACGACTCTGTACTTCCCCGACCTCCGCATCCCGCTGCACCCGCAGGCGCTCAGCGAGGACGCCGCGAGCCTGCTGCCCGAGCGGACCCGCCCGGCCGCACTGTGGACGATCGACCTCGACGCGAGCGGCCGTACGGTCGCCGTCGACGTCCGCCGCGCTCTGGTCCGCAGCCGGGCCAGGCTCGACTACGCGGGCGTACAGGCGCGGATCGACGCCGGTACGGCGGAGGAGCCCCTGGTCCTGCTCAAGACGATCGGCCTGCTGCGCGAGCAGCTGGAGATCGAACGCGGCGGCATCTCGCTGCGCGTCCCCGACCAGGAGATCACCGAACGGGACCACACCTACGAGCTGAGCTACCGCGCCCCGCTCCCGGTCGAGGGTTGGAACGAGCAGCTCTCCCTGCTCACCGGCATGGCCGCCGCCCAGCTGATGCTGGCGCACGGCACGGGCATCCTGCGCACCCAGGAACCGACCACGGCCGGCAAGCTCGACGAACTGCGCCGCACCGCGCACGCCCTGCACATCGACTGGCCGCACCACGTGTCGTACGCCCAGCTGCTGCGCTCCCTCGACCCGGGCACACCGCGCCACGCGGCCTTCCTCCAGGCCTGCACCGGCCTGATGAACCGCGCCAAGTACACGGTCTTCCAGGGCGGCCACCCCCCGCAGCAGACCACCCACGCCGCCGTCGCCGCGCCCTACGCGCACTGCACGGCCCCGCTGCGCCGCCTCGTCGACCGGTACGCCACCGAGATCTGCCTCGCCGCCGTCGCCGGCCGGGAGCCACCCGGCTGGGTACTCACCGCGCTCCCGACCGTGCGGCAGCGGATGGCCGAGGGCGGCAGGAGGGCGGGCGACATCGAGCGCAACTGCGTCGACCTCGTGGAGGCCGCCGTGCTCAAGGACCGGGTGGGCGAGGTCTTCGAGGGCTGCGTGGTCGAGCGGGAGCACCCGGGGCACGACGGCAAGGTGGAACCCGGCGTCGTACAACTGGCGTCCCCGGCGGTCATCGGCGACATCACGGAAATGCCCCAGGACTCCCTCGGCGAGCGCCGCCAGGTCCGTCTCACCCGGGCGGACATGGAGGTGCCGACGGTGAGCTTCGCGCTCGCCTGAACCACTGGAGGGGGAAGCCTCCTTGACGGCTAACAGCGTTAGCGTACGGTGTGGCTAACGACGTTAGCCGGAGGTCTCCATGAGCACGGACAGCACGGCCACTCGGACCACATCCCCCCTCACGCTGATCCGCCGCACGGCTTGGCTCGCGTGCGCGCTGTTCTGGTCGGCCTTCGCGGTGCTGGAGGCGGTCAACCACGGCTGGCTCGCCGGCGGACTGGCGCTGCTGTTCTTCGTGCTGCCGGACATCGGCTTCCTCGTCGGCATGGAGGACGCGCCCCGCATGGCCAAGGGCCAGTTGCCGCCGCGTGCCGTGCCGTACTACAACGCGCTGCACCGGCCCCTGGTCCCGCTGGCGCTGATGGTGCTGTACGCGGTCGGGCCCTTCGCCTGGGCGCCGCTGTTCGCGGCCCTGTGCGGCTGGCTCGCGCACATCTCGTACGACCGTGCCTTCGGTTACGCGCTGCGTACGAAGGAGGGCTTCCGCATGAAGGAAGGCTTCCGCATGAAGGAGAGCGTCCGTATGAGGAAGGGCTTCCGGCGTGGCTGACACCCCTGTGCCCGACCGTCTCCTCCCACGGGCCCGGCAGATCGCGGGCGTGGCCCGGGAGATCCTGGAGGAGTCCGGGCCTGCCGCCCTCACCATGCGGACGCTGGCCGACCGCCTGGGCATCAAGGCGCCGTCCCTCTACAAGCACTTCCCGGACAAGCACGCCGTGGAGGTGGAGCTGACGGCCCAGCTGCTGGAGGAGTCGGCGGCGGCCTTGGAGGCGGCCGAGGCACGCGCCCCCGGCTCGCTGGCCGTGCTGGCGGAGGCCTACCGCACCTACGCCGTGGCCCACCCCCACTTGTACTGCCTGGCCACCGAACGCCCCCTGCCCCGCGCCCTGCTCCCGGCCGGCCTGGAGGACCGGGCGGCGGCCCCGCTGATGCGGGCGTGCGGCGGTGACGTGGACCTGGCCCGCGCGGTGTGGGCCTTCGCGCACGGCATGGTCATCCTGGAGATCCACGGCAGGTTTCCGGGAGACGCCGACCTGGACGCGGCGTGGGGGCGGGGGTTGAAGGCGTTGCGTTCCTGAGGCGGGGGCCAGTGCTGCGCTTCACGCGGGCGCGACGGCCGTACTCTCCCGGATTTCCTCTACGAGACGGTCGGGGTCGTCGGCGTGGAGGCGGACCAGGTGGACGTCGCGTCGGCGGCCGAAGAAGGTGAAGTGGGCGACGGGCTCGCCGAGTTGGAGCGTGACGGTGGTCTGCGAGCCCACGGCGACGTCGAGTTCTCCGTCGGTGCGCGCGTGAGTGGTACGGAACTCGCGCCGCACGCTCGCAATCGTCTCCAGCGGTATGCGCAGATCGACGTGGACGGCACGCCGGACGCGCAGGCAACCGGAGTCCAGCACGTGCGGCCGTACGACCGAGGCGGCATGCAGCCCGATGACGATCACGACGGTGTACGCGTCGAGGGCGAGCCACACCCGGTGCACGGCCGGAAAGTCCCGCAGCAGCACGGACATGGTCACCGACTCGACCACGCACACGAACGCGAACCCGAACATCATCGGCCCCTGCCCGCGCGCATAGCCGAAGGCGAGCCCGCCCTCCGTGAGGTGCCGACGCCGGGTCATCCAGAGCACGAGGCAGAAGAGCAGCCGCAGTTCATGCCGGACGAGTGCACGTACGGCCGTCACGGTCCCTCCTCGGTGAGCAACCGCAGGGTGCGGCGGATCGCCTCGGCCTGCGCCGGGGCGAAGTCGGCGTAGAAGGCGCGAAGGAAGCCGTTGTCCTGGTCGATGTCGGCCTCCGCGAGCAGTTCGCGGGGAATCAGGTCGGCGAGCAGCCGGGCGGCCTCGGCCACCCGCGGATCGTCGGGCTCGGCGTCGGCGAGGTCGTCGAGCAGCGCGTAGGCCTCGTGCGCCCGCGCCACGGCATCCGGAGTCGCGAGGGCGCTGCTCCACAGGGACATCAACTGCTCCCGGACCTCCGGTGAGGCGGCCGTGTCGAGCAGCGCGAGGATCTCCCGGTCCTTGGCGGCCATGGGGGAGTCGGACAGGCCGGATCGGCCGGACAGCCGGCCGGTCCGGGCGAACAACTCACTCAGCTCGGGCGAGACGGGCCCCTCGGCGGGCAATTCCTCCGCCTCCAGCAGCGCCCGAAGCCGGACCCGCCGCTCCCGGATCGCCGCCTCCTGCCGGGCAAGATCCTCATCCAGCTCGCTCAGCACCTCGACGAGATCCTTCCCGGCATCCTCGGCCAGCACGTCCCGCACCTCCGCGAGCCCCAGCCCCAGCTCGGTCAGCCGCCGGATCCGGGCGAGGACGACGGCGTGCCGCAGGGTGTAGTCCCGGTAGCCGTTCGGGCGCCGCTCGGGCTCGGGCAGCAGCCCCTGATGGTGGTAGTGCCGCACGGTCCGCGTGGTGACGCCGACGGCGGCGGCGAGTTCTCCGATCCGCATGGGATCAGTAGAGACGTTGACGTTGCGGCAGGGTCAAGGGAGCGGTCCGGCGGACTGCCGTACAGGTGACCCGCCGCTGTTCCGTTCCGGTGAGCGGCTGCAGGGGCGTTCCATGGACGCCATGGCACAGGATCCGATCAGGCAGAAGCTCCTGCTGGACTGGTTCGTCGACCTGGACACCCCGGACCGAGATGCAGTTCTCCGCGAACAAGGGGCTGCAGCTGAAGAACGCGGAGGGTTACCCACAGGACCACGTCATCCCGGACGGAACGTTCGCTCCCAGGGAGCTGAGGCTCTACCGGGGGGCCGATCCCTGGATGCCCTGCGCAGGCGTCGCCATGGTGCTGGAGGTCACGTCCTCGAAGCCGGGGACCGACCGGGAGATCAAGCGCCGCTGCTACGCCCGCGGTGGCATCCCCTTGTACCTGCTCGTCGACCGGAACACCTCCTGGGCCACGCTGTTCAACGACCCGGAGTCGGGCGACTATCAGGAGCACCACGCCGTCGCCTTCGGCAGACCGCTCGCGCTGCCCGAGCCTTTCGCCTTCGACCTGCACACGGCGGACTTTCTCTGAGGCTCACTGTGTTGCACTGCCAGTAGGACCGAAGGAGGTGCGAAGTGGGCGAACAGGCGCTGTGGACCAGGGCGAGGCTGGGCCGGGGCGGGCCGGCGCTCGATCTGCTGACGGCCCGCTTCGACCGGCACGTCTACGCCCCGCACGCCCATGACGAGTTCACGATCGGCGTGTGCGTCGGCGGCAGCGAGGTCATCGACTACCGGGGCGGCCGCATACGTCCCGGCCCCGGCTCCATCGTCGTACTCGCACCGGGAGAGATGCACACCGGCGCCCCGGCGGCCTCCGACGGCTACGCCTACCGAGCCCTGTACGCCGAGACGTCGCTGCTCACGGACGGCACCCTGGGCACGACCGTCCCGTACTTCCCCGACCCCCTCCTCGACGACCCGGACCTGGCCACCGCCCTGCGCATCACGCACGCCGAACTCGCCGCCTGCACCGACCCTCTGGAGGCCGAGTCCCGCATCCCCTGGCTCCTGACGGCCCTGACCCGCCGCCACTCCACGGCGCGCGCGGCGAGCGACCGGATCCCCGGCGCCGACCGCATCGCACACGCCGTACGCGACCGCCTGGCCGACGAGCTCACGTCCCCGCCCTCCCTGGCGTCCCTCGCCACCGACCTGGGCCTCTCCCGCTACCAGCTCCTGCGCGCCTTCCGCACGACGATGGGGATACCGCCGTACGCCTGGCTGGCACAGCACCGCGTGAACCGCGCCCGCAGCCTCCTGGACACCGGCCTGCGCCCGGCGGAGGTCGCCGCCCTGGTCGGCTTCGCGGACCAGGCCCACCTCACCCGCTGGTTCCGCCGCGTCCTCGGGGTGACTCCGGCGGCGTACCGCAACAGCGTTCAAGACGCGGGAGCATGACCCGGCCGAAACTCGCGGCATGACTGCACGCGGCTGGTTTCTGTTCGCCCTGATGGGCGTGATCTGGGGCATCCCGTACCTGATGATCAAGGTGGCGGTGGAGGCGGTGTCCCCGTCGGTGGTCGTCTTCACCCGATGCGCCCTGGGCGCCGCCCTGCTCCTGCCGTTCGCGATCCGGCAGGGCGGCCTGATCAGTGCTGTACTCCGGCACTGGCGCCCGATGCTGGCCTTCGCGTGCATAGAGATCATCGGCCCCTGGTGGACCCTGACGGACGCCGAGCGCCACCTCTCCAGCTCGACGGCGGGCCTGCTGATCGCGGGCGTGCCGATAGTCGGCGTGGCCTTGGCGCGCTTCTTCGGCGGGGCGGAGCACCTGGGCGTCCGTCGGCTGACCGGCCTGCTCCTTGGCCTGACCGGGGTGGCGGTCCTCACGGTCCCGCACCTGACGGGCGGCGACGCCCGCTCGCTGGCGGAAGTGCTGCTGACGGTGCTGGGCTACGCGACGGCCCCGCTGATCGCGGCGCGATGGTTGAGGAACGTGCCGTCGCTCCAGCTCACAGCGGCCTGCCTGACCCTGGCCGCCCTGGTGTACGCCCCCGCGGCCGCCCTCACCCGGCCGGCCGAGATGCCGTCGGCCTCGGTGCTGGCGGCCCTCGCCGGCCTGGGCGTGATCTGCACGGCGGTCGCCTTCGTCGCCTTCCTGGAGCTGATCAAGGAGGCGGGCCCGACACGGGCGACGGTCTTCACGTACGTCAATCCGGCGGTGGCGGTGGCGGCCGGGGCCCTGTTCCTGGACGAGACCCTGACGGCGGGAGTGCTCGCCGCCTTCGTCCTGATCCTCGCCGGATCAGTCCTGGCGACGGCCGCACCCCGCAGGCCGGTAACATGGTCGACACGGCAGACGAGCCGGGCGGACGGCCGCGTGGAGTCCCCTTGACGGGGGGCTTCCCGAGGAACGTCCGGGCTCCACAGGGCAGGGTGGTGGCTAACGGCCACCCGGGGTGACCCGCGGGACAGTGCCACAGAAAGCAAACCGCCCAGCGCTTCGGCGCTGGGTAAGGGTGAAACGGTGGTGTAAGAGACCACCAGTGCCCAGGGTGACCTGGGCAGCTAGGTAAACCCCACCCGGAGCAAGGTCAAGAGGAGCGCTGTAACAGGTGCTCTGCGCGGACGTTCGAGGGCTGCCCGCCCGAGTCCGCGGGTAGACCGCACGAGACCGGCGGCAACGCCGGTCCTAGATGGATGGCCGTCGCCGGGGGGTTCGCGAGGACCCCTCGGAACAGAACCCGGCGTACAGCCCGACTCGTCTGCCGCTCTACGTTTACGCAAAGAGCCGCTGGCCCGCGGGTTCTTCCGGATGTCCAGGTGCGGCACGCCGCTCCGGCCTGCTAGCGGAAAACCCCCTTGAGCACCGCCGGCACGGCGTCCTGGCTGATCACCGGCGAGCTGCCGGCCCGTCGGGCGACCGGGAGCTGCGGCCGCACTGAGTCGCCGTGGAGGCGATGGTGGCCGTACATCCCGAACCGATTGCCGAGTTCAATGTCCTATTCCGGACACCACCCACCTTGCCTCACCCCCCGGTCTCATCAAAGCAATCAGGGCCACATGTTAGGCTTTTAACGAGATTTCTCGGAACCTACTTGCGGGGGAATTATGGTGACGAAAATCCTTGGTGAGCAGCGACCTTCGCGCCTTGCCTCGCACCTCATGTGCGCCATCCAATGCAGCGTGGCATTCATGATCGCTCTCAACCTTCTGGCCTCGCATCCACGAACCTACCAACTCACCGGTTTTTTTGCCGTTCTGCCGCTGGTCGGTGCCGTCCAGGCCGTTCATTGCGCACCCGCTGCGCATGAGTTACGCAAGCGCTACGGAAAGCTGACCCTGATATTACAGGCCCTGCTCACGTTTATACCGCCGATGTTTTTCGGTCTCAATTGGGTGGGATTCGCCGGCCTCCTGGCCGGCGCGATTTTGTTGGTTCTTGAACCACCCTTGTCCATAGGGTTGCTGGCCGCGGTGTGCATCGCCGCCAGCGCCATCGCCGTCCTCTTCGGTAGCCGAATCTTCGGCGTTTCCTGGCTGGTCGTCTCGATATTGATGATCGGGACGATGATCTACGGCCTCGGCCGCGTCGCGGAACTCGTGGCCGAATTGCACCGGACCCGTGGCATGGCGACCCGGCTGGCCATCGAGCAGGAACGGCTGCGGATGGCACGGGACCTGCACGATGTGCTCGGCTACAGCCTGTCGGCCATCACTCTCAAGAGCGAACTGACCATCCGGCTGGTGGGATCGAGCGACGACCGGGCCCGGACGGAACTCCTGGAGATCCTGCAGATCTCACGCGAGGCGCTCGCCGACGTGCGCTCCATGTCCCGGGGTTACCGGAACATGCGAATCGCCGACGAGACCGCCTCGGTGCGCGGTGTCCTGCTCGCGGCGGGCATCGAGGTGTCCACGGACATGTCCGCGCGCGGCCTTCCCGCCGAGACGGAGACGGTCCTGGCCACCGTTCTCCGCGAGGGCGTGACCAACCTGCTCAGGCACAGCCGGGCGAAGCACTGCCGCATCGTCCTGCGGGAGGAGGACGGCCGCGTACGCCTGACCGTCTCGAACAACGGGGTCGTCCCGGGGGCCGGGAGGACGGACCGGCTGGGCGGCGGGCTGGACAACCTCACCGAGCGGCTGACGCGGGTGGGCGGACGACTGCGCGCGACCGCGGACACCGACGGCTGGTTCCGCCTCGTCGCCGACTGCCCTGCCGGTCCCCGGCAGGGCGTGGCCTCAGATCCAGCCGGCGTCCCGGGCGATCCGCACCGCGTCCAGACGATTGCGGGCGCCCAGCTTGCTCACCGCCGAACTCAGGTAGTTCCGGACGGTACCGACGGCGAGGTGGAGCTGAGCCGCGATCTCCGAGACCTCCGCCCCTTCCGACGCCAGTGACAGGACGTCGGACTCCCGCTCGGTCAGCGGATGCTCGTCACGATGCCAGAAGGTGAAGGCCAGCCTGGTGTCGATCACCCGTTGGCCGGCCGCCACCTTGCGTATCGCCGTGGCCAGTTCCGACGGCGGGGCGTCCTTGAGCAGATAGCCGAAGACCATCGCGTTCATGGCCCGGCGCACGGTGCCGGGCTGGTCCATGCCGGTGAGCATCACGGTCCGGCAGTCCGGCAGGTGTTCGTGCAACTGGGTAGCGGCCTCGATGCCGTCCACGCCGGGCAGGCCGACGTCGATCACGGCGACGTCGGGGCGGTGCGTCAGACCGGCGGAGAGGACCTCGCGGCCATCGGCCACTTGCGCCACGACGCTGAGGTCCTGCTCCATCTCCAGCAGCGCCACCAGCGCCCCTCGCACCATCCCCATGTCCTCGGCGAGCAAGACGCGAATCACCCAAGCCTCCCCGTTCCCCGCAGCATTGATGCTCCTGGTGTCACTCAGTGTCCGTGGCGTGCGCCGAACGGCACAACAGGCCCGGCCGAGTGCGGATGCGCGACGCTTCGCGGGGCCGCGTGCGCCGCACGCCCGGACCGACCGTGTGTCGGGCCACGGCCTGGGCGTTTCGGGTTCGAGCCGTACTCGACCCGGTACGGCGAGGGTCGTACCGGAACTCGAACCCCGCGATGACCGCGGCAGCCCCCGGGAGGCCCCTGTGATGACACCGCGTGCGACATCCGACGAACAGCACGGCCGGACGGCCCCGGACGACGCGTCGCTGGAGGAGGTGGCGGACGGCATCTTCGCCTACGTCCAGCCGGACGGCGGCTGGTGCCTGAACAACGCGGGCCTCGTCGTCTCCGACGGCAGGGCCGCGCTCGTCGACACCGCCGCTACCGAGACCCGGTCCCGCCGCCTGCGGGAGGCCGCGCGCGGCGTGACGGCGGCACCTCCCGGCATCCTGGTCAACACCCACTTCCACGGCGACCACACCTTCGGCAACTTCGTCTTTCCCGAGGCGCTGGTCGTCGGGCACGAACGGACCCGCAGCGAGGTGCTGGCAGCCGGGCTGCACCTCACCGGCCTGTGGCCCGAGGTGCGGTGGGGTGCGCTCCACCTCGCGCCCCCGACGCTCACCTACCGCGACGGCGTGACCCTGCACGTGGGCGAGGTGCGCGTCGAGGTGCTGCACCCGGGCCCGGCGCACACGACCGACGACTCGGTCGTGTGGCTCCCCGACCAGAAGGTGCTGTTCACCGGAGACATCGTCATGTCGGGTGTCACCCCGTTCTGCGCCATGGGGTCGGTCAGCGGATCGCTCGCCGTCCTCGACCGGCTGCGGTCGCTGGGCGCCCGTACCGTGGTGCCCGGCCACGGCCCGGTCGCGGGCCCCGAGGTGTTCGACGTCGCCGAGGACTATCTGCGGTGGGTCCAGGCGACGGCGCGGAACGGCATGGCCGCGGGACTCACCCCTTTGCAGGTCGCCCGCGACTGCGACCTGGGGGACTTCGGCGGGCTCCGCGACTCCGAGCGGCTACTGCCGAACCTGCGCCGCGCCTATGCGGAGGCCCAGGGTGCGGCTCCGGGCGCGCCGCTGGACATCGGGGCACTGTTCGCCGAGATGGTCGAGTTTCACGGCCGGCTGCCCACCTGCCGGGCCTGAGGCGTCCACACCTCGAACTGCCCCTGGTGGTACAGCACGGGCGACCGCGGCAGCACCTCGGCCCCCTCCACCCGGCCGATCAGGACCCAGTGGTCGCCCGCCTCCACGGTCTGCACGACGACGCACTCCGCGTACGCCAGCACGGCGTCGACGAGTACCGGGGCGCCGCCCGCGACGGCCGACGGCATCCACCGCAGTCCCGCGAACTTCCGCTCGGAGCGGCCCGCGCAGACCCGGGCCGCCTCCTGACCGCCGTCGGCCAGCACGTTCAGGACGAACGAACCCGACGTCAGCAGGGCGTCCAGGGTTTGTGACTGCTTGTCCACGCAGACCAGCAGCAGCGGCGGCCTGGCCGACACAGCCGACACCGCGTTGCAGGTCAGCCCGCGGGGCATGCCGTTCGCGTCCATCGCCGTGACGACCGACACCATCGTCGGGAACGAGCCGAACAGTTCACGAAAGCGCGTCACATCCACGGCCATGCCGTCTCACCTCACGTCGGTGGGTCGCAACGCCGATTACGCTTTCGGCCGCGGCTGGAACCCCGCTGGACCGCCCCTCGAGGACGGCTGCGGTCCACCCGCCTTCGACCGGGCATCGAGGCGGTCACCTCAGAGTCGGCGCCGGGACGGACACACCGTCAGCGCGTCGACGAGGAGGCATCCGATGACCACCGCTCAGGAAAGGCCGCCGGCCGTCTCGCCCCAGCGGCGACTCGTGGCGGAACTGCGCACCGTCCGGCGTCAGGCACGACAGGGCCCGAGCGAGAAGGCGACCGAGGCGCAGCACGCCAAGGGCAAGCTGACCGCGCGGGAGCGCATCGACCTGCTGCTGGATGAGGGCTCGTTCACGGAGGTGGAACCGCTGCGGCGGCATCGGGCGGTGGGCTTCGGCATGGAGACCAGGCGGCCCTACACGGACGGAGTGGTGACCGGCTGGGGGACGGTGCACGGCCGGCCGGTGTTCGTGTACGCACACGACTTCCGGCTGTTCGGCGGCGCTCTCGGCGAGGCCCACGCGGCCAAGATCCACAAGATCATGGACATGGCCGTCGCAGCCGGTGCCCCGCTGGTCTCCCTCAACGACGGCGCGGGCGCCCGTATCCAGGAGGGCGTGCTGGCGCTCGCCGGTTACGGCGGCATCTTCCAGCGCAACACCAGGGCCTCCGGTGTCATCCCGCAGATCAGCGTCATGCTGGGTCCCTGTGCGGGCGGAGCCGCGTACTCTCCGGCTCTGACCGACTTCGTCTTCATGGTCCGCGAGACCTCGCAGATGTTCATCACGGGCCCGGACGTCATCCAGTCGGTCACGGGCGAGAAGGTCGGCCACAACGCCCTCGGCGGCGCGGACGTGCACGCCGAGACCTCCGGCGTCTGCCACTTCGCCTACGACGACGAGCACGCCTGCCTCGAAGAGGTCCGCTACCTGTTGTCCCTGCTGCCGCAGAACAACCGCGAGCACCCGCCGGCGGCCCCACCGGACGATCCCGCGGACCGGCGGTGCGAGGCGCTGCTCGACCTGGTTCCGGTGGACGGGAACCGTCCGTACGACATGGCCCGGGTGATCGAGGAGATCGTCGACGACGGCGAGTACATGGAGGTCCACGAGCGATGGGCGCGCAACATCGTCTGCGCACTCGCCCGGCTGGACGGGCGGGTCGTCGGCGTCGTCGCCAACCAGCCGCAGGTGCTGGCCGGAGTGCTCGACATCGAGGCGTCCGAGAAGGCGGCGCGGTTCGTGCAGATGTGCGATGCGTTCAACATCCCGCTGGTCACCCTGCTGGACGTGCCCGGATTCCTGCCGGGCGTCGACCAGGAGCACGGCGGGATCATCCGGCACGGCGCGAAGCTGCTGTACGCGTACTGCAACGCCACCGTGCCACGGATCTCCGTGGTGCTGCGCAAGGCCTACGGGGGCGCCTACATCGTGATGGACAGCCAGTCCACCGGGGCGGACCTGACCTACGCCTGGCCGACCAACGAGATCGCGGTGATGGGAGCCGAGGGCGCGGCCAACGTCATCTTCCGCCGTGAGATCGCCGCGGCCGACGACCCGGACGCGGTACGCGCCCGACTGGTCAAGGAGTACAAGGCCGAGCTGATGCATCCCTATTACGCCGCCGAGCGGGGCCTGGTCGACGACGTCATCGACCCTGCCGACACCCGGGAGGTGCTCACCCGGTCCCTGGCGATGCTGCACACCAAGCACGCGGACCTGCCCGAGCGCAAGCACGGCAACCCGCCCGCCTGAGACGGACACCACCGCAGGCAGCGGTGGTGGGCGGCCGTTTGTGAAGAACGCACATGCCGGGTGAGGTGTTCACGGCGGAGTCGTGACGTGTGCACTGGGCCCCGTGAGGCACTGAGTGACATGCTCGGCGTGCGACCGAACACGACATGAGAACCTGATGTGAATGGGGGACATACTCAGTGGACATCGAGGTGTTGGGGCAGTTCTCGGTCCGCGAACGCGCCATGTCGATCGTGCCGAGCGCCGGCAAGCCCAGGCAGATCCTGGCTCTGCTGACGCTGCGCGCCGGGCACTTCGTCCCGGTGCCCACACTCATGGAGGAGGTCTGGGGGAACGACATCCCGCGCAGCGCGGTGACCACCCTGCAGACCTACATCCTGCAGCTCCGCCGCAAGATCACGCGGACGCTGCCGCCCGACTCCGCTCTGTCCGCCAAGGATGTGCTGGTCACGTCCCTCGGCGGGTACAAACTCGCCGCGCCCCTCGAGACCTTCGACCTGAGGGAGTTCGAGCGGCTGGCCGCACGCGGCCGAGCCGCCCTTGAGGCGGGGGACGCGCGTGCCGCGTCCGTCAGCCTGAGCCGGGCACTGGCCTGCTGGAAGGGGCCGGCACTCGCGGACGTCCCGGTGGGGCGGGTGCTGGAGAGGGAGCTGCTCGGCATCGAGGAGAGCCGGACCCAGGTTCTGGAGCAGCGGATCGAGGCCGACCTGCGGCTGGGCCGGCACGCCCCCCTCCTGGGGGAGCTGCGGACCCTGGTGGCCCACCACCCCATGAACGAGAATCTGTGCGCCCTGCTGATGATCGCGCTGTACCGGTCCGGCAGCGGCTGGCGGGCGCTCTACGCATTCCGTCGGCTGCGCGAGACGCTGATCGAGGAACTCGGCGTGGAACCGTCCTCCCGGCTGCAGCGGCTGCACCAGGCGGTGCTCAGCGGCGACCCCGCCCTGGAGACGGGCGACTGGGAACGGATGGGACGACTCGCCGGTTGATCACGGGCCGACGGCGACGGGGCCGGGGCGGCGGGCGGGGAGGTCCCGCTCCCGGAACCCCCGGCCCTTGCCTTCTCCCGACCTCAGAACATCTGGTCGTGCGTGACCAGCCTCGACTTGGTGAGGATGCCCTCCTCGCCGGTCACCAGCACGTCGTGCACCACGCAGCTCGGCGCGATCTCCGGCTTGCCGCCCGGTCGAACCGTGACCACCAGCGCGTAGACCGTGGAGCGGATCGTGCCGTCGGGCTGTGGCTCCAGGGCGACGTGGTTGAACCAGTGGCGGCGTTGGACCGGATCGTTCTCGAATCGGCGGTTGAACTCGACCAGTTCCGCGACGATGCCCGGCCGGGTGATCGCAGGCGTGGCGTCCGGCGAGTGCTGGAAGGTGCCGTCCTCGGTGAAGGTGGCGGCGTAGTCCGCGAACCGGCCGGCGTCCAGCGCCTGCATCTGGTGCGCGTAGAAATGCTGGATCTGCGAGTACAGGTCGGTGCGGACCGGGGTGGCGGTCATCGGCTCCTCCAGGGCTGCAGGTGCGAACGGCTGATGCCGCACCCACCGTGCCCGGCTCGCCTCGAGAGCAGCTTGAAGGACGGTACGACGTCCCTCGGTTCCGATATGCCACCGCCCGCCCGGCTCCATCTCCCTTCCACTCCGCCTCTAGTCCCGCCGGTCAGTCTCGGTCCGCAGGACGCGCAGGCCCCACAAGGGGCGGTCGTCGTCGAGGACGCGCAGGGAGGCAGCATGACGGAGGCAGTGCGACCGGTGGCGTTGGTGACCGGTGCCACCAGCGGGATCGGCCTGGAGATCACCGGTCGGCTGGCGGGCCGCGGCGCGAAGGTCTTCATCTGCGCCCGCGGCTCCGTGGAACTGACCCGGGTGATCAAGGAGTTGCGGGACAAGGGCCTGGAGGTCGACGGGACCGTCTGCGACGTGAGCGACCCCGAGCAGATCCGAGGGTATGTCCGCGCCGCGGTGGAGCGGTACGGACCGGTGGACGTCCTCGTGAACAACGCGGGCCGCAGCGGCGGTGGCGCCACCGCCGAGATCCCCGACGAGCTGTGGCTCGACGTGATCAACACCAACCTCAACAGCGTCTTCCTCATGACCAAGGAAGTGCTCAACGCAGGCGGCATGCTGGACCGGGGGCGCGGCCGGATCATCAACATCGCCTCCACCGGCGGCAAGCAGGGAGTCGTCCACGCCGCGCCCTACTCGGCGTCCAAGCACGGGGTGGTCGGCTTCACCAAGGCCCTCGGCCTGGAACTCGCCCGCACCGGCATCACGGTCAACGCGGTCTGCCCCGGCTTCGTCGAGACGCCGATGGCCGAGCGGGTTCGCGAACACTACGCGGCCATCTGGGGCGTGGACGAGCGGGAGGCGCACGACCGCATCACCACGCGCGTGCCGCTCGGCCGGTACGTGGAGCCCCGCGAGGTGGCCGCCATGGTCGAGTACCTGGTCGGTGACGACGCGGCGGCCGTGACGGCCCAGGCGCTCAACGTCTGCGGCGGACTGGGGAACTACTGATGACCGTCGCACGGGTCGCACTCGTCACCGGCTCCTCCTCCGGTATCGGCGAGGCCGTCGCGGTCCGGCTCGCCGCCGAGGGGATCCGCGTCGTCGTCAACTCCGCGCGGTCGGTGGAGGCCGGCGAGAAGGTCGCCGCCGCTCTGCCCGACGCGATCTACGTACGGGCCGACGTCTCGGACGAGACAGACGCCCGGAACCTCGTCGACGCCGCCGTCGCGCACTACGGGCGGCTCGACATCCTGGTCAACAACGCCGGCCTCTCCCGGCCGGTGCCGCACGCCGACCTGGAGGCGGTCACGCCGGACCTCTGGCGGGACGTCCTCGGCCTCAACGTCATCGGCACCTGGCAGACGACGGTTGCCGCGATGCCGCACCTGGCCCGGGCCGGCAGCGGATCGGTGGTGAACGTTTCCTCGATCGCCGGCAGCCGCCCGGCGGGCAGCTCGATCCCGTACGCCGTGAGCAAGGCGGCGATCGAGCACATGACCCGGCTGCTGGCGAACGTGACCGGACCCGCGGTCCGTGTCAACGCGGTCGCTCCCGGCCTGGTCGAGACGCCGTGGACCCAGGGCAAGGACTTCTTCGTGCCGATCGCGCAGAAGGTACGGGAGAGCACGCCGCTGCGCCGGGTGGGCAGGCCCGAGGACGTCGCCGAGGCCGTGCTGGCGCTGGCCGACGCCGCGTACACAACCGGGCAGGTGCTGCTCGTGGACGGCGGCGCGCACCTCATCTGAAGAGTCATGAGCGTCTGGACGTCCGGGATCCTGTCGGGGAGTTGACGATGCGACTTGCGGCGAATCTGGTCTATCAGGGCGCGGGGGAACTCGCCCGCGCCGCCGAGGCCCTGGGGTACGAGCTCGTGCTGGCCCCGGAGGGCTACCGGTCGGACGCGGTCAGCGTGCTGGGTCTGGTGGCGGCCCGGACCGAGCGGATCGGCCTGGCCTCCGGCGTCATGCAGATTCCGGCGCGCCCGCCGGGTCTGACCGCCCTCACCGCGGCCACCCTGGACGCGCTGAGCGGCGGCCGGTTCCGGCTGGGCCTCGGAGTGTCCAACCCCGATGTCTCGGACGGCTGGTACGGAGTGCCGTTCAACCGGCCCCTGGAGCGGACCAGGGAGTACGTCGACATCGTCCGGCAGGCGCTCGGCGGTGCCCCCGTGACCTACCGGGGCAGGCACTTCCGACTGCCGGCCGACGGCCGTGACGGGGCGCCGCTGCATGTGCTGACCGAGCTGCCGCGGCCCCGCATCCCCGTCTACCTGGCGGCAGTCGGGCCCCGCAGCCTCCGGCTCGCGGGGGAGATCGCGGATGGCTGGTTGGGGGTGTTCACCCCGCCCGACGCGGCGGCCAAGGCCGTCATCGAGATCCGTGCGGGCCGGGAGGCGGCCGGGCGGGCCATGACCGGCTTCGAGATCCTGCCCAGCCTGCCCGCCTCGGTCGCGGACGACGTGCCCACCGCGGTGGACGCGTTGCGCGGCCAGTACGTCTACCTGCTGGGCATCGGCGACCCGGCGCACAACTTCTACTGCGCACTCGCACGCGGGATGGGCTACGCCGACGAGATCGAGGTCTTCCACGAGCGGCTGGCCGGTGGCGACCGGGCCGGTGCGGCGGCCGCGCTGCCGCTGGACTTCATCGACCGCACCTCGCTCGCCGGCCCGGTGCCCCGGCTCGCCGACCGGATGCGGGCGTACGCGGAGGCCGGCGTGACCACGCTGGGCGTGATGGTGTCCGCGGCGGCGACGTCCCTGGAGGGGCGGCTGCGGATCCTGCGCGCCGCGGCGGAGGCGCTGGAGATGTCGGGAGTCGGCGACTGACGCGGCGATCTCGCGGGCCGGCAGACGGGCGGGTGACCGCCCGCGAGAAGGTCCGCGCACGAAGGGACAGCGCCCGGCCGGGCGTGGGAAGCGGGAGGCACGGTGATGGACGCACGACACAGCGGTACGGGCGTTCCGACGGACGTCCAGGACGAGTCGGTGTTCGCCGACGAGTTCCGGCTCGCGGGGCCGGAACGGGAACGGGTCGGGCTGCCGCCGGGGTGGCTCGCCCGTCCCGCAGCCGGGCTGCCCGCCGGGGACGGGAGGGCCCGCATCACCCCGGAGGGCCTGGTCGTGGCGCCGCCGGGCACCGATCCGGCGACCGGTCTGCCCCGGTTCGCGGCACCCCCGCCGGCGGCTGCCGCGGGCCACCTGCGCTGGGCCGCCTTCGCCGACACGACCACCGCGCCGGGATTCGTCCTGCGCGACGGGGAGGTGTTCACCGCTCACATGGAACTCGCCGCCCAGATCTACGGACCCGCTTCGGTGACCGACATCGGCTCGACCGACACCCGGGCCGGGATGGGCGGCATGCTCTGCGTGGACTTCGGCTCCGGTCTGGCTCTCGACTTCCTGCTCACCAACGACCGGGTCTGGGTGCTGTACGAGCGGCTCGGCCGACCCGGCACCGGCCACGGCACCTTCACCTACGAGATCCCGGTCGCCGAGCGTTCGCCGGACCGCCGTCATCAGTGCGCGATACGGGTCGACCGGGCCCGCGGCACGGCGACGTGGCTGCTGGAGGGCGTGGAGGTCTTCTCGGTGCCGGACCTCGGCCGCCGCCTCCCGTCCCGCTGCGCCCACCTCACCCGGTCGGCCGACGGCCCCGAGGAGAGCGTCCGGCCCGACCGACTCGCCCTGGGCATGGGCCTGTTCAGCGAACTTCCGGAGGGCCCCGGCGTACGCCTGACGGTGCGCCGGTTCGCGGTCTCGCGCTCCGTCCCGACCCGCTGACACGGCCACCCCACCCGCGACAGCCCTCCCGCGACGCCCCAGCCTGCCGGACACCAAGGAACCCGCCCTCCCCCGCATCGCCGCGTGGGGAGGGCGGGTCTGGTGTCGTACCGCCTGTCAGGCCTCCGCCCGTGCCGCCAGCACCGCCTGCGCGTAGGCCGTCGCCGCCGGTTCGAAGCGCAGCACCAGGTGGCTCACCGCCGCGCTGACGTCGCGCCAGCCGCGTTCGAACGGACTGCCCTCGACCTGGGCGGCCGTTCCCGCGGCCCTGAACAACCGGTCCGCCGCGGCCAGCAGCAGCTCCGCGGCGAGCGCGCAGTCCCGGCCACCGCGCGCGGTGAGCAGCTGGTCGAGCACGCCCCCATCCGCCGCACGAGCGGTGCGGTCCAGCAGCAACTCGGCCCCGTCCACCTCCCCGGCCGCGCGAGCCAGTACCCCGTGCCGCAGCGCGTTGTCCGCCAGCCGGGGATCGCCGCCGCCTGTCGCCTCGATCCGGGGTGCGGCCCAGCGCGTCCACTCGGCCAGCAGCGCCCGTGCGGCACCCAGCACCGGCGCCGCGAAGGACAGGCCGTTCACCGCCTTCAGCGGCACCCGGGCACAGGTGGTGGGCGCGTCCGGGCACTCGCCGTCCAGCACGGCCGCGCGGGTGCACACCCGGTGGTCGGGAACGTACACGTCGTCCACACAGAGGGTGTTGCTGCCGGTGCCGCGCATCCCGACGGTGAACCAGGTGTCCCGTGTCGCGTACGCCTCGCGCGGCAGCGCGAAGTAGCGCGGCACCTCGGCACCGTCCTGCGCCGTCCGCGCACACACCAGGGCCCAGTCGGAGAAGTCGACGCCGCTGACGTAGGACCAGGTGCCGGTCAGCCGCCATCCGCCGGCCGACCGCTCCGCCCGGCCGAGCGGCATCAGTGCGCCGACCAGCAGCGTGTCCGGGCCGTCGGACCAGATCTCGGCCTGCCCCTGGCGGGGCAGGTGCGCCGCCATGCGCGGCACGGTGGCGGCCAGGGCGGCGACCCAGGCGGCGGACGTGCATCCTTCGCCGACGCGGGCGACCGCGGCCAGCAGGTCCGTGAACGTACCCTCGGCGCCGCCCCAGCGGGCCGGAACGAAGTGCCGCCCGAATCCCGCCTCCGCCACGGCACGCACCACGTCGGGGTGCAGGCGCCGCTCCCTGTCCGCGTCCGCCGCGTGCTTGCCCGCCAGCGACGCCAGGTCGCGGGTGCGCTCGACGAGTGCGGGTGGAGCCGTCGGCGGCACCACGGCTCGGGTCTGTCCGTCGTCCGACATCAGATACCCTCCCCGCCGCCCGGCAGCGACCGCCGGGACGAGGCCGCGGCGGCGATCGCGAGGCCGCCGAGCAGGCTGACGTTCTTGAGGAACTCGTTGCGCTGCATACGCCGTCGCGCCGGGTCCGACTGGCGCCAGAAGGCGTGCACGGTCACTGTCGTCGGCACCAGGCAGGCGATCAGCGCGCCGCCGCCGAGCACCGGCGCGATGCCGCTGCCCAGGGCCAGTCCGCCGACGATCATGCCGGTGGCGGTCGCCCGGGTGGCGGCCTCGGGCAGCGGAATGCCGTACTGCCTGGCGAGTTCGGGCAGTGGGCCGGGCTCGCGGAGCACGCCGTAGCCGCCGGCGACGAAGCTCGTCGCCAGCAGCGGCCGGGCCAGCCGGCTGATGAGCTGGGGTCCTTCAGGCATGGGCCGCCTTCTCCTTAGCGTTCAGCGGTGGGTCTTCCGGGTTCACGGGCTCTGTCGTCGGGCGCGCCGATCCCGAGGCAAGGCTTCCGGCGAGGTCTCGAAGAGCGCTCGAAGACGGCTCGCACTCCGTCCGGGGCCGCACCCGGGTCCGGTACTCGCTGCCGTACCGGTGTCGACCGCACATCTCGAGTCGGATTCGAGCGGTGGCGGTGACGCTGGCCGCGAGCCGCCGGGCGCACCCGTGCTCCGCGGCGCAGCGCTGGCTATCCGAGGAGACCGCGATGACGGCAGACGACAAGCGATGGATCCTGGTCCTGGGCGCGACCGGCCGCCAGGGCGGCAGCGCCGCCCGGCATCTGATGGACCGGGGCTGGACGGTGCACGCGTTCGTGCGTGACCCCGACAAGCCCGCCGCCCGCGAACTGGCCGCCAAGGGCGCCGTGCTGGTGTCCGGCGAGTTCGACGACCGCGAGGCGGTCCGGTCGGCCCTGGCCGGTGCCCACGGTCTGTTCACGGTGTTCACCCCGACCCACGGCAACGGCCTGGACGGCGAGGAGCGGCATGCCCGGCTGCTCGCCGAGGAGGCCGGCCGGGCCGGCGTCCGCCATCTCGTGCACAGCTCCGTCGGCGGCGTGGAGAAGCCGGGCGGTGTGGGCTGGCGGGAGACCAAGCTCCGCGCCGAGCAGGCGATCGGCACGGCGGGCGTGCCCACCACCTTCCTGCGCCCCGTCTACTTCATGGAGAACTTCCTGGATCTGCCGCCCGAGCCCGACGCGGACGGCACGCTGGTCTTCCGCCGCGCCCTGTACCCGCACACGAAGCTGCAGGTGATCGCCTCCCAGGACATCGGCCACTTCGTCGCCGACGCGTTCGACGACCCGGACTCCTTCGTGGGGCGCAGCCTGGAGGTCGCCGGTGAGGCGCTGACCGGCCCGGAGATCGCGAACGCCTTCGCCGCGTACACCGGCCGCCCCGCGCGTTACGAGTTCATCCCGCTCGAGGAACTGGCCAAGAAGGACATCTGGATGGCGAAGACATTCGAGTGGTTCAACGACATCGGCTACCGGGCGGACATCCCGGCACTGCGCGCCGCACACCCGGACCTGCTGACCTTCGCGGACCTTCTGCGCCGCAGCGGCTGGACGCCGCCGAGCAGCTGAGGGCGGCGCTCATGGACACGACCGGCTCCGTGCAGACGGTGGCGCAGTCGCGCCGCCCCGCCCTGCCGACCCTCACCGGAATGCGGTTCGTCGCCTCCGGGATGGTCTTCTTCTCGCACGCCTTCTTCATCCTCCTGCCCGCGAGCTGGATCTCGGGCACCGGCCCGGGCTTCTGGTGGAGCGCCGCCGGCTCGACGGGTGTGTCGTTCTTCTTCGTACTCAGTGGCTTCGTCCTGACCTGGTCGGCGCGGCCGGGCACCACGGCACGCGCCTTCTGGCGGCGACGGCTGTGCAAGATCTACCCCACCCACCTGGTGACCGCGCTGGCCGCGGTCGTGCTGATGCTGGGATTCGGCGACGCGTTCACGGCCGGCCAGCTGGTGCCCAATCTGCTGCTCGTGCAGTCCTGGATCCCGAGGTACGACGTCCTGACCGGCATCAACCAGGTGAGCTGGTCGCTGTGCAGCGAGTTGCTGTTCTACGCCGCCTTCCCGTTCCTGCTGCCGCTGGTGAACCGGCTCTCCGCCCGGGCGCTGTGGTGGGGTGCGGCGGCCGCGGTGGTCGCCGTGTGGAGCCTGCCGGTGCTCTCCTCGGCCTTCCTGGACGGCGGCCCGCACCTCTCGCCCCGCATGGACTACTCGGTCACGCAGCTGTGGTTCGTGTACTTCTTCCCGCTGGCGCGGGCGTTCGAGTTCGTGCTCGGCATGTTCCTGGCCCGGCTGGTGATCCTCGGCCGCCGGCTGCCGGTGGGGCTCGGGCCGGCCGCGCTGCTGTTCCTCGTCGGTTACGTCGGCGCGCTGTACGCCCCCGGCCAGTACGGCACGGTCGCCATGACCATCGTGCCGCTGGCCCTGCTCATTCCGGCCGGGGCGGTCGCCGACCTGGAAGGAGAGTTCTCTCCCCTGCGCGGGAGGGTGGCCGTGTGGCTGGGCGAGGTGTCCTTCGCGCTCTACATGGTCCATCAACTGGTGCTCGGCTACGGCGCCCGGGCGATCGGGTTCGGCATGGGACTGTCCGGCTGGCAGGCGGCGGGACTCAGCCTGCTGTTCCTGGCCGCCTGCCTGCCGGTCGCCTGGCTGCTGCACTCACTGGTCGAGATGCCGGTGATGCGACGCTGGTCCCGCTCCCGCCGGCCCACGGCCGCGCCGGGCCCGCGGGAGCGGGAGACGGTGCCGCGGGCCGAGCGGACCGCGGCACCCTCCTCGGACACCGCGTGAGCCAGGTGGTGCGGCCTCGGCCTGCTCAGGCCGTACCGACGCCGTCGACGGCGGCCTGCCCGCTGCCGTGGGACGACGCCTCGCTCTGATGGCGGCGGCGTTCGACCGCCGCCATCAGCAGGGTCGGCAGCACGGCCAGTACGGCGGTACCGAACACCCACCAGAACGCGGTGCCGAACGCCGACGCCTGGTCGGCCGGCCGGGTGCTGCCGACCAGGTGCTGCTGCAGCACGACGACGAACACGGCCGTACCCATGGAGCCGCCGACCCGCTGCGCCATGTTGAGCTGAGGCGTCGCGTCGTTGACCTGGCCCGGGTCGAGAGCCTGGAAGGCCGCCGTCATGGCCGGCATGACGGACAGACCGATGCCCAGGCCCCGTACCACCATGGCCAGGCCGAGCAGCCAGTACGAGGTGTCGCCCCCGATGAGGACGAACGGCACACTGGCGACCACGCTGACCGCCGCGCCGATCACACAGGTAACGCTGCCGATCTTCTCGAACAGCCGGCTCGACAGCCCCATGGCGACGGCGGCGCCGATGCCCTGCGGGGCGAGCAGCAGGCCGGTCGTCGCGGCGTCCTCGTGCCGGACCACCTGGTAGTAGAGCGGCATGAGGATCATTCCGCCGTAGGTGGCCGCGCCGAAGACGAAGGTCACGAACGAGGCGGCGCCGAACAGCCGGTCCCGGTAGAGCCGTACGTCGAGCAGCGGATGCCGCACCCGCAGCGCACGCAGCACGAAGCCGGCGGTCAGCGCCGCCCCTGCCAGGAACGGGCCGAGCACCTGGACCGATCCGAGCCCGTTGTCACCGCCCGCCTCGGACAGTCCGAAGGTGATGCCGACCATGCCCAGGGAGACGAGGACCAGGCCGGCCGTGTCCAGCGGCCCGGCGTCCTCGCCCCGCCGGTCCGCGGGCAGCAGACGCAGCGCGAGGGCCAGACCGGCCGTGCCGAGCGGCAGGTTGATCAGGAAGATCCACTGCCAGCCGGCGTGATCGAGCAGCAGGCCGCCGACGGTGGGGCCGAAGACCGGGGTCAGCACCATCGGAATGCCGACCGCGCCCATCACCCGGGCCAGTCCCTGCGGCCCCGCCGCCGTGACCAGGATGATCTGCCCGGCCGGAATCATCATGCCGCCGCCGATGCCCTGGAAGGTCCGGGCGACGATGAGGGCCCAGGCGCTGTCGACCAGCCCGCAGGCCACCGAGGCCAGGGTGAACAACAGCAGTGAGGCCACGTAGAGGCGCCGTGGGCCGACCTTCCGCGCGGCCCACCCCGTCATGGGAAGGACGGCCGCCTGGGCCAGCAGATAGGCGGTGACCACCCACTGGATGGTCGGGAGGGAGCTGTCCAGCGCCGACGACAGCGAGTCGAGGGCGACATTGACGATGGTCGCGTCCAGGAAGGCCAGTACGGCGCCGACGAGTACGACGATCACGGCTCGCCGCGCCTCGGGCGTCAGCCCCGGCTGTTCCGTCGTGCGGTCGGGTTCATTGCTGGGGGAAGCTGTCACGCCAGCAGTCTCAACCGACTGTTCTCTTCTGTCAAACGGATGGTTGATTAAGTGTTGTAGTTGGCTGATTCAGTCAGGTGGATGGTTGACGGGTTTGCTAGGCTGCCGTCATGACCTCGACGACCGGCCCGACGGCCGAGGAGACCCCACCGGCAGCGAGCGGACGGAAGGGGTCGCGCCGTTCCCCCACCCCCGAGGAGCGGCAGCGGGACGCCGAGCGATCCCGGAAGGCCCTGTGCGAGGCCGCCCTGGACGAGTTCGCCGAGAAGGGGTTCGCAGGCGCCCGCGTCCAGGACATCGCTGCCCGCGCGGGTGTCAACAAGCAGCTGATCAACTACTACTTCGGCGGAAAGGAAGGGCTGTACCGCGAGATCCAGCGCGGCTGGGCGGAGCAGGAGACGGTCTTCGCCGACCCGGACCTGCCGCTGGAGGAGGTGGCCGCCCGCTACCTCGAGGCCGGCCTCGCGGACCCGCGCCCGGCCCGGCTGCTCATCTGGCGGGGCCTGACCGCCGAGTCGACGGCGGACGACACCTACGACGACGCCACGCTCGGCCAGGACGTGGCCAACCTGCGCCACGCCCAGGAGCGCGGCGAGATCGCCGCCGACCTCGACCCGGGCTTCGTCCGGCTGGCGCTCATGGGCATCATCCTGGCTCCGGTCGTGCTGTCGCAGACCGCCCGGCAGGTGACCGGCCTGGACCCCGACTCACCGGAGTTCCAGGAGTCCTACGGCGAGCAGCTGCGCCGGCTCATCCGCCACCTCGGCGGCACCGCAGCGCAGTCCCCACAGCAAACCGTGACCGAACCCGACGAGGGGAGCCCCCGATGACCGTGCCGTTCAGCGAGGTCGAACTGAGCTATCTGGCCGCGCAGGGACACGGCCGCCTGGCGACGGTCGACCCGTCCGGGCGGCCGCAGAACCGTCCGGTCAGCTTCGTCCTCAACACGGACACCGGCACGATCGACATCGGCGGGCCGAACCTCGCGGCCAGCCGGAAGTTCCGCAACATCGAGGCGCATCCGGCGGTCTCGTTCGTCGTCGACGACTTCGCGCCCGCCGGGAGCGTGAACTCCCCGTACCGCGGGCGGGGTATCGAGATACGCGGCCGTGCCGAGGCCCTGCGCGGCCTGACGCCACCCAACCCGTACTTCAGCGGCGAGCTGATCCGCATCCACCCGGTCCGCGTCATCGCCTGGAACGTCGACCCCGACGCCCCCGGCGTGCACGCCCGCGACGTGGCGACGGCCGCCGGCTGAGAGCCTGTGTCGCGTCCCCGGCCGCACCGGACGCCGCGCGCTGATCCGGCCGGGGAGGCGACACAGGCTCTGACGCCCGTACCGGCGATGAGCGTCAGCCGGCGTGGCGCTCCCGCGTCACCAGTCCTGCCGTGTCAGCTCAGCGAACCGCGCCAGCCTGGCGATCTCGGCGTCCGCACCGCCGGCCCCCCGCCGGTTGGACAGCGAGATGTGCGTGACCCCGGCGTCCCGCCATACGGCCAGCCGCGCGGCCCACTCCTCCTCGGGCACCAGCTGCAACGGGATCCGCGCCTCGATCCCGAAGGCATCCTCGTCCCGGCCGTACCGGGCGACGAGTTCGCGCAGCCGCGCGACGACCTTCAACCCGGCCTCCGTGTCCCGCATCAGCGGCCCGAACATCCTGAAGCCGTCCGCCACGCGCGCCATCCGGTCCAGGACGACAGGCCGTGGCACACCACCCCCGGCGAAGTCGCCGCCGCCCATCCACACCGGCAGCCGCCGCGCGGGACGGGGGTTGAGCGCCACGTCCCGCAGCTGCACCAACTCACCCCCGTAACTGACCGCCGGCTGCTCCCACAGCAGCCGCATCGCCTCGATCTGTTCCTCGATCAGCCGGCCGCGCACGGCCGGATCCACGCCCAGGGCGCGGACCTCCTCCCGGTTCCAGCCGACGCTCACCGACAGCCTGAGCCGCCCACCGGACAGCAGGTCCACCTCGGCGGCCTGCTTGGCGGCGAGGGCCACCGGCCGCTGCGGCAGCAGGACGGCGGCGGTCAGCTCCACCCGGGACGTGACCGCCGCGAGATAAGCGGCCTGCGTGAACGACTCGTGCCAGGGGGCGCACGGGGAGATCTCCGAGGGCCAGTCGTCCGTCCGGGCCGAGATCACGTGCTCACCGAATCCCAGGTGGTCGTAGCCGAGATCCTCGAAGGCCTGGGCGTAGTCGCGCAGTTCGGCCGGATCGTCGAAGTACGGCAGATCTCCGCCGACGCGCAGCCGACGCCCCGCCGGGCGGTCGGCGACGGCCGCCGGGTTTGCCTCCTGCCGCTGAGCACCAGTCACTGGAAACGACCTCCGTTCGTCGGTGCGGTGGTGTCGCACGTCCGTCGCCACGCTGGCCGAGGGAACTCGACCGGGGCTCAAGCATGGCTCGATCACCGCGGCCCGCACGAGGCGTGGTCCGGTCCGGCGACGGCTTTCGGCCGCTTCCAGCGGAAGTCGAGCGGCACCTGACACAAGTGGAGGGCGGCCGGCGTCCGGCGGCCGCGAAGACCCGACACACGCAGACCCGACACAGGGAAGGAAAGGGGAGCGCGCATGGACGAGCTCGACCAGGCACGACTCGGCGGCGCACCGCCACGGTCCGACTCCCTCCGGTTGCCGGAGGGAGTCGGACTGACGGCGGTCGGCGTGGCGCTGGCCCGGGCACGGGAGAGCGCCCGCGACGACCGGCTCTTCGACGACCCGTACGCCGAGGCGTTCGTGGACGCCGTCGGCGACGAGACGGTCGCGGGCATGAAGGTGTTCGGCAGTTACATAGCCCTGCGGACGGCGCTGTTCGACGACTATCTGCTGGCCGCGGCCCGGGGCGGCTGCACCCAGGTGGTCATCCTCGCCGCCGGCCTGGACACCCGCGCCCTGCGGCTCGACTGGCCCGGCGAAACCCGGGTGTTCGAGATCGACCTGCCGGATGTCCTGGCCTTCAAGTACGACGTCCTGGGCGAAGCCGCCGAGGCCGCCGGACACCGGCGCACCGTCGTCCCGGCCGATCTGCGTGAGGACTGGGGCGCCGCCCTGACGGGCGCCGGGTTCAGCGCACAAGCGCCGACCGCGTGGCTCGCGGAGGGGCTGCTGCCGTATCTGACCGACGCCGACAACGACCGGCTCGTCGACCGTGTCGGCGACCTGTCCGCGCCCGGCAGCCGGCTCGGCATCGAGGTCGTCAACCCGACCACCACCTACCGCGGCGACGTCAGCGGCTTCAAGCGCATGCAGTCCTCGATCGGTGCCCCGTGGCGCTCCACCCAACCCGATCCGTCAGGTTGGCTGATCCGGCACGGCTGGCGGCCCGCCGACGCACCGACCATGGAGGAACTGCACCGTCGCTACGGGCGCGAGGCGTTCCTGGACGAACGGACCGGTACCGGCGCAGGCGGCCTGGTCACCGCCGTGCGGGGAGGGTGACGGATGGCCGCGCCCACCACCCCGGCCACCGTGACGGTGGCGCTGACCTGCCAGGTGTACACCGAACCCGCCGGTGACACCCATGACATCCCCTACCGCCTCGGCTTCGCCGTCACGGCCCCCGACACGGTGCGTCCCGGCGAGTGGTTCACCGTCGCCGTACAGCCCGAACCGCTCACCTTCAGCCCCAGGTTCAGCAGCCGCGTCCGGGACCTGCGGCTGTGCTTCGTCCCTCCCCGGGGAGCCGGCGCGGGCGGCGCCGTGATGTCCGGGGGCAGCGGCCTCGGCGGCACGGAGCCGTACACCGCGCCGGCCGACGGCGCGCTGGTGCTGCACGCCCCCGGGCCCTTCGTCTCCGGTACGCCCTTCATCCTGCCGTGCCTGACCTGGACGGTGACGGCCGGCCCGGGTGGCGTGGTCGAGGTCGCGCTGGGCGGGCCGGACGGCACCGGCCCCGTATGGGGCTACCACTGGGAGCAGCCGTCGAAGGACATGAGCGGCGTCGTCACCGGCCGCCCCGACGGGACCGCCCTGCTCGCCCGAACCCGGATCATCCAGGGCTGAACAGCGAGGGCCCCGGCGGAGGTTCACCGCCGGGGCCCTCGTCCGCTCCTGCCCGGCTACCGGACCGGAGCCTCCTGCCCGGCGGCGTACGAGAGCGTGGTGCGGCTGTTGCGGCCCAGCAGTTCCCGCACATGCTGCCGCGCGTCGGCAGTCGTGCGGTCCGCCCCCAGGACCCGGGACACCGCCTCCGGGTTCAGGGCCACCGTGTGACTCGCGGTGGCGAACGGGCCCTTCGGTCCCTCGCCGAACGTCCACAGCCCGCTGTGCCCCAGCAGCAGCTCCGGGGTGACGACCTGCTTGTACGCGATCCACTCCGGCCGCCGGCACACCCGTACCGAATGGGTCGTGTGGGTCGAGCCGTCCGCCGTCGCCGTCTCCATCCGCAGGTCCTGCACGCCCGGCGCGGTCTCGGTGAGCGTGACTCCGGCGACGTGCGGGAGCCGTCGCGGCCACAGGTCGGCTCGTGCGACGAAGTCGTAGGCCGCCTCGGCCGGGCCGGTCAGCGCGAGGGTGTCGGTGAAGGAGAACACGATCTCCCGCGGCGGGTGCCCGCTCTCCGCGATCCGGGCCAGGGCGGCGAGTTCCGCCGCGCTGTTGCGGTCCAGCGCCTCGTGCACCCAGGTCACGGCGGCCGGTTCGTCGTCGACGACCGTGAAGTGGTGCTTCAGCACCACCTCGGTCCGGCCGCCGCTCAGCTCGGTGAAGTTCCACTCGCCGCCCATCGAGGCGACCGGGGGACTGCTCACCTCCTGCTCGAAGCCGACCGTGAGCCGTGCCGGGTCGAGGGCGCGGCGCGACACCCAGTCGCTCACCCGGCCGTTCACCGTCGCCCAGAGCCGGATCCGCTCGCTGTCCCGGCCGCCTTCGAGCCGTCGGGCGTGCACGGTGGGGCCGAAGACGGCCGGCCACAGGGTCACGTCCGCCACCAGGTCGTACAGCGGCGCGGGCGGCGCGTGCACCACCCGGGTGTGCTCGACGCGCCGCAGACCAGGTCCGCCCGTCACGGGGCGTCCGCCGGAACGGCCCGGTTGACCAGGTCGAGCAGATCCCGTGGCGTCTTCGCGTCGGCGATCACATCGTCGGCGAGGGCGACCCCGTAGTCCAGCTCGATCCGGGCGGCGGTCTCCATCAGGGCGAGCGAGTCGTACCCCAGGTCACCGAACGAGGTGTCGAGGATGTCGCCGCTCAGGTCCATGCCGTCGTCCTCGCCCGCGCAGGCGACGAGGATACGCCGGAGGTCGTCGATGTGGATGTGTGCCATGGAATGGTCTCCTGCCAGCAGTTGACGGGTCGAAGGGGGAAAGTGCCGAGGGCCGTGGGAGGGCCCGAGCCGGCACTCGGTATCCGGGCGGGGGAGGTCAGTACGACGGATCGGTCACGACCATCGCCGAGTTGAAGCCCCAGCGCCCGCGGGCGAGCACCAGTGCGGCCCGCACGGGCAGCGCGCGGGGCTCCCCGAGGACGAGGTCGATGCCGTAGTCGGCCGGCACCGACGTGGTGTGCGCGGTCGCCGGGACCACGCCGTCGCGGACGGCGAGCAAAGCGGCGACCAGGTCGGCCGGCCCGCCACCCGCGTACATCCGGCCGGTGAGGGACTTCGGCGCGGTCACCGGGACGGCGCCCGGCCCGAACAGTTGCCTGATCGCCTCCGCCTCGGACCGGTCCAGTTCCGGCACTCCGGCCGCGTCGGCGAAGACGACGTCGATGTCGTCCGCCGCCAACCCGGCGTCCTGCAGCGCCAGTTCGGCCGCACGGCGCAGCCCCGGCGGGCGGCCCGAGCCGGGCCGCGGGTCGAAGGTGGACGCGTACCCGGCGAGCGTGCCGTAGATCCGCTCCGCACCGCGCCGGCGGGCCGAGTCCGCGTCCTCGACGACGAGGATCGCGCCCCCCTCGGCGGGCACGTGTCCGGACGCGGCGGTGTCGAAGGGCAGGTACGCGTGATCGGGATCGGTCGCCGTGGTGATCCGGCCGCCGGCCGACTGCGCCACCCAGCCCCACGGGTCGAACGCGGAGTCCACTCCGCCGCTCAGCACCAGAGGCGTGCCGCGGCGAACGGTCCGGCGGGCATGGCCCACGGCGTCCAGGCCGCCCGCCTGCTCCGCGACGAGAGCCGCACTCGGGCCCCGCATGCCGTGCCGAATGGAGATCTGGCCGGTGTTGACGGCGTAGAACCAGGCGAACGACTCATAGACGCTGACATGCTGGGGGCCCTTGCTCCAGAGCTTGTTGAACTCTCGATGGGTGAACTCGAAGCCGCCCTGCGAGGTGGAGGTCACCACGCCCATGTCGTAGTCGGGCAGTGTGTCCGCGCCCACGCCGGCGTCGGTCAGCGCCCAGGCCGCGGCGGCCAGCGCGTAACGGGTCGAGACGTCGGTCTGCGGCAGCAGTCGGCTGGGCAGGTGCTCGGCGGCCTCGAAGTCCCTGATCTGCCCGGCGAGCCGGGCGTGGTAGCGGCGGACGTCGAACCGGGTCAGCTCCCCGATGCCGCTGCGGCCGGTGAGCACGGACTTCCAGTACTCCTCGGTGCCCAGACCGCCCGGCGCCACCACCGACACGCCGGTGACGACCACACGAGAGGCGGCGCGCCCAGGGGCCTCGGCCGTCGGCAGACTCGTACGGCGGCTCATGCGGCGACCTCGGGCCGGTGCAGCACCATCGCGCTCTGGAACCCGCCGAACCCGCTGCCGACCGACAGAACGGTGTCCACCCGCTTGTCACGGGCGGTCAGTGGTACGTAGTCCAGGTCGCACTCGGGATCGGCGGTGTGCAGATTGGCCGTGGGCGGTACGACGTTGGTCTCGATGGCCAGCGCGCAGGCCGCGATCTCGATGGACCCGATGGCGCCGAGCGAGTGCCCGACCATCGACTTGATGGAGCTGACGGGCACGTCGTAGGCGTGCGCGCCGAGGCTTCGCTTGAGCGCGGCGGTCTCGTGGCGGTCGTTCTGCTTGGTGCCGGAACCGTGCGCGTTGACGTAATCGACGGCGGTGCGGTCGAGCCGGGCCTCGTCGAGCGCCGCCCGGATCGCCTCGGCCATCTCCCGGCCGTCCTTCTTCAGGCCGGTCATGTGGTAGGCGTTGCAGCGGGTGGCGAACCCGCCGATCTCGGCGTAGACGTGCGCGCCGCGCGCCCGGGCCGCCTCGTACTCCTCCAGGACGAACATCGCGGCACCCTCCGCCAGGACGAAGCCGTTGCGTGAGGCGTCGAACGGGCGGGAGGCGTGCTCCGGGTCGTCGTTGCGGGGCGTCGTCGCCTTGATGGCGTCGAAGCAAGCGACGACGATCGGCGAGACGGGAGTGTCGGACGCGCCCGCGAGGACGACGTCGACGGTTCCCTCGCGGATCAGCTGGACGCCGTGCCCGACCGCGTCCAGGCCGGAGGTGCAGCCGTCGGACACCATCGTCACCGGGCCCTCGGCGCCCACGCTCCAGGCCACCTCCGCCGGCATCACCCCCGGGCTGAGGTAGTCGGCCATGTGCGGGGAGAGGAAGGCGTCGTCCACCAGCCACTCCCGGCCGCTGTCCGACAGCACCAGGTACTCCCGCTCCAGGCTGGTGGCGGACGCGACCGCGCTGCCCAGGCTCACGCCGATGCGGCACGGGTCCAGGGCCGCGGGTTCCAGGCCGCTGTCGGCGACCGCGTCCCGGGTGCAGGCGACGGCGAACTGGGTCGCGCGGTCCATCCTGCGCACCTCGCGCGGACTGAGCCCCTCCGCCTCGGCGTCGAAGTCCACCTCGCCCGCGATCCGGGACCTGAAGGGCGCCGGGTCGAAACGGGAGATCCTCCGGGTGGCCGTCCGTCCATCGCTCAACAGCGACCAGAACGCCTTCGTTCCCAGGCCGCCCGGGGCGCGCACCCCGATGCCGGTGATCACAACGCGCCGAGTCATATCGCCTCCGTACGTACAACGCATCACGGTCCGTTGCTCGGGCCATGAGCAGGCTGCGGCCGGTGCCTCGAGCCTGGCTCGAAAGCGGATCGGGGGCGGAGACGGCACGGTGCCCCAGCGGCCCGCTCGGTTCCTTGCGGACTCGCCCACCGCTCACGTCGAGGCGCCCTGTGCGCGCTGTGGAGACATGTCGATGCGGTACTGCGGCGGCGTCAGCGCCACCCGCGTGGACGAGGGCGGCGCAAGCGGACCGGTAGCGGACCGTGCATGGGCGTCACAGCGCGTCCACAGCGCTCACCTTCCAGCCCTCGTCCGTGCGGGTCATCGTCATCCGCACCCGGTTCAGATCCACCCGCGAGCCCGAAACCTGCGTGCTCTCGGTGACCTGATTGACGAAGAGCAGGACCACGACCTTGTCAGAGGAGGCAGAGACGACCGAGGCTGCCGGGGTTCCGCCGGAGGCCGGTGCGGCGATCGTCGCCTTCACGACGCCGTGGTACTTCGTGGCCGTCGGGCCCACCACCGTCTTCGTCGTCTTGCCGTACTCGTCGCGGAAGTCGCCGGTCAGGTGGGCGCGGGCCCTCGCGAAGTCGCGGTCCAGGTGGCGGTAGTCGTACGACAGGACGACCGGTGCCGCCTTCTGGGCTGCCGCGACCGCCTCGGTGCGGGCGGTTTCCGTGCGGCGGGCGTCCCAGGACTTCCAAGCCAGTGCGAAAGCTGCGGCCAGGGACGCAACCAGCAGGACGGCGAGCAGCACTGTGAGCAGCCGCCCGCGGCCGGGTGTCGGCCGTTCCTCCGGGGCGTCGTCCTCGTCGAAGGTCTCCGGGGACGGCTCGGGCGGGTCCTGCCAACCGTCCTTCGGGGCGTCGATCAGCACGGTGCGGGCTCCCGACGAGCCTTCGGCGCCGGGCGCCTCGTCCGTGGCCGGTGTCGAGTTCGCGTCGCGGTGGCCGCGTTCCGCTCGCTTGGCTGCCGCGCGGGCGGCTGCCGTCATCGTGCGGCGGGTGGTGGTGCCGGTGGTCGTCTTCGGCATGGTCGTACTCCTCAATCCTGCTTGTCAGCCGACGAACTCGACGTCCGACGTCAGCCAACGGCCGTCCCGGTGCACCAGGTCCAGCTGGAGGCGGTATGTCCGCGCCTCCCCTTGGGGCACCGCCGTGTTCGTCACCTTGCTGTCGGCCACGACCAGCACCCGCGCCGAGTCGTCGTCGGCGCGGACGATGCCCGCCTCCAGGACCTGGCCCTCCGACACCGACTTGTTCTGGGCCACGAGGTCCGTCAACTGGTTCGTCTGCGCCGCGAACTGCTTCTTGAAGTCGCCGGTCGCGCCCGACAGGACGTTCGCGCTGTCGCGGTCGTAGTGCCGGTAGTCGAGGGAGGTGAAGTTCAGGGCCGACTGGCGGGCCGCGGCCAGGATGTCCTGGCGGCGGTGCTCCGCCTCGCGTTGGCCGTACAGGCCGAGGGCCGGCCAGACCGTCAGCGCCGTGGTCAGGACGGTCGCCGCGATGAGCGCGGTTGTCGTCAGTCTCGGTCGCTTCAGCCTCATGCCATGGGGCCAACGAGCAGCCATTGCCACGACTCCTTTCCGAACACGGCCCGCTGGCCGCCCGTCGAGCCGATCTCGACAGTTCCTCCGTCGGGGCCGGTCGTGGTGCCGGTCTCCGGGTCGTAGGGGGTGACGTACGGCGAGGTGTACGCCGCCTGGTTCGCGCCGCCGCCGTATGAGCGCGACGCACCCGGGGCGTTCTGCGCGCCCCGCACCGACGACCCGCTCCCGCGCGGCAGCGTGCAGCGGGCACCGGTGTTCGCCTCGCGCGTGCTCGTGTCCGCCGGGTCGCGGCGCGCCGTGCCGTAGCCCTGCTTGCAGGCCGGCGGGTCGTCGGCGTTCACCACCAGGCCGAAGTGGGTCGTGCCGTCGCCGGGGATCACCGTGTAGCTGCCCGCCACCATCACCGGGAAGGTGACCAGCGTCTGTTCCACGCCGGGCAGCCGGGCCAGGGTGACCTGGCCGCCGCTGATCAGGTTCGCCAGCAGGACCGACAGCTCCGGGCCCGTCGACTTCAGCAGCGAGTTCACCTCCTGCGCCGCCGGCCGGGCATTGCCGATCAGCTTGCGCAGGTCGCCGTCGCTCTCCTTCAACTGGGCCGAGAGCAGGGCCAGATCATGCGCGAATGATGTGATCGACGAGCCCTGGTCCGCCTGTGTCTTCAGGACCTTCCTCGAGTCCTCGATCAGCGCGATCGTCTCCGGGAGGGCCTCGGACGCCGAGTCGACCAGGTCGTTTCCCGAGTCCACCAGGCGGCTGAGGTTCGGGCCGGTTCCGGCGAAGGCCTCGCCCAGCTCGTCGATCGTCACCCGGAGGTCCTTCTTGCCGACCGAGTTCACCAGGCGGTCCAGGCTCAGAACCATGTCCGTCGTCGGCAGCGGTACACGGGTGTTCCGGCGGGGGATGTCGCTGCCGTCCAGCAGGTACGGGCCGTGGGACGTGCGCGGCTGCAGGTCGACGTATTGCTCACCGATTGCCGAGCGGTTCGCCACCACCGCCAGCGTGTCCGCGGGGATGCGGGGCGCCCCGTCCTCGATGTCCAGGGCGATCGACACCCCGCCCTTGCCGGTCACTCCGCCCTTGCCCGTCAGGTGCAGCGCGCCGACCTTGCCCACCGGCACGCCGCGGTACGTCACCTCCGCGCCGGGGAAGACGCCCCCGGAGTCGGCGAAGTCGGCGCGGACCGTGTAGCCGCGGTCCAGGACGCCGTTCACCAGGCCCGTGTACTCGGCGCCCACGTACGACACGCCTACCGCGGTGATCGTGGCGAAGGCCAGCAGTTGGACCTTGACCGTACGGGTGATCACGGCTGGACCCCCTTCAGCATCAGCTCGGCGAGTTCGAGGTTGATCCCTTCCGGCCAGTCGGCCCGAGACATGTAGGCGGCCGTGCACACCGGCGGGCAGAGCAGGTCACCGCCGCCCCCGGAGGGGGAGGACGGCACACCCGGCGTGCTGCTCGGCAGCGCCGTGGGTGTCGGCACGCCCGGCACGTCGGGGAGATCCGGTACGTCCGGGAGGTCGGGGGTTCCGGGGAGCTCGGGCCCCGGCGTGTCCCCGTCGCCGCCGCCCCCGTCCCCCTCACCCGGCTTCTTCGTCAGGTTGCCGTAGACGCCTGCCAGATCGAGGTCCGCAGTGATGTGCAGGTTGACGTATTCGCCCTTGATCGCGTCCACCGCGTTGCGCGGGAACGGGTAAGTCGTCAGCAGTTCGAGGGAGTTGGGCAGGTCGTCGCCCGCCTTGTTGAGCTGCTGCAGGATCGGGCGGAGCTGCTTCAGGTTGGCGACCGTGTCGTCGTGCGAGGCGTTGACCACCTTGGTGCCCGTCCGGCCCAGGTTCGACAGGGCCGTCAGCATCCTCGTCAGATCGCGCCGCTGGTCGGCGAGGACCTTGAGGGCCGGGGGCATCTCCTCCACCGCCTCGGCGATGGTCTCCTTCTCCTTGCCGAGGCGCTTGGCCAGGCGGTCCACCGCCTTCAGTGCCCGGACGATGTCCTGCTTCTGCTTGTCCAGGCCGCCCAGGAACACGTTCAGCTCCGTCAGCAGCGACTTGACCCTGTTCTCCCGGCCCTCCAGCGCCTTGTTCAGTTCCACCGTGATCGTCTTCAGCTGGGCCACCCCGCCGCCGTTGAGCAGGGCGGACAGGGCCGACAGCACCTCTTCGACCTCCGGGTTGCGGCCGCTGCGGGACAGGGGGATCACGTCTCCCTCGCCGAGTCGGCCCACCGGGGCCGTGCCCGCCGGCTTCGACAGCGCCACGTACTTCTCGCCGAGCATGCTGGTCTGCCGGAGTTCGGCGATCGCGTTCGCCGGCAGCTTCACCGAGTCGGCGACACGCAGGTGCACGCGCGCGTGCCAGCCGTCCAGCTCGACCTTCTCGACCGCGCCCACCGTCACGTTGTTGACCTTCACCGCCGACTGCGGCACCAGGTCCAGTACGTCACGGAACTCGACGGTGACGTGGTACGCGTTGCCGTCCGAGGCGGCGCCGCCGGGTAGTTGGACGTCGTACCAGCCGTTGAACTCGCAGCCGGTGAGGAGGAGGGAGCCGACGGCCGCCCACGCCGCCACCCCGTACTTGCCCAGCGCGCCCCTCCGCAGCACGCCCTCGCGCTCGACGCTCATGCCCTCGCCCCCAGGATTCCGCCGAGCGTGCGGTCGACCGTGCCCGTGACCGCCGTGCCGCCCTGCGGCAGCTCCGGCAGGGAGTCGAACAGCTTCCTCAGCTCGGCGCAGTCGGGGTTCTTGCCGCCCTCGTCGCCCGTCGTCTTCAGTACGGAGCACAGCAGCGATGCCGGGTCCTGTGCCTGATCGGCGTTGTTGCGGGTGTCGAGGGTGCCGGCCGCCGGGTTGTAGGCGTTGTTCAGGTTCGACATGCCGGTGGGGGCCACCTCCAACAGCTCCTCCAGCGCCGCCCGTTGGGTGACGAGGACCTTGGTCACCTTGCTGAGACCCTCCACGTTCGACGTCAGCGACTTCTTGTTCTTCTTCACGAAGGCCGACACGTCACCGAGGGCCGTGCCGAGGTTCTTCAGTGCCGCCGCCAAGTCCTTGCGCTCGCCCGCGAGTTGCTCGGCGACCTGCGCGAGACTGCTGTTGAACGACCGCACGCTCTTGTCGTCGGCGGCCAGCGCCGCCGTGAAGACCTGGAGGTTGCGGATCGTGCCGAACAGGTCCGTGCGGCCGTCGGACAGGGTGGAGACCGCCGCCGAGAGGTCCTCGACCGTCTGGTGCAGGTTCTTGCCCTGGCCGTCCAGGTTGTCCGCGCTCACCCCGAGCAGCCGGGACAGGGCCCCGTCCTTGTTGGCGCCGTCCGGGCCGAGCGCCTCGGCCGTGGTGTGGAGGCTGTCGAAGATACGGTCCAGTTCGACCGGTACGGCCGTGCGCGACTCGGGGATCTCGTCCCCGGTCCGCAGCACCGGACCGCTGCCCCGGTACACCGGCAGCAGCTGCACATAACGGTCGCTGACCACCGAGGAGTTGATGATGGCCGCCTGCGCGTCCGCCGGGACCTTGCGGCCCGCGTCGTACTCCAGCTCCACCCGCACCCGGCCGCCCTCCGGCGTGATCTCCTTGACCTCGCCGATCCGGACACCGAGGACACGGACGTCCGAGCCCGGGTAGATGCCGACCGTGCGCGGGAAGTACGCCGTGACGCGGACCGGCTCGGGGCGCGGCCACAGCACGTAGGTGAGCCCGGCGACCAGGACCAGCACGGTCAGCAGGGCCGCGCGCTTCCTCCAGCGGGCGCCCACCGCGCCCCAACGGCCGCTCACCGCGCCCCTCCCGTCCGCGTCTGCGGCACCACCGGAGCCGCGACCAGGTTCTGGACGTAGGAGTCGAACCAGCGGCCGTTGCCGAGGGTGTTGGTGAAGAGCCGGACGTAGGGAGCGAGGAGCTTGATGCTCCTGTCCAAGCCGGCCTGGTTCCGTTCGAGCATGTCCACCACGCGGTTGAGGCCCTTGAGTGCCGGGCCGATCTCCTTGTCGTTGTCCTGGACCAGGCCGGAGAGCTGGATGCCGAGCGCGGCGGAGCTCTTCAGCAGTCTGTGGATCGCCTCGCGCCGCTTGCCGATCTCCTTGAACAGCTTGTCGCCGTCCTTGACCAGGGTGGTGAAGTCCGACGACCGGTCCGCCAGGACGCCCGTGACGCCGTTCGCGTGGTCGAGCAGATCGCGCAGCGCCCTGTCGCGGGTGGCGACGGTCCGGGAGATCTGCGACAGGCCCTTGATCGACGCCCGTACCTCCGACGGGGAGTCCTCGAAGGTGGCGGAGATCGTGTTCAGGGCCTCCGCCACGCGGTCGGTGTCGACCTCCTCCGTCGTGGTGGTGAGGTCGCTGAAGGCCTGTACGACGTCGTACGCGGGGACGGTCCGCCGGATCGGTATCTCGCTGCCGGGCGCCAACTGGCCGCGGCCCTTCGGGTGCAGCGCCAGGTACTTCGCGCCCAGGATCGTCTTGACCCGGATCGACGCCCCGGTCTCGGTGCCGAAGGCCGGCTCGCCCTTCAGCTTGAAGGTGACCTTGACGTGGTCGCCGTCCAGGTCGACCTCCTCCACCTTCCCGACCTTGACCCCGGCGATCCGCACCTCGTCGCCCGGCTTGAGACCGCCCGCCTCCGCGAAGGCAGCGCTGTACGTCTCGCCGTCGCCGATGACCGGCAGCCGGTCGGCGTTGAAGGCGGCCACCGTCAGCAGCGCGAGGACGGTGAGGCCGACCGCGCCGATGACGACGGGGTTGCGGTCGCGGAAGGGGGACAGGTGCGGGCGGCGGATGCGGGGGAGGCGTATGCGGGGCGGCGCGACGCGCACCTTGACCAGCGGTTGCCGGCGGGGTTTGCGGCGCGGCAGCAGGCGGACGCGCGGCAACGGCAGCTTCGGCAGCTTCGGCGGTTCCACCCGCACCCTGAACATCGGCTCCGGGCGGTGCCTCGTACGGCTCATGCCCCGCACCTCGCCCTCGCCACGTGCAGGTCGGGGGTGAGCACCTGCTTCGACGTCGACTCCGTCTTCGGCAGGACGATCCGACCGTCGAAGTCACACAGGTAGAAGTTGAACCACGAGCCGTAGGACGCCGTCCCGGTCAGCTCGTTGAGCTTGTTCGGCAGCCGCTTCAGCACGCCCTCCACCGTCTTCTCGTTGTCGTTCAGCGTTCCGGTGAGCTCGGTCAGCTCGGCGATGTCGTCCTTCAGCGGCGGGCGCGCGTCCTTCAGCAGGCCCGAGGTGGCCTCCGTGAGGTCGCCGATGCCCATCAGCGACTTCCCGATGGGCCCCCGGTCGGCGGACAGGCCCGAGACGACCCGGCGCAGCTGCTTGAGCAGGCCGGAGAAGCGGGCGCCGCGCTTGTCCAGCGTGCCCAGCACAGTGTTGAGGTTGTCGATGACCGAGCCGATCAGCTTGTCGCGGCCGGCCAGCGTCGAGGTGAGCGACGCCGTGTGCACGAGGAGGCTGTTGACCGTGCCGCCCTCGCCCTGGAGCGTGCGGATGATCTCCGTGGCGAGCTGGTTGACGTCCTTCGGGCTGAGTGCGGCGAACAGCGGCTTGAAGCCGTTCAGCAGGGCGTTGAGGTCCAGCGCCGGCTGCGTGCGGGACAGCGGGATCGTCGCGCCGGGGCGCAGCCGGGTGCTGTCGCCCGCCCCTTCCGTCAGGGCGACGTAGCGCTGGCCGACCAGGTTGCGGTACCGGATGACCGCGCCCGTGCCGGTGAGCAGCGGCCGGTCCCGGCTGACCGTGAAGGTGACCTCGGCCAGGGTCCGGTCCTTGATCCGGATGCCTTCGACCTCGCCGACCCGCACCCCGGCCACCCGGATGTCGTCGCCCTTCTCCAGTCCCGTGACGTCGCTGAAGACGGCGCGGTAGGTGTCCTTCGGGCTGAAGGAGATGTTCACGATGGTCGCCGCGAGCAGGGCCGTCGCCAGGATCGTCACCAGCGCGAAGAGGCTGAACTTGATGAGCGGGGCGGCCGTCTGCCGGGCGCCCGTCGCCTTCGTACGGCTCATGCCACACTCACCGCCGTCCCGCGCGCCAGCGGCCCGAACAGCAGCGTCGTGACCGGGGGCACCTCGTCGGCGGGCACGCCCAGGACCGGGGCGACCAGCGAGCCGACTGCCCGCTGCTCGGCCCGGGTGGCGGAGACGCCGAGCGGGCCGCCCGCGGAGGAACCCGAGGACTTCGAACCGTCGTTGAGGTGGGCTCCGGGCGCCGGTACCGGCGGACCCGGAAGATCACGGCAGTCGGGGCCCGACCGCTCGCCGTAGCGCGGCTCCTCGCCCGGCTCGTACGCCCCCTGCGGCCGTACGACCTCCAGCGTGATGTGCATCTTGCCGCCCCGGAACGCCCCCTCCGAGGCCTTCTCCTGCCGGACCAGACCGGCCAGCAGACACGGGTACTCGGGGGAGTAGCGGGCGAACAGCTCCAGGGTCGGGCGGGAGACCTGGCCGAGGGTGATCAGCCGGCCGCCGTTCGCGTCGAGGAACTCCTTTGCCGTGCCCGCCGCGGTCGCCGTCGTCTTCAGCGCCGTCGCCAGCCGGTCCTTCTGCTCGACGAGGGTGCGGCTGGTGGTGACGGTGTTGCGCAGGATGTCCATCAGGTCCGGTGCCGCGTCGCCGTAGATCTCGGCGACCTCGGCGAAGCGGGCGATGTCCTCGGTGAGGGACGGCAGGTGGGGGTTGAGGCGGTGCAGGTAGGACTCCAGGCGTGTGAGGTTGTCGCCGATGCGGTCGCCGCGGCCGTCGAGGGCGGTGGCGAACGCGGAGAGCGTGGCGTTGAGCTTGCCGGGCTGGACCGTGCGCAGCAGGGGCATCAGGTCGTTCATCAGCTGCTGCACCTCGATGCCGACGCGGGTGCGGTCCTGGGTGATGACGTCACCGGCGCGGATCGGGCGGGCCGCCGCTGACCCGGCGCCGGCGGGCGGGACCAGGTCGACGTACTTCTCGCCGAACAGCGTCTTGGGCAGCAGCCGCGCGTGCACGTCCGACGGGATGTACGCGACGTGCTCCGGTTTGAGCGCGATGTCGAGGCGCGCCTTCGTCCCGTCGGCGTGCACCTCGCGCACCTCGCCGACCAGCAGCCCGCGCAGCTTGACGTCGGCCCGCGGATCGAGCTGGTTGCCGAGGCTGTCGGCCTCCAGCGTGATCCGCACGGCCGGTGTGAAGGCCTGCTGGTAGACGGCGACCGACAGCCCCAGCAGCAGGGCGAGCACGGCGAGGAACACCACGCCGTACAACCGCAGTCTCAGCACCTTCGGCACCCTCGGCACCCTCATCGGGCGGCTCACCCCGCTATCCGTACGGTTGTGTTGGCGCCCCAGATCGCCAACGACAGGAAGAAGTCCAGGACGTTGATCGCCACGATCGAGGTCCGCACCGCACGGCCCACCGCGACGCCGACGCCGGCCGGGCCGCCGCTCGCGTAGTAGCCGTAGAAGCAGTGCACCAGGATGATCAGGACGGCGAAGACGAGCACCTTGCCGAAGGACCACAGCACGTCCACCGGGGGCAGGTACTGCTGGAAGTAGTGGTCGTAGGTGCCCGCCGACTGGCCGTAGTAGCCGGTGGTGATGGTGCGGGCGGCGAGGTACGAGGACAGCAGGCCGATCACGTACAGCGGGATCACGGCCACGAACCCGGCGATCATCCGCGTCGTCACCAGGAACGGCAGCGACGGCACGCCCATGACCTCCAGCGCGTCGGTCTCCTCGCTGATCCGCATCGCGCCGAGCTGGGCCGTGAAGCCGGCGCCGACGGTCGCGGAGAGCGCGAGGCCGGCCACCAGCGGGGCGATCTCGCGGGTGTTGAAGTACGCCGACAGGAACGCCACGAAGTTGGAGGTGCCGAGCTGGTTGAGGGCCGCGTAGCCCTGGAGGCCGACCTCGGTGCCGGTGAAGAAGGACAGGAAGGCGATGATGCCGACCGTGCCGCCGACGACGGCCAGGGCGCCCCGGCCGAAGCTCACCTCGGCGAGCAGCCGCAGGATCTCCTTCTTGTAGCGGTGCAGGGTGCGGCCGGTCCAGGCCAGCGAGCGGCCGTAGAAGGAGAGTTGGACGCCGAGCGCTTCGAGGGAGCGCAGGGGGCGCTGAAGGAGTCGTCTCATCGGCTAACCCCTCTGCGGGACGACCTGGAAGTACACCGCGGTCATCACGAAGTTCGTCACGAACAGCAACATGAAGGTGATCACCACCGACTGGTTCACCGCGTCGCCCACACCCTTCGGGCCGCCCTTCGCGGTGAGCCCCTTGTAGGAGGCGACGATCGCGGCGATCGCGCCGAAGACGAGTGCCTTGATCTCGGCCGCCCACAGGTCGGAGAGCTGGGCGAGGGTGGTGAAGGAGGCGAGGTAGGCGCCGGGGGTGCCGTTCTGCAGGACGACGTTGAAGAAGTAGCCGCCCGCCACGCCGACCACCGACACCAGGCCGTTGAGCAGCACCGCGACCAGCATCGACGCCAGGACGCGCGGCACGACGAGGCGGTGGATGGGGTCGATGCCCAGCACCTGCATCGCGTCGATCTCCTCGCGGATCTTCCGTGCCCCGAGGTCGGCGCAGATCGCGGTGCCGCCCGCGCCCGCGATCAGCAGCGCGGTGACGATCGGCGAGGCCTCGCGCAGCACGGCGAGCACGGAGGCGGCTCCCGAGAAGGACTGGGCGCCGAGCTGCCGGGTCAGGCTGCCGATCTGGAGCGCGATGACCGCGCCGAAGGGGATGGACACGAGGGCCGTCGGCAGGATGGTGACGCTTGCGACGAACCACGCCTGCTGGATGAACTCCCGTGCCTGGAACGGCCGTCGGGGAATGGTCCGGACGACGTCCAGCGCCATCGCGAACAGGCTCCCCGACTGCCGCAGCGCTCCGATCGGTGACAGGCTCATGCGCCGGCCCCCGCCTTCTGCCGCAGCGCGGCCTCGCGCCGGGCGATGGCCTCCCAGCGCGGCGGCCGCGGGATGCCCGGGCCCGGCAGCAGGCGGGGAGTCATGGCCTGACTGCCGGGAGACTGTGTGCCCTTGCCGCCGTCCGTGGCGCCGAGGGCGGCGAGCTCCTGCTCGACCTGGGCGGCGTCCTTCTCCTCGGCCATGCCGATCGGCCCCTGCATACGGCCGTTGAGGAACTGCCGTACGACGGGCTCCTCACTGGTCAGCAGTTCCTCCCGCGGCCCGAACATCACCAGCTCGCGGCGGAACAGCAGCCCGATGTTGTCCGGGACCTGGCGGGCCGAGGCGATGTCGTGGGTGACGATCAGGAAGGTCGCGTCGATCTGGGCGTTGAGGTCGACGATGAGCTGGTTGAGATACGCGACGCGGACCGGGTCGAGGCCGGAGTCCGGCTCGTCGAAAAGGATGATCTCCGGGTCGAGCACGAGAGCCCGGGCGAGCCCGGCCCTCTTCCGCATCCCGCCGGAGATCTCACCGGGCAGCTTCCCCTCCGCCCCGATCAGCCCGACCATGTCCATCTTCTCCAGCACGATGCGCCGGATCTCGCTCTCGGACTTGCGGGTGTGCTCGCGCAGCGGGAAGGCGATGTTGTCGTACAGGTTCATCGAGCCGAACAGCGCGCCGTCCTGGAACAGCACGCCGAAGAGCTTGCGCACCTCGTACAGCTCGTGCTCGCGGAGCCTGGTGATGTCCCGGCCCTGGATCGTGATCGACCCGCGCTCCGGCTTCAGCAGCCCGACGAGCGTCTTGAGGAACACCGACTTGCCCGTGCCCGAGGGGCCGAGCATGACCGAGACCTCCCCGGCGGGCAGCGTCAGTGACACGTCCTGCCAGATGACCTGGTGACCGAAGGACTTGGTCAGCCCTTCCACACAGATCTCGACACCCATCCGGTCCGCCCTTCAGCCGTGGAGCAGCTCTGACATCTGCTCTACGGGGAGGGCGCGGACGTCCGTCGTTTCTGTGGCGGATTTTTTTCGGCCGGGTTTCGGGATGGGGGATTGGGGGTGGCTTGCGGCTGAATGCCCCGGGGGCTCACGTCCGTGTGCCGACGGCTGTCGGAGGGCGCTTGCTGTGGGTGCGGGAGCGAGGGGGGTGATGGTGCGGGGCGGGAATGTCCGGGGTTGCCGTCGTGTCCGTCGGACGGGCCGGGGGGGGGGCTACCGGAGCCTGGTCGCGGTCACGGCAGCGTGTTCGGCGTCGGCGCGAGGGGTGAGACGGACGGTAGAGCGGTGGAGGTGGCCGTGTCGGTTGGATCGGCGGAGGGATCCACCGGCGGGTCGGGGGCCTTGGGGTTTCGGGATGCAGGGCGGGCCGGGTGGGTGCGGGGCCTTCCGCGCGGTGGTGCCGGGAGCTGGCGGTGAGGTGGTGGGCTGGGTGCGGGCGCCTGGTCGTGGTTACGGCAGTGTGCTCGGTGTCGGTGCGGGGAGTGAGGCGGACGGTATGGGGGTGGAGGTGTCCGGGACGGTGGTCGGGTCGAGGGAGGGGTCCACCGGCAGGTCCGGGGTCTCGGGCAGGTCCGGGACGTCCGGCAGCTCGGGGGTCAGTGGGACGTCCGGGGCGGACAGTACCGGCAGCGGGGACACCGGGACCGCGGGGACCTCCGGGGCGGCCGGCAGTGACGGCACGGACAGTGGCAGGAACGATTCCCCCGCCGGGGAGTCCGCGGCTTTCCGCTCGCCGGCTGTGGCAGCGGGCGTGTTTCCGGGAGGCGTACGGCCCGCGTCGTCGCCGTCGGTGCGCAGCGCCTGCGCGCCGTCCGGTGGGGCCACGGCGGGCCGGGGCGCCGTACCGCCTCCGTCCCCGCTTCCGTCGAGGGCGTACGGCAGGACGAACCCCGCCACCGCCAGGGTCGCCGCCGTCGATGCCACCGCCACGGCGTGCACCTTGCCGCCGCCGCGCGGCCGTCCCCACCCGATGAGGAACAGCGCGAACCCCAGCGTCGCCGCCAGCGACTGCCGCAGCGTCCGCCGGGCGCGGGCCAGCAGTGACTCGACGGTCCGATAGCTCAGGCCCATCTTGACGGCGACCTGCCCGACGTCCAGGTCCTCCGACTTCAGCCGCAGCGCCTCGGCCTGCCGCGCGGGCAGCTCACCGCTGCGCACCGCCAGCCACTTCGCCTCGGCCCGGTCGCACACGGCTTCCTCGACGGGGACGGGCCCGGGCGCGATGAGGGTGGGGCTGGTGCGCACCGCGGCCTCGCGGTTGACCTGCCGGTAGCGGTCGACGCACAGCCGCATCGTGACCGTCGTCAGCCATGCCGCGAGCCGCTCGTCGTCCAGGTCGGGGCGTTCGGCGGCACGCAGCATCGCCTCGTGCACCGCGTCCTCGGCGTCCTCCGCACTCATCGACCTGCGCCGGGCCACCTTGAGCAACTGCTCACGGTGGCTCCACATGCGCCGCCACCGTTCGTCGGCGGCGTGCATCTCCGCAGGTGTCTCTGCGGGCATGTCCGCAGGCATGTCCGTCGCCATGAGGGCCCCTTCGCGCTCTGAGCCTGGGTCTGAACCCCGGCCGGGCGCGCGCCGCCTGGCACGCACGCTCGCCGCGTTGCCGAACCGATCGCACGCACCAGACGACGCGCGCTGATCCGGCCGGGATTCAGACCCAGGCTCACCCCACCGGCGTTGTTCCGTCCGGCGGTGGGCGACATTACCGCCGAGTATCGGCGGTTGTGGAGGGGGCGGCGGTCATCGAGTCCGCGCTGTTACTGGTGAGTGAGGGTGCCGTCGGACAGCAGGTCGTCGTCGGGGAGCCCGATGTCCGGGGTGGGGAGGGGGAGTTGCGGGGCGTTGTCGGTCTCCACGGGTTCGGCGGCGGGGCGGGACGGGGTGGGGGTCGGTGATGTGGGGGGAGACGACGGCGGGCGGGACGGGGTGGCGCTCGGACGGGCGGAGGGGGGCGTCGGTGAGACCTGCTTCGGCCGGGAAGGGGACGGCGACGGCTCGGGGTGTTCGGCGGAGGCGGCGGAGCCGTCCGGGACGACCCGGTGCCCGTCCAGGAAGTACGCGTACCAGGCCCTGACCGTGCGCAGATAGGCCGCCGAGTGGTTGTAGCCGAGGACCGCCCGGTCCAGCTCGGCCGGCACGGACAGGTCCCGCCCGCCCGCGCACAGGTAGCGCCCGGCGGCGAGGGCCGCGTCGAAGACGTTGTTCGGGTCCCTGCGCCCGTCACCGTTGCCGTCCGCACCCCAGCGGGCCCAGGTCGACGGGATGAACTGCATCGGCCCGACCGCGCGGTCGTACACCGCGTCCCCGTCGTGGGCGCCTGCGTCGGTGTCCCGGATCCGTGCGAAGGCCACGCCGTCCAGCCGCGGACCGAGGATCGGCGTCACGGTCGTACCGTCCGACGTCACCCGGCCGCCCCGGGCCTGGCCGGACTCCACCTGCCCGATCGCCGCCAGCAACTGCCACCGCAGCCGGCAGCCGGGCGCCTCGCGCGCCAGCCGCTCCTCCGCGCGCCGGTACGCGGCGAACACGCTCGCCGGCAGCGCGGCGGCCCTCTCCGCCGGAGCCTGCGCCCTGTCGCCGTCGCGCTTCCCGGTCCGCAGCGGCGGCAGCCCGGTGCGGTACGGGGCGTCGCCGGAGACGCTCGGTCCGTGCTCGGCGGGTGTCTGCCTCGGTGCCGGCGCCGTGGCGCGCGCCGGGACCGTGCCCGGCGCCTGTGAGGCGGTGAGCGCCACCATCGCGGCCACCGCGGCGGTCGTACCCCTGACGCGTCTGCCTCTGTCCCCTGCCACGTCCTGATCCCCTCCCTGTGCACTGCTGTCGTCTGCTCTACGCGCCAGGGAGGCGGATCCGTCGCCGGGTTTGCGAAAGCCCCGCTAAGGCGGTCTGCGCACCCCGCTCAGCGCCTCCTCCGCCCGCTGGTCGACGATGTGGGTGACCAAGTGCTGGGCCGCTCCGAAGACGACCGCCCAGCCGAGGATCTGCGCGGAGCTGTCGAGGTCGCTCAGGCCGGGTACGAAAGCCCCCTTGATGAGCACGATTCCGGCCACCGCGGACAGCGCGCCCACGGGGAACTTCAGCACGGCCGTGGCGAGCGGCAGGCGGAACTTGTACTGCGTGGCCTGGTCCACATGGAGGTGGTGCACCGCCGCGACCACCGTCAGGGCGGCGCCGATGAGCCCTGCGCACTCCACCGTCAGCACGTCCAGCGGGTCGGAGTACGCGCCGGTGACGACATCCGTGGCGGCGGGCGGCACAGCCGTCGGAGGCGGGGCCTCGACCTTGTGTTCACCCGTGGGGCAGACGACCCGGTTTCCGGGTGGCTGGGGGCGGAAGCACAGATCCAGGGACTGCTTGTCCAAGTAGCCCCACAGGGCCAGCGCGACCAAGCCCAGCGTCGCCGCCCCCGTGACGATCCAGAGCAGGTCCGCAAGGACCCGCACCCGCCGGTACTTGCCGCCCACGGCCGCGTAGGCGAAGCCGAGGGCCCTGACCAGGGCGCTCCGCTCCTGGTCCGTCAGCGGCCCGTCGCCGGCCTCGACGCTCTCGGCGATCTCCTCGACGGCCTGCCGCTGGGGGCTGTCCTCCGGCAGGTGGCGACGCACGATGCCCAGGACTTCGGGGGCTCTCGCACGCACTTCGTCGTCGGAAGCGAGGGAGAGCAGATCGGTCTCGGCGGCGCGGATGTTCGACCAGGCGCGTTCGAGGGTGCCGGATCTGGGCCTGAACCGCGAGGCGTTCAGGCACGCTTCCTCGGCTTGCTGGAGATGCCGCTCGACTCCTTCGAGCACGGCCTGCCGTCGGCCGTCGGCGTCGCCCACGGGACGGTGTCTCTCCTTCGCGAGCTGAGTTCTCATCCGGGAGATGACCGTCAGAGGCAGCTCGCGCCACGACGCGAGATTGGCTCTGCCGCCGGAGCGGGGAGGCGAGGGCGCCCCGAAGACGCGCCGGGCCTTCCCCGTGTCCCACATCCGGGCCTCCCTGACCTCCCTCGTGAGACTCCAGTACGACACGAACGCGACCCGCACCACCAGGCAACCTGCTCCCCACGGGTGAAAGCCCCGACCGGACCGGCCGCACCCGCCCGACCCGGCACACCACCTGTCCGGGCTATTCCTGGAGGTCGGAGTTCCGGGCTTCCTCTAGGCAGGAGAAGTAGGCCCCGGTGCTTGGAGGCAAGGCGTGGACGACAACCGCAGACTCCCCATCGTCTACGTCCGGGGGTTCGCCGGCGGGACGCGCGGGATCGACAAGGCCGTGGACGACCCCTTCTACGGCTTCAACGAGGGCTCCGTGCACATCCGCGTCGGCGGGCACAACCAGCCGCGCTTCCACCAGTTCGAGAGCCCGCTGCTGCGCCTGCTGCGGGAGGAGGGCTATGAACTGCTCGTGAAGGGGAACCAGGAGACCTATCTCGCCGACCATGCGCAGATCCCCGCCAACTCCGTCTGGATCCACCGTTTCTACGACCGCTCGGCGACGACGTGGGGCGGCGAGCCCCAGGAGTACGTGCTGGAGCACGCCGCCGCCGATCTGCTCGACCTGATCGACCGGCTGCGCGAGAAGTCCGGCGCGCCCGCCGTGTTCCTCGTGGCCCACTCGATGGGCGGCCTGATCTGCCGCTGCCTGCTGCAGAAGGTGCTGCCGGACCGGGGCCGTGACGCCGGCTGCGTCGCGAAGTTCTTCACCTACGGCACCCCGCACGGCGGCATCGCCTTCGACATCGGGGGCGGATGGCTGGAGCGGGCCCGGGACGCCCTCGGTGTCCAGGGCGCCGACATCTTCGGCCCCCGGCGGATGTACGAGTACCTCACTGCGCAGGCCGATCTGGACCCCGAGGGCCCGGCCAAGGGCTGGGACGCCCGCGTCATGCCCCAGGGCCCGGGGAAGCTGCCCGTGGAGCGGGTCTTCTGCCTGGTGGGCACCGACCCGGCCGACTACGGCGTCGCCCTCGGGCTGTCCTCGGCCGCCGTCGGCCCGCACAGCGACGGGCTCGTGCAGATCGAGCGGGCGTATGTCCCGGGTGCGCACCGGGCCTTTGTGCACCGCAGCCACAGCGGGCGCTACGGCATGGTCAACTCCGAGGAGGGCTACCAGAACCTGCGGCGGTTCCTGTTCGGGGACACCCGGATCGAGGCGTCGCTGGTCGACTACCGGTTGCCCGACGACGACGATCTGGTGTGGCAGGCCGAGACCAGGCTGTCGGTGCGCGGACTGCCCGTGGTGACGCACGAGCAGCTCGCGGCCCACTGGTGTCCGATCCAGCTCGACACCGCCAAGGACGGACCGGGGGCGTCGGTGCCGCTGGCGACCACCTTCCTCAACAGCGGCCTGCGCCCGGCGGAGGACGAATCCATGCGGTTCATGCTCGACCTGCGGGTCATCTCCCTGCGCGAGCGGCACGGGATCCTGCACCTCGGCGACCACCTGGAGCAGAGCGCCGACTTCGCCGACACCCTCGTCATCGACGTGGGCACACCTCAGGCCGGCCCCGGCATCTGGGCCGCCTGGAACTCGGAGATCGAAGGCGCCATCCGCGATCACCGCATCGCCGGAGCACCCCGCTCCGACGAGGACCCCGCCCCCGGCCGCTGGGTCGCGCACATCCGGCTGCCGGACACCGCGGCCCCTCTCGTCGGCGGCGACGCGAGGATCCGGCTCGTCGCCACGCCCTGGACGTAAGGGCGCCTGCTCGCCGACTTTGGCTGGGGCAGCCCCGCCGACGGTCGTCGTGGACGGGCTGGACGCGCCGCAGGGGCTCGCGGTCCCGGGCGACGAGCTGTTCACGGGGGAGACCGGGCGGCGCAGGCCGCGGGCGGTGACCCTGACGACGGGGGAGAGCCGCGTCGACACCGAGGACCTGCCGGTCGGGCCGCCACCGCCCACGCGGCGGAGCCGCGAAATCGATACAGCCCCGGGCCCCTTTGGGGGCGTTGCCCAACCGTCGCCCTATCTGCTCGCCCCGAGCGGAGCCCCCTACTCCCCGAACAACGACTCCTGGCCCTCGAACCCGGCCGCTCCCTCGTCCTTCTCCGGCTTGTCCAGCCTCCGGTTGCGCGCGCCCACCACCAGTGCCGTCGCGGCGGCCGTCGCCGCGAGGGCCGTCGGTACCATCCAGCCGCGGTCGAGGACATGGCCGAGCGCGTGGTCGAGGGAGAGGCGGCCGGGGCCCGCGATCGCGAGGCCGGCCGCGGCCAGGCCCAGGGTGGCCGCGTACTCCAGGCCGCCCTCCTGGTTGAAGAAGCCGTTCGGGGCGTGCACCGTGGCCGCGCCCGCCATCCCGCCGGCCGCCGCCGCACCCGCCGCCGGGGTCGCGAGCCCCAGCGCCAGCAGTGTGCCGCCGCCGGTCTCCGCGAGGCCCGCCGCCACGGCGCTGGCCTTGCCCGGCTTGTAGCCGACCGACTCCATGAACTGGCCGGTCCCCTGGATGCCGTGCCCGCCGAACCAGCCGAACAGCTTCTGCGTGCCGTGGGCGGCCAGCACCCCGCCGGCACCCAGCCGGAGCAACAGCAGGCCCAGATCACGTCGGTCGAATGCGCTCACAGTGCCTCCTGGACAAAGAGCAGGAACAGACAGCAGGAACAGTTCCCCTCCCGCGTATCCACCGTCGCACCGACGACACCCGTCCGGCCTCCCGTCGCCGCCGTTCGGGTGGCGGGCCGCCGGGGCCGGTGTGAGGCTGACCGGTATGACGATTCAGACGTCCAAACTCAGCGACCCCGCCGTCCGCGCCTTCGTCACCGCCGTCAACGCCCATGACCGCGAGGGCTTCCTGAGCATCCTCGCGCCGGGCGCGACCATGGCCGACGACGGCTCCGACCGCGACCTCGCCGACTGGATCGAAGCGGAGATCTTCTCCTCCAACGGCCACATGGAGGTCGACAACGAGTCGAACCAGGGCCGCGACCTCCTCGCGAGCTACCGCAACGACACCTGGGGCGAGATGCGCACCCGGTGGCACTTCGAGGTCGAGGAGGACGGCAGGATCTCCCGCTTCGAGACCGGTCAGGCGTAATCGCTTCAGGCGAAATCGCTTTCAAGGAGTTCGCTCAAGGCCTTGCCTTCGTGTGCGCTCCACCTCATAACGTCCCACCTCATGGAGACCAACAGGACTTTGGGACGGACCGGCATAGGGGTAAGCGCTCTCGGCTTCGGCTGCTGGGCCATCGGCGGTGAGTGGCAGGCCGCGGACGGGCAGCCGCTCGGCTGGGGCAAGGTCGACGACGAGGAGTCGGTACGGGCGATCCGGCGCGCCCTCGACCTGGGCGTCACCTTCTTCGACACCGCGGACACCTACGGCGCCGGGCACAGCGAACGCGTCCTCGGCCGCGCTCTCGGCAAGCGCCGCGCCGATGTCGTCGTCGCCACCAAGTGGGGCAACGTCTTCGACGAGGAGACCCGCACCCTCACCGGCGCCGACGACTCGCCGGAGTACGTCCGCCGGGCGCTGACCGCCTCGCTGAAGCGGCTGGACACCGACCACGTCGACCTCTACCAGCTGCACCTGTCCGACGCCGGTCCGGAGCGTGCCGCCGAACTGCGCGACGTCTGCGAGGAGTTGGTGCGCGAAGGGCTCATACGGGCCTATGCGTGGAGCACCGACGACCCGGCCCGCGCCGCCGTCTTCGCGCAAGGGGAGCACTGTGCGGCCGTACAGCACATGGCCAATGTGCTCCAGGACGCGCCGGAGATGTTCGCGCTGTGCGAGGAGCTGGAGCTGGCGAGCATCAACCGCAGCCCGCTGGCGATGGGCCTGCTGACCGGCAAGCGCAGGACCGGGCAGGCCCTGGAGGCGGGGGACATCCGCAGCCGGCCGCCGCAGTGGCTGCAGGGCTTCGAGGACGGGTCGGGTGCCGACCCGGAGTGGGTCTCCCGCGTGGAGGCGCTCAAGGACATCCTCACCAGCAACGGCCGCACGCTCGGCCAGGGCGCCCTCGCCTGGCTGTGGGCCCGCAGCCCACGCGCCGTGCCGATCCCGGGGTTCCGTTCCGTCGCTCAGGCGGAGCAGAACGCGGGCGCGCTGGCGAAGGGTCCGCTGACGGCGGAGCAGATGACCGAGGTCGACCGGATCCTGGGGCGGTGAGCGCCGCCGTACCGGCTGTGCGGCAGCCGTTCCACGCACCGGTGCGTACCTCGCGGTCCCGCGCGAGGTCCACCCCCACCCGGTGATCGTGGAACGGCTGCCGCCTCCCCCCCCTCGGCATGGCTTGCGGAAGCCGTCTGCTCCATATGTGAAGCTCTGGTGCAGATGACGTTGAGCATATGCCTCCCACCGGCGTCGATGCAGCGGAATTTCAGATTCCGCTTGTGCAAGTTGTGAAGGCGGTGGAGGCTGCCGGAGCTTTTCAGCCACGCCCCACGTACGGCATCGCCGTCGCCAGCACCGTCGCGAACTGCACGTTCGCCGCCAGCGGCAGCTCCGCCATGTGCCGCACGGTCCGCGCCACGTCGGCGACGTCCATCACGGGTTCGGGCACCACCGAGCCGTCGGCCTGCAGCGCGCCCGTCTGCATGCGGGCGGTCATGTCGGTCGCCGCGTTGCCGATGTCGATCTGGCCGACGGCGATGTTGTACGGCCGTCCGTCCAGCGACAGCGACTTGGTCAGGCCGGTCAGCGCGTGCTTGGTGGCCGTATAGGCGACGGAGTGCGGTCGTGGCGTGTGGGCCGAGATCGAGCCGTTGTTGATGATCCGGCCGCCCTGCGGGTCCTGCTCCTTCATCTGTCGGTACGCCGCCTGCGCGCACAGGAACGCGCCGTTGAGGTTGGTGTCCACCACATGCCGCCAGGCGTCGTACGGCAGCTCCTCCACCGGCACCCCGCCCGGCCCGAACGTCCCCGCGTTGTTGAACAGCAGGTCCACCCGCCCGAACCGCTCCACGGTGGCGGCGAACAGGGCCGCCACGTCCTCCTGGCGTGCCACATCCGTCCGTACGGCGAGAGCGGCGGCGCCCGGTACCAGCCCCGCCGTCTCCTCCAGCGTCCCGACGCGCCGCCCCGCGAGCGCCACCGACCAGCCGGCGCGCAGCAGTTCCACGGCGACCGCGCGCCCGATGCCGGAGCCGGCGCCGGTCACCACGGCGGTCCTCGTGTCCGTTTGCCTGTTCGTCATGGGCTCGCAGCGTAGGCGAGGGTCCGCCATCCGGAACTCATTCGTCCGCCATCCGGGTGTTGTGTACGCGCCAAGCGAGTGTCGTCCCCGGCCACTCCAATGCCTCGTGCATCCATCAGGCAGGGGAGGACCGTATGACCATCACACCACACGCGCCCCAGCACGCCCCCGAACTACGCGCCGCCGCCCGCCACCTCGGACGCCGCGGTTTCCTGACCCTCACCGGCGCGGCCGCCGCGCTGGCCTTCGCCGTGAACCTGCCCGCCGCGGGCGTCGCAAGCGCCGCGGAGCTCGACGCCCGCCGGATCGACGACGACCCCTTCACCCTCGGCGTCGCCTCCGGCGACCCGCTGCCCGACTCCGTCGTCCTGTGGACCCGCCTCGCCCCCGCCCCCTACCAGCCCGACGGCGGACTGCCCGCCGAACGGGTCACCGTCCACTGGGAGCTGGCCCACGACGAGAAGTTCAGCCGGATCGCCCGACGGGGCACCGCCACCGCGCACCCCGAGTTCCACCACACGGTCCACGTCGAGGTCGACCAGCTCGACGCGGACCGCGTCTTCTACTACCGCTTCCGCACCGGCAGCTGGATCAGCCAGACGGGCCGTACCCGCACCGCGCCGCTCGCGAACGCCGCCGCGGGCTCGCTGACCCTGGCGGCCGTCTCCTGCCAGGCCTACACCGACGGCTACTACACGCCGTACCGCCATCTCGCCGAGGACGACGTGGACGTCGTCTTCCACCTCGGCGACTACCTGTACGAGTACGCGGTCAACTCCGTCGGCGGCTACCGCAACTACACCGACCGCACGCTCCCCGCGCTCTTCAACCGCGAGACCATGACCCTGGAGGACTACCGCCTGCGCTACGCCCTCTACAAGACCGACCCCGACCTCAGGGCCGCGCACGCCGCGCACCCCTTCGTCGTCACCTGGGACGACCACGAGACCGAGAACAACTACGCCGGCGACACCCCCGAGAACGACGTCCCGCCGGAGGAGTTCCTGCTGCGCCGGGCCTCCGCCTACCGCGCCTACTGGGAGAACCAGCCCCTGCGCGGCCCCCAGCAGCCCACGGGCCCCGACATGCGGCTCTACCGGCGTCTCCAATGGGGCCGGCTCGCCCAGTTCGACGTGCTGGACACCCGGCAGTACCGCTCCAACCAGGCGTACGGCGACGGCTCCCAGATTCCCGGGCCGGACGTCGACGACCCCGCGCGCACGATGACCGGCGAGACGCAGGAGCGCTGGCTGCTCGACGGGTGGCGCGCGTCGACGGCGCTGTGGAACGTCGTACCGCAGCAGGTCACCTTCTCCCAGCGCAAGTTCGACCTCACCACGCCGTCCCGGGTGTCGATGGACGCCTGGGACGGCTACCGCGCCTCCCGGCGCCGGGTGCTGGACGGGGCGAAGGCCGCCGGCGTCGAGAACCTGATGGTGCTCACCGGGGACGTGCACGTCGGCTACTGCTTCGACATCAAGGACGACTTCGACGACCCCGACTCCGCCACCCTCGGCACGGAGATCGTGGCCACGTCCGTCGCGAGCGGCCGGGACGGCATCGACAAGCCCGCCAACTGGGACACGTACATGCAGGCCAACCCGCACATGCGGTTCTACAACGGACGGCGCGGCTATGTGACCGTCGCGCTGGGGGAGGACCAGGCGCGGGCCGACTTCAAGACGGTGCCGTACGTGACCAGGCCCGGGGCGCCGGTCACGACGGCCGCGTCCTTCGTGACGGAGGCGGGGGCGCCGGGGCTCAAGCGGGCGTGAGCTCGCGCGCGGGGTCCGCTTCCGGGGCCTCGCCCGGGTAGCGGACGCCGACGCGGTCCCGGATCGCGTCGAGCGTCCGCATCACGGCCAGCGTGCCGTCCAGCGGGACCAGCGGGGACTCGGTCTCCCCGGCCCGCAGGGCGCGCATCACCTCGGCGGCCTCGTGCCGCAGGCTGGCCCGGGGCCCGTCGGCCGGGTCGGCCGCGAACTCCTCGGGGTCGCGGCCGTCGCGGTGCAGGACGAAGCGGTCCGGGAAGAAGAAGCCGTACGGCACGTCGATACGGCCCTGCGAACCGGTGACGGAGGCGGCGGTCGCCGTACCGCCGACGATGGAGCAGTGCACCGAGGCCATCGCGCCGCCGTCCCAGGAGAGCAGGGCTCCCGTCTGCAGATCGACGCCCTCCGCGGACAGCGTCGCGCGGGCCGCGACATCCGACGGCTCCCCGAGCAGCAGCTGGGCGAAGGAGACCGGATACACGCCGAGGTCCAGCAGCGCGCCGCCGCCCTGTGCCGGGTCACGCAGGCGGTGCGCGGGCGGGAAGGGGCCGGCCAGCCCGAAGTCGGCCTGCACATGGCGCACTTCACCGATCGCGCCGTCGTCCACCAGCGCCTTGAGCCGCCGGACCAGGGGGTTGCAGTACATCCACATCGCTTCCATCAGGAAGCTCCCGCGCGCCTTCGCCAGGGCGACCAGTTCCCCGGCCTCGCGCGCGTTCAGCGTGAACGCCTTCTCGCACAGCACGTTCCGCCCGGCCTCCAGGCACAGCCCGGCGGCGGCTCGGTGCGCCGAGTGCGGGGTGGCGACGTACACGACATCGATGTCGCCGTCCTGCGCGAGCGCGTCCCAGTCGCCGTACGCCCGCGGTATCCCGAACCGTTCCGCGAACGCGTCCGCGGAGTCCTGGCTGCGCGAGGCCACCGCGACCACCTCGGCGTCGGGCAGATCGACCAGGTCCGCCGTGAACGTGGCCGCGATCCCGCCGGTCGCCAGGATTCCCCACCGCACGCTGCGTTCCGCCACCGCGGCCCCACCCCTCGCTCATGTCAGCACATGTGACGCTCGGCACTCTGTACGAGCTGAGAGCATAGAGGGCGGATCACTCGGAGAGGGAGGGGCGCATGGGCGACGGTGGGGGGCCGGCACAGGACGTGCCGCAACCGGCCATACCGCAGCCGGCGATACCGGAGACAGCCACTCCGCAGCCGGCCACGCGGCAGCCGGCCACTCGGCAGTCGGCTCCCCCGAAGACGGCGCAACCGCCCACCCGCTCCCTCCGCCGCACCGGCCTCCTCGTCACCCTCGTCCTGGGCGGCCTCACCGCCACGCCCCCGCTGGCGATGGACATGTACCTCCCGGCGCTCCCGGAGGTCACCCGCTCCCTGCACGCGCCCGCCGCGACCGTCCAGCTCACGCTCACCGCCTGCCTGGCCGGCATGGCGCTCGGGCAGCTGGTGGTCGGCCCGATGAGCGACCGATGGGGCCGCAGGCGCCCGCTCCTGGCCGGCCTCGCCGTCTACGTCGTCGCCACGGCGCTCTGCGCGCTCGCGCCCACCGTCGAGTTCCTGGTCGCCTTCCGGCTGGCGCAGGGCCTCGCCGGTGCGGCGGGAATCGTGATCGCGCGGGCGGTCGTCCGCGATCTCTACGACGGCGTGGCCATGGCCCGCTTCTTCTCGACCCTCATGCTGATCTCCGGGGTCGCCCCGATCGTGGCGCCGCTCATCGGCGGGCAGATCCTGCGGGTGACGGACTGGCGGGGCGTGTTCGTCGTGCTCACGGTCGTCGGACTGCTGCTCGCCGGGCTCGTCTGGCGGAAGCTGCCCGAGACACTCGCGCCGGCCGACCGGCACGGCGGCGGGGTCGGCGAGGCCCTGCGCGCCATGCGCGGTCTGCTCGCCGACGGTGCCTTCGCCGGGTACATGCTGGCCGGCGGGTTCGCCTTCGCCGCGCTGTTCGCGTACATATCGGCGTCGCCGTTCGTGATCCAGGAGATCTACGGGGCCTCGCCGCAGACCTTCAGCCTGCTGTTCGGGCTCAACTCGGTCGGGCTCGTGGTCGTCGGCCAGATCAACGGCAAGCTGCTGGTGGGGCGGGTCGGCCTGGACAAGGTCCTGGGCGCGGGCCTGGCCGTGGTGATCCTCTCGGCGACGGCGCTGCTGCTGATGTCCGTCGGCGCCTTCGGCGAGGTCGGACTGGCCCCGGTCGCCGCGGCGCTGTTCGTCCTGATGTCGGCGATGGGGGTGACGCTCCCCAACGCCCAGTCGCTGGCCCTGCTGCGCACCAGGCACGCCGCCGGATCCGCCTCCGCGCTCCTCGGTACGTCCTCCTTCCTCATCGGCGCGATTGCCTCACCCCTCGTGGGCATCGCCGGGGAGGACACCGCCGTCCCGATGGCCGTCGTCCAACTGGCCGCGGCACTGGTGGCGCTGGTGTGCTTCATGGGACTGTGCCGTCCTTGGAACATACGTACGGATGAACGTATGGATGGACGTACGGATGGACATGCGGCTGCGGAGGGAGCAGAGAACTGAGCGCGCCGAGACTGCGCGGGGACACGCCGGATAGGGCCGGACTCGACCCCGAGGAGATCCGTCATCTCGTCCGCGAGGTCCACGATCTCACCACCGGCCCCCGCCCCTGGGCGGCCGGAGCGGTACTGGTCGTCGGGCGGGGGCCGTACGTCGCCGCCGAGGAGGCGGCGGGCTGGGCGGTGCGGTACGCCTCCTACGACGAGGAGACGGACGCGGGGGTGGAGCTGCCGCCCGACTCCCGCGTTCCGATGACCACGGCCACCCCCTTCGACCTGGCCTCCCTCACGAAACTGTTCACCTCGGTCGCCGCGGTGCAGCAGATCGAGCGCGGCACGCTCGGCATCGACGCGCGGGTCGGGGCGTATCTGCCGGACTTCCGGGCGGCCGACCGGCACGACGTCACCGTGCGCCAGCTGCTCACTCACACCTCAGGGCTGCGGCCCGAACTCCCGCTGTACGACTGCGCGGACGACGCGGAGCGCCTGGAGCGGCTGCGCGCGGAACCGCCGATCGGCGTGCCCGGCACCTACTGCTACTCCGACCTGAACCTTCTGCTGCTCCAGCACGTGCTGGAACGCATCACGAGCCGCACGCTCGACGTCCTGATCCATGACGGCATCACCCGACCCCTCGGCATGACCGCGACCCGCTTCGGCCCCTGCCCCGGTGCGGCGGCGACCGAGGACCAGCGGCGTCCCTGGGCCAAGGCGGACCGGGGCATGCTGCGGGGTGTCGTCCACGACGAGAACGCGTGGGCGCTGGGCGGGGTGGCGGGCCATGCGGGCCTGTTCTCCACGGCCCGGGACCTGGCGGTCTTCTCCCGCGCCCTGCTCTCCGGCGGCGCGTACGGCCCCGCCCGCATCCTCGGCCCCGACTTCGTGGAACTGCTCCTCACCCCGCCCGGGCTGGGGTTCGCGGTCGACCAGCCGTGGTTCATGGGGGAGCTGGCGGGGCGGGGAGCAGCGGGGCACACGGGCTTCACGGGCACGTCCCTCGTGCTCGACCCGGCGACCGACACCTTCCTGGTGCTGCTGGCCAACACGGTCCACCCACGCCGACGTGCGGCGGACAACGGCCCGAGGGCACGAGCGGGGACACGGGTGGCACGGGCGGTGCGGGGCCGGTAGCGAGGCCGCACCTCTCGACGCCGGTCCAGCATTTCAGCCCGTCCGGCGTTTGAGGACGAGGCCCTTTCGGGGCCGAAGCGGGGGTCTGGGGGCGGCAGCCCCCAGGAGCCGGGGTCGAAGGGGCGGAGCCCCTGGGGGATGGGAATGGGTAGGGGCGGCGGGGGCGAGGACCCGCGAGGCCGGTGCACGCCGCCTCGTAGAATCGGCGAGTGAACGCCCCCGCATCCCCGGCAGACGCCCTGCGCAGCAGTCTCGCCGCCCTCCTCGACGGCCTCCCACCCCGCCAGGCCGCCCAGGCCGTCGACCGGCTGATCGCCAGCTACCGGGGCGCCACCCCCACCGACGCCCCGATCCTCCGCGACCGCGCCGACGTGGCCGCCTACGCCGCCTACCGGATGCCCGCCACCTTCGAGGCGGTCCACGCGGCACTGGAGGCGTTCGCCGCGGCCGTACCGGCATGGACCCCCGCCGACCACACCGACGTCGGCGGCGGAACCGGCGCCGCGACCTGGGCCGTCACCGCCACCTGGCCCGGCGAGCGCAGCGTCACCGTGCTGGACTGGGCCGAGCCCGCCCTGGCGATCGGCCGGGAGATCGCCGCAGCCAACCCCGCACTGGCGAACGCCCGTTGGCAGCGCGCCCGGATCGGCTCGGCGCTCACCCTCGACCCCACCGACCTCGTCACCGTCTCCTACGTCCTCAACGAGCTCACCGCCCCCGACCGCGCCGCCCTCCTCACCACCGTCGCGTCCGCCGCCCGGACCGTCGTGATCGTCGAACCCGGCACCCCCGACGGCTACACCCGCGTCATCGAGGCCCGCGATCACCTGATCACCGCCGGCTTCCGCATCGCCGCCCCCTGCCCGCACAGCGCCGCCTGCCCCATCGCCCCCGGCACGGACTGGTGCCACTTCTCGGCCCGCGTCAGCCGCTCCTCGCTGCACCGCCAGATCAAGGGCGGCTCCCTCGCCTACGAGGACGAGAAGTTCAGCTACGTCGCCGCCACGCGCCTCCCGGCCACCCCGGCCCCCGCCCGCATCGTCCGCAAACCCCAGATCCGCAAGGGCCAGGTCCTCCTCGACCTGTGCGAGACCGAGCCGTCCCTGCGCCGCGCCACGGTCACCAAACGCCACGGCGACCTCTACAAGGCGGCCCGCGACGCGGACTGGGGCGACGCCTGGCCCCCGGCCGAAGACATCCAGGACGCCTAGGAAGGCAGACATCCAGGACGCCTAGGAAGCCCACCGCGTCAGCGTCGCGATCGCCTCGTCGCGGTCGGCCGGGGCGAGCTGCCCGAGCGTGACGTGATGGTTGCCGCCCGGCACCCACAGGACGCGGGAGTCGGGCCCGCCGGGACGGAAGGGCTCGGCGACGGAGGGGTCCATGGTGCCGTTGACGAACAGCAGGCGGCTGCCGCGCCGACGGACCCAGCGGTCGACGTCCGGCATCGCGGCCGAGTCGAACGGCAGTGGAATGTCACGCGGCACGAACGAGCGGGGCTCGACGGCGCCCGGGTGGCGCAGCAGTCCGTCGAGATGGGACGTGGGCAGGCTGAGGTACCCCAGCTGGGTGCCCAGTTGGTACCAGTACGGGATGTAGTTCCGCGCGGTCGAGTCGGCGTACAGGGGCAGTCCGGCCGTGCGGTCGAGCCAGGTGTACAGCTCGTCCGTCGTGGCGTGCGGGCCGGGGACGGCGGCGTGGTCGGCCGCGGTGGCGTCCTGCCAGAACATGAGCGGCGCGCGCAGTACGGCGATTTCGAGTGCCGTGTCGGCGCCGCCGACGAGGCGGAAGGTGTCCCCGGCGGCGGTGGCCCAGGCCTCGTAACGGGCGACCATCTCGGCGCGGTGCACGAGGATCCGCCGCTGGGCCGCCTTGAGGGCCTCGCGGACGTCGGCGCTGCCCACGGTCTCCAGGAAGCGCAGGTAGGCGGAGTCGTCCCGGTCGTCGACGTTGTTGGGGGCGCCGTGGACCACGGTGCCGTCCACGTCGAACGGGTGGAAGCGGCGATGGTAGACCGTGGCCATGCCGCCCTTGCTGCCGCCCGTGGAGACCCATGGGGCCGGGTACAGCCGGCGGAAGAGGCGCACGGCGCGGTGGTGGTCGTCGGCGGCCTGGCGGATGGTCAGGTGCGCGTAGTCGGGGGTCGCGGGTCGGGAGGTGCCGAAGAAGCGGTGTTCGATCTGCAGCTGGTTGGCGCCCAGCAGCACGGTCACCTCGGTCCGCCGGGGTGTCAGCACGGCGTGGTACCCGGTGGTGAACAGCACCATGGGACGGTCGGCGGAGGTGTGGAGGAGGGTGAGGCGCTGTTCGAAGGTGCCGGCCGCGGGGTCGGTGTGGTCGACCGGCTGACGCAGTCCGAGCACGAAGAACCGGTACCCCGGCTCGGCCCCCGGCCGCTCCTCGATCACTCTCAGTCCCGGCAGCGCCCGCAAGGCGTCGGCGATGTCGCCGCTCCCCGGGCGCGGCCGGCCCGCGGCGAGTGCGGGCGCGGCGGTGGCAGTGGCCGGCCCCGCGGCCGAGACCGTCGCGGCCCCTGCGATGAGTGCCCGTCGTCTCGTCCAGCCGCGCATCCTGCTACGCATCCTGATTCCTCCCCGTGTCTCCCTGGAGCTGCTGACCGCTTCAGTACAGCCGTCGGGCGTCGGGCGGGGATCCCGCGCGAGAGGGGCCTGTCTCCCTCGGGAGGGGGAGACGGGCCGCAGGAGAGGCGGCGGCGCGGCCGGTCACGTCGACGCGTCGGATGCCGCCCCGCCCTGTCGTTTCTCCTGGAGCTTGCGCAACAGTTCCTTCTTCTGGGCCTGGGCGTCGCCCCCGCCACCGATCCCGCCGCCTCGGCCACCGCCGCGCAGCGCCTTCCGGCCGAGGTTTCGTCGCGTCCCGCCGACTCCCAGCATGCTTCCGGCCCCGCTTCGGGTCATCGTGGGCTCCTTCCGTCATCCGACTGACACGAGACGTATCGTCTCGATATCTCGCGCTCATCAGAGTCCGGCGAGACGCTCCGTCTTGTCAACCTGATAAATTCGACCCATGGCCGCCCAGAAGTCCGCCCCCAACGCCACCCGCCGCAGCGAGAAGTCCCGCCGCGCCATCTACGACGCCGCCCTCGCCCTCGTCGGAGAGGTCGGCTACGCCAGGACCACCGTCGAGGGCATCGCCGCCCGTGCCGGTGTCGGCAAGCAGACGATCTACCGCTGGTGGTCGTCGAAGGCGGACGTGCTGATGGAGGCGTTCCTCGATCTCGCCGAGCAGGCGTCGCGGGACGTGGGCCAGGAGCCCCACGTCTTCCCGGACACCGGAGACCTCGCCGCCGATCTCAAGGGTGTCCTGCGCGCCACCGTCGACGAGTTGAAGGACCCCAGGTTCGAGGTGCCGTCCCGGGCCCTGGCCGCGGAGGGCGTGGTGGACGAGCAGTTCGGCCGGGAGCTCGTCGCCAAGCTCCTGCAGCCCTCGCTCGACCTGTACATCGAGCGGCTGCGTGCCGCCCAGGCGGCGGGCGACGTACGCCCCGAGGTCGACCCGCGCATCGCCCTGGAGCTCTTCGTCTCCCCGCTCGCCCAGCGCTGGCTCCAGCACACGGGACCGATCTCGTACGACTACACCGACACCCTCGTCGAGTACGCCTTGCACGGCATCGCGGCCCATGCGCGGTAGGGGCGTAAATCCCGCCAATGCAGTCCATTACGCCTGATCAAGGTGCTGTGTATCACCTCGCCCCACCTGGCCCGCTTGTCCGCTACGGCCCCCCGGAGCGCACGATGATGGGACCATAGGGCATGCTGTTCCGCACGACAGCGAGGCGAGGGGATAGATGAGCGCGGAGTTGGGCGGCCGGACCGGCCTGCAGGGCAAACTCTCCCAGTGGCTGCGTGGACGCCGCCCGAAGGACACCGCCGCGGACGACGGCGGTCGTGAGGCCCTGCTGCTGGCCGCCGCCGGAGCGGGTCTGCCGCTCGCGCCCGCCGCGCACCCCGCCCCCGGCTACCGGTGCTCCTGCGACCGCGTCGGCTGTCCCACGCCGGCCCGGCACCCGGTGTCCTTCGCCTGGCAGACGCAGTCCACCACCGACCGCGCCCAGATCGAACGCTGGGCCCGCCACCAGCCGCAGGCCAACTTCATCACCGCGACCGGCATGGTCCACGACGTGCTCGACGTGCCGCTGGAGGCCGGGCGCGAGGCGCTGGAGCGGCTGCTCGGCGCGGGGATCGAGGTCGGGCCCGTCGCCGAGAGCGACGACGGACGCCTGCTGTTCTTCACCCTCACCCGCGGCACCCCCGAGGACGAGGACGAGTGGTGGCCCTGCGAGCTGGACTGCCACCCCGAGACCATGGACGAGCACCCGGGACTGCGCTGGCACTGCCGGGGGTCGTACGTCCTCGTCCCGCCCGCGCAGTTGCCCGGTGAGGAACAGACCGTGCACTGGGTGCGCGGGCTGGAGCATCCGCTGCCCGACCCGCTGAGCCTGCTGGAAGTCCTCACCGACGCCTGCGCCCGCCACGTCGGCGAGGAGCCCGACCACCACATCCCCGCGGCCTGGCCCCTGCGCCACTGAACTGCGGCTACTCGCCCTTCGCCGACGTCAGTCCCTGGATGCGGCCGAGGACGTCCACCTTCCCCGAGCCCTTCTTCGGGGTCAGGGCCGCCTCGTTGGAGACGATCTCCATCGTCAGCGACTGCTTGATCTCGCCTTCGGTCAGGGTCTCCACGGCCTTGTTCGGCGCGGTGAGCGTGGTGCCGGTGTAGGCCGTCTGCTTCTCGAAGTGATGCGTGGTGAAGAACACCAGCGCGCCACCGTCCGCGGTGCGCAGTGCCAGCGGCGCGTAGTCGCCGTTCGTCATCGGCTCGTCGATGTACTGCCTGACCAGGCCCGGCTTCTTGGCGTCCTTCGCCCGGTCGGCGCGCCACTTGGTGGTGTTCAGGCCGTCCGCGAAGGTGTCCCCGCCGTTCTTGAGGTAGTTCGCGTATGCCTTGCTCAAGTCCGCGGGCGGCACGGCCAGTTCGGACGAATTCGCCGGGACGGCCTCGGCCCAGCCGTCCTTGTCCGTCTTGAACTCCGGTACGTCGCCGGGGGCCATCAGCGTCAGATACGCCGCCTCCCACGGGTCGGACAGGCTGTTGCGGCTGAACACGAAGACCCAGCGCGCGCTGCCGCCCTTGTTGGCGGCCGCGTCGGCGACGAACCAGCGCGGCCAGCCGGCCTTCTTCGGGATCGTGAACTTGGTGTCCGACAACTCCAGCGGGGTGTACGACGGATTGCCGCCGGGGCTGGTCGCCTTGCTCGCCTTCAGCCGCGCCTCGAGTATGTCGCTGAGCGCGCCGGAGACATGATCGGCCTCCAGGGAGATGTCGTAGGCCTTCTCGGCCTTGTTGTACGCGGTGGTGAACTGCTGGAGCGCCTTGGCGGCCTCCGCCTTGGTGGCCGAGGGGAGAATCTCCTTCTCCCCGTGGACCACCATGCATCCGCTCGCCGTCAACGACAAAGCGGTCACCGAGGCCGCAATCAGAGCGTTCCGGTCAAGCCTGCGGAGCCTTCGAGGGCCGCGTTCCCTGCTCATCAGGTCCCTTCACCTTCCCCTTCCCGGAGGCGAACCCTACCGGGGACAGGAACAGCGCGAGCGTCGGGATCAGGTACAGCAGCCACACCGTGACCTGGAGGACGGTCGGGTCCGGCTGGAAGTTGAAGACGCCCTTCAGCAGAGTGCCGTACCAGCTGGACGGATCGATGGTGTCGCTGACGTCGAAGGCCAGCGTCTTCAGGCCCGGCAGGAAGCGGGCCTCCTGCAGGTCGTGGAAGCCGTACGCCAGCACGCCCGCGGCCACGACGACCAGCATGCCGCCGGTCCAGGTGAAGAACTTGGCCAGGTTGATGCGCAGCGCGCCCCGGTAGAACAGCCAGCCCAGCAACACGGCCGTGGCCAGGCCCAGGGCGGCGCCGATCACCGGGCGCGGGCTGCCGTCACCGGCCGCGCGCACCGACGTCCACACGAACAGGGACGTCTCCAACCCCTCCCGGCCGACGGCCAGGAACGCCGTGGCGACCAGTGCGCCGGTGCCCATCTGCAGGGCCGCGTCCAGCTTGCCGTGCAGCTCGGCCTTGAGGTGCCGGGCGGTGCGCCGCATCCAGAACACCATCCAGGTCACCAGGCCGACCGCGATGACGGACAGGGTGCCGCCGAGCGCCTCCTGCGCCTCGAACGTCAGCTCCTGGGAGCCGAATTCGAGGGCGCAGCCGAAGCCGAGGGCGAGGGCGACCGCGACGCCGATGCCGATCCAGATCGGCTTCAGCGCGTCCCGCCGGTCCGTCTTCACCAGGTAGGCGATGAGGATGCAGACGACGAGGCTGGCCTCCAGGCCCTCACGCAGGCCGATCAGATAGTTGGAGAACACGGTCCCTTACGCCTCCTTGGAGAACAGCGTGCTGCCCCACCAGTCGTCCTTGTCCCGGACGCCGGGCGGAACGGCGAAGACCGCCGAACCCACGTGCTGGATGTACTCGTTGAGCGCGTCCGTGGCGAGGTTGCGCTGGATGCGGATGAACCCCTCGCGCACGTCACGCTGGTAGGCCAGGAAGAACAGGCCCGCCTCCAGCCTGCCCAGGCCGTCGGTGCCGTCGGTGAAGGAGTAGCCGCGGCGCAGGATCGTCGACCCGTGGTTGGACTCGGGGTGCGCGAGCCGCACATGCGCGTCGGGCTTCATCGCCTTCAGGAACGGCTCGTCGCGCTCCTTGGCCTTGCCGACCGGGGCGCCCTCGCCCTTGTCGCGGCCGAAGATGTCCTCCTGCTCCTGCAGGGAGGTGCGGTCCCAGGTCTCGATGTGCATGCGGATGCGCCGGGCGACGAGATACGAGCCGCCCACCATCCAGTCGGGACCGGCCTTCTCGTCCACCCACACGAACTTCTTCAGGCGGTCCGTCTCGGTTCCCGCGATGTTGCGGGTGCCGTCCTTGAAGCCCATGAGGTTGCGCGGAGTCTGCTCCTCGGGCGTCGTCGACGACGTCTTGCCGAAGCCGAGCTGCGACCACTTGATGACGACCTTGCCGAAGCCGATGCGGGCCAGGTTGCGGATCGCGTGCACGGCGACCTGCGGGTCGTCGGCGCAGGCCTGGATGCACAGGTCGCCGCCGCTGCGGTTCTTGTCGAGGTTGTCGCCGGCGAAGTGCGGCAGGTCGACGAGCGCTTCGGGCCGCTGCCCGTCCAGCCCGAACTTCTGGAACAGCGACGGACCGAAGCCGATCGTCAGCGTCAGCCGCGACGGCTTCAGCCCCAGCGCCTCACCGGTGTCGTCCGGCGGCGCCTCGGCCAGGCCGCCGTACGCGCCCTCACCGACCGCATGCCCGGCGGTCATCCGGCGCGCGGCCGCCGTCCAGTCCTTGAGCATCTGCACGAACTCGGCGCGGTCGTCGGTCTGTACGTCGAAGGCGGCGAAGTGCAGCCGGTCCTGCACCGGGGTGGCGATGCCGGCCTGGTGTGTGCCGTGGAAGGCGATCGCGGCTCCCGTGGCGGCACCGGCGGGGTCCACGTCGTTGCCGGTACGGGTCATGGCGACCGTACCGCCGGCCGCGGCGGCGCCGAGCGCCAGGCCCGCACCGCCCCAGCCGATCAGCGCGCGCCGGGTGGGCGACTTCGGGCTGCTGTCCGTGTCCGTCATGGCTTGGGCTCCCGGTTACTTCGCGACGGCGGCGGCGAGCTTGGACAGCGGCTCCGCGAGGGCGTTGACGCCGTCCGACAGCTCCTTCTGCTGGGCCTCGGTGACCTTGTCGTAGGAGACGAAGTCGTACGAGTTCTTGTCCGCGCGGTACTTGTCGAGCTGCGCGTCGAGCGCGGCGAACTGCTTGTCGAGCTCGGTGACCAGCGCCTGGTCGTTCTCCTTGGCGACCGGCTTCAGCAGCTCGTACGCCTTCTGGGCACCCTCGACGTTGGCCTTGAAGTCGACCAGGTCGGTGTGCGAGTAACGCTCCTCCTCGCCGGTGACCTTGCCGGTGGCGACCTCGTCGAGCAGCTCCTTGGCGCCGTTGGCCATGGAGGTCGGGGTGATCTCGGCCTTGCCGACCCGCTCCTGCCAGTCCTTCAGGTCGGTGATGAGCTGGTCCGCGAGGGTCTTGTCCGCAGCGGTGATCTTCTTGTCCTGCCAGAGGGACTTCTCCAGGCGGTGCCAGCCGGTCCACTTCTGGTCGCCCTTCAGACCGTCCTCGCGGAGGTCGACCTTCGGGTCGATGTCGCCGAAGGACTCGGCGACCGGCTCGGTGCGCTCCCAGCCGATGCGGGAGGGGGCGTAGGCCTTCTTCGCGGCCTCGACGTCACCGTCCTTGACCGCCTTGGCGAAGGTCTCGGCGAGCGGCAGGGTCTGGTCGGCCTGCTCCTGCGCGTACTCGCGGTAGGCGGCGACGGCCTTGTCGAGGCGCGGGTCGCGCTTGGCGGTGGCGCCCCCGCCGGTGGCCTTGACGGTCTGCCGGATGCCGTCACCCTTCATCCCGGGCTTGCAGGCGATCGTGTAGTCGCCCGCCTTCACCTCGGCGGTGACCCTCTGCTTGGTGCCGGGGCCGATGTTCTCGCGCTCGGTGACGATGCGGTCGTCCGGGAAGAGGACGTAGACCTCGGTGACCTTGGAGCCCTTGTTCTCGATGGCGAGCTCGACGTGCCCGGCGGGGAACTCCTTCTTCGACACCTCGCACTTGTCGTCCGTCGAGGTCACGTTGATGACGCGGTCGCCGCCCTCCGAGCTGCCCTTCTCGGTGCAGCCGGTGACGGCGGTGAGCGCCGCCACGGTCGTGGCAGCGGCGACGGCGGACAGTCTGAAGGGGCGCATTTCGGCTCCAAGGAGGTACCTAGCGGGCACACAGATAAGGTGAGGTTGCCCAAACTTATCTGAGGCTTACCTCACCAAAACCGGTACGTCCAGTGAAGCTTCTCTCATTGACGGCGTACGAGCACGGCTTGATCACGGTGGCTCAAAACGGCCCCCATGGGGAGGTCAAGGGCTGGTCAAGTGAATCGCGGCGCCCTCCTGTGCGCCCCCCGCCCGCTTCTCGCCCCTCCCCGGCGGAGCCGCCGCCTGGGACGACCTCGCCGCCCGCACGATGTTTCAATTCCCCCGTGACTGACTACGACGTCCTCCGCGTCTTCTGCGGCCCCCGAGGCGGATACGGCAACGAACTCGGTGTCGTCCGTGACGGATCGGTGATGCCCGAGCGCAGCGACCGGCAGGCGTTCGCGGCCAAGCTGGGGTTCAGCGAGACCGTGTTCGTCGATGATCCCGAGCGCGGGGTCATCGACATCTACACGCCGACTCTGCGGCTGCCCTTCGCCGGTCACCCCTGCGTCGGTACGGCCTGGCTGCTCGACGTGCCCGAACTGGTCACCCCCGCCGGTGTGGTGGGGGCGCGGCTGGACGGGGAGTTCAGCTGGATCGAGGCGCGGGCGGAGTGGGCCCCGCCGCGCACCCTGCGGCAGTACGCGACGGCCGCCGAGGTGGAGGCCCTGGACGTCCCGCAGCCCGGCGAGTGGGTCTACGCCTGGGCCTGGGAGGACGAGGCGGCCGGACGTGTCCGGGCCCGCGCCTTCCCCGGCCGTGACGACGGCATCGAGGAGGACGAGGCCACGGGTGCGGCGGCACTGCTCCTCACGGACCGGCTGGGCCGTGCCCTGAACATCACGCAGGGAGCGGGGTCGCAGATCCTGACGGCACCGCAGCCGGGGGGCTGGGTGGAGGTCGGGGGCCGCGTTCTCCTGGAGCGGTGAGCCTCAGGCGCTCAGCGGGAACTCCTCGCCCAACGCCCGGAAGACCCCGGTGTTCAAGGCGAACGCCGTCCTGCACTCGGCCACGATCCGCTGCTTCTCCAGGTCGTCCGCGTGGACGGCGTCCAGCAGTTCGCGGTAACCCCGCTTGAACGCGGCCGGGTTGGCGATCCGCTCGAAGACGTAGAACCGGACCCCGTCACCCTTGCGCGCGAAACCCCACGTCTTCTCCGCCTTGTCGCGGATGATCTGGCCACCGGAGAGGTCGCCGAGGTAGCGGGTGTAGTGGTGGGCGACGTAACCGCCCGGCCAGCGCTCGGCGCACTCGCGCACCCGGTCCGCGTACATCCGCGTCGCCGGGAGCGCCGACAGTCCCGCCCGCCAGTCCGGTCCCCGCAGATGCGCCAGGTCCCGCTCCAGTGCCGGCAGCCGGAACAGCTCCGGCCGGACGAACGGTCCGGCCACCGGGTCCGACGCCAGCCGCTCGGCCCCGGTCTCCAGTGCCTCGTACACGAACCACAGCTGCTCGGTGTAGCGCGCGTACGCGTCGACGCCGAGCCGTCCGCCGAGCAGGTCGCTCATGAACGTCGAGGTCTCGGCCTCCATGTGCTGTTCCTGGGACGCCGTGCGGATGAGTGTCGAGAAGGAGTCCATGAGCACATCCTCTAAGGTAAGGCTAACCTAAGTCAATAGGTTTGCCGACACTCTGTCGGTAAAAGCGTACAAGAGAAAGCCCGCCCTGGCAGGGCGGGCCGGTGATCGGTGATCGGAGACGGGGATCAGGGCAGCGTCAGGATCTCCGCTCCCGTCTCCGTCACCACCAGCGTGTGCTCGAACTGTGCCGTCCGCTTCCGGTCCTTGGTGACGACCGTCCAGCCGTCGTCCCACATGTCGTACTCGTGCGTCCCGAGCGTCAGCATCGGCTCGATGGTGAAGGTCATGCCGGGCTGCATCACCGTCGTCGCGTGCGGGCTGTCGTAGTGCGGGATGATCAGGCCCGAGTGGAAGGACGAGTTGATGCCGTGGCCCGTGAAGTCGCGGACCACTCCATAGCCGAAGCGCTTCGCGTACGACTCGATCACCCGGCCGATCACGTTGATCTGGCGCCCCGGCTTGACCGCCTTGATCGCGCGGTTGAGCGACTCGCGGGTGCGCTCCACCAGCAGGCGGCTCTCCTCGTCGACGTCACCCACCAGGTACGTCGCGTTGTTGTCGCCGTGCACCCCGCCGATGTACGCCGTCACGTCGAGGTTGACGATGTCGCCGTCGCGCAGCACCGTGGAGTCCGGGATGCCGTGGCAGATCACCTCGTTGAGCGAGGTGCACAGGGACTTGGGGAAGCCGCGGTAGCCGAGCGTCGAGGGGTAGGCGCCGTGGTCGCACATGTATTCGTGCGCCACCTTGTCCAGTTCGTCCGTCGTCACGCCGGGGGCGATCAGCTTCGCCGCCTCGGCCATCGCCCGCGCGGCGATCCGACCGGCGACGCGCATCGCCTCGACGGTCTCCGGGGTCTGCACCTCCGGACCGGAGTACGGGGTCGGCGCGGGCTTGCCGACGTACTCGGGGCGGCGGATGTTTCCGGGCACGGAACGGGTGGGAGAGAGCTCCCCTGGGACGAGCAGCGACTGGCCAGACATGCCAGCGAGTCTAAGACAGCGGCCATGGGGGACCATGTCCGTGGCGAGCCCAGGCGAAAGGAGCCGGTCATGGCCCTGTTCAAGAAGCGGACGGTCGGGAAGCCGGGGGAGTGGTACTACTGCCTCGTGCACAAGAAGGTCGAAGAGGGGCCGGAGTGCCCGGCCAAGGACCGCTTCGGGCCGTACGCCTCCCGGGAAGAGGCCCAGCACGCGATGGACCTCGCCCGCGAGCGCAACCTGGAGTGGGAGAACGACCCCCGGTGGCACGACGCCCCGGCCGGTCCCGCGGACGACGACTGAATCAGCCCTCCGCGGGCGCCGATGCGGGTGTCGACGAGGGTGCCGGTGCGGTACCCGCTGCCGCCGCCCGCTGCTCCCGCAGCCGTACCGCATGTTCGTTCGTGCGCGCGTCGTACGACATCAGCTTCGGCAGACACAGCGCCAGCAGCCCCACCGCACCCACGCACAGCAGCCCGCCCGACCAGACGGACGTCCTGACGCCCTTCCAGGCGGCGACGCCGCCCACGTAGGTCTGGCCGAGCTGCGGGCCGACCGAGTACGACAGCAGCTCGATCCCGGCGAGCCGGCCGCGCAGCTCGTCCGGGATCGTCTGGTTCCACATCACCCCGCGGAAGATGCCGCTGACCATGTCGGCCGCGCCGCCGAGGAGCAGGAACAGCAGCACCAGCCAGACGTTCCGGGAGACACCGGCGGCCGCGATCGCCAGGCCCCACAGCGCCGCCGAGAGGACCACGATCCGCCCGTGCCGGTGCACCCGCGACGTCCAGCCGCCGGTCAGGCTCACCAGCATCGCGCCGGCCGGGACGGCCGCGTACATCAGCCCCAGCGACCACGGGGCGTCCAACTCGTCCGCGAGGAACGGCAGTACGGCGAGCGGCATCGCGAAGAGCATCGCCGCGATGTCGATGACGTACGTGCCGAGGAGCTCCTTGCGGCTCCAGGCGTACCGTGCGCCCTCGGCGATGGCCATCAGGGACGGCTTCGCCGCCGCGTGGGAGGCGGGGGAGGGGGCGATGCCGAGGGTGAGCAGGACGGAGGCGACGAAGGTCAGCAGGTCCGCGCCGTAGGCCCAGCCGAGCCCCGCGTATGCCACGACCACGCCGGCCACGGCCGGGCCCGCCACGCCGCCGGCCTGCCAGCGCAGGGCGTTCAGCGAGGCGGCGGCGGGCAGGTGCTCGTGGGCCACGATCCGGGGCCACAGGGCGTCCAGGGCCGGGCGCTGCACGGAGACGAGGGCGGAGGACAGGGCGGCGACGGCGAACAGCGGCCACACGGCCGGGCTCGGCAGCAGCGCGTTGACCAGCAGGGCCGCGCTCAGCACCGCCTGGCCGGCCTCCGTCCACAGGATCAGCTTCCGCTTGTCGAGCGCGTCGGCGAGCGCGCCCCCGTACAGCCCGAACACGACCAGTGGCACCAGCTCCACGGCCCCGATCGCCCCGACCGCCGCGGCGGACCCGGTGAGCTCCTTGATCTGCACGGGCAGCGCGACGAAGGTCAGGAAACTGCCGAAGGACGAGATCAGTCCGGAGAGCCACAGCCTGCGGAAGTCGGCGGAGGCCCGCCAAGGCGCGAGGTCGGGCAGCACGGAGGTCACGAGGGGCCATGTTCGGGCGGGGCCGGAGCCGGAGGCAACCGGATTTACGGGCGGGGGCGAGCCGGCCGGGGGACGAGCCGGGTGGCCGGCGTCACCAGCGCGTGGGCGGCGGTGCCGTCAGCAGCTCCGCCAGCTGCGCCAGACGGTCCCTGAAGCGCCTGCGCCCCCTCGGAGAGGGCAGCGCGTTCTCCCCGGCCGCCGCGCTCACCAGGTGCTGCACCGTGTCCAGATCCAGCTCCGCACCCTCCGGCACGGCCAGCGCCTCATGCGCCAGGGCCGTCAGCTCCCGCTCCCCGGCGCCGAGCGCCAGCACCGTCGCCCCGGCCTGCCGGGCGTCGTGCACCCGCTCCAGGAGCGGCGCCCCGGGCCCTCCCGGCGACACCACCAGCAGCGTCTCCCCGCGCCGCGCCGCCGCCAACCGCCCGAGACCGACCGCCAGATGCGCCGGATCCGAGGCGCGCGCGCCGTGCCGGACGAGGGTCGGGGCCAGCTCCGGCGTCCCCGACCACGCGGCCTCGTCCACCAGATGGGCCGCCAGATGCCACGGCTCGTACTCCGGGGTGCCGACCAGCAGCAGCCCGCCCCCGTGCGCCACCGCCGACGCCCGCAGCACCCCCGCGAACCGCCGCGTGGACCCCAACCACTCGGTCCCGGCGAGCACTTCACGGAGCAACGCGACACGTACGGCGTCCATACGAACGCATCCTGCCGCAACCGACCAGTCGTGACCCCGAGTTCACCTCGAATTCGCCCGGCCTGGGGAAGCAGAGGGACCCGGCGGCCATGTCCGAGGAGTCCGACCATGATTGAGACCAGCGTCCCCTTCCGTGCGGGCCGGGAGGGGTATGCCTCCTTCCGCATCCCCGCCGTCGTCGTCAGCGGCCAGGGCACGGTGCTCGCCTTCTGCGAGGGCCGGGTCGGATCGGGCGCCGATTTCGGGGACATCGACATCGTGCTGAAGCGCTCCACCGACGGCGGCCGCACCTGGGGCCCGCTCCAGGTCGCCGCCAAGAACGGCGACCACCTCGCCGGCAATCCGGCCCCCGTCGTCCTGGACACCGGCCGCATCCTGCTCGTGCACGTACGCAACGCCGCCCTCGCGACCGAGGACGCCATCCGGCGCGGTGTGGTGAGCGCGGCGGACGGGCGACGGGTATGGGTGCAGCACAGCGACGACGAAGGCGCCACCTGGTCGAGCCCCAAGGAGATCACCAAGGAGACGAAACGGCCGGAGTGGCGCTGGTACGCCACCACCCCCGGCCATGCGATCCAGCTGGCCGGCGGCCGGGTCGTCGTCCCCGCCAACCACTCCCTGCCGCCGACCGGACGGGACAACGGCACCGAGGGCAAGTACAACGGCGGCCACTGCCTGCTGAGCGACGACCGCGGCGCGACCTGGCGCATCGGATACGTCGACGACAACACCGACGGCTACATCAACGTCAACGAGACCACCGCCGCCGAACTCCCCGACGGCCGCGTCTACTTCAACACCCGCAACGACTCCCCGTCCCCGGGCACCCGTGCCGACGCCCACTCGAAGGACGGCGGCCGGACGCTGACCAAGCGCTTCCGCCCGCAGGCCGGCCTGTCCGCCCCCGTCTGCGAGGGCAGTGTCCTGCACCTGCGCGACCCCGACGTCCTGCTCTTCTCCGGCCCCGCCGACCCCGCCGCCCGCGCCCTGATGACCATCCGCGCCTCCACCGACGGCGGCACCACATGGCGCCCCGTGCACACGGTCGACGGGCTGCCCGCCGCCTACTCGGACCTCGCCCGGATCGACGCGCGGACGGTCGGACTCCTCTACGAGACCGGCGACTTCAGCGCGTACGAGACCATCACCTTCCGGCGGGTGCCCGTGACGCACCTCACCTGACCGCTTGGGGTGCGCGGGGCGGACGTAAAGTCGGCCCATGACCTCTACCGACAGTGCACAGCAGCCCACCGACGCCCCCGCGAAGGCCCCGGCCAAGGACCCCTGGGACCTGCCCGACGTCTCCGGGCTCGTCGTCGGCGTGCTCGGCGGGACCGGGCCGCAGGGCAAGGGCCTCGCCTACCGGCTGGCGCGGGCCGGCCAGAAGGTGATCATCGGCTCGCGGGCCGCCGAGCGTGCCCGGGCCGCCGCCGAGGAGCTCGGGCACGGCATCGAGGGCGCCGACAACGCCGAGTGCGCGCGGCGCAGCGACATCGTGATCGTCGCCGTGCCGTGGGAGGGCCACGGCAAGACGCTGGAGTCCCTCCGCGAGGAGCTGGCCGGCAAGCTGGTCGTCGACTGTGTCAACCCGCTCGGCTTCGACAAGAAGGGCGCCTACGCGCTGAAGCCGGAGGAGGGCAGCGCCGCCGAGCAGGCCGCCGCCCTGCTGCCGGACTCCCGGGTGACGGCGGCCTTCCACCACCTGTCGGCGGTCCTGCTGCAGGACCCGGAGATCGACGAGATCGACACGGATGTGATGGTCCTCGGCGAGGTGCGGGCGGACGTCGAGATCGTCCAGGCCCTGGCCGGTCGCATCCCCGGCATGCGCGGCATCTTCGCGGGGCGGCTGCGCAACGCCCACCAGGTGGAGTCGCTGGTCGCGAACCTGATCTCGGTGAACCGGCGGTACAAGGCGCACGCCGGGCTCCGCGTCACGGACGTATGAGCCGATGGGGGACACTGGTCGGCACCAGCAGTGCAGCAGTGTCCCCCGACAGGAGCCGACCGATATGCCCCGTCTAGCCCTCTATGCCCTCGTCGTCTGCCTTCTCTCCGTGGCCGCGGCGATCGTCTCCTTCGCCCAGGGCAGTCTGCTGGGCATCGTGTGGGTGCTGCTGGCAGGGCTTTCGTCCAACATGTGCTGGTACTACGTGAAGCACAGGAAGGCCACCTACCAGAAGCGGTAGAGGTGCCAGCCGGACGCGGTCTCCACCTCGCTGACTCCGAGGCCGCGCAGGATCGCGTCGACGGCGCCGAAGAACACGCTGTTGACCTGCGGCAGCCACAGCAGCGCGAACACGAAGAGCAGGCCGAAGGGGGCGAACGGCTCCACCTGGCGCTTGATGTTCTGCGACAGCCAGGGCTCGATCACTCCGTAGCCGTCCAGGCCCGGAACCGGCAGGAAGTTCAGGATCGCGGCCGTGACCTGGAGCAGGGCCAGCAGGGCCAGGGCGAAGCGGAACTTCAGCGGCACACCGTCGAGGGCGTCCAGCCAGAACGGGGCCGTGCAGGCGAGCGCGAACAGGACGTTCGTCAGTGGACCGGCCGCCGAGATGAGACTGTGCCGCCAGCGCCCCTTGATCCGCCCGCGCTCGATGAAGACGGCGCCACCGGGCAGACCGATACCACCCATGATCAGGAACAGGACGGGCAGCACGATGCTCAGCAGCGCGTGCGTGTACTTCAGCGGGTTGAGCGTGAGATAGCCCTTCGCGCCCACCGAGATGTCGCCGCTGTGCAGGGCGGTACGCGCGTGTGCGTACTCGTGCAGACACAGGGACACGATCCACGCGGCGGTCACGAACAGGAACACGGCCACGCCGGGCTGCTCGGCGAAGCCGGTCCAGGTGGCCCAGCCCGTCACCGCCGTGACGGCCAGGATCCCGACGAAGACGGGGCTGACCCGCCGGTCGCTGCGGCGGCTGAGGGCGGTCGTCATGAGGAAGGGCTCCTGTGGGACGGGACGTCGGGCCTGCCCGACCGTAGCGGGCGCACCGGGAAAACGTCTCGCGGTGAGCGGTGGTTCCGTGGAGGGTGGAGGCATGGGGTTGTGGCATGTCTTCTACGAGGACTGGCAGATGGAGTGCTGCGGCACGCCGTTCGAGGTGGGCGACGAGGTGAGCTGGCCGCTGCTGTTCACGGACGCGGACGACGCGCTCGGCGGTGGCTGGGACGACGAGCTCTCCAAGGTCGCGGGACCGGTGGAGGACCTGGCGGACGGCGAGGACGGCTCGGTGCGGATCCTGCGGGACGGGTCGGGGCTCACGGTGGCCCTGGGCGGGGAGACCGGGGCCGGCGTCGGGCCGGGGGACCGGGTCCGGCTGGTCGGCCTCCTCGCGGTGGAGACGCACGGGGGCGAGTGGCCCGAGGTGAGCGGCCGCGTGCGGGCGGTGCGGGTGGTGACCCAGGAGTACGCGGAGACGCCGCCGGGGTCGCGGTCCTGGGAGCCGGTGCGCGGGCCCGGGGCGCGGACGCTGCGGTCGGTGGACGCGTGCCCGAAGTGGTTCGCCGACGGGATGCCGGGCGAGCGGGGGCGGCGGTCGGTGGAGGCGGGGGTGGTGGTGACGCTGGAGGTGCCGGACGGGGACGCGAGCCGCCACTCCTCGTCACGATCGTCGTGATGCGTCACGACGTCCCCATGTCACCCGACCCTGTGACCTTCCCCTGACCGACCGGAGAGAATGAACCCCGTGCGCTATCGCATCCTCGGCACCACCCAGGCTCTCCGGCCCGACGGAACCCCGGTTCCGGTGGGCGGTGCGCGGCTGCGCGCCCTGCTGACCGTGCTGGCGCTGCGGGGCGGACGTACCGTGCCGGTGAGTGTGCTGGTCGACGAGGTGTGGAACGGGGATGCGCCCGCCGACGCGGCGGGGGCCCTGCAGGCGCTCGTCGGCCGGCTTCGACGGGCGCTCGGCGCGGACGCGGTGCTGTCGGTGGAGGGCGGCTACCGCCTCGCGGCCACGCCCGACGACATCGACCTGCACCGCTTCGAACGCCTCGTCGGCGAGGGCACGCGCGCGCTGGCCGACGACGACCCCGCCAAGGCCGCCGTCGTCCTCGACGACGCTCTCGCCCTGTGGCACGGCCCCGCCCTCGCCGACCTCCCCGACCGCACCGCCGAGTCGGCCCGCTGGGGGACCCGGCGCCTCGACGCGCTGCGCACCCGGCACGCCGCCGCCCTCGCCCTCGGCCGCGCCGACGAGGCTCTCCCCGAGCTGACGGCCCTGTGCGACACCCACCCCCTGGACGAGCCCCTCCAGGCCCTGCGCCTGCGCGCCCTGCGCGACGCGGGCCGCACGGCGGAGGCCCTGGTCGCCTACGAGGACGTACGACAACTGCTGGCGGACCGGCTCGGTTCCGACCCGGGGCCGGAACTGCGCTCGCTGCACGGCGAGTTGCTCCGGCAGGATGAGGGCGTGCACGTCGGAGGGCCCGGCCCGCGTACGCGCGACGGACTCCACCCCACCCACGACGCCCCGCGCGCCGACCGCAACGGGCAGGCGGCACCTCGTCACCCCCGCGCGTCCGGCTCGTGGAGCGGCAAGTCCCCCGGCACCGGCCTCACCCCACCCCCGCCCACCGGCAACCTCCGCGCCCGCCTCACCTCTTTCGTCGGGCGGGAAGCGGACATCGAGGCCATCCGCGGGGACCTCGGTGCCGCCCGGCTCGTCACGCTGCTCGGCCCCGGCGGTGCCGGGAAGACACGGTTGTCGCAGGAGGCCGGCGAGAGGGTGCGGGACGCCGCCCCGGACGGGGTGTGGCTGGCCGAGCTCGCGCCGGTCGACGATCCGCAGGCCGTACCGGAGGCCGTGCTCACCGCCGTCGGCGCCCGCGAGACCGTGCTGTACGGCGCCGGGGCGGATGCCATGCGGGCCGGGTCCGAGCGGCACGACGACCCCGTGGAGCGGCTCGCCGAGCACTGCGGCAAGCGCCGCATGCTGCTGATCCTCGACAACTGCGAGCATGTCGTCGAGGCCGCCGCCCGCCTGGTGGAGGAGCTGCTGGAGCGCTGCCCGGAGCTGACGGTGCTCGCGACGAGTCGTGAACCCCTCGGCGTACCGGGGGAGTTGCTGCGGCCCGTGGAGCCGTTGCCGGAGCCGGTGGCGCTGAAGCTGCTCGCCGACCGGGGAGCCGCGGCGAGGCCCGGATTCCGGACCGAGGCCGATCCGGAGGCGTGCGCGGAGATCTGCCGGCGGCTCGACGGACTGCCCCTCGCCATCGAGCTCGCGGCCGCCCGCCTGCGCATGCTGACCCCGCGGCAGATCGCCGACCGGCTCGACGACCGCTTCCGGCTGCTCACCTCGGGCAGCCGTACCGTCCTGCCCCGCCAGCAGACCCTGCGCGCGGTCGTCGACTGGTCCTGGGAGCTGCTGGACGAGGCCGAACGGGACGTGCTGCAGCGGCTGTCGGTCTTCGCCGGCGGGTGTGATCTCGCAGCCGCCGAGGCCGTGTGCGGTCCGGGCGCCCTGGACGCGCTCGGCTCACTCGTCGACAAGTCCCTCGTGGTGGCGGCCCCTTCGGGCGACGGCGAGATGCGCTACCGGCTCCTGGAGACCGTGGCCGAGTACGCGGGCGAGCGGCTCGACGAGGCGGGACGGCGCGCGGAGGCCGAGCGCGCGCATATGACGTACTACCGCGAACTCGCCCGCACCACCGAGCCGTTGCTGCGCGGCGCCGGTCAACTCACCGCCATCCAGCGGCTGGAGCGCGAGAGCGAGAACGTCCGCGCCGCCCTGCACCACGCCGTCGCCCTGCGCGACGAGCAGGAGGCGATGTGCCTGGTGCTGTCGATGGGCTGGTACTGGCAGATGCGCGACCAGCGCATCGTCGCCCGCAACTGGTGCCGGGAGGTCCAGCAGCTCGGCCCCGACCCCTTCACCGAGCCGGTCCGGCCCGCCGCCCCGCTGTGGGAGCGCTGCACGGCCACGCCGCCGCCCTGGACGGGCGAGGTCCTCGCGGAGGCCCGCCGCGGTGTCCACCTGGTCCATCTCGCCTGCATGGACACGGAGCTGGACGCCTGGCAGACGCCTGAGAGAAAGCAGAAGCTGCGCGTCATCAGCGAGACGTACGCGCCCGGACTTCCGCAGGGCTGCCGGTTCCCCGGCTCCCTGTGGTTCTACGCCGTCCTGATGACCGGGGACATAGCGCGGGTCCGGGAGATCGTCGACGCCGCCGTCGACACCTGCCGCCGTGTGCCCGCATACGAGTGGGACCTCGCCGCCGGTCTGCAGATGCGGGCCAATCTGCTCGCCAACCGCACCGAGTGGAGCGGCGACGCCACCCGCGACGCCGATGAGTCGCTGGCCATCTACGGCCGCCTCGGTGATCTGTGGGGCACCGCGGAGGCGCTCGCCGCGCGCGCCGAGGCACGGGAGAAGAAAGGCGACTACCGCCTGGCCGCAGCCGACTACGAGGCCGCGATCGAACACGCCGAACGCCTCGGCGCCCATGCCCAGGCGGGCGTCCTCAGCGCCCGGCTCGGCAGCGTGCTCATCGAGGCGGGCGAGGCCGAGCAGGGTGAGCGGCTGCTGCGCGAGGTCATCGACGGTTCGAAGGGCGGGTACGACCAGGCGTTGCCCTTCGCCCGGCTCATACTGGCCGGCTGGTTCGGCGTGATCGGCCGGGTGCCCGAGGCGCGCGAACAACTCCGGTTGCTGCGCGAGCAGTTCAAGATCGCCCACTTCGTCGTCTTCGACGCCTACATCCTCGGCGCCGAGGCCTGGCTGGACGCGGTCGACGGCCACAGTGAAAGGTCCCTCGCCCTGATCCGGCGCGCCCTGGAACAGGCCGAGGACCCGCTGGCCGAGGCCCTGACCCCGCACATCCGCTCCGCGTTTCTGACCACGGCCGCGTACGCCCTCGCCGGCCTCCACGACGGTGGCCGGGGCCGCGACGCCGCCCGCTGCCTCGGCGCCGCCGACGCGGGGCTGCCGCCCGTGTACGTCGAGACGTTCCACGAGCGCGAGGTGCGCGACCGGACCCGGGAGCGCATCCGTGCCGTGCTGGGCGACGCGGCTTACGAGTCGGCGTACGCGGAGGGCGGCGCCCTCTCCGCGCGGGAGGCCGCCGCCCTGATCTGACGCGCACCGGCACGGACCGGGTCCGTACGTCAGCTCTTCGTCCGGAACTTGTGGATCGCGACCGGCGCCATCACCGCCGTGATGGCCACCGACCAGCCGAGCGTCACCCACAGGTCGTGCGCTACCGGCCCGCCCACCATCAGTCCGCGTGAGGCGTCCGCGAGCGTGGACAGCGGGTTGTAGTCGGTGAAGGCCTGCAGCCAGCCCGGCATCGAGGTCGTCGGCGCGAAGATCGACGAGCCGAACTGGAGCGGGAACAGCACCAGGAAGCCCATGGCCTGCACGGACTGCGCGCTCTTCATGATCACGCCGAGGGTGAGGAACACCCACATGATCGACGAGGCGAACGCCGTGGACAGGGCCACGGTCGCGAACAGACCGGCCCAGTTGTCGATGTCGAACCCGACGGCGACGGCGACGATCATCAGCACAGCGGTCGCGAACAGCATCCGCAGCAGCTCCACCGAGATCTTCGCGAAGAGCACCGAGCCGCGTCCGATCGGCAGGGACCGGAAGCGGTCCATGACACCGGAGTTGAAGTCCTGGCTGAAGCCGGTGCCGACGCCCTGGGACAGCGTCATGCTCATCATCGCGATCATGCCGGGGATCACGTACTGCACGTACTGGTCCTGTCCGCCGCCCAGCGCCTGCCCGATCGAGCCGCCGAAGACGAACACGAACAGCAGGGTGAAGATGACCGGCATCAGCAGCGCGTCGGCCATCGACTCGGGGTCCTGGCGGATCCACAGCAGGTTGCGGCGGACGAGGGCGCCGGTGTGCCGCAGGTGCCCGCGCAGCGGGATGCGGGCGTCGTCGGTGGGGGTGGGGGTGGAAAGAGTGGCGGCGCTCATACGGCGACCTCCTCGCGGGCGTCGGCGGGCACGGCGTCCTGCGGGGCACTGGCGCGGTGGCCGGTGAGGGACAGGAAGACCTCGTCCAGGCTGGGCAGTTCGGTGGTGATGGAGGCGAGCGTGATGCCGCGCGCGGTGACGGCGCCGACGATCGCGGTGAGCTGCTCGTCGCTGAGGACCGGGACGAGCAGGGTGCCGGTCTCGGTGTCCACGGTGGTGGTGGCGAGCCCGGTGATGCCGAGCTCGTCCAGGTATCCGGCGAGGGGCCGCAGCTGCAGGGCGTCGGCCGGCCGGACGCGCAGGGTCCGCCCGCCGACCTTGGCCTTGAGCTCCTCGATGCCGCCGCCCGCGATGACCTTGCCCCGGTCGACGACCGTCAGCTCGGTGGCGAGCTGCTCGGCCTCCTCCATGTACTGGGTGGTCAGCAGCACGGTCACGCCGTCGCCGACCATGGCCTTGACCTCGTCCCACACCTCGTTGCGGGTGCGCGGGTCGAGGCCGGTGGTCGGCTCGTCGAGGAACAGCACCGCGGGCCGGCCGATCATCGAGGCGGCCAGGTCGAGCCGCCGCCGCATACCGCCGGAGTAGGTCGAGGCGGGCCGCTTGGCCGCCTCGGTCAGGGAGAACCGCTCCAGCAGCTCGTCGGCACGCGTGCGTGCCTCCTTGCGGGGCAGATCGAGCAGCCGCCCGATGAGGTAGAGGTTCTCCCACCCGGGGAGCTTCTCGTCCACGGAGGCGTACTGCCCGGTCAGCCCGATCACCCGCCGCAGCTGCCGGGGCTGCCGGACGACGTCGTACCCGGCCACGGTGGCCCGTCCGGCGTCCGGCGCCAGCAGCGTGGACAGGATCCGCACCAGGGTGGTCTTCCCGGCGCCGTTCGGCCCGAGCACGCCCATGACGGTGCCCTCGCGCACCGTGAGGTCAACACCGTCCAGAGCCTTGGTCTCGCCGTAGTGCTTGACCAGTCCCCGCACGGATACGGCGCTGCTCACGCCGTCGGGGTTCTTGTCGATTCGCGTCATGCAGAGGACGGTGTCAGGACCCACCGACAAACGACCGACAGATCACCGACATGGCCTACAGGGCGCCGACACCGGTCGGTTCGGCAGCGCTCCAAAGGGGCGCGGGGAACTGCGCGACCAGCCACGACGGACCCGCAGACGACCGACGGCCGATGGCGGCTTTCCCGGCGGAGCGCTCGTCACTGGCCCGTCCGCCCGTCGACGCACTCGCGCAGCAGGTCCGCGTGCCCGCAGTGCCGGGCGTACTCCTCGACCCTGTGCACGAGCAGCTCGCGCACCGCGAAGCCCTCCTTGCCCAGGCGCTCGCCCAGATCCGGGTGCTCGGCGAGCGCGGCGTCGGTCGCCGCCTGTTCGCGCTCCAGGTCGGCGTACGCGGCGTCCACCACGGCCTGCTCGGCGACGGCGCCGAGGAAGTCCCCGTCGGGGTCGCCGTACAGCTTCGGCAGGGGGTCGCCCTCGGTGATCCAGTTGCGCCAGTCCCGCTCCGTCTCGGCGAGGTGCCGGATCAGGCCGAGCAGGGACATCGTGGAGGGCGGAACCGACCGGCGGGCCAGTTGCTCCGGATCCAGGCCCTCGCACTTCATCCGCAGGGTCATGCGGTAGTTCGTCAGGAAGTCCTGCAGCGTCGGGAGTTCGCCGTCCGGGCTGACTCCGTCGCTGTTGCGGGGGTCGTCGTCCGGGTCGACCCACATGTCGGGGTAGGTGGTCGCCTGGCTCCATCGTGCGGGTGCGTCAGTCATGCGGCTCATGCTCGTCCGGGAGGGACCGGGCCCGCCAGTGAGTTTCGGGAGCCCCGTCCGTGAGCTCCGGGAAAAGGGGCGCCCCGCCGACGGGGGAAGATCGGCGGGGCGCTGTGGTGCCGCAGTGGTTCAGGGGTGCCGGAACCCGGAAGGGGTCACCGGCAGGGGGTCAGTGGACCGAGTGCTCCTCCTGCGGGAACGTTCCGCCCACCACGTCCTCCGCGAACGCCTTCGCCGCGCTGCCCATGACCTCGCGGAGGTTCGCGTACTGCTTGACGAACTTGGGGACCCGGCCGCCGGTCAGGCCCAGCATGTCCGTCCAGACCAGCACCTGGGCGTCCGTCTCAGCACCGGCGCCGATCCCGACCGTCGGAATGTGCAGGACCCGCGTCACCTCGGCCGCCAGCTCCGCCGGCACCAGCTCCAGGACGACCGCGAACGCGCCCGCGTCCTGGACCGCCTTCGCGTCCCGCAGCAGCTGCGCGGCCGCCTCCTCGCCACGGCCCTGCACGCGGTATCCCATGGCGTTGACGGACTGCGGCGTCAGGCCGATGTGGGCCATGACCGGGATGCCGGACTCGACCAGCAGCTCGATCTGGCGGTGCGAGCGCTCACCGCCCTCCAGCTTCACGGCCCCGACCCCGGCCTCCTTCACCAGCCGGGTCGCCGAGCGCAGCGCCTGCACCGGGCCCTCCTGGTACGAGCCGAAGGGCAGGTCGCCGACGATCAGGGCGCGCGAGGTGCCCCGTACGACGGCCGCCGACAGCATGGTCATCTCGTCGAGCGTGACGGGCACGGTGGTGTCATAGCCGAGGTGACAGTTGCCCGCGGAGTCGCCGACGAGCATGACCGGGATGCCGGCCTCGTCGAACACGGACGCGGTCATCGCGTCGTACGCGGTGAGCATGGGCCACTTCTCGCCCCGCTCCTTGGCGAGCGCGATGTCACGGACGGTGATGCGGCGGGTGCCCTTCCCCCCGTACAGCGCCTTGCTGCCGTCGGAGGGCTTCGCCTGAGGCGTCTGGGCAGCCGAAAGCTGCGTCATGGAAACGGCTCCTTCACGTCATCTCGAGGCGCCCTGACGGCGTCCCCGGACCGTCTCCATGGTGGCACTTCGTGCCAGGGAGGGCCAGGCCTTCCCCTGTGAGTTCCGCCCCGGCACGCATCCCGCGTGCCGCGCGTAAGGTCTCGGCAAAAACTTACGATACGAGACGGTGCCGTATCGAAAATCGCCTACGCTCGACAGCATGACTTCTCCCGTCCCAGACACCGGCCGCCGGATACCGGAAGCGGTGCACCGGCGCCGCTGGGCGATCCTCGGCGTGCTGATGCTCAGCCTGCTGATCGTCGTCCTGGACAACTCGATCCTGAACGTCGCCATCAAGACCATCTCGACCCCGGCCCCGACCGGCCTGGGCACCACCCAGAGCGAGCTGGAGTGGGCGATCAACGCCTACACCCTCGTCTTCGCCGGCCTGCTGTTCACCGCCGGTCTGCTCGGTGACCGGCTCGGCCGCAAGAAGGTCCTGCTGGGCGGGCTCGTCGTGTTCGGCATCGGCTCCGCCCTCGCCGCGTTCTCCGGCTCGCCCGGCGAGCTCATCGCCTTCCGCGCGGTGATGGGCCTGGGCGCGGCATTCGTCATGCCGGCCACCCTCGCCGTCCTGATGAACGTCTTCGAGCGGGACGAGCAGCCGAAGGCCATCGGCATCTGGGCCGGCGGCGTCGGACTCGCCATCGCCATCGGTCCCATCACCGGCGGCGTCCTCCTCGACCACTTCTGGTGGGGCTCGGTCTTCCTCATCAACGTGCCGATCGTGCTCCTCGCGCTCGCGCTGATGCTGTGGCTGGTCCCGGACTCGCGCGATCCCAACCCCGGCCGCATCGACCCCGTCGGTGTCGTGCTCTCCGTGGTCGGCCTGGTCCTGCTCGTCTACGGCATCATCAAGGGCGGCCAGCTCGCCGACTTCACCGATACGACGGTCCTCGCGACCGTCGCCGCGGGGCTCGCCGTCCTCGTCGGCTTCGTCGTGTTCGAGAAGCGCAGCGACCATCCGTCCATCGACGTCACGTACTTCAAGAACAAGGTCTTCTCGGCCGCGATCGGCGTCATCGCGCTGGTCTTCTTCGCCCTCATGGGCGTGACCTTCTTCTCCGTCTTCTACACCCAGAGCGTGCGCGGCTATTCACCCCTGCAGACCGGCCTGCTGATGCTGCCGCTCGCCGCCGCCCAGATGATCTTCGCGCCGCGCGCCCGGCTCCTCGTCGACCGCTTCGGCAACAGGGCGACGACCACGGGCGCCATGCTGCTGATCGCCGCGACCCTGGCCGCGTTCGCCGCCTTCGAGGCGGACACGCCGATCTGGCTCCTGGAGCTGGTGTTCTTCCTCATGGGCGCGGCCATGGCGCACATCATGACCCCGCTGAGCGTCGTCATCATGCAGGCCCTGCCCCGCGAGAAGGCCGGCTCCGCCTCCGCCCTCAGCAACACCTTCCGCCAGGTCGGCGGCGCACTCGGGGTCGCCGTCCTGGGCTCGGTGATGTCGACCGTGTACCGGGGCGGCATCGAGGACAGGCTCACGGTGCTGCCGGAGGGCGTACGGCACACGGCGGGCGAATCCATCGAGGCCACGCTCGGCGTCGCGGCCCGGCTCGGGTCGCGCGGCGAGGCCCTCGTCGCTCCGGCCCACGACGCCTTCCTGCACGCCATGCACGTGACGGCGCTGTGGGGCGCGGGCGTCGCGGTGCTCGGCGCGGTGGTCGTGGCGCTGTGCCTGCCGGGGCGGCAGACGGCGCCTCAGGAAGGGGAGCCCGACCGGGAGTTCGCGGCCGCGGAGTAGGACACGCCCCGACACGCGCCCCGACACGCGCCTCGGGCACGCCGACGTCGTACACCACGTCGTACACCAGGGAGAATCAGCACAGCCCACCGAAAGGACCGAACCCAGTGAGCCTCGCCGACAGCCACCCCCGGCACGACGGCCCCACCCGGGGCCGCCCCCGCAGCGAGGCCGTGGAGCGGGCCATCATGGAAGGCATCCTGAAGCTGCTGGAGGACGGCGTTCCGCTCTCGGAGCTGTCCATCGAGCGCATCGCCCGTACCGCGGGCGTCGGCAAGGCCACCATCTACCGGCGCTGGCGCGGCAAGGAGGAGCTCTTCGTCGACGTCGTGCGCGCCGCCGAACCCCCGGACCCCGAACTGCCGGGAACCTCGGTGCGCGACGATCTCGTGGTGCTCATGGAGCAGTTGCGCCGACGCGGCCTGATGACCCGTTCGTCGGTGCTCCTGCACAACGTCATCGCCCAGATGAAGAGCACGCCGAAGGTCTGGGACGCCTATCACACGACCGTGGTCGAGCCGCGGCGCAGGAAGCAGCACGCGATCCTGCGCCGCGGACAGGAGAGCGGCGAACTGCGCGCCGACATCGACGTCGACGTGATGAACGACATGATCTTCGGCCCGATGCTGGTGCGTGCCGTCATGCGCCCGGACGCCGACCTTCCGGAGGGGCTCTCGGAGCAGATGGTCGACGCCGTCCTCGAAGGTCTACGGCCCGTCAGTTCGCGCCCCTCGTAGATCGCATGTGCGCGTTTCGTCACAGAGGGCGCTTTCCCGCGCCGCAACCGGAACTCCCGAAGGCGACTTGTACGTCCTCGCCCCCGTACGGCCGTCATGAGGACGGCAGGAACGGAGCCGATCATCCCCTAGGGTTTCTTTGGGCGCGGGGGGACGACGGAGTGCACGGCAGGTAGTGAGGCGACGGTATGGCGCAGCAGGCGTACGTGACGGAGACGGACGACGGAGGCTCGGGGCCCGAGCGCCGGGAATCCGGGCTTCGGCGCCTGACGGAACGCCTGAAGAACAACCGCCTGGTCGCGGGCTGGCGCGGCGACCCGCGCATCTGGCGGCGCGGCATCGTGCTGGCCGGCCTGGCGGTGGTCCTCGCCCTGGTGATGCTGCTGCACGCGCAGATCCCGAACCGGATCGGCAACCTCGGCAGTCTCACCGAGACGTTCCTGCCGTGGCTCGGCCTGTTCGTCCCGCTGCTGCTCCTGCTGGCCCTCGTGCGCAGGTCCGCGACCGCCCTCATCGCCGTGCTGCTCCCGGCGATCGTGTGGCTGAACCTCTTCGGCGGCCTCCTCGTCGACCGCACCGGCCCCGGCGGCGACCTCACGGTGGCCACCCACAACGTCAACGCCGACAACACCGACCCCTCCGGAACCGCCAAGGACGTGGCCGCGTCCGGCGCGGACGTGCTCGCCCTGGAGGAGCTGACGGCCGCGGCGGTGCCGACGTACGAGAAGGCGCTGGCGTCGACGTACAAGTACCACTCGGTGCAGGGCACCGTCGGGCTGTGGAGCAAGTACCCGCTGAGCGGGGTCGAGCCCGTCGACATCAAGCTGGGCTGGATCCGCGCGATGCGGGCCGTGGTGACCACGCCGTCCGGGCAGGTCGCGGTGTACGTCGCCCACCTGCCGTCGGTGCGGGTGAAGATGGAGGCCGGGTTCACCGCCCGCCAGCGCGACAAGAGCGCCAACGCGCTGGGCGAGGCCATCGCCGACGAGCCCGTGCAGAAGGTGGTCCTGCTGGGCGACCTGAACGGCACGATGAACGACCGCGCGCTCAACGCCGTCACCGCCCAGATGCGCTCCACGCAGGGCGCCTCGGGCAGCGGGTTCGGGTTCAGCTGGCCGGCCTCGTTCCCGATGGCGCGGATCGACCAGATCATGGTGCGGGGCGTCGAGCCGGAGAGCTCCTGGACGCTGCCGGAGACGGGCAGCGACCACCTCCCGGTGGCTGCTCGTGTGAAGGTCGACACGTCCTCGTAACCAGGGGGAATACGGGGGCGGCGAGCATTTGTTCCGGGACTGAACATAAGCTTTGGTCCGGAACACCCTCTCTCGCCCGCTCTCCCTCGAAAGGCACGGCTTCTTTCATGCCCCTGGCCCTGCTCGCCCTGGCCGTCGGCGCCTTCGGCATAGGTACCACCGAGTTCGTGATGATGGGCCTGCTGCCCGACGTCGCGGACGACCTGCACACCTCCATCCCCACCGCCGGACACCTGGTCTCGGCGTACGCGCTCGGCGTCGTCATCGGCGCCCCGCTGCTCGCGGCGGCGACCGCGCGGATGCCGCGCCGCAGGGTCCTGATCGCGCTGATGGCGCTGTTCGTCGCGGGCAACGCGGCGTCGGCCCTCGCGCCGGACCACTCCTGGCTGCTCGTGGCCCGCTTCGTGAGCGGTCTGCCGCACGGCGCCTTCTTCGGTGTCGGCGCGGTCGTCGCCACGACCATGGTCGCGCCGGAGCGCAAGGCCCGGTCGGTGTCCCTGATGTTCCTCGGGCTGACCGTCGCGAACATCGCGGGGGTGCCGGTCGCCACGCTCATGGGGCAGCACCTGGGATGGCGGGCGACCTTCCTGGGCGTCAGCGCGATCGGCCTGGCCGCCATCGCCTCGCTCGCGCTGCTGATCCCGCACGACCGGGTGCCGGCGCCGTCCGCCGGGCTGCGCGGGGAGCTGGCCGCGCTGAAGTCCCTGCCGGTGTGGCTCGCCCTCGGCACGACGGTCGCGGGCTTCGGCGCGCTCTTCGCCGCGTACAGCTACATCACGCCGATGCTGACCGACTCCGCCGGGTACGCCGACGCCAGTGTGACGCTGCTGCTGGCGCTGTTCGGGGTGGGCGCGACGGTGGGGAACCTGCTGGGCGGGCGGCTGGCCGACCACTCGATGCGCAGGACCCTGTTCGGGGGCCTGTTGTCGCTGGCCGCGGTGCTGGCCCTGTTCCCGCTCCTGATGGCCACGGCGTGGAGCGCGGCCCTCGCGGTGATGCTGCTCGGGATGGCCGCGTTCGTCACCGGCTCCCCGCTCAACCTGATGGTGATGGAGAAGGCGTCGTCGGCCCCGTCCCTGGCCTCCTCCGCCAACCAGGCGGCCTTCAACCTCGCCAACGCCGGCGGCGCCTGGATCGGCGGCCTGGCCCTCGCCGCCGGCTTCGGCGCGACCTCCCCCGCCCTGGCCGGAGCGGCGCTGGCCGTACTCGGACTGGGCGTCGCGGGCGCGGCGTACGCGGTGGACCGGCGCCGGGTCACCGCACCACGGGCCGGGCGGGAGCGGGTGGTCGCCGGGCATGTTCCGCAACAGGCGGAGACGGTCCGGTCCTGAGTCCGTCACCGGGTCCGCGATCTTGTGCGGCAGCTTCAGGACACCCGGCGCGGACCAGGGGTCGTCGAGAAGGGACATCAGCCGGGGACGCGAGCCGTGTCGGGGCGCCTCGCGCCCCTCGTCCGGGCCGCGGAGCGGCAGGGCCTCGACCACCGCGCACAACGGCTCCCGCCGCCCTTCCCGCCCGCCGGGGACGAACGGGGGCGCCCGGTGATCACCGGGCGCCCCCCATGCGTTTCTTTCCGGGCTGTTCTCAGCGGCGGTACGACTCCACGTAACCGTTCGCGGGTGTCCCCACGCCCGTCACGTCGTCGTAGCCCTTCACGGCCTTCAGCGAGCTGTCCTTGCCGAGGCTGCGCACGGACGTGGTCAGGCCGCCGGTGGCGTCGTAGCCGTTGACGAAGTCCACGCGTGCGACCGCGAGCCCGGAGCCCGTCGGGTTGTCCGTGACGTCGTGGTATGCCTTCGAGCCGTAGCGCGCGTAGATCGCCGGGTTGGCGAAGCCGAGCGGCTTGCCGCCGCGCGCCTCCTGCGCCAGCGCCTGGACGGCCGCGATCACCGGCGCGGCGAGCGAGGTGCCGCCGATGCGGTACTCGTCGTACGCCTGCGTCTTTGCGTCCGGCAGGGTCTGCGTCTGGCCCACCAGGAACCCGGTGTTCGGGTCGGCGATCGCCGCGATGTCCGGCACGACGCGGTTGCCGTCGGCGCTGTTGGCCTTGGCCAGCGCGTCCGGCACGACGCCCTTCTGCCAGTACGGCTCGGCGACGGTCCTGCTGGTGCCGCCGCCCGCGCCCGAGGTGAAGGCGCCGGGGAAGTCCGTCCAGCTCTTGCCGTCGGCCGACAGCACCGCCTTCTGCGTGCCCCAGCCGGTCTCCCACAGGTACGAGTCGCCCTTGCCGACCGCCAGCGAGGTGCCGCCGACCGCCGTCACCCACGCCGAGTCGGCCGGGGTGTCGACCTGCTTGGTACCGGTGTTGGCGACCTCGTCGCCGTCGTCGCCGGAGGAGAAGTAGAAGCCGATGCCCTCGACCGCGCCGAACTGGAAGACCTGGTCGTAGGCGGCCGCGAGGTCCGGCGTCTGGTGGGCCTCGATGTCGCCCCAGGAGTTGGAGACGATGTCGGCGAGGTGGTTGTCGACGATCTTGCTGAGCGAGTCGAGGAGGTCCTCGTCGTAGCAGGAGGCGGCGCCGACGTACGTGACCTGCGCGCCGGGCGCGACCGCGTGCACGGCCTCGACGTCGAGGGTCTCCTCGCCGTACCAGCCGGCCGCGCCGCAGTCCTTGGTGTGGACGTACTGCTTGGGCAGGACCTGGCGCAGCTGACCCGTGGTCCAGGCCGCGTCGCCGTGCTTCTTCGCGTAGGTGGCCGCGTCGAAGGCGATGGTCGGCGAGGCGTACGCGTCGGTGATGGCGACGCGCACCCCCTTGCCCGTGCGCGTGCCCGCCCCGTAGGCGGCGCGCAGCTGCTTGCCGGTGTAGCCCTTCACGGCGTACGGGATCTTCGTGCCGTACGCGTCCGGCAGCGTGCTCGCCACGTTCGAGCCGTAGTACGACGAGAACGGACCGGAGTTGCGGAACACGGTCTCCGGCGGCGGCAGCTGGTCCTGATGGGTCGCCTTGTGCGGCGCGTTGTCCAGACCCGTGACGGTCAGGACGGCGTGCTTCAAGCCCTCCGGCACCGATGCCGGTGTCGTGGGCGCGCGGTAGGTCCGGGCGTCCTTGGCGTAGTTGTGCAGCTGGGTGCCGAACGCCTTCTCCGCGGCGGCCACATCGCCGGTGACGGCGACATAGTGCTGCGCGACGTCCGTGACCTTCAGGCCCGCCGACGTCAACCAGTCCTTGACGGCGGCGACTTGGGCCTTCGTCGCGCCGAAGCGGGCCTGCGTCTGCCGGGCGGTGAGGTACTTGCCGTACGACGCCGAAGCCGGGTCGGACACGGCCTTGGCATACGCGGCGAGACCGGTCGCGTCCCGTCCCGCGAGGTAGACGCGGACGGAGACCGGGGCGCTGTCGGCGGTCGCGCCCCGGTCGGCCTTGGCCGTGGCCCACGCGGGCTTGGTCCCCGCGAGCGTGCCCCGGTCCGCGTGGTCGGCGGCGTGCGCCGCGGGTATGCCGAGCGCCAGCGCGCCGGTGAGCAGCGGCAGTGTCGCTGCCAGGCTGACTCCGGCGCGCAGGGTGGCGCGGTTGGATCTCATGAAACCCCCTGTGCGGTTCGTCGCGAGTGGATCACTCGACAGTCGTCACTCTTGCGATGAACCGTTCATGTCAGGGGAATGCGAGTACCAAGAAGCCCTCAATTAACCTAATGACAAGGCCATTTGCGGATCGACGGAGGAGTGGGGATCACGGTCGCGGCTTCGCGCCCCGCTCCTGAAGCATGTCCTTCATCAGGTCGATCTCCGACTGCTGCCCCTCGACCATGCCCTGCGCGAGCTTCTTCTCCACGTCGACCGTGCACTTGTCGGCACAGCCCTCGGCCATGTGGATGCCGCCCTTGTGATGGTCCGTCATCAACTGCAGATAGAAGACCTCCGCCTGCTTGCCGCTGAGGCCCTCCAGCTTCTTCATCTCCGCGTTGGTCGCCATCCCCGGCATCAGCGCGCCGTCCCCTGCGGAGGGCATGTCGCCCATGCCCATCCAGGTCATCGGCGCGTCCGACGACACCTTCGGCAGCTGCCACAGATCCAGCCAGCCCAGCAGCATGCCGCGCTGGTTGGCCTGCGTCTGGGCGATGTCGTACGCGAGCCGGCGCACCTCCTCGTCCTTCGTGCGGTCGCGCACGATGTACGACATCTCCACGGCCTGCTGATGGTGCACCGCCATGTCGCGCGCGAACCCGGCGTCCGCCGAGTCGGCGCTCGGAGTCCGCTCGGCGCCCCCGTCCTCGGCGACGGCGTAAGTGATCGCGCCGGCCGCGACGAGCACGGCCGCCGCGGTACCGGCAATCCAACCGACGTGCTGCCTCACTCCGACAGACCACCCGTGCACGCCGCGCCCGGCTCGGGCGTCTGCTTGCCCTGGACGTACGTCTCGAAGAACTTGTCGACGTTCGGGTCGCTCGCGCTCGTCACCGTGCGCTGGTGCCCCCACGCGCTGAGCATGATCGGGTCCTTCTGCTTGTCGTCCGGGCTCATCAGCGTGTACGGCGTCTTCTTGACCTTCTCCGCCAGCGCGGCGACATCGGCCTTGGAGGCCTTGCTGGTGTACGTCACCCACACCGCGCCGTGCTCCAGGGAGTGCACGGCGTTCTCGTTGCGGAGTTCCTTGGTGTAGACGTCGCCGTTGCAGTTCATCCAGGCCCGGTTGTGGTTGCCGCCGACCGGCGGTTCCACCGGGTACTTCACGCTCGTCTCGACGTGGGTGCGGGCCAGGGTGCCCTTCCAGGTGTTCACGCCGTCCTTGCCGGCGACGAACTTGCCGGTGGTCTTCGAGTCGGACTGCGCCGAGTCCTTCTTGTCGGACTGCGACTGGATGAGGACGACACCGCCGACGACGAGACCGGCGACGACCACCACGCTGGCCGCGACGGTGAGGATGCGGTTGCGGCGCTCACGGGCACGCTCGGCACGCCGCATCTCCTCTATCCGCGCCTTGCGATCCGCGCTGCTCTTGTTCTTGGCGGAGCCCATGAGGTGTGCCCTTCTGAGGGGGGTGGGACATTCGGGTCCGCTGATCGTAATGGGGGAGATGCGGCCGGCTGTAGGGAGGCCGCGAACCGCCTGATATTTGGAACCCCGGATGCGCATTATCTACGCTGCCTCCATGCGGCTGCTGCGCTCCACCGACCTGGCCCTGCGGCTCCTCATGCGGCTCGCCGTCCTGGGCGACGCCACGCCGACGACCCGCGAGGTCGCGGCGGACATGGAGGTGCCCTACACGCACGCCGCCAAGGTCGTCGCCGAGCTGCAGCACATGGGCCTCGTCGACGCCCGCCGGGGCCGCGGCGGCGGGCTCTGGCTCAGCGACAAGGGCCGTACCGCGTCGGTCGGCGCGATCGTGCGCGCCTTCGAGGGGGACGGCGACGTCGTCGAGTGCGAGGGCGACAGCCCCTGCCCGCTCAACTCCGCATGCCGGCTGCGGGGCGCGCTGCGGCGGGCCCAGGAGGCCTTCTACGCCTCACTGGACCCGCTGACGGTGACCGACGTGACCGCGGACCCGACCGGTCCGCTGCTGCTCCAGATCGGCCGTGCGCCTTGAGGCCGGGTTCTAGCCCTCCTGCGCCAGCCAGAGGTCCGGCCCGAAGACCTCGTAGTGGACGTCGGCCGGTGCCACGCCCTTCGCGATGAGCTGCGCGCGTACCGCCCGCATGAAGGGCAGCGGACCGCACAGGTACGCGCGCGTGCCCTTCGCCACGTCGATGTCGGTGAGGTCGACCAGGCCGGTGCGGTGGGACTCCTCGGCGTCGTCGGCGTCCGTCTCGTACCAGAAGTGGACGGAGGCGTCCGCGAGCTTCCCGGCGTACGCCTCGTGGTCGTCGCGCAGGGCGTGCCCGGCGGGGGAGCGGTCGCCGTGCACGACGGTCACCGGGCCCTGGTGCCCGGCGTCCGCGAGCTCACCCAGCATGGCGACCACCGGGGTCACGCCGATGCCGGCGGAGGCGAGGAGCAGCGGGGCGTCGGTGCCGGCGAGCACGAGATCGCCGTACGGCGCCGACAGGCGCAGCCGGTCGCCGACCCGCACGCGCGCGTGGAGGTGGTTCGAGACCTCGCCGTCGGGTGCGGACCCGCCGTGCACGCGCTTGACGCTGATCTGACGGATCGGCGAGCCGGGCGCGGCCGACAGGCTGTACTGGCGTATCTGCCGGGCCCCGTCCGCCAGCTCCACCTGGACGGAGACGTACTGCCCGGCCCGGAAGGCGGGCGCCGGGCGGCCGCCTTCCGGGCGCAGGCGGAAGGTGGCGACGTCTGCCGTCTCCTCGACGCGCTCGACGACCTCCCACTCCTGCCACTCGCTCCCGCCGCGCTCCTCGTACAGCCGCTTCTCGATCGCGATGAGCGCGTTCGCCATCAGCCAGTAGACCTCGTCCCAGGCTGCCGCGACCTCGGGCGTGACGGCCTCGCCCAGCACGTCGGCGATGGCGGCGAAGAGGTGCTGGTGGACGATCTTGTACTGCTCCGCCGTGACGCCCAGGGAGGCGTGCTTGTGGGCGATACGGCTCAGCATCGCGTCGGGCCGCTCCTCGGGGTGGTCCAGGAGGTACGTCGCGAAGGCGGCGATCGATCCCGCCAGGGCCTGCCGCTGGGTGCCGGCCGCCTGGTTGCCGCGGTTGAACAGGTCGCGCAGCAGCTCGGGGTGGGCGGCGAACAACCCGGCGTAGAAGCGCTCGGTGATCTCGGCGAGGGATGCACCGACCGCAGGGAGGGTGGCACGGACGGTGACGGCGGACTGCTCGGACAGCATCGGGTCTCCTCAGGCTCGAAGGGGCGGCGAGGGTGACCGCCCGCCATCATTAAAACTTGCATCCAAGATGCAAATTAAAGCGGGGTGGGTCTTACGGGGCCGGGCATTACGGATGTCGGTCCGAGCAGGCAAGATGGGCGGCAGAGCAGTTCACCCGGCGCCGCAGCGGTGCACCGGACGCCACGGCAGGACACCTGCCGTATGCCGGGCGTTCGGCCCGGGGTCGCTTCGGCGATCAAGGTGCGCAACGCGCCTGAAACGGTGTTGTGGTGGGATGCTCATGTGCCCGACCGCCTCTCCCGCGGTACCGGAGACAGGCGGCCTGACCAGCAAGGATGGGGAAGCGGAAGATGGACAAGCAGCAGGAGTTCGTGCTCCGGACCTTGGAGGAGCGCGACATCCGGTTCGTACGGCTGTGGTTCACGGACGTGCTGGGCTTCCTCAAGTCCGTGGCCGTGGCGCCTGCCGAGCTGGAGCAGGCCTTCGACGAGGGCATCGGCTTCGACGGCTCGGCGATCGAGGGCTTCGCCCGCGTCTACGAGTCCGACATGATCGCCAAGCCGGACCCGTCGACCTTCCAGATCCTGCCCTGGCGCGCCGAGGCCCCCGGCACCGCCCGCATGTTCTGCGACATCCTCATGCCGGACGGCTCGCCGTCCTTCGCGGACCCTCGCTACGTGCTCAAGCGCGCCCTGGCCCGCGCCTCCGACCTCGGCTTCACCTTCTACACCCACCCCGAGATCGAGTTCTTCCTGCTGAAGGACAAGCCGGTCGACGGCACGGTGCCGACCCCCGCCGACAACTCCGGCTACTTCGACCACACCCCGCAGAACATCGGCATGGACTTCCGCCGCCAGGCGATCACCATGCTGGAGTCGATGGGCATCTCGGTCGAGTTCTCCCACCACGAGGGCGCGCCCGGCCAGCAGGAGATCGACCTGCGCTACGCCGACGCGCTGTCCACGGCGGACAACATCATGACGTTCCGCCTGGTCATGAAGCAGGTGGCGCTGGAGCAGGGGGTCCAGGCGACCTTCATGCCGAAGCCGTTCTCCGAGCACCCGGGCTCCGGTATGCACACCCACCTGTCGCTGTTCGAGGGCGACAGGAACGCCTTCTACGAGTCGGGCGCCGAGTACCAGCTCTCCAAGGTCGGCCGCTCCTTCATCGCGGGCCTGCTGAAGCACGCCGCGGAGATCGCCGCCGTCACCAACCAGTGGGTGAACTCCTACAAGCGCATCTGGGGCGGCTCCGAGCGCACCGCGGGCGCCGGCGGCGAGGCCCCCTCGTACATCTGCTGGGGCCACAACAACCGCTCGGCCCTGGTCCGCGTCCCGATGTACAAGCCCGGCAAGACGGGCTCCGCACGGGTCGAGGTCCGCTCACTGGACTCCGGCGCGAACCCCTACCTGGCGTACGCGATGCTGCTGGCCGCCGGCCTCAAGGGCATCGAGGAGGGCTACGAGCTTCCGCCCGGCGCCGAGGACGACGTCTGGGCCCTCTCCGACGCCGAGCGCCGTGCGATGGGCATCGAACCGCTGCCGCAGAACCTGGGCGAGGCGCTGACGCTGATGGAGCGCAGCGACCTTGTCGCCGAGACGCTCGGCGAGCACGTCTTCGACTTCTTCCTCCGGAACAAGCGGGCGGAGTGGCACGAGTACCGCTCCGAGGTGACCGCGTTCGAGCTGCGGAAGAACCTGCCGGTGCTGTAAGGGCAGGTCGGAGCGGGTTCTGGAGCGGGTTTCCCGCTGATTCGGCGGACGGGGCCGACGGTCACGGACCGTCGGCCCCGTCGCGTCCGACGGACTCCGCGATGCGCCGGGCGGCCTGGGCCGGTGTGAGGTGTGTGGTGTCGACGACCTCGGCCTCGTCGTGCAGCCAGGTGCGGGCCGCCTCGGCATAGGGCTCCAGGTATTCGAGGCGGAACGGGGAGGGGCCGAGGACCGTGTCCCCCTCGATGCGCCCGCGGAGGGTGTCCTGGTCGGCGTGGAGGACGAAGTGCCGTACGGGAATGGCATGGCGGGCGAGGCCCGCGCTGATCTCGCGCCAGTACTGCTCGACCAGGACAGTCATCGGAATCACCAGAGTGCCGCCGGTGTAGTCGAGTACGTGCCGGGCGGTCTCGACGACGAGCGGCCGCCACGGCGGCCAGTGCTGGAAGTTGCCTGTCCAGGGCAGTCCGGGCTTGATGTCCATGAGCGTCTCGCCGACCTTCTCGGCGTCGAACACCCGTGAATCCGGGATCAGTTGCTGCACCAGCGGACTGGTCGTCGTCTTGCCGGCGCCGTGGGTGCCGTTGATCCATACGATCATGGGCCGATGCTAGCGCCGGGCTTGCCCGCGGCGGGGCCGTACGACGACACGGCCCCGCGCCCCTCCGGGTCGGCTACTGGTCCGCCAGTTTTGACAGCACCTCGTGCAACGGCTCCGTCGCCCTGCGGCGGTACTCCTGGATCGACCAGCCGTTGCCGTCCGGGTCGGTGAAGTACATGAACGTGGCCCCGTCGTCCGGGGCGTACTGGACCGGCTCGGAGACGTCCAGGCCGCGTTCGCGCAGTTCCGCGTGGGCCGCCTTGATGTCGGCGACGCAGAGCTGGAGGCCCTGGTAGGAGCCGGGAGCCGGACGGGGGCCCTTCGCCATCTCCCAGATGCTGTCGCCGAGCGCGATCGAGCAGCCCGAGCCGGGAGGCGTGAGCTGGACGATGCGCATGCCCGGCATGACCTCCTGGTCGATGTCGACATGGAAGCCGACCTTGTCCCGGTAGAAGTCGCGGGCCCGGTCGATGTCGCTCACGGGCAGCGGGATCACTTCGAGCGTGAAGTCCATCGCTAGTCCTCCAAGGGGAATCGCCAACGGGTCTGGCTGAACGGCTCCCCCTTACCGAAGCGGAAAACGATGCTCTGCGCCACGTGAAGGGCAGGTTCCGCCACTTTCCCGAGGCACCGGCGTCGGCGCGGGCCCTGCCGGGGGCCTGCGGGCCCCAGACCCCCGCTTCGGCCCTGAAGGGGCCTCGTCCTCAAACGCCGGACGGGCTGAAATGCCGTGACCGGCGTCGAGGAGTGACGGCCCCCAGGTTGATTGATGCGGACCGGAGCCGAGAGGCGGGCTTGCCACGCGGGGACGGGACGCAGGTGCTACGCGCACCCCCACCCACCCCGCAGGAGTCTCCGCCCCACCCCCGGAGGGTTAGGCTCGATCACGTACGACCTTGATCGGGCGCGTACGACCCCTGATCGGACGGGAGGCCCAGCATGACGGTGCCGGGGCGCAGGAGCAGTACCTTCTCGCGGCTGCTGCGGCACGGGTTCACCGACCCCTCGGCCGCCGAGCGACTGCTGGAGAGTGCCGAACTGGCGCCGATCAGGAACGACCCCGTGCTGCTGGAGGCCCTCGGCGCCACCGCCGACCCGGACCTGGCCCTGCACGGTCTCGTACGACTCGTCGAAGCACAGCCCGACCCCGGCGCCCGGCGGCAGCTGCTGGACACGGTCATAGCGGCCAAGCCCCTGCGCGACCGGCTGCTCGGAGTGCTCGGCGCCTCCTCCGCGCTCGCCGACCACCTCGCCAAGCACGCCGGCGACTGGCAGGCGCTGGTCATGTACGAGCCGAGCGATCTGCACCCCGGCGTGGAGGAGTTCGAGATCGGGCTCGCGCCGGCCACCGACCCCGTGACCCTGCGCGTCGCCTACCGGCGCTGCCTGCTGTCCATCGCCGCCCGTGACGTGTGCGGCACCACCGACGTGGCCCAGACCGCCGCCGAGCTCGCCGACCTCGCCACCGCCACCCTGCGCGCCGCCCTCGCCATCGCCCGCACCGCCGCGCCCGATGACGCCGCGCTGTGCCGGCTCGCGGTGATCGCGATGGGCAAGTGCGGGGGCCATGAGCTGAACTACGTCTCCGACGTCGATGTCATCTTCGTCGGGGAGGCGGTGGACGGTGCCGACGAGGGCAAGGCCCTGCGGTCGGCGACCAAGCTCGCCTCGCACATGATGCGGATCTGCTCCGAGACGACCGTCGAGGGATCGATCTGGCCGGTCGACGCCAATCTGCGGCCCGAAGGCCGCAACGGCCCCCTGGTGCGCACGCTCAGCAGCCACCTCGCCTACTACCAGCGCTGGGCCAAGACCTGGGAGTTCCAGGCGCTGCTCAAGGCACGCCCGGTGGCGGGCGACATCGAACTGGGCGAGGAGTACGTCGCCGCGGTGGAGCCCCTGGTCTGGAAGGCCGCCGAGCGGGAGAACTTCGTCGCCGACGTGCAGAAGATGCGGCGCCGGGTCGTGGAGAACATCCCCGTCGCCGAGCTCGACCGGCAGCTCAAGCTGGGGCCGGGTGGTCTGCGGGACGTCGAATTCGCCGTGCAGCTGCTGCAGTTGGTGCACGGCAGGGACGACGCGTCCCTGCGCAGCGGTACGACCCTGGACGCGCTGCAGGCGCTCGCCGCGGGCGGCTACGTCGGGCGCGCCGACGCCGCGCAACTCGACGACGCCTACCGCTTCCTGCGTTCCATGGAGCACCGCATCCAGCTCTACCGGCTGCGGCGGACCCACCTGGTGCCCGAGGACGAGGCCGACCTGCGGCGCATCGGCCGTTCGCTCGGCCTGCGCGTCGACCCGGTCGCCGAGCTGAACCGCGAGTGGAAACGGCACGCGAGTGTCGTACGGCGGCTGCACGAGAAGCTCTTCTACCGGCCACTGCTCGACGCGGTCGCCCAACTCGCCCCGGGCGAGGCCCGGTTGAGCGCCGGGGCGGCACGCGAGCGGCTGGTCGCGCTCGGGTACGCCGACCCGGCCTCCGCGCTCAGACATCTGGAGGCGCTGGCCTCCGGCGTCAGCCGCAAGGCGGCGATCCAGCGCACGCTGCTGCCGGTGCTTCTGGGCTGGTTCGCGGACTCCGCCGATCCGGACGCGGGCCTGCTGAACTTCCGCAAGGTGTCGGACGCGCTCGGCAGAACCCCTTGGTATCTGCGGCTGCTGCGGGACGAGGGCGCCGCGGCGGAGAACCTCGCGCGGGTGCTGTCGGCCGGCCGTCTCGCCCCCGACCTGCTGATGCGGGCGCCGGAGGCGGTGGCGCTGCTCGGGGACGGCGACGGCGGCACCGGGCTGGAGCCGCGCTCGCGCGCCCATCTGGAGCAGGAGATCCTCGCCGCGGTGGGACGCGCCGACGGCGCCGTGCAGGCGGTGACGGCGGCACGTGGTGTGCGGCGCCGGGAGCTGTTCCGTACGGCGGCCGCCGACATCGTCGACTCCTACGGCACCGAGACGAAGCCGGCCGAGGCCGATCAGGGAGCGCTGGTCGATCGCGTCGGCGCGGCGGTGTCGGATCTGACGGCGGCCACACTGGCGGGGACGCTGCGTGCGGTGGTGCGGGACGGCTGGGGGGACACCCTGCCGACCCGGTTCGCGATCATCGGCATGGGGCGCTTCGGCGGGCACGAGCTGGGTTACGGCAGCGACGCGGACGTCGTGTTCGTGCACGAGCCGCGGGACGGTGTCGACGAACACGAGGCCGCGGCGGCCGCGAACCGGGTGGTCGAGGAGATGCGGCGGCTGCTGCAGATCCCGAGCGCGGATCCGCCTCTGCTGATCGACGCCGATCTGCGGCCCGAGGGCAAGTCGGGCCCGCTCGTGCGGACGCTGAACTCGTACGCGGCGTACTACCGCCGGTGGTCGCTGGTCTGGGAGTCGCAGGCGTTGCTGCGGGCCGAGCCGGTCGCCGGCGACGAGGACCTGGCGCGTCGCTTCGTCGATCTGATCGATCCGCTGCGGTATCCCGCCCAGGGGCCCGGTGAGGACGCGGTGCGGGAGATCCGCCGGCTGAAGGCCCGTATGGAATCCGAACGGCTCCCGCGCGGCTCCGACCCCAAGCTGCACACCAAACTAGGACCCGGTGGTCTCTCCGACGTCGAGTGGACGGTTCAGCTGCTCCAGCTCCAGCACGGCTGGGCCGAGCCGGGGCTGCGGACGACTCGGACGCGGGATGCCCTGGCCGCGGCGTGTGCGGCCGGGCTGATTCCGGCCGAGGAGGCGGCGATCCTGGACGAGGCGTGGGTGCTGGCGACACGGGTGCGCAACGCGGTGATGCTGGTGCGGGGGCGGGCCGGCGACACGTTCCCGTCGGACGCCCGGGAGCTGGCGGCGGTGGGGCGGTACCTGGGGTACGAGCCGGGGCACGTCGGGGACATGCTCGATGCGTATCGGCGTACCGCGCGTCGGGCTCGGGGCGTGGTGGAGGAGCTGTTCTACGGGGGGTGAGGCTGCGGCTTGGGGGCGGATGCCTGCGGCGGCCGGTGCGGGTTCGGTGGGGGTGCGCGTAGCGCCTATGCGTGGGTCGTGGGCCGGGGCCGCGCCGGGGAGTGTCCGTCCTCGGTCGGGCGGTTGCTGTCCTTCAAGCGGCGCTGTTCCTTGACGCCCGCCGCTGCGGGCGGACACCCCACGGCACGTCCCCTTGCCGCCGTGGGCGGGTGCGGGTTCGTGCGGCCCACTCGCTTGGGAAGGGCGTACGGGAGCGCTCCGTACCACAGGCGGGCCACCGTGTAGCCGAAGGCCAGGCACATGAGGCCGCCCACCGCGTCCAGCCAGAAGTGGTTGGCCGTGGCGACGATCACGATCAGGGTGGCCGTGGGGTAGAGCAGGCCCAGGATGCGGGCCCAGGGGGCCCGGGTCAGGGCGAAGACCGTCAGGCCGCTCCAGACCGACCAGCCGATGTGCATCGACGGCATCGCGGCGTACTGGTTCGACATGTTCTTCAGGTCGCCCGAGGCCATCGAACCCCAGGTGTCGTGGACCAGCACCGTGTCGATGAAGCCGGTGTGGGTCATCAGCCGTGGGGGAGCGAGCGGATACAGGTAGTAACCGACCAGAGCCACGCCGGTGGTGGCGAACAGGACCAGGCGGGTCGCCGCGTAGCGGCCGGGGTGGCTGCGGTAGAGCCAGACCAGGACGGCCAGGGTGACGATGAAGTGCAGCGTCGCGTAGTAGTAGTTCATGCCGACGATGAGCCAGGTCACCGAGTTCACGGCGTGGTTGATCGACTCCTCGACGGCGATGCCGAGGTGCCCCTCCAGCTTCCAGAGCCAGTCGGCGTTGCGCAGGGCCTCGGACCGCTGTTCCGGCACCGCGTTGCGGATCAGTGAGTACGTCCAGTAACTCACCGCGATCAACAGGATCTCGAACCAGAGCCGGGGGCGGCGCGGGGTGCGCAGGCGGTGCAGGATGCCCCGCCGGGTCTCGGCCGTGACAGGGTGCGGAACGGCCGCTTCCCGGCCTTCCAGTGTCGTCACGGTCGTGTCACCCATAGGCACAGAGTCTGCCAGATAAGCCTTCCCCGACCGATCATCCCTCGGGTGGGCCAAGGACGCATGTTCTACGGCCGGCGTACGGTCCCATTCTCCTACCGACGCAGGGCAGGAAGCGAGGAATCTCCCCCTCGGGGACGAGTCAGGCGTGGTTCCTGTTCCCGGGCGCCGAAGCCGTCGAACCGCGCACCACCAGTTCCGGCATGAACACGAACTCGCTGTGGGGCGCCGGAGTCCCGCCGATCTCCTCCAGCAGCGTGCGCACCGCGGCCTGGCCCATCGCAGGCACCGGCTTGCGGACCGTGGTGAGAGGCGGGTCGGTGAAGGCGATCAGGGGGGAGTCGTCGAAGCCCACGACCGAGATGTCCGTCGGAACCTCCAGGCCGTGCTGGCGGGCCGCCCGTATCGCGCCCAGCGCCATCATGTCGCTCGCGCAGACGACCGCGGTGCAGTCGCGGTCGATGAGGGCCGTGGCGGCCGCCTGGCCGCCCTCCAGCGTGTACAGGGAGTGCTGGACGAGTTCGTTCTCGATGACGTCCGCCGGCAGGTTCAGCTGGTCCTGCATCGCGCGGACGAAGCCCTCGATCTTGCGCTGGACCGGGACGAAGCGCTTGGGGCCCAGCGCCAGGCCGATCCGGGTGTGACCCAGGGACGCGAGGTGGGTGACCGCCAGGGTCATGGCCGCGCGGTCGTCGGGGGAGATGAACGGTGCCTGGACCTTGGGGGAGAAGCCGTCGACCAGGACGAAGGGGACGCCCTGGGCCCGCAGCCGTTCGTAGCGCTGCATGTCGGCGGTGGTGTCCGCGTGCAGACCGGAGACGTAGATGATGCCGGCCACTCCGCGGTCGACGAGCATCTCCGTGAGCTCGTCCTCCGTCGAGCCGCCCGGGGTCTGGGTGGCCAGCACCGGCGTGTAGCCCTGCCGGGTCAGTGCCTGGCCGATGACCTGGGCCAGGGCCGGGAATATCGGGTTCTCCAGCTCCGGGGTGATCAGGCCCACCAGGCCCTCGCTGCGCTGCCGCAGCCGCACCGGGCGCTCATAGCCGAGCACGTCGAGTGCGGCCAGCACGGACTGGCGAGTGGTGGCGGCGACGCCCGGCTTCCCGTTGAGGACGCGGCTGACGGTCGCTTCGCTCACCCCCGCCTGAGCAGCGATGTCGGCAAGCCGTGTGGTCACGCCACTGGACTGTACCGGCCGGATCTCGCCTTGCACACCAATCGGACGCCGCGGGCGGCCCGTTGACCGGCCGGGTGCGGGCTGCTGCCTCATCGCGCTCCCTCGTGAAAGTGATGGCAAGAGCTTGCAGAGTCTTGCACAGCCACCCCCTGCACCGCTCCACCGCTGGAAAGAAGCGTCTCACGGCGGTCGCCGCACGGTCACGCCCGGATAACTTCCGAGACTCCTTGCACTTTTTTTCTGCAAGGTCTTTCGCAAGGATTGCATCGCTGTTACGTTCACGTCGCCCGGCCGCCGCAACGGCGCAGTCGGCAAGACAGCAGGGTCAGGCAGACGGGGCCGACCCTGCACCACACGGGCTTTCACCCTCAAGGAGATCTCATGCGGCGTGGCATAGCGGCCAGCGCGCTGGTGGCGTCCCTCGCCCTCGCGGCGACGGCCTGCGGCGGCGGGGACGACAGTGGCAGCGACTCGAGCGGTCCGGTGACCATCACCTGGTGGGACACCTCCAACGCCACCAATGAGGCGCCGACGTACAAGGCTCTGATCAAGGAGTTCGAGGCCGCCAACAAGGACATCAAGGTCAAGTACGTCAACGTCCAGTTCGACCAGGCGCAGAACAAGTTCGACACCGCCGCCGGCTCCAAGGGCGCCCCGGACGTGCTGCGCTCCGAGGTCGGCTGGACCCCCGCCTTCGCCAAGAAGAGCTACCTGCTCCCGCTCGACGGCACCGAGGCCCTCGCGGACCAGGCCAAGTTCAAGCCGAACCTGATCGAGCAGGCCAAGTACGAGGGCAAGACGTACGGTGTGCCGTTCGTCACCGACACCCTCGCACTCGTCTACAACAAGTCCCTGTTCGAGAAGGCCGGCGTCGAGGCGCCCAAGACCTGGGACGACCTGAAGAAGGCCGCCGCCACCATCAAGTCCAAGACCGGCGTCGACGGCTACTGGGGCTCCACCCAGGCCTACTACGCCCAGTCGTTCCTCTACGGCGAGGGCACCGACACCGTCGACGCCGGCGCCAAGAAGATCACGGTCAACTCGGCCGCCGCGAAGAAGGCGTACGGCACCTGGCTGAGCCTCTTCGACGGCAAGGGCCTGCACAAGGCCGACACCACCGCCGACGCCTACGCCCACATCCAGGACGCCTTCGTCAACGGCAAGGTCGCCGCGATCGTCCAGGGCCCCTGGGAGATCACGAACTTCTACAAGGGCTCGGCCTTCAAGGACAAGGCCAACCTCGGCATCGCCACCGTCCCGGCCGGCTCCACCGGCAAGGCGGGCGCCCCGACCGGCGGCCACAACCTGTCGGTCTACGCCGGCTCGGACGCCGCGCACCAGAAGGCCGCGCTGAAGTTCGTCAACTTCATGACCTCCGCGAAGTCCCAGTCGACCATCGCGCTGAAGAACTCCACGCTGCCGACCCGTGACGACGCCTACACCGCCGAGGTCAAGGCCGACCCGGGCATCGCCGGCTACCAGGGTGTTCTCGCCGCCGCCCAGCCGCGCCCGGCGCTGCCCGAGTACAGCTCCCTGTGGGGCCCGCTGGACACCGAGCTGCCCAAGATCGCCGGTGGCAAGGAGTCCCTGGACAAGGGTCTGAGCAACGCTGAGACCGCCATCGCCAAGCTGGTTCCGGACTTCAGCAAGTAAGCCCCGAGAGGCCGCCGGATCCCCCGACGCATGGGGGGAGGGATCCGGCGGCCATCGGCCTGCGAGCCGTATACCCCCTGATCTACAGGACTTCGAGAAGGTTGTCGAACCATGACAGTCGCCATCGACCGCGCGACCGGCAAGCGCCGCGGTGACCGCGGGCCACGCCCCGGGCTGGGGCAGCGCCTGCGGCACGGATACCAGAAGCACTGGTACGCGTACGCGATGATCGCCCCGGTGGCGATCGTGCTCGGCGTCCTCGTGCTGTACCCCCTGGTGTACGGCCTCTACCTCACGCTCACCGACGCCAACAGCCTCAACACGGCCCGCACGATCGGCGTCAACCACATCGACGCCACGTACAAGTTCATCGGGCTCGACAACTACGCCGACATCCTGTGGGGCGACACGGCGTACGACCGCTTCTGGTCGCACTTCATCTGGACGATCGTCTGGACGGCCGCCTGCGTCGCCCTGCACTACGGCATCGGTCTGGGCCTTGCGCTGCTGCTCAACCAGAAGCTGCGCGGGCGCACCTTCTACCGGCTGATCCTGGTTCTGCCGTGGGCCGTGCCCACCTTCGTCACCGTCTTCGGCTGGCGGTTCATGCTCGCGGACGGCGGTGTCATCAACTCCTTCCTGGACACGCTCCATCTGCCGACGCCGCTGTGGCTGGAGGACACCTTCTGGCAGCGGTTCGCCGCGATCATGGTCAACACCTGGTGCGGTGTGCCGTTCATGATGGTCTCGCTGCTCGGCGGACTGCAGTCCATCGACTCCGCGCTGTACGAGGCCGCCGAGATGGACGGCGCGAACGCCTGGCAGCGGTTCCGGCACGTCACCCTGCCGGGCCTGCGGTCCGTCAGCTCCACCGTCGTCCTGCTCGGCATCATCTGGACCTTCAACCAGTTCGCGATCATCTTCCTGCTGTTCGGCAACACCGCCCCCGACGCGCAGATCCTGGTCACCTGGGCGTACTACCTCGGCTTCGGACAGCAGCCGCGCGACTTCGCGCAGTCGGCTGCCTACGGCATCCTGCTGCTGGCCATCCTGATCGTCTTCACCTCCTTCTACCGCCGCTGGCTGAACCGCAATGAGCAGCAGCTCGCGATCTGAGGCAGGAGTCCCCATGAGTACGACCACTGTTGAGACCCCGGTGAACAAGCAGGACTCCATGACCACAGCCACCTCGCGCAGGACCCGCCGACGCGGTGAGCGCAGCCTCGCTGCGTCCCTCACCTCCCATGGCGTGCTGATCGTCGCGAGTGTGATCGCTCTGTTCCCGATCGCCTGGCTGGTCTTCCTGTCCCTCGGCCCGGACAAGGACGACTACCTCCACCCGGGCGGCATCTGGGACAAGATGACGTTCGACAACTACGCGTTCGTCCTGCAGCACACCGGCTTCTTCGACTGGCTGAAGAGCTCGCTGATCGTCTCCCTCGGCACCACCGTCGTCGGCGTCTTCGCGGCCGCCACCACCGGCTACGCGGTCTCCCGCATGCGGTTCCCCGGCTACAAGAAGCTGATGTGGGTGCTCCTGGTCACCCAGATGTTCCCGATCGCCGTCCTCATCGTGCCGATGTACCAGATCCTCTCGGAACTGCAGCTCATCGACAGCTACCTCGGCCTTGTCCTCGTCTACTGCGCGACCGCGGTGCCCTACAGCGCGTGGCTGCTCAAGGGCTATTTCGACACGATTCCGTTCGAGATCGACGAGGCGGGGCGCGTCGACGGGCTGACCCCCTTCGGCACGTTCTTCCGGCTGATCCTGCCGCTCGCCAAGCCGGGTCTGGCGGTTGCCGCGTTCTACAACTTCATCACCGCCTTCGGTGAGGTCGCCTTCGCCACCACGTTCATGCTCGACGACGAGAAGTACACGCTCGCCGTCGGTCTGCAGAGCTTCATCAGCGAGCACGACGCGCAGCGCAATCTGATGACCGCCGCCGCGGTACTGATCGCGATACCCGTGTCGCTGTTCTTCTACCTCGTACAGAAGAACCTGGTCACCGGCCTCACCGCGGGCGGCACCAAGGGCTGAGGGCCCCTTCGCACAACAGACTCCCGCGCCTTGCCGCGCGGGTGGCGGCCGCGGTGCCCATCCGACCCCGCTGTCACCGCGGCCGCCTCACATCCGTGCGCCCGAGATCCCCGGACTTCCGTAAAACGCCGAAAACCTGCACGTCGCACCATTAATCCGTGACCCGACTTTCGTTACGCATCAAGGACGCCATGAGCCAGCACTCCGCCGACCCGGCCCCGACCCCCACCTCCGCATCGGCCGTCGCCACCGTCGCGGGGCGCCGTGACTGGTGGCGGGACGCGGTGATCTACCAGGTGTATCCGCGCAGCTTCGCCGACAGCAACGGCGACGGCATGGGCGACCTGGAAGGCGTACGCTCCCGCCTCCCGTACCTCCGCGACCTCGGCGTGGACGCCGTGTGGCTCAGCCCCTTCTACGCCTCCCCGCAGGCCGACGCCGGCTACGACGTCGCCGACTACCGGGCCGTCGACCCTATGTTCGGCAACCTGCTCGACGCGGACGCGCTGATCCGCGACGCCCACGAGCTCGGCCTGCGGATCATCGTCGACCTGGTCCCGAACCACTCCTCCGACCAGCACGAGTGGTTCAAGCGGGCGGTGGCCGAGGGCCCCGGCTCCCCGCTGCGCGACCGCTACCACTTCCGCACCGGCAAGGGGAAGAAGGGCGAACTCCCGCCCAACGACTGGGAGTCCATCTTCGGCGGCCCGGCGTGGACCCGGGTCACCGAGCCGGACGGTACCCCCGGCGAGTGGTACCTCCACCTCTTCGCCCCCGAGCAGCCGGACTTCAACTGGGAGCACCCGGCGGTGGGCGACGAGTTCCGCTCGATCCTGCGCTTCTGGCTCGACATGGGTGTCGACGGCTTCCGCATCGACGTCGCCCACGGCCTGGTGAAGGCGGAAGGGCTCCCCGACCTCGGGTCCCACGACCAGCTCAAACTGCTGGGCAACGATGTCATGCCGTTCTTCGACCAGGACGGCGTGCACGCCATCTACCGGCAGTGGCGGCACATCCTGGACGAGTACGCGGGCGAGCGCATCTTCGTCGCCGAGGCCTGGACCCCGACCGTCGAGCGCACCGCGAACTACGTCCGCCCCGACGAACTGCACCAGGCCTTCAACTTCCAGTACCTGTCGACGGACTGGGAGGCGGAGGAGCTGCGCAAGGTCGTCGACCGCACGCTGGAGGCCATGCGGCCCGTAGGCGCCCCCGCCACCTGGGTCCTGTCCAACCACGACGTGACCCGCCACGCCACCCGCTTCGCCAACCCGCCCGGCCTCGGCACCCAGATCCGCACGGCCGGCGACCGCGAACTGGGCCTGCGCCGAGCTCGCGCGGCGACCCTGCTGATGCTGGCCCTGCCCGGCTCGGCGTACATCTACCAGGGCGAGGAGCTCGGCCTCCCGGACGTCGTCGACCTGCCCGACGAGGTGCGCCAGGACCCGGCGTACTTCCGCGGTGCCGGTCAGGACGGCTTCCGTGACGGCTGCCGGGTGCCGATCCCGTGGACGCGCACGGGATCGTCGTACGGCTTCGGCGCGGGCGGCAGCTGGCTGCCGCAGCCCGTGGGCTGGGGCGAGCTGAGCGTCGAGGCCCAGAGCGGCGACCCCGACTCCACCCTGGAGCTCTACCGCGCCGCCCTCGCGGCCCGCCGCGAACACCCCGACCTCGGTGCCGGCGACGCGGTGGAGTGGCTGCGCGCACCCGAGGGCGTCCTCGCCTTCCGGCGCGGGGAGTTCGTGTGCGTCGCCAACACCGGCGGCGAGTCCGTGACCCTCCCGGCGTACGGCCGCGTCCTGCTCACCAGCGGCGAGATCACCGAGGCGGACGGCGAGACGAAGGTCCCGTCGGACACGACGGTGTGGTGGACGACGGCCTGACGGCCTGACGATGACAAAGGGCCCGCTTCGGCGGGCCCTTTGTCATGGGCGGCTCCGTCAGGAAGCGTCGTCAAGATTGCGGGTGAAAGAACTTGCTATGTGTTTCAACTCTCTTGCTGTAAACCTTTCGTGGCGGTACGGTCACGCCGGCGCCCGGCAACGACGCCGCGCCGCGGCGCAGGGGGGGAACCGACTGAGCCGCATTCGCAAGGAGTTCGCCCGTGATATCCAGATGGCAGGCGCCCCCGAGGCGCCGCACCGCGACCGCCGCCCTCACCGCGTTCGCCGCAGCCGCAGTCGTCATGACTCCCGGCAGTACCGCATCCGCCGCCCCGCCCGGCACCAAGGACGTCACCGCGGTGATGTTCGAGTGGAACTTCGCCTCGGTCGCCAAGGAGTGCACCAACACCCTCGGCCCGGCCGGCTACGGCTACGTCCAGGTCTCCCCGCCCGCCGAGCACATCCAGGGCTCGCAGTGGTGGACCTCGTACCAGCCGGTGAGCTACCGGATCGCCGGACGCCTGGGTGACCGTACGGCCTTCCAGAACATGGTCGACACGTGCCACGCGGCCGGCGTGAAGGTCGTCGTCGACACGGTCATCAACCACATGGCGGCGGGCAGCGGCACCGGAACCGGCGGCTCGTCGTACACGAAGTACACCTACCCGGGCCTGTACTCGTCGTTCGACTTCGACGACTGCACGAGCCAGATCACCAACTACCAGGACCGCTGGAACGTCCAGCACTGCGAACTGGTGGGCCTCGCCGACCTGGACACCGGTGAGTCCTACGTCCGCGGGGCCATCGCCGGGTACATGAACGACCTGCTGTCGCTCGGCGTGGACGGCTTCCGCATCGACGCGGCCAAGCACATGGACGCCGCCGACCTCGCCGCCATCAAGTCCCGGCTGAGCAATCCGTCGGTGTACTGGAAGCAGGAGGTCATCTACGGCAGCGGAGAGGCCGTCCAGCCCACCGAGTACACGGGCAACGGGGACGTCCAGGAGTTCCGGTACGCGTACGACCTCAAGCGGGTCTTCAACAACGAGAACCTCGCCTATCTGAAGAACTACGGCGAGGGCTGGGGCTACCTGAACAGCGGCGTCTCCGGTGTCTTCGTCGACAACCACGACACCGAGCGCAACGGCTCCACGCTCAACTACAAGGACGGCGCCAACTACACGCTGGCCAACGTCTTCATGCTCGCCTGGCCCTACGGCGCCCCGGACGTCAACTCCGGCTACGAGTGGTCCGACACGGACGCCGGACCGCCCAACGGCGGCACGGTCAATGCCTGCTGGCAGGACGGCTGGAAGTGCCAGCACAAGTGGCCGGAGATCAAGTCCATGGTGGCCTTCCGCAACGCCACCCGGGGTGAGGCCGTCACCAACTGGTGGGACAACGGGGGCGACGCCATCGCCTTCGGACGGGGCGGCAAGGGCTTCGTGGCCATCAACCACGAGTCGGGCTCGCTGAGCCGTACGTACCAGACGTCGCTGCCCGCGGGGACGTACTGCAACGTGCAGAACAACACCACCGTGACCGTGAACTCCAGCGGCCAGCTCACGGCCACCCTGGGATCCAACACGGCCCTGGCGGTCTACGCGGGCAAGTCGGGCTGCTGAGCCGTCAGCTCCGCCTGCTGAAAAGTCTTACCGATCGTTTCAGGACTCTTGCTGAAATCGTTTCGGCGGCGATACGGTCGCGCGGGGTCGGACCCACAGAGCCGTAATCGCAAGGAGTCCATCCGTGATACCGAGATGGCCGACGCCGTCGAGGCGCCGAACCGCCCGTACCGGACGGGTCGCTGCGGTCACCGTGACCGCGCTGGCCGCAGCGCTCGTCCAGCCCCTCGCGGCGCAGGCGGACACCCCGCCCGCGCCCCCGTCCGACGCGAAGCTCGCCGCCGAGCCCGCCCGGCACGACGCCACCCGGGAGCAGTTCTACTTCGTCCTGCCGGACCGTTTCGCCAACGGCGACACGTCCAACGACAAGGGCGGCCTGACCGGTACCCGCCTCACCACCGGCTACGACCCCACGGACAAGGGCTTCTACCAGGGCGGCGACCTCAAAGGGCTGACCAGGAAGCTCGACTACATCAAGGGCCTCGGCACCACCTCCATCTGGATGGCGCCGATCTTCAAGAACCAGCCGGTGCAGGGGACGGGGAGCAACGCCTCCGCGGGCTACCACGGCTACTGGATCACCGACTTCACCCAGGTCGACCCGCACTTCGGCACCAACAAGGACCTCGAGACCCTCATCTCCAAGGCCCACGCCAAGGGCATGAAGGTCTACTTCGACGTCATCACCAACCACACCGCCGACGTCGTCGACTACGAGGAGAAGTCCTACGACTACCTCGCCAAGGGCGCCTTCCCGTACCTGACGAAGGACGGCAGGCCCTTCGACGACGCCGACTACGCGGACGGCACCCGGAAGTTCCCGGCGGTCGACGCCGACTCCTTCCCGCGCACCCCGGCCGTCCCCGCCGGGAAGAAGAACGTCAAGGTCCCGTCGTGGCTCAACGACCCGACGATGTACCACAACCGGGGCGATTCCACCTTCGCCGGTGAGAGCTCCACCCACGGCGACTTCTCCGGCCTCGACGACCTGTGGACCGAGCGTCCCGAGGTCGTCAGCGGCATGGAGAAGATCTACCGGCGCTGGGTGCGGGACTTCGGCATCGACGGCTTCCGCATCGACACCGTGAAGCACGTCAACATGGAGTTCTGGACCCAGTGGGCCACGGCCCTCGACTCCTACGCGGCCAAGCGGGGCCGCGACGACTTCTTCATGTTCGGCGAGGTCTACTCCGCCGACCCGAACATCACATCGCCGTACGTCACCCAGGGCCGCCTCGACGCCACCCTCGACTTCCCCTTCCAGGAGGCGGCACGGCAGTACGCCTCCCAGGGCGGCAGCGCGCGGAAGCTGGCGTCCGTCTTCGGTGACGACTACAAGTACACGACCGACAAGGCCAACGCCTACGAGCAGGTCACCTTCCTCGGCAACCACGACATGGGCCGCATCGGGTACTTCCTGAACCAGGACAACCCGAAGGCGACCGATGCGGAGCTCCTCGCCAAGGACAGGCTCGCCAACGAGCTGATGTTCCTCAGCCGCGGCAACCCCGTCGTCTACTACGGCGACGAGCAGGGCTTCACCGGCTCCGGCGGCGACAAGGACGCCCGCCAGACCCTGTTCGCCTCGAAGACCGCCGACTACCTCGACGACGACCGGATCGGCACCGACCGCACCCACGCGAGCGACGCCTACGACACGAGTGCGCCGCTGTACCGGCAGATCGCCGCCCTCGCCAAGCTCCGCAAGGCCGACCCGGCCCTCGCCGACGGAGTCCAGACCGAGCGGTACGCGGCCGACGGCGCCGGGATCTACGCCTTCTCCCGCACCGACGCCAGGACGGGCACCGAGTACGTGGTCGCCTTCAACAACGCCGGCGAGGCGAAGACGGCGACCTTCGCGACCGGTTCCGCCGGCATGGCGTTCAAGGGCATTTACGGCACCGACGCCTCCCCCAAGAGCGACGGCGACAAGAAGCTCACCGTCACCGTCCCGGCCGGCTCGGCGATCGTCCTCAAGGCGGCCGGCAAGCTCGCCCGGCCCGCCACCGGGCCGACCCTCACCCTGAAGGCACCGGCGACCGGAGCCACCGGCACCGTGGAGCTCTCCGCCGATGTCGACGGCGGTCAGCTCAACCGCGTCGTCTTCGCCGCCCAGGTCGGCGACGGCAAGTGGAGGACGCTCGGCTCGGCCGACCACGCCCCGTACAAGGTCACCCAGACCATCGGGAAGGACGTACCGGCCGGAACGGCCCTGCGCTACAAGGCAGTCGTGATCGACTCGGCGGGCCGCACCGCGAGCGCCACCGCGGCCTCCACCACCGGGACCCCGCCGGCCCCCGAAACACCCACCGCCTCCTCCCGCGACTACGCGATCGTCCACTACAAGCGCACCGATGGCGACTACGCGAACTGGGGCCTGTACGCCTGGGGCGACCTGGCCGACGGCGAGTCCACCAACTGGCCGGACAGCCACCCGTTCACCGGCCGGGACGCCTACGGCGCCTTCGCCTACGTCAAGCTGAAGCCCGGCGCCTCGTCGGTCGGCTTCCTCGTCATCGACAAGCAGGGCACCAAGGACGTCTCCGCCGACCGCACGATCGACGTCACCAAGACCGGCGAGATCTGGGTCGAGCAGGGCAAGGAGGCCGTCCGCACCGAGAAGCCCGCGGCCGACTACCCGGCCCCCGACAAGACCAAGGCCGTCCTGCACTACCACCGCGCCGACGGCACCTACGACGGCTGGGGCCTGCACGTCTGGACGGGCGCCGCGAACCCCACCGAGTGGTCGAACCCCCTGAAGCCGGTCAAGACTGATGCCTATGGCGCAGTCTTCGAGGTACCGCTCACCGACGGTGCGACCAGCCTCAGCTACATCATCCACAAGGGCGACGACAAGGACCTGCCCGCCGACCAGTCGCTGGACCTCACCGCGAACGGCCATGAGGTGTGGCTGTTGAGCGGCCAGGAGAAGTACCTGCTCCCGCAGCCCGCGGGCTCTGCGGCCGCGCTCGACCTGACCACGTCCAAGGCGGTCTGGATCGACCGGAACACGGTCGCCTGGAACGGCTCCGAAGCGGCCGCCTCCACCCAGCTGCTGTACAGCCGGGACGGCTCGATCACGGTCAAGGACGGCGGGCTGACCAGCGACGACGAGCGCTGGCTGCGCCTGTCCAAGACGTCCCTCACGGACGCCCAGAAGGCGAGGTTCCCGCACCTGAAGAACTACGCCGCCTGGTCCGTCGACCCTCGCGACCGCGACCGGGTCCGCGAGGCCCTGCGCGGCCAGCTCGTCGCCTCCCAGCGCGCGGCCAACGGTGCCGTCCTGGCCGCGACCGGCGTACAGATCGCCGGCGTCCTCGACGACCTGTACGCCGGCGCGACGAAGGCCGACCTCGGGCCGACCTTCGACAAGGGCCGTCCGACGCTGGCCGTCTGGGCACCCACGGCACAGTCGGTGAAGCTGGAGATCGGCGGCTCGACGGTCGCCATGCAGCGGAACGACACCACCGGCGTCTGGTCCGTCACCGGCCCCAGGTCCTGGAAGAACCGGCCGTACCGGTACGTCGTGAAGGTCTGGGCGCCCAGCGTCCGCAAGGTCGTCACCAACAAGGTCACCGACCCCTACTCGGTCGCCCTCACCGCGAACTCCGAGCGCAGCCTCGTCGCCGACCTGAACGACAAGTCCCTCGCCCCCAGCGGCTGGTCGACCTACACCAAGCCCAAGGCCGTCCCGCTGCACGACGCCCAGATCCAGGAGCTGCACATCCGGGACTTCTCGGTGGCGGACAAGTCGGTGCCCGCCCGGGACAAGGGCACCTACCTCGCCTTCACCGACAAGCTCAGCGACGGCTCCAAGCACCTGAAGAGGCTGGCCGGGGCGGGCACGTCGTACGTCCATCTCCTGCCCGCCTTCGACATCGCCACCATCCCGGAGAAGAAGTCAGAGCAGGCGACCGCGGACTGCGACCTGGCCTCCTACCCGGCCGACTCCGACAAGCAGCAGGAGTGCGTGGCGAAGATCGCCGCGAAGGACGCCTTCAACTGGGGCTACGACCCGTACCACTACACGGTCCCGGAGGGCTCGTACGCGAGCGACCCCGACGGCACCGCGCGCACGGTCGAGTTCCGCAAGATGGTCAAGGCCCTCAACGAGGACGGCCTGCGGGTCGTCATGGACGTCGTCTACAACCACACCGCGGCGAGCGGCCAGGCGGACACCTCCGTCCTCGACCGGATCGTCCCCGGCTACTACCAGCGGCTCCTCGCCGACGGATCGGTCGCGAACAGCACCTGCTGTGCCAACACGGCCACCGAGAACGCCATGATGGGCAAGCTGGTCGTGGACTCGATCGTCACCTGGGCCAAGGAGTACAAGGTCGACGGCTTCCGCTTCGACCTCATGGGCCACCACCCGAAGGCCAACATCCTGGCGGTCCGCAAGGCCCTGGACGAGCTGACCCTCGCCGAGGACGGCGTCGACGGCAAGAAGATCATCCTGTACGGCGAGGGCTGGAACTTCGGCGAGGTCGCCGACGACGCCCGCTTCGTCCAGGCCACGCAGAAGAACATGGCCGGCACCGGCATCGCGACCTTCTCCGACCGGGCGCGGGACGCGGTGCGCGGCGGCGGCCCCTTCGACGAGGACCCCGGCGTCCAGGGCTTCGCGTCCGGGCTCTACACCGAGCCCAACTCCTCGAAGAACAACGGCACTCCGGAAGAGCAGAAGGCCCGCCTCCTGCACTACCAGGACCTCATCAAGGTCGGCCTGTCCGGCAACCTCGCCGCCTACCGCTTCACCGACACCGGCGGCAAGGAGGTCAAGGGCTCCGAGGTCGACTACAACGGACAGCCCGCCGGCTACGCGGACGCGCCCGGCGACGCCCTCGCCTACGCCGACGCGCACGACAACGAGTCGCTGTTCGACGCGCTGACGTACAAGCTGCCCGCCGACACGAGCGCGTCCGACCGCGCCCGTATGCAGGTCCTCGCCATGGCCACGGCCACCCTCTCGCAGGGCCCGGCCCTCTCCCAGGCCGGCACCGACCTGCTGCGCTCCAAGTCGCTGGACCGCAACTCCTACGACAGCGGCGACTGGTTCAACGCCATCCACTGGAACTGCGCCGACGGCAACGGCTTCGGGCGGGGGCTGCCGATGGCGGCCGACAACGCGTCCAAGTGGCCGTACGCCAAGCCGCTGCTCGGCACGGTCAAGGTCGGTTGCGAGCAGATCGAGGGCGCCTCGGGCGCGTACCGGGACCTGCTGAGGATCCGGACGACGGAGGATGTCTTCTCCCTCGGCACGGCGGACCAGGTGCAGGCGAAGCTCTCCTTCCCGCTGTCCGGGAAGGACGAGACGCCCGGCGTGATCACCATGCGCCTCGGTGACCTCGTCGTCGTCTTCAACGCGACGCCCGAGAAGCAGGAGCAGCGGATCGTTTCGCTGGCCGGCCAGGGCTACCGGCTGCATCCGGTGCAGGCCTCGGGTGCGGATCTTATCGTCAAGTCCTCGTCGTATGAGCGGGATTCCGGCACGTTCGCCGTTCCGGGGCGTACTGTCGCCGTCTTCGCACAGACCCGCTGATACGGCTACTACCTTGAGTGGGGCGGACCCGGTCACCGGGCCCGCCCCATTCGTGTGTATCCAGGGGCTCCCGACGATGGACGGTTACGGCATGCAGTCCGATACGACCGTGATGGTCGTCGACGACATCTCGGCCAACCGCTTCGCCATGGGCGCCGTGTTGCGCCGAGCCGGCCACGGCGTCGTACCGGTGGCGAGCGCGGGCGAGGCGCTGATCGAGCTCGACGTGAGGCTGCGCGCGGGCGCCCTGCCCGACGTGGCCCTCGTCGACGTCGGGCTGCCGGACATGAGCGGCTTCGAACTGTGCCGCCGGGTCAAGGCCCGGCCGTCGACGGCGGCACTGCCCGTCGTCCACTTCTCCGCGATGCCCGTGGACGCGGGGGACCGGTGCCGGGGCCTCGACGCGGGCGCCGACGCCTACCTGACCGTGCCGGCCGAGCCGAGCGAGATCGAGGCCGTCGTACGGGCCGCCGTCCGCGGGGCGCGCCGGCGCACCGCCGCCGAGGCGCTCGCCCACCGGCTGACGCTGCTGTCCGAGGCGATCGTCGCCGTGCAGACCGCGCGCCGCCCCGCGGAGCTGGCCGAGGCGGCCGCAGCGGGCGCGGCCCGGCTCACCGGCACCCCGGCGGTCGTCTTCATCGCCGGTTCGGACGGCGAGCTCTACCGCGGCAGCTCCCGCAGCACCCTCCCCCTCCCGGACGCCGCAGCACACGAGGCGGCGGCCCGCCTGATCCTCCGCCTCGCACGGGGCCGGCGCCTGGGCCACAACGGCGTCCACACCTCCGTCGTTCCCGCCTCCCTGTGGCCGCCAGGCTTCTTCCGCCCCGGGGTCAGGGAGGACGCCCGCCTGGTCCTGGCGTCGGCCCAGGAGGGCCGCACGAGGGTGTGCATCGCCACGCCGGCGCGCCAGGATGCACTGCCTGCAACGCCCTTAAGGGGCGCGGGGAACTGCGCGACCAGCCACAACGCACCCGCAGACGACCGACGGCCTACCGCGGCACTCACCACACCGGCTCTACCCGCGGAGCGCTTGGCTCAGGCCACCGCCCTCGCCGCCGAACCGCTCCTCATGTACCAGGCGGAGCGCGACATCGCCCTCACCCTCCAGCACAGCTTCCTGCCCCAGCCGCACCGGCTGCCCGACCTGCCGGGCGTCGACCTCGTCGTGCGGTACGTGCCCGCCTCCCGGCAGACCGAGATCGGCGGAGACTTCTACGCCGCCCTGCGCACGGACGAGGGGGTGCTCACCGCGGTCGGGGACGTCGTCGGGCACTCGCTGGACGCGGCCACCGTCATGGTCGAGATGCGGCACGCGCTGCGCGCCCACTGCGTCGAGGAGAGCGACCCCGCGGTGCTGGCCGGGCGGCTCGACCGGATGCTGCAGCACTATCACCCCGATGTCACCGCCACGGTCTGCCTGGCCCTCGTCGACTCCGCGACCGGCCGGGTGCGGATCGCCAACGCGGGCCACATCCCGCCGCTGATCGTGCGGGGAGGGGGCGTCGCCGAGTACGCCCGCGTGTCGGGTCCGCTGCTCGGGCTCGGCCTCGACCGGCCCGAGCCGAGTGAGCTGGTCCTGTCCCGCGAGGACCGGCTCCTGATGGTCACCGACGGTCTCATCGAGACCCGTGGCGTCGACCTCGCCACCTCCATGGAGCAACTGCGCACGGCCGCCGCCGACGCCCCGTCCGGCCTCGACGCGTTCTGCGACACCCTGCTGGGCTGCTTCGGGCGGGGCAGGGAGGACGACATCGCGATGCTGGCGCTGCGGTTAGGGTGAGCTGTCGCCGTAGAACAGGAGTGCCCATGCCGCAGATCACCGTCGACTACTCCGCGCCGCTCGCCGACGGCTTCGACCGGAGCGGCTTCGCGCTGGCCCTGCACGACGCGGTGGTCGAGATCGCGGCCGCGAAGTACGAGGCGTGCAAGACACAGTTCCGGGCCACCGAGGACACGACCGTGGGGCGGGACGTGGACGGTCACGCGATCGTCCACGTCACCCTGGGGCTGCTGGCGGGGCGTACGGACGAGACGAAGGCGCGGCTCACGGAAGCCGTACTGGAGCTGCTGCGCACCCATGTGAAGCCCGGCGAGGGTACGGCGCTGCACGCGTCCGCCGAGGTGCGCGACCTCGATCCGTCGTACCGGAAGTTCGAGAGCTGAGCCCCCACCGGGGCCCGCTCAGGACGCCAGCGCGACCAGCCGGCCGACCAGGTCACTGAACGGACCGTCGGCCGGCTCGTCCTTCAGCATGCGGCGCAGCAGATCGCCCATCTCGTCGTCGGAGGCGGCGCTGACGGCGGCCAGCGCGGCGAAGTCGTGCACGAGCTGGACCTCCAGCTCGGCGCGCGGGATGCGCCGGCCGTCCAGCCAGATCAGGGCCGTCGACTCGGCGAGCGAGATCCAGGAGCGGACGACCAGTTCCAGGCGCGCGGGCGGGTTCTCCACCCGCAGATGCGAAAGGATCTGGACATAGGCGGCCTGCCGTACGGAGTCGATGAGCGCGTTCGTCGCCGTCGAGCCGACCGCCGGGCCGCCGCGCATCAGCGCCGAGAAACCGGGGCCGTGCTCGTCGACGAAGTCGAAGTACCGGCGCATCACGCGCAGCAGCCGCGCGCCCAGCGGCCCCTCCCGCGGTTCGACGAACCGGCCCGCCAGTTCCTCCGAGGCACGCTTCAACGCGGCTTCGTACAGGCTGAGTTTGCCGGGGAAGTAGTGGTAGACCAGAGGCCGCGAGATGCCCGCGGCCGACGCTATCTCGTCGATGGAGACCTCGTCGGGCGAGCGCTGGCTGAACAGTTCGAGGGCGACGCAGATCAACTGCTGCCGCCGCTCCTCGACTCCCATTCTTCGCCGTACCCCGGTAGTCATGCGCACACCTTACCGATCGAATCCGGACCCGAACGGTCCGGACCGACCGCAGGTGTTCACATATCCAGCACAAGTCGATCACTTCGGGCCCGCGACACACAGATCAGCATGGAGTCGGCCCGCTCGGCGTCCGTCAGCAGTTCGTCCCGGTGCTCCACCTCGCCCTCCAGCACCCGCTGCCGGCAGGTCCCGCAGAAGCCCTGCTCGCAGGAGTACGCGGTGTCGGGCAGCTCGGCGCGGACGGCGGCCAGTACGGTCGAGTCGGCGGCGACGGTCAACGTCCGCCCGCTGCACCGGAGTTCGACCTCGAAGGCGTCCCCGCCCGAGGCACGGGGTGCGAACCGCTCCAGGTGCACCCGCGGGAACCGCTCCTCCACCGCGGCCATCAGCCCCTGAGGTCCGCAGCAGTACACAGCGGCCTCCTCGGGCACGCCTGCGAGGAGTACGTCGAGTTCGGGAACCCCCTCCACGACGGTCACCCGGTCCCCGCCGAGCTTCCCGACCTCCTCCAGGAACGGCATCGAGGCGCGGCTGCGCCCGCAGTACACCAGCCGCCACTCGGCATCCTCGGGCAGCGCTCGCAGCATCGGCAGGATCGGAGTGATCCCGATGCCGCCCGCGACGAACGCGTACGACCCGGCCTCGACCAGCGGGAACCGGTTCCGTGGCCCCCGCACCTCCAGCTCCGTTCCCTCCCGCACCTGCTCGTGCACCTCGCGCGAGCCGCCCCGCCCGTCCGGGACCAGCCGGGTCGCCACGGTGTACGACGAGCCGTCCTCCGGGTCCCCGCACAGCGAGTACTGCCGCACCAGCCCCGACGGCAGCACGAGGTCGAGATGCGCGCCGGGCTCCCAGCCCGGCAGGTCCCGCCCCTCAAGCCGGAGTTGTACGACCCCCTCCGCGACCTCCTCGCGCGAGGTCACCAGCAGGCGCAGCGCCCGCGACCGGGGCCGCCCGGAGGTCGGCTCCTCCAGGGCGGGCATCGGCCACAGCGGCGAGGCCTGGATGCGGCGCCGCATCGCCCGGCGGGCGAGCAGGGCGGCACCGGCGACGACGGCGACGGTCCGCAGCTTCGGCATCAGGCGGCACCCTTCGCGGACTTCTCGGCGGTCTCGGCGGCCAGCGCGGCGGGGGAGGAGGCGAGGTAGGCGACGGCCTGCGCGGTGGAGCCCTCCTGGGAGGGGTGGTACGAGCCGCTCAGATAACGGGGGATGGACTTGAGCATGTCACCGGTCGTGGGCAGCAGGCCCCTTCGGCCCCGGACGTAGAAGTCCTTGAAGCTCGCCCTGCCGTCGACGAGCGTCGGATCGTTCTCCATGAAGAAGCGAGCGCCACGCTGCCACAGGAACACCAGCGCGGTGAACGCCGTGGCCCAGGTCCGCACCCGACGCCGGTAGCTGCCGTCGACGTGCATGAACAGTTCGAAGGCGACGGAGCGGTGCTCGACCTCCTCCGCGCCGTGCCAGCGCAGCAGGTCCAGCATGGTCGGGTCGGCGCCCCGGCGGTCCAGTTCGCCGGCGTTGAGCACCCAGTTGCCCAGGAAGGCGGTGTAGTGCTCGATGGCGGCGATCAGTGCCACCCGCTCCATGAGCCACCACCGCCGCGGCCGGCCCGGCGGCAGCGTGCGGTCCCCGAGCAGCTTCTCGAAGAACCAGTCCACCTGTGCGGTGTACGGCGTCGGGTCGAGTCCCTGCTCCCGCAGATGGGGCAGCACCTCGTCATGGGCCTGCGAGTGCATCGCCTCCTGCCCGATGAACCCGATGACGTCCTCGCGCAGCCGCTCGTCCCGGATGTACGGCAGTACCTGCTTGTAGACGTGCACGAACCACCGCTCGCCGGCCGGCAGGAGCAGATGCAGCACGTTGATGGTGTGCGTGGTGAACGGATCTCCGGGCACCCAGTGCAGCGGGGTGTCCTCCCAGGAGAAGGACACCTTGCGGGCCTTGAGGGGCACCCGGTCCTGCGTATTAGACATGGCGTCAATGTACTGACGGGTAGGTCGCGGGTGAACCCCCGTGCACGACCTTGTTTACGCGACTGTCAGCAACGCCCGCGGGCGCGCTCGCGAGCGCCCGCCGATCGCATCACCGAAGGCCGTTGATCGAACGACCGCTCTCCAGCGTGCCCTTCAGCTCGGCCTGGGCGCCCTGCTCGGCCCGCTCGGCCAGCAGACTGCCCTCGGAGGTACCGCGGACGCCGCCCGTGGCCCGGATCGACTCCGTGTCCCGGGTCCCCGCCGCCAGCAGATACCAGCCGCCCGTCTGCGCCTTCCACAGCACCCCGGCCAGCACATGCGGATCCCGCGCCCCGCACGCCGACACGTTCTGCGCCTTGGCCACCACCGCCGCGTGCGTCGCGCCCGGCGTCCGGAACTGGGCCAGCACCCGCTCTCCGCCGCCCCGCCAGGTCTCGGCCCGTGTGCACACCCAGTCCGCCGAGCCCGTCCCGTCCGGCAGCGCCTGCCGCGCATACTCCCAGGCGTTGACCGTCCGTACGCCCGCGGAGCGCATCGCGCCCAGCCAACAGGAGTACGGCGCCCAGGTGCGCAACGCCTCCGGGCCGGCCGCGTCCCTGACCGACCCGGGACGGCCGGTGGTGAGGCGGGCCGGGACCAGTTCGGCGAGGTCGGTCAGCAGACGGGTGCCGGTGCTGTCGGTCAGCTGCAGGGCGTTCCACGAGGTGCAGCTGCCGGTCTGCTGCGTCGCGGGGCTCGCCATCGGGGCGGTGACCCCGTCGGTCACGGTGAGGTTCATCGGTGCGGTGCGCGGTTTGAGCATGTCCCGCTCCGCCGCCGTCCTCACCCAGGGCGCCAGCAGATAGCGGACGTTGCCGTCGGCCCGGCTCACCACCACCGCACTGGACTCCGCCCGGCTCGCGCCGTCCACCCGGGAGAAGTCGAGGGCGGCGCCGGCCGTGCCGTCCAGCGGTTCGGCGTAGCGGGCGATGCGCAGGCCGTCGTAGAGGATCACGACGCGGGCGTTGTCGATGCTCCCCGCGTACAGCAGCTGCGGCGCGCCGGGCGGGCCGCCCGCCGGGGTGCCGGGGGTGGCCGAGACCTGGACCTTCTCGCCGGGGCGGGCCCAGACGGCGAGGGCGCGGCGCAGCAGGGCCGAGTCGTCGGTGAGGTCGCCGCGTGCGGGCCACACGGAGAAGTCGGTGCGGGCGGAGGACTGCCAGGCCAGCGCGGGGACCTTGGTCAGCTGGGCCGGGTCGAGGGCGGCCTCGGCCGCCGGGTTCTGCGCGTACGGGGGAGCGGCGGGGCCGTCCGGGCTCCAGCCCTCGCCGGGCAGGCCCAGCAGCGCCCCGGACACCAGGAGAGCCGCCCCTGCGGCCAGCGCGGCCTTCGTGTGCTGCCTGCGCCGCATCAGGTCGGTGGGCCGGGCCTGGAGCGAGCACGGGTCGAACTCGGGCGAGTCGAGCAGCGCGTACTGCTGCGCCCCGACGGTGTCGGCCTCCTCCAGCGCGTTTTCCACGTCCTCGACGTCGACACCGGCGGCCATCAGCACCTCGACCACGTCGTCGTCCGTGAGCTTCTCCAGGCCGCGCAGGACGTAGGCCGCCCGCGCCGGGCCGGACAGCGCCGACAGCCGCTGGTCCAGGGCGAGTTCGTCGGCGCCGCCCGACCTGGGGAAGAGGCGCAGGCCCCACACCTGGGGCAGCAGCGGCGGCAGTTGGGAGCGCTTGGGCCAGGCCAGGCGCCGCAGCGGCCGGCCCGCCTCCAGCGCCGTCCGCAGCACACGCAGGCGGAGCAGGGCGTACCCGGGGTCGCCCTCACGGCCGGTCGACTGGGCCGGGATCACGGGCGTCGCCGCCGCCCGGCCGCGGGGCAGCGCGCGCTGGGTGAGGGAGTGCGCGGTCACCACACGCCGGTTGCGGCCGAGGCTGGGCGGCAGCACCAGATAGGCGAGCCGGACGAGGCGCGGATAGTGCTCGACGAGCGCGGCCTCGGCCCGCTCGACGTCGACGACCGGATCGTCCGAGGCGGGGGCGGGGCGCGGGGCGACATCCTGTGACTGCACGTTCAGCAGAACGAGCGAATCGTCGGTTGGTCACCGCCGGACGGACCACCCTTGTGCGCCCCCGAGCTCCGTCAGCTCTCGGACTCCAGCAGGAGACGGGCGTAGTTCGCCATCGAGCGCTGGTAGCGCGGGAGATGGGGTGCCAGGGCGCCCAATACCAGAGACAGCCCCTCGCGATCCCGTCCGAGGCTCGACAGGCACAGCGCCAGCGTCGCCCGTACCGCGTCGTCCAGCTCGTCGGACGGCGCGTCCAGTTCGGGTGTCAGCAGCTTGACGCCCTCCTCGGCCTGTCCGATGTTCCTGAGCGAGCTGGACAGCTGGATCTTGGCGCGCCGTCCCTTGTAGCCGCTCAGCCCCCGGGCGAGCGCCTCCCGGTACAGCGGCACCGCCTTGTCCGAGTGCCCCGTCGAGTCCCAGGCGCACGCCCGCTCGAAGGGGCCCAGGGGGCTGTCGTCGGGCAGTTCGGCGACGAGGGCGTCGATCACCGCCCGGAACTCGGCCGCCCCGGTCTCGGCGTAGTCGTCGAAGGTGGCCCAGGCGGCGGTCACTCGATCTTCCCAGTCTCCGTTCACCGGGCCACTGTGGCATACGCCCGTTCGAGCGACCCACGGTATTTTGAGCGCTCCGCGCACCGGAGCCGTATCCAGGGGGAGGCTCTTCGCAGGGAGGACAGATGAAGGTGACCCGACCGATGCTCGCGGCGGCCGGTGCCGTGGCGGTACTTGCACTGTCGGGCTGCGGCTCAGGCGGCGACAAGGAGGCCGCCGTGCCCGAGACCGCCACCGGCAGCCTGGAGCACCTGGCCGCCGAGGTGAAGTGCAAGCCCAATATGCAGACGGACGCCGACGAAATCCGGCAAGCTCTCTGCAAGAACACCGACGGCAGGTTCGTCCTCGCCACCTTCGCCACCGACCGCGGCCAGCGCGAGTGGCTGAACGGCGCGAAGGACTACGGCGGCTACTACCTCGTCGGCCGCAAATGGGTCGCCGTAGGCCAGGAGAAGACGGTCACGGCACTGCAGAGCACGCTCGGCGGGACCATGGAAGAGGGATCGGAGCACATGAATCCCGGCGGCAGCCACAACAGCGGCAGCCACCACGGCTGACCGGACCGGAATGGCAGCGGAAAGCCGGCGGTGGGAAATCCCACCGCCGGCTTTCCGTGTTCCACCGGTCTACCGGATCGGGACTACTGGCAGTCCTGCCCGCTGTTGATGCAGTTGACCACCTGGTTCATCGTGTTCTCGTCGAAGAAGTTGATGAAGTCGTTGTGGTCGGTGATCGCCTTGTGCAGCTGGTCCGGGAAGGAGTCCACCGCGAAGGCGTTCTGGACCTGTCCGTTCTCGATGGTCGGGGCCTGGACGTCGTAGACCAGACGCACCTGGAGCTGCGGGATCGCCTTGAAGCCGTTGGCGCAGGTGCCGTCGGCCTGGACGAACGCCACGTGGGTGCGGTGGTTGGCGCTGTCGATGTTCTGGCCGTCCCAGCAGCTCTGGAAGTTGCTCGTCCGGACCACCGAGCTGCCCTCGGGGCAGATCGGGTACTTGTCGTGCAGCTGCACCTTGTCCTCGAAGCCGGTGCAGCTCCAGTTCGCGTTGGCGTTGTTGTTGCCGTTGACGAAGGACTTGGCGTCACCGGTGATGATGCGCAGGGCCTGCGGCATCGCGACGACATCGCTCGTCCTGTTGCCGACGAACCTCAGCTGTGCCTCGCTGGCCTGGATGATCGTGCCGACGTTGCCGTCCTGACCGCCACCGGGGGCGTTGGCGTCGATGTCGTTCTGACCGTCCTGCACCCGCAGCACCGGCCAGAAGTACGACGACTTGTCGCCCTGGTTCTGGCACGTGGTGTCGCCGTTGGCCAGGTCCTGGTCGCTCGCGAAGGCGTTGTTGGCCTGGTTGCCGACGTAGTCGTGCTGGTGCTGGGCACCGTTGCTGACACCGGGAGCGACGATCACGTTGTCCGAGTTGCGGTTCTCGTTCTCGTTGGTGCCGCAGTTCGTGGTGAAGCTGCCCGTCGAACCGGAGTCCCCGTTCGCGGGAAGCCCGTTCGCGCCCACACCCAGCTGGGCGTTGGCCTGCACCTGGGTGATGTCCACGAAGTCGTCCGCCGACGGGCCGTTGCCGGCCTGGCCACCGTTGCCCTGGTCCTGACCGCCCTGGTTCTGGTCCTGACCGTCTTGGTTCTGGTCCTGACCGTCCTGGTTCTGGCCGTCCTGGTTCTGGTCCTGGCCGTCCTGGTTCTGACCGTCATCGGCGTTGCCGTCGTTGGTCTGCGGCTGGTCGGCCGGAACGCCCTGGCACTCGGCCAGCCGGTCGAGCCCACCCGGCGCGGTTCCGCCCACGCGCCGGATGTTGATGCCGATCCGGTCGAGGGTGGCCGTCCGCTTGGACTTCAGCGGACCGAGGATCGCGTTGTTGACGAAGCCGGCGTCCCCCGCCTGGGCCTGGCGCGTGTCCGCGAGACGCTTGTACGCCTCCGTGATCTGCCGGTCCAGCAGCGCCAGCTCCTTGGCGACGCCCGCCCGCGCCTTCCTCGGCACGTTCGTCAGCTGCTGGCCGACGTCCGGACAGTCGATGGTCGCGACCTGGGCGCCCGCGGACTTGGTCCGGTTCCACCCGGACTCGTCCTCATGCGCCGAAGCATAGAAGTTGGCCCAGACAAGCCCGCCCCCACCGAGCGCTAGGGCCGCCGATGCGGCAATGGCCTTGGTGGCCAGCGGCGTACGGCGTTTTCGTGTGTTGCGTCCCATGGAACTCCTCTGACTTCCTTTTTCGGGGCATCGAGGCGCCCGACAGGAGTGAAGCGGCTCCCTCTCATACGGAGGTCGTCCCAGGGGTGTTCAGCCGTCTCGGAAATTGTTGAGAGATTCGTGAGAACGCCCTGTCATCAACCGCCTCTGAAATACCGGGAGTTGTTGATCCCGCACGGCGGGTGAATGGGCGGGTCCGGTTTCACCGGCCGTGGTCGAGATACGCGAGAACCGCCAGCACGCGACGGTTGTCGTCGTCCGACACCTCCAGGCCCAGTTTGGCGAAGATATTGGCGGTGTGTTTCGCGATCGCCCGTTCCGTGACGACGAGCCGCTCCGCGATCGCCACGTTCGACCGCCCCTGCGCCATCAGCTCCAGCACCTCCGTCTCCCGGGGGGTGAGCCGCGCCAGCGGCTGGTCGTCGGCCGCGCGCCGGCTCAGCAGCTGCTGGATCACCTGCGGGTCCATCGCGGTGCCGCCCGCCGCGACCCGCCGTACGGCGTCCACGAACTGGTCCGCGTCGAACACCCGGTCCTTCAGCAGATACCCCACCCCGCCGCTGCCGTCGGCCAGCAACTCCCGTGCGTACAGCTGCTCCACGTGCTGCGAGAGCACCAGCACCGGCAGCCCGGGCTTCTTCCGGCGGGCCTCCAACGCGCACTGCAGCCCCTCGTCGGTGTGCGTCGGCGGCAGGCGTACGTCGACGACGGCGACGTCCGGCTCCAGCTCGGCCAGCGCGCGGGACAGCTCGGGGCCGGTCTCGACGGCCGCGGCGATCTCGAAGTCGTAGGCCTGAAGGAGCCGGACGAGTCCGTCGCGCAGCAGGAACAGGTCTTCGGCTAGGACAACGCGCAAGGAAGCTCCATCGTGACCATGGTGGGACCGCCCGCGGGGCTGCTGACGGCCAGGACGCCGTCGAATGTACCCAGTCGCCGCTCGACCCCGGTCAGACCGGAACCGGCCCCGATCACCGCGCCGCCCTTGCCGTTGTCGGTGACCGTCACACGCAGCATGCCGTCACTGTGATGCAGGTCGACCCAGATCCGGTCGGCGCCGGAGTGCTTCACGGCGTTGGTGAGAACCTCGCTGACCGCGAAGTACGCCGCCGACTCCACGGGTGCCTCCGCGCGTCCTGGCAGCTCGACAGTCACCTCGGTGGCAACCGGCAGCCGCAGCGCCAACGCCCGTACGGCGTCGCCCAGTCCGCGCTCGGCGAGCACGGGCGGATGGATGCCGCGCACGAGGTCGCGCAGTTCGGCGAGGGCGTCGGCGGAGGACTTGCGGGCCTGGGCGAGCAGTTGCCTGGCCTGCTCCGGGTCCTTGTCGAGGAGCATCTCGATGGTGCCGAGGTCCATGCCCATCGCGACGAGGCGGGCCTGGGCCCCGTCGTGCAGGTCGCGTTCGATCCGGCGCAGTTCGGCGGCGGAGGTGTCGACGGCGTCGCGCCGGGTCTCGGTCAACACCCGTACCCGCTCGGCCAGTTCACCCTGGGGTGAGGCGAGGACGGCGCGGGTGAGGTGGAAGTGCGCCTGGAGCAGGCGCGGGGTGAAGAAGTGGGCGAAGAAGAGCAGGACGAGGGCCAGGGCACCGGCGCCCAGCGCGGACGCCTGCCCGGTGACCGGCACGAAGCCGTACCAGTACCCGTCGGGGAAGGCCCGCCACAGCCCTGCCGCTATCGCGAAGCCCTCCAGGGGGTAGAAGAGCAGGACCGCCGGCAGCAGCGCGGTGACGAAGCCCGCCGTCATGTCGACGGGCAGCCACAGCACGTCCCGCCAGGTCTGCGGGTCGCGGAGCATCCCGAAGGTGCGCGCCCACGGATTGGCGTCCGGGGGCATCGGCCGGTACGCCGACGGGATCCGCACCCCGCACCACTCGGCCGCGAGCCTGCGCCGTACGTCCGCGAAGTCCCGCAGCCCGCCCAGGATCCAGGGAGTCGTGACGATGCCGACGCCGATCGGGACGAGCGCGACGGAGACGAGGGCCAGCGTGAAGCACAGCACCGAGACGGGCAGCATCGCCACGGCCAGCACGAGCCCCCGTACGGCGGCGAGGACGACGTCCTTCGGGCGTGCATCCCGCCTGCCCGTCTTTGTGTTGGTGTCCATGCCGTCAGTCTCGTCGAGGAGACCGACGGCGGTCACGGGGCCGGTCCCCCGGATCAGGGGGTGGTGTCAGGTACACCCTGCCCGGTCGCCGCGAGGACCTTCGCCTCCACCTCCGGGTCGAGCCCCTTCGGCGTCCGGTCCGGCCGCATGGGCGCCGAACCGCCGATGTCCTGGAGCCACCGCCAGGTGTCGGCGACGGTCTCCTCGACCGGCCGGCAGCGCAGCCCGGTGGCGACGGCCCTGGAGACGTCCGCGGCGTGCAGGGCGTCGTGCATGTCGCTGCCCGGCGGCACCCACACCGGCAGCTGGGTCCACGGCTCGATGCCCGCGTCCAGGATCACCTCGGGTGCGGTCCAGCGCAGATCGGCGGTGCCGCCGACGGTGGCCACGCAGGCGTCCAGCAACTCGCCCATGGTGGCGTGCCCCTGCGGGCTCATCATGTTGTACGGCCCGCTCAGCTCCTGCTCCACCGCGCCCAGGATCCACTCCGCGAGGTCGCGGACGTCGACGTACTGGAGGGGAAGGTCCCGCGGGCCCGGCGCCGGCACGGGCCCGCCGCGCGCGATCCGGGTCAGCCACCAGGGCAGCCGGCCCACGTTCTCGTACGGTCCGAGCAGCAGCCCCGCCCGCACGAGCACCGAGCGGTCCGCCCCGAACTCCTCGACCGCGGCCAGCTCGCCGCCCCGCTTGTCGCGCAGGTAGTCGGTGTGGTCCGCACCGGCCTCGGCGCCCTCGACCAGCGGTGCGTCCTCGGCGTACCCGGCGGGCGGCGCCCACGCGTACACCGAGCAGCTCGACACATACACATACCGTGCGGCGCGGCCCCGCAGCAGCCGCGCCGCGTCCCGCACCGCGTAGGGCGCCGCCGACCAGGTGTCGACGACGGCGTCCCACTCACCGGTGTCCTCGGCGAGAGCGGCGAGCCCGTCGGGCGCGGTGCGGTCACCCCGCAGCAACCGCACCCCGGCGGGGCCCGGGGGGCCGGGGGGTGCCCCCCGGAAAGGCACAGTGTGCCGCCCCCGGTTGAAGACGGTCACGTCCCAGCCGCGCCCGAGGGCCGCCTCCACGACGGCCCGCCCCGCGAACTCCGTACCACCCAGAACCAGAAGTCTCATACGGCCGACTCTGCCCGGCGCGGGCGCCGGACGGAACAGGACTCTGCCGTCAGCAGAAGGCTTCCGCCGGGGCGGCCGGGCAGGTCAGCGTCCGGCCGGCGGGGTGTACTTGTACCCCACCCGCCGCACGGTACGGATCGCGTCCCGGTGCTCGGCGCCCAGCTTGCGGCGCAGCCGGGCGATATGGACGTCGACGGTACGGCCGTCGCCCACATGCCCGTACCCCCACACCGTGGTGACCAGCTGGTCGCGTGTGTGCACCCGGTGGGGGTTGGCCACCAGATGGGCGAGCAGCTCGAACTCCAGGTAGGTGAGGTCGAGTTCACGCCCGTCGACCGCGGCGGTGCGCCGCACGGTGTCGACGCTCACGAGCGGGTCGCCGTCGGTACCCAGGGCCGGGCCCGGGAGCGGCGGCTGCTGGTCGGCCGGGACGAGCACCAGGTAGCCGATCATCGGCGGCTGCCCCGGCAGCGTGGGCAGGGAGTGCGGGGGAGCGGGCAGCCAGGTGGCACCCGGCGGCAGGAGGTCCGCGACGTCGATCACCTCGTCCCGGTCCACGGCACGCAGATGATGCCGTGCGCCGTTTGGGGCGGGGGAGTTGAGCGTGGCGGCGGTGGAGAGAGAACGAGTGGTCGCCATGAGAGGTCAGCTCTTTCGCGCGAGAAGTCCGTGAGAGAACGGACGTGGACGTGGGAGGACGTACGTCGTTTTCGCGCTGGCCGAAGGCCGGGAGGGTACGGCTTTACAGGGCCCGCGCGTTCACCGCGCGGCAACACACCCGGTCGAAGTCATGGTGCTGACGGGAAGGCCAGAAGGGCTCGAGGTCATGGCGACCTGTCGCGGAGTACTTCTGGAAGCTGGCCATGCCTCCATTGAAGCAGACGTCCGCCCGCGGCGGGACCCTTCGTCTCATCCCTCCAGCCGTTTCTCCCAGGTCAACGGCGTGACGTTGATCGCTTTGTGCGGAGAACCGTCCCACTGCGTGGACAGCCCGGCGCCGGCGAGTGCGGCGACGACCTCCTGCCCCACGGCGGCGGTGGTCTCCTCGGAGCCGTCGAACCCGCCGTAGTAGAGGCTGAGTCCGTGCCCCCCGGCGGCGTGCTCCGTGCCCTGCTGGTGGAAGAAGACGAACCCCCGCGCGTCCTCACGCTCCGCCCCTATCTCCGCCATGCCGCAGCCCCGGCAACAGGTGAAGTTCTCCCGGGCGGTGATGCCGGCGGCGTCCAGCACAAGGAAGGCGCTGGTGAGCCGCTCGGGGTCGGTGACGCCCTCCCATGTCTCCTGCACGGCGATCCGCTCCAGCCACAGCCGGTCGACGAGCTGCCGCGCCTGGGCCTTGGACACCGGTCGCCGGTCCCCCTCGACGAGGTGGTCCTCGGCGATGTCGGCGAGCTCCTTGCGGCTGTCGTACCCGCAGCGCAGCCGCGCCCTGACGCGCTCTTCGACCTTCTCCCTCACGTCGTCCGGCAGGTCGGGCACTTCCTCTTGAGGGCCCAGGTCGATCGGCTCCCACGACACGCCCGCATCCCAGCCCGGGTCCTGCCGTGCCCAGCCGCTCATGAGCGCCGCCACCTGTCCGGCGTCGGCGAGACTCGTGCCGTGGAACGACGCCCCGCCCAGGCGGTGCTCCAGCCGGTAGTCCCCGCCCTCCTCGTGCCACACCTGCGCGAAGACATCGGGCAGGTCCGGTATCCGCTGGGCCACCAGCCAGCGGTCCCCGGGCTCCCCGAGCCGCAGCACCAGATCCCGCAGGTGCTCCTCGGACATCCGCGCGTACATCTCGCCGTGCTCCGTCTCGACCTTGACGGTGAGACGGCCCCCGTTGATCTCCATGCCCCCACGATGGCACGCCCCACTGACAACGCCGTCACCGCACGGCGAAGGGGGCGCCCACCTCGACGGTGGACGCCCCCTTCAACGAGCCCTGGGCGGATCAGACCTGGCCGGCCTTCTCCAGCGCGGAGCAGCAGGTGTCGACGAGCAGACGCGTCACGACGTACGGGTCGACGTTGGCGTTCGGACGGCGGTCCTCGATGTAGCCCTTGCCGTCCTTCTCGACCTGCCACGGGATACGGACCGAGGCGCCACGGTTGGAGACACCGTAGGAGTACTCGTTCCACGGGGCGGTCTCGTGCAGACCGGTCAGGCGGTCGTCGATGCCGGCGCCGTAGTTCTTGACGTGGTCGAGCGGCTTGGAGCCCTCACCGAGCGACTCGCACGCGGTGATGATCGCGTCGTAGCCCTCGCGCATCGCCTTCGTCGAGAAGTTCGTGTGCGCACCGGCGCCGTTCCAGTCGCCCTTCACCGGCTTCGGGTCCAGCGTCGCGGAGACACCGAAGTCCTCGGCGGTGCGGTACAGCAGCCAGCGGGCCACCCACAGCTGGTCGGAGACCTCCAGCGGGGCCAGCGGGCCGACCTGGAACTCCCACTGACCGGGCATGACCTCGGCGTTGATGCCGGAGATGCCGAGACCGGCCTCCAGGCAGTTCTCCAGGTGGGCCTCGACGACCTCACGGCCGAAGATCTCGTCGGCGCCGACACCGCAGTAGTAGCCGCCCTGCGGGGCCGGGAAGCCGCCCTTGGGGAAGCCGAGCGGGTAGCCGTCCTGGAAGAAGGTGTACTCCTGCTCGATACCGAAGATCGGCTCCTGGGCGGCGAACTTCTCGGCGACCTCGACGAGCGCGGCACGGGTGTTGGTCTCGTGCGGCGTCATGTCGATGTTGTAGACCTCGCACAGGACGAGGATGTCGTCGCCGCCGCGGATCGGGTCCGGGCAGGTGAAGACCGGCTTGAGCACGCAGTCCGAGGCGTGACCCTCGGCCTGGTTGGTGGAGGACCCGTCGAAGCCCCAGATCGGCAGGGCGTCCAGACCGGCGGGCTCGCCCGCGATGATCTTGGTCTTGGAACGCAGCTTGGCCGTCGGCTCGGTGCCGTCGATCCAGATGTACTCAGCCTTGAAGGTCACGGGCCACATCCTTCGGGGTGGGTCTAGGCGCACTTGCGGGTGCTGCGGCGCTGCGGCACTGAGGCGCCGCTCTTGATGCCCGCGAGCCTGTCAACAGGCGATTTCCCGGTCATTGCTCGAATGTGAACCCCGTGTTACCTGGTGGTGGTGTGGCGCGATTCACGCTGTGAGCGCGTCGGCGGCGCCGGATGTCGCGGCTCACAGCCACGGCGACGAACATGTGAGCCCTCTCGTATGCGATGGGAATACGGCGCCCGACCGAGGGCAGGGACCGGTTCAGCGGGCCTCGGCCGCCGCCTCCCGCATCCCCTCCAGGAACCCCCGGATCGCGAGCCGCTCCCGCTCGTCGTAACCGCGCAGCAGCTCCACCGCCCGCTGGATGAGCGGCCCGAAGAAAGCCCAACCGAGCTCGACCGCCCGCTCGTCCACCTCGACGACCACCTTGCGCCGGTCCTGCCGGCCCCGCGTGCGCCGCACATGTCCGGCGCCTTCCAGGCGGTCGATCACGGCGGTGGTCCCGGCCGAGTTGAGCCCCAGCACGGAGCCGAGCCGCCCGGCCGTCATCTCCTGCCCGGCCCGTGCGGCGTCCATGAGGGCGATCAGCGCCCGTACGTCCGTCGGGTGCATGCCGTTGCGGGCGGCGAACCGGGAACTGTGCAGCCCCAGTTCGACTGTCACGGCGCGCAGCAGGTGGACGATCTCCATTTCGGGGCCCTGGGTCGACATGTGTCCTCCGGCCATGTGTCTCGCTCAGCTACTATCTCGTTGAGCGAGATAATAGGGGAGGGTGCATGAGCGGGTACGACAGCGAGGCTTTCCTGGCGGCGTACGACAAGGTCATGGCCAAGTGGCCCGCGGAGCGCACGGAGGTGACGGTCCCCACGCCCTTCGGCGCGACGCACGTCCATCTCTGCGGGCCTCGCGACGGGCGGCCGCTGGTCCTGCTGCCGGGCGGCGGGGGAGCGACCGCCGCGTCCTGGTACGCCCAGGCCGCCGCCCTCGCCCGTACCCACCGCGTGCACGCCGTCGACCTGATCGGCGCTCCCGGCCGCAGCGTCCCGTCCGCCGACCGTCCCCCTCGCACGGTCGCCGACCTGGTGGCCTGGCTGGAGGCACTGCTCGACGGACTCGGGGTCGCGCAGGCGGACCTCGGCGGGCACTCCTACGGTGCCTGGATCGCTCTGCATCACGCCCTGCGTGCACCGGGCCGGGTACGCCGCCTGTTCCTCCTGGACCCGACCCAGTGCTTCGCCGGGTACAAGGCGGCGTACCTGCTGCACGCCCTGCCGATGCTGCTGCGGCCCACATCCCGCAGGGTCCGGGCCTTCCTGGAGTGGGAGACCGGGGCGGGGAAGGAGCTGGACCCCGACTGGCTGCGCCTGCAGGAGGCGGCCGCCGGTTTCCCCGCCCTCAAGCCGGTGACGGGCCCACGTCCGGCGCCCGGGGAACTGCGCACCCTCGACATGCCGGTCCTGCTGCTCCTGGCCGGGAACAGCAGGACCCATGACACGTACAAGGTGGCGGCCAGGGCGGGTGAGCTGCTGCCGCGCGTCGAGGTCGACGTAGTTGCGGACGTCTCCCATCACGCGCTGCCGCAGACCGCACCCCCCGAACTGGCCCGCCGCCTCACCGGTTTCCTCGGTTCCTGAGCGTCACCCCACCTTCTCGATCACTGCCCGGCGGATCAGGAACTTGCCGGGCTCCCGCACCTGCTCGAAGGCGGCGTTGTTGAGCAGCACACAACTGCCGGAGACCGACGTGACCTCCACCGTCGTGGACTTGTTGTTGTCCAGGTTGGTGACCTTCAGCTTCGTTCCGGCCGGGAACTGGTTGCTGGACGCCGCAGGAGCCCCGCCCTCACCGGAGAGCGTCACGGTGGACCCGTTGCAGACCTGCTGGCCGGAGGCCGCGGCACCGCCGCCGGTCCCGTTTCCCGCGGCCGCGCTCTGCGACGGCGCGGCACCCCCGGCCTGTCCGCCGGCTTGCTGGCCGGCCTGCTGGCCGCCCTGCTGTCCCGCCTGCTGGCCGCCCTGCGCCGGCTGCGAAGCCTGGGAGCCCTGAGCCGACTCCCCAACCGCGCACCCGGACGCTTCCTGCTGCTTCTTGATCTGCTCGATGACGGCCTCGCGGTTGGCGATCCGCGCCGCCGACTGCGCGTCGGGGTTGGCCTTCTGACCGTCGATGAACTTCTGGTTGTTGCCGAGGGCGGTGGCGAGCCCCTGGCAGACGCTCGAGTCGCCGGCCGACAGGGTTTTGGGACTCTGCGAGGCGTTCGAGGTGCTCGCCATGGCGAAGGCCCCACCGCCCGCCACCGCCGCCGCGGTCACGAACAACGCGAGCTTCTTCTTCGTGCTGAGACTTCTCCTACGCGACATGCGCGCCTCCTGAGAGGTAGGGGAGCGTACGTCGTTATGTACGAGATACCGAACGAAGTTACTCAGCGGTTACAGGAGTCACTGAAGTAACCTGCGTCACACGCCCTTTCCCTCCTCGTACGCGGCCACCGTCTCGTTGACGTACGACAGAAGGTCCTCGGTCTGCCGGGTGATCGCGGCCTCCTCGGTCTCCGCGCCGTCGCCCCACTGCCCGTTGGCGAACACCACCGAGCGCACGGTCATCACCCGTCGGAAGACCCCCGCCGAGCCGGGCGGCACGGTGGGCAGCCCCGCCTCCGGCGGTGGATCGAGGGAGACCACCTGATACGTCACCGGGTCCATCGAGGCCATCATGAACACCCGGGAGGCGTCCTCGACGCGCGCGAAGCTCAGCACGGTGACCGTCACCTGCGAACGCCGGTCGGTGTCGGTGAACAGGGCGGCGGTCAACCGGGAACAGGGCCGGCCCTGCTCGATCAGCTCGGCCAGCTCGGGCGACATCCCGCGGGCACAGGCGGTGGTGGTGGCCAGGTCCACGCGCGCGTACCGGGAGCCGTCCTTCAGGCGCACGCTCTTCTCCGGGAAGGCCTGCTCCGGGCGGATCACGGGCCGCGCGAGCAGGGAGGGGAGAGCGGTCGGCGCGTCGGAGGGCAAGGTGACGTCGACGGTGGGAACGGGCGTATCGGAGACGGCCGTCGGGGCCGGTGAACTCGCCTCGGGGGCGTCGCCCCCGCCCCGGTACATCGCCACCCCGGCTGCGATGGCGGCGACGAGGACGACGCCCGTCCCGGCGGCCACCGCGCGCCGGGTCCGCCGTCGCCTGCGTATCCGCTCCTGCTCGGCCGCCCACTGGGCGTACGGGTCGGGCTGCTGCCCGTAGGGCGCGTACGGAGGGGGTTGCTGCCCGTACGGCATTCCTTGATCACCGAAGGTCATGGCGGCGGAGGTTAACACCGCCCACCGCCCCGACACCCGTCGCCCGGCAAAACCTCAACTACCGGGACAGAGCGTCCCGTACCGCCTCTTCCGAGCGGCCGACCACGGCCGTGCCGTCCTCGGCGGTGATGATGGGTCGCTGGATGAGCTTCGGGTACTCGGCGAGCGCCTTGATCCACCGGTCGCGTTCCGAGGCGTCCCGCGCCCACTCCTTGAGGCCCAGCTCCTTGGCGTCGGCCTCCTGGGTACGCGTGATGTCCCAGGGTTCGAGTCCGAGGCGTTCGAGCACGTCCCGGATCTCGTCCTCGGTGGGTACGTCCTCCAGGTAGCGGCGGACGGTGTAGTCGGCGCCCTCGGCGTCGAGGAGCGTGAGCGCGCTGCGGCACTTGGAGCAGGCGGGGTTGATCCAGATTTCCATGGCGCACACGGTAACCCGTGAGCTCTGTTCGATTTTGATGCCGTCTCGCGCGCGTCTGGTGGAGCTGGTGTGACAGCCTGCCAAATCCCTTCCCCACCTGGACATTTGCTGGCTTCGCGGGCTCCCTGATTGTCAGTGGGGGCCGGTAAACTGGGAGCAGTGTTCGAGGGAATCGCCGAGGACGCCGAAGTCTTCGGCGAGCACCCTGACCGCGACAGGAGGATGCCTGTGCCCGCTGCCGCACTGAAGCCGAAGCCGACCCGTAAGCCGTTGCCCACCCAGTCCACCGCGAAGCACCCGGTCCTGCTGGACCTGCCGTACGCGCCCGTGGAGAAGCGGCCGCTGCCGCCGGGCCGTCCGCGCGAGTGGTACGTCACCCACAACCGCCGCCTCAAGGCCATGCGCCTGGCGATCGCCCTGCTCGACTCGGGCGTCTACATGCCGAACCAGGCGCGCAACGAGACGATCCGAAGCACAGCGGAGATGATCGGAGTTCATCCGCCGTCGGAGACGACGTGCCACATGGTGCGGGCGCTGATGCGGTACGCGCGATAGCTGTGGCGCCGGGTGCCGTCTGTGGTGGGGGCACCCGGCGTTGTCGCGGCCGTCGGCCGGGGGCTGCCGCCCCCAGACCCCCGCTTCGGCCCTGAAGGGGCCTCGTCCTCAAACGCCGGACGGGCTGGTTGTACCGGACCGGCGTCCGAAGGCGCCCCCTACCCCGCCAACTCCCGCTCCAAAGGCGTCCGGAACCGAGGCGTCACGCGAGCCGCCCCCACCCACTCCCGCAGTCGCTCCGCCTCCACCGCGACCGCCGCCTCCGCCTCGCGCCGCTCCACGCGCCCCAGGTCCTCCAGCAAGCGCCAGACGATCTCCCCGTCCCTGCGCTGGGCCCAACCGCCCACCACCCGCCCGTTCCACCACACCGTCGGCCCCACATTGCCGCTCCGGTCGAACAACGACGGCCACAGTTCCGGCGCCAGATACCACTCCCGTCGCTGCCACCCCATCGCCGTGGGGTCGAGGGCGGGCAGCAGCGCCGCCCACGGCTCCGCGGGCCCGGTCACGGGGGCGACGTCGCCCTCGACGACGTACCCCGTGCCCTCGTCGAGGGACACGGCCTGCGCCCCGATCGCCGTCAGGGCGCGGCGCACCTCCGTCACGCGCCACCCCGTCCACCACTTCAGGTCGGCCTCCGTCGCCGGTCCGCAGACTGCGAGCCAGCGCCGCAGCAGCTCGGCCTGTGCGCCGGCCACGTCCAGCTCGGGGTGCTCGGGCGCCGGCGCCCAGCGGAACTGCGAGGACGTCCAGGAGCCCAGCGGCCGCCCCCGCACCACCTTCCCCTCGACGCCGAGCACCCGCAGCAGCTGCGTCGAGACGGTGTGCAGCCCCTCGTAGCTCTTCCCGGCCGCGTACACGAACTGCTCGCGCAACCGCGGCTCCTCCTCGGCGAGTTCGGCCGCCGTGGCCTGTCCGCGCCGCGCCAGCGCCGCCAGCGCCGACTCCTCGACCTCCGCCAGCCACGCCGCGTCCGGCGCCCCCGCCTTGGCCATGTTCTTGACCAGCGTGGCCCGCTCCCGGGCGGCGACCGCGATACCGGTCGAGGCGTGGACGACGGCCGTCAGCTCGGTGGGGAACACGAACACCGTGTGCCGCATGCCGTGCATCCGGACCAGCGCCCGATCCTCGTACAGCGCCCGCTCGGTCCGGGCGACGGTCTTGGCGGACCCCGCCAGCCGCGCGCCCACGGCCAGGTACACGGTCGCCGGATCGGTCCCGTGCAACGCCACCAGCGACCCGGCGACCTCCACCGGCCCGGCGGCCCGCGCCTCCCCGGCCAGCCGATGCCGGACCCCCAACCGAGCCCGCCGCTCCGCCACCCCGATGAACCGCACCCCGTCACCCATCCCGGCCTCCGCCCGTCACGCCGACCCGCTGTCCCGTCAGCCCTGACCGCATCCTCCCCGACAGCACTGACAGCGGCCCGACGCCGAGGCGGCCACGGTTCCCGTCACCTGTGTGCCGTGCCCGGCCTGCGGACGGCCCGGTCAGTGATCGCGTCCTGCGGGACGCAGTCACCCGATTGCCGTATCCGGCATGCGTACGGCCCTCCTTCCGCCGTTCACTGCGATCAGGACGTGGCGACCCGTCCGAGCGGCGTGCTGGTGCGTGGCAGTGGGAGGCGCGATGGGCAGCGAGGGCAACGGCATACGACAGCCGGCGCAGGGGGCGGACGGACGCGGAGGCGGACTCTCGTGACCGCGCCGGGTGTCCCCAGCCCCGCCGACCGAGCCCTCAGCGGAAAGGCGGCCCGCAAACACGTCTCCCGTTCCGCGCACGCCGCCTGGATGCCCTCCGTCGACCGCCCCGACCCCGTCGCCGTACTGGAACGCCAGGGCCAGGACCGGCTGCCGGAGCTGCTGCCGATCCGGTACGGCCGGATGGCGGCCTCCCCGTTCGCCTTCCTGCGCGGCGCCGCCGCCGTGATGGCCGCCGACCTCGCCGCCGCCCCGCACACCGGCCTCACCGTGCAGTTGTGCGGCGACGCGCACCTGCTCAACTTCGGCCTGTACGCCTCCCCGGAACGCGCCCTCCTGTTCGACCTGAGCGACTTCGACGAGACGTTCCCCGGCCCGTTCGAGTGGGACGTCAAGCGGCTCGCCGCGTCCGTCGCCGTGGCCGCCCGCGAGAACGGCCACCCGGAGGCCAAGGCGGCCCGCGCGACCCTGGCGGCCGTGACCGCGTACCGCACCACGATCCGCCGGCTGGCCCGGCTCGGCGAGCTCGACGTCTGGTACACCCGCATCGACGCCGAGCAACTCCTGCCCCTGGCCCGCTCCGCCCGCAACCGCCGCCGCGTCGAGGCCAGCCTCAGCCGGGCCCGCCGCCGCACCAGCCTCCAGGCTTACGGCAAGCTCACCGAAGTGATCGACGGGCGCCGGCGCATCATCCACGACCCGCCTCTGCTGGAACCCGCGGGCATCTCCGACATGGCCTCCCTGCGCAAGATCTTCAGCGACTACCGCTCGACCCTCTCCGAGGAGCGCCGCCTGCTCCTCGACCGCTACCGCTTCGTGGACGCGGCCCGCAAGGTCGTCGGCGTCGGCAGCGTCGGCCTGCGCTGCTTCATCGTGCTGCTCGCCGGACGGGACACCGACGACCCGCTGTTCCTGCAGATCAAGGAGGCCCGTCCGGCGGTGTGGGAGGAGCATCTGCCGAGCGGTCCCTTCGACCACCCCGGCCATCGCATCGTCGCGGGTCAGCGGCTGCTCCAGGCCGCCAGTGACATCTTCCTCGGCTGGATGTCCGGGCCGCAGGGCCGCGCCTTCTACTGGCGTCAGCTGCGTGACATGAAGGTCACCGCGGACGTCGCCGGGATGAGCCCGGGCGACCTCGTGTCCTACGCCCGGCTGTGCGGCACCGCCCTCGCCCGGGCCCACGCCCGCTCCGGCGACCGTATCGCCATCGCCGCCTACCTCGGCGGCGCCGACACCTTCGACCGCGCGATCACCGACTTCTCCCTGGCCTACGCCGACCAGACCGCCGCCGACCACGAGGCCCTGGGCGCCGCCGTCGCGGCCGGCGTGGTCAGGGCCGCGCCCGGGGTCTGACGGCCTCAGCCGCACGGCTCCGCGGGCCCTGGCCATCCATACGGCCGGCGGGGCCTCGTCCGCGGCCGGCCCCGGGTCCGTCCGCTGCCCGACCTCGTCGGCCCTATGACTCCGGTGGCGGCGCCGGCTGTACGGATCCGGTGGTGGCCTCGGGGGTACGGCTCCGCGGTCCCTGGTCAGTCATACGGCTGGCGGGGCCTCGTCCGCGGCCGGCCCCGGGCCCCGTCGGCCGCCCGACCCCCGTCCGCCGCCGACCTCGTCGGCCCTACGACTCCGGTGGCGGTGTCGGTTGCACGGATCCGGTGGTGGCCTCGGGGGTACGGCTCCGCGGGGCCCTGGTCAGTGATACGGCTGGCGGGGCCTCGTCCGCGGCCGGCCCCGGGCCCCGTCGGCCGCCCGACCCCCGTCCGCCGCCGACCTCGTCGGCCCTACGACTCCGGTG
>NZ_JBITLW010000005.1:35004-63115 GCF_044465645.1 Streptomyces sp. NPDC049627 | reverse complement strand
GGTGGCGGCGTCGGTTGCACGGATCCGGTGGCCACGGGGGTACCGCTCCGCGGGCCTGGCCGGCCATGCGGCTCGCGGGGCCTCGGCCGCCGTGCCGGGCTCCCGGGCCCCGTCAGCCGTACCGCTCCAGCAACCCGCCCACATACGTAGTCAGCCGCTCGCCCAGCACCTGTGGCGTCAGGTCCGTCCGTCCCAGCTCACGCCACGGGCCGGCGAGCTTCTCCGCGTCGGGGGAGTAGGCGAGGGCGTCGAGCAGCCGCCAGTACAGGTGGTCGCCGGCGGCGGCGAGGCGGCGTCCGCCGTGTGCCTCGTACCGGTCCCGGAAGGCGAGCCCGTGCTCCGGGCCGTGCAGCAGGGCCAGCGCCGTGGAGCAGTGGGCGACGTCGAGGTCGGCCGGACCCCACGAGGTCTCCACCCAGTCGACGACACCGCTGATCCGCAGCTCCGCGCCCGCGCCGCCGAACATCACGTTCCCCGGGTGGTAGTCCCGGTGGAGGAAGCAGCCCTCGTAGGCGGGGGGCTCGGCGCGGATCACGTCCACGGCCCGTTCCCAGAGCGCGCCGCCCGGCGTCCGCACCCGGTCGGGGGACGTCCACGCCTGGTACGTCCGCGGGCGCTCCTCCGGTACGACCCGGTGGATCCAGGCGAGTTGGGCCGCGAGCAGGTCCAGGCGACGGTCCAGGTCCTCCTCGTCGACCCGCACCCGGCCCGGCAGCAGGGACATCAGCAGCGACGGGTGGTCGCAGTGCTCGGCGGTGGCGTCCACGGCGATCAACCGGGGTGCGGGGATGTGCTCGTGGGAGGCGAGCAGCGTGTGGATCGACGCCTCACGGGCCAGCAGGCCGGGGGCGTGTCCGCGGAAGAAGGGCTTCACGAACGTGCGCAGCGCGAGCTCCGTGCCGTCGTCGAGGGTGAGCCGCCGCATCTGCGAGCTCCACCCGCCCTTCGCGAACGCGGTGCGCACGACGGTCCGTCCCTCGGGCAGCTGCTTGGCCAGCCACGACCGGGTCGCCGTCCACCCCCGGTCGCCCGGGCCGGTCAGCACCGCGGTCACGAACGCCCGCCGGTCCTCGGCGTGTTCCTGGAACCACAGCCCCAGCATGTGCTCCGCCTCCGGTACGTCGAAGCGACCGAACTGCGCGCGGGCGGCCAGCGCGTCCTGCACCGCCTCCGTCACGGCCGGCGGGATGACCGCGTCCGTCCCCGGCACGGCGAGCACCGCCCGCCCCTCGTACGCGCGCAGGACGTCCAGCGCGGGTGCCGCACGCCAGCTGTCCTGCCGACGGATGATCTCGCTGAACCGGCCGTCCCCGTCACCGAAGGGGACGTCCCAGGCCTCCTCCGCGTAGACGGCCGGCGCACACAGGCCCACCGCCGCCACGCGTTCCCCGTAATGCCCGACGAGGTCCGCCACCGTCTGCCCGCTCATGCTGAAGCCGACCAGAATCAGCGGACCGCCGTCCGGCACCTGTGCGTCGATGACGGCGACGGCCTGCTCGAGGCGCCGACGCAGGCTCAACTCCCGCAACTCACCGGTGCTTTCGCCGTGCCCCGAGAAGTCGAAGGCCAGCCCGCGGCAGCCGTGCGCCACGAACTCCTCGACCAGGGGCACCAACCGCTCCTTGCTGCCGTTGCCCGCGCCGTGCAGCAGCACGGCGGTGGCCGATTCCGGGCCGCCGCCGGCATCGCCGTACACACCGCTGAGCAGTTCACCGTCGCAGGCGTATGTGAAAGAGGAGAGCTCGGTCATGTGCCTCATTCACGCACACAACTCGGGCCCCGGGAAAAGGAGATGCACGCCGAGTGACCGGCTCCCTACCCTGGACACGCGTAACGGAGCAGTTCACGCCGCTTCCCGCAGGGCAGGCGTCACCCTGCGGACTCGGGGCTACTCTCTACGCACCGACGGACGGTCGCCCATCCCCCAGCGCCCCGCCGGCACACCGATCACCGCTCATCGATCACCGCTCATCGATCACCACTCGAGATCCAGAAACAACCCACGCTCACGGAGGCCCGTGATGGGCACCATCGTCATGTCCGGGACTGTCGTCCTGGTGATACTGGGATTCGGAAACCACCTCTACTGGCTGGCCGCCGTCGCCGTGCTGTTCCTGTACCTGCAGTACGGCCGGGACTCCTCCGCGTCGGGCGGCGGGGCCGGGGGAGGGTCCTCGTCGGGAGGGCCCATGCCCGCGGACTACCGCGCCTACCGCGACCGCCGTGACATGCAGGCCAAGTGGGAGCGCCGCTACCGCCGCGAGCGTCCCCTGGAGGCGCGTCGTCAGGAGGGCGAGAAGAGCAAGTGAGACCAGCCCCGCCGGTAGCCCGGGGTGTCTCCGGTCACAGGCCGGGGGCACCCCAGACCGGGAACCAGCGGCTCAGGTCCTGCTCGATCCGCAGGTCGTCGATGAGGGCGGCCTTCACCCGCAGTTCCAGCGCGTTGTCGCGCCGTTCCGCCCGGCCGGGCACGGGCACGAAGGGGTAGAAGGTGCCGCGTTTGTAGAGGTAGACGAGGGCGAGCCGGCTGCCCCCGTCGTCCTCGAAGCCGGCCAGGGAGCAGAGAAGCTGCGGGCCGAAGCCGTTGACCTCCATCGCGCTGTTCACCGCGTGCAGGTCGTTGACCAGTTCCGGAAGCTGCTCGGGTGTGCGCCGGGAGACCAGCCACGAGTAGCCGTAGCCGTCCCGGATCAGCTCCACCGGCCGGCCCTCGCGCTCGGCGTCCGCGTCGAGCAGCGCCTGGACCTCGCGGTGCGTCTGCTCGAAGGCCGCGCCCTCGACCGCGGCGAAGCACACCGCCCCGCTCCCGGTCGGCCGGAACCCGGCCGCCGCCTCCAGCGTCACCGCCGCCGACGGCAGGGCGAAGAGCTGGTCGAGGTCGGGCGCGACCGGTTTCGTACGGCCGAGCAGAATGTCCAGCAGCCCCATGCTCACGCCCCTCCGGGAGCCGTCGTCTCGCCCAACTCGGCCGAGATGCGCCCCAGTTGGTCGAGCCGCTGCTCCAGGCTCGGGTGGGTGGAGAAGAGCTGCGCGATGCTCGGCTCCCGGCCCAGTGCCGGAGTGAAGTAGAAGGCGTTGAAGGCCTGCGCGGTCCGCAGGTCCTTGGTCGGGATCCGGGCGATGTCGCCGGAGACCTTGGTCAGCGCCGAGGCCAGCACCGAGGGCCGCCCGGTGAGCAGCGCCGCGGCCCGGTCGGCCGCCAGCTCCCGGTACCGGGACAGGGCCCGGATCAGCAGGAAGCTGATCGCGTACACGGCCGCCGACACGCCCAGTACGGCGGCGAAGACGACCGCGGTGTTCTGGTCCCGGCGCCCGCCGCCGAACAGCTGCGAGTAGAAGGCGAACCGTACGATCAGCCCCGCGATCACGCCGAGGAACGAGGCCACCGTGATCACGGCGACGTCCTTGTGCGCCACATGGGACAGCTCGTGCGCGAGCACCCCCTCCAGCTCGTCCGGCTCCAGCCGGCGCAGCAGACCCGTGGTCACACAGACCACGGCATGATCGGGATTGCGCCCCGTGGCGAACGCGTTCGGCATGTCCATGGCCGACACGGCGACCACGGGCTTAGGCATGTCGGCGAGAGCGGACAACCGGTCGACGACCCCGTGCAGCTCGGGATACTCCTCCCGCTCCACGACCCGACCCCGCATCGCGAACAGCGCGACCCGGTCGGAGAACCAGTACTGGGCCCCCAGCAGACCCGCCGCCACGACCACGACCAGCACCCAGGACTTCAGCAGCACGATCAACGCGGCGACGAACCCCACGTACAACAAACCGAGGAGAAACAGCGTGACGCCCATGCGGGCGGTCAACCGCCGGTCACTCCTGAAGCGGCTCTGCATCTCGCATCACCCCGCGCACTCAGGCACTCGTCCCACTGCCCAGTGTGCACCCGGCGACGCCCATGAACGGGTCGTGATCGGCCCTAGGACCAGCAAAGGTCCCGGCTCAGTACGTGGTCCCAGTATGTGGTCCCGGGACGTGGTTTCAGTACGTACGGAAGTTGATGTACCCCAGCAGGACGATCACCCCGGCGACGCAGCCCAGGACGATCGCCGTGGACACCCAGCCCGAGCGGCGGTGCTGCCGCGCCACATGCTCGGGGTCGGCCCGGAACGGCACCGGACCGGGCGGGTTCTCCTTCCAGCGCGCGGCGAGCATACGGGCCCGGGCCGAGGGCTCCTTGTGCTCGGCCTGCTCCGCCCACCTGAGATCGAACTCGCGCTCCTGGTCGTCTTGTTCGTGCTCGGGCATCCCATCCACCCCCGTGTCGTGTCAGCGGCAGAAGAATAGAACATACGCCCGCGCCCCCGCTGTCGGTGCGACAGCGGGGGCGCGGGCGTATGCCTCGGTGCGGGACCGGTCAGGTGCCGATCACACGTCGAAGTAGAGCTCGAACTCGTGCGGGTGCGGACGCAGCTGCAGCGGCGCGATCTCGTTCGTGCGCTTGAAGTCGATCCACGTCTCGATCAGGTCCGGCGTGAAGACGTCGCCCTGGAGGAGGAACTCGTGGTCGGACTCGAGGGAGTCGAGGACGGCCGGGAGGGAGGTCGGGACCTGCGCGACGCCCGCGTGCTCCTCGGGAGCCAGCTCGTAGAGGTCCTTGTCGATCGGCTCGGCCGGCTCGATCTTGTTCTTGATGCCGTCCAGGCCCGCCAGCAGCAGGGCCGAGAAGGCCAGGTACGGGTTGCCGGAGGAGTCGGGCGCGCGGAACTCGACGCGCTTGGCCTTCGGGTTGGAGCCCGTGATCGGGATACGCATCGCGGCGGAGCGGTTGCGCTGCGAGTACACCAGGTTGATCGGGGCCTCGAAGCCCGGCACCAGACGGTGGTACGAGTTCACCGTCGGGTTGGTGAACGCGAGCAGCGACGGGGCGTGCTTGAGGATGCCGCCGATGTAGTAGCGGGCGGTGTCCGACAGGCCCGCGTAGCCGGCCTCGTCGTAGAACAGCGGCTGGCCGCCGGCCCACAGCGACTGGTGCACGTGCATGCCCGAGCCGTTGTCACCGAAGATCGGCTTCGGCATGAAGGTCGCGGTCTTGCCGTTGCGCCAGGCGACGTTCTTCACGATGTACTTGAAGAGCTGGAGGTCGTCGGCGGCGGCGAGCAGCGTGTTGAACTTGTAGTTGATCTCGGCCTGGCCGGCGGTGCCCACCTCGTGGTGCTGGCGCTCGACCTTCAGGCCGGCCTTGTCCAGCTCCAGGGAGATCTCGGCACGCAGGTCGGCGAAGTGGTCGACCGGCGGGACCGGGAAGTAACCGCCCTTGTAGCGGACCTTGTAACCACGGTTGTCCTCGAGGGCACCGGTGTTCCAGGCGCCGGCCTCGGAGTCGATGTGGTAGAAGGACTCGTTCGACGACGTGGCGAAACGCACGCTGTCGAAGACGTAGAACTCCGCCTCCGGACCGAAGTAGGCGGTGTCCGCGATACCGGTGGAGGCGAGGTAGGCCTCGGCCTTCTTCGCCACGTTGCGCGGGTCACGGGAGTACTGCTCGCCCGTGATCGGGTCGTGGATGAAGAAGTTGACGTTGAGGGTCTTGTCACGGCGGAACGGGTCGACCCGGGCGGTCGACAGGTCCGCGCGCAGCGCCATGTCGGACTCGTGAATGGCCTGGAAACCACGGATCGACGATCCGTCGAAGGCGAGCTCCTCGTCCGGGTCGAACGCCTCGACGGGCACCGTGAAGTGCTGCATGACGCCCGGCAGGTCGCAGAAGCGGACGTCGACGAACTTGACGTCCTCGTCCGCGATGAACTTCTTGGCCTCGTCGGCGTTCTGGAACATCCAGCTCCTCCTACTCCCGACCGTCCAGTGGCCGGGGTGGTAGTTCGTTCGTGCGGCCAGTGCGGTGGCACACGCTGACCTCGACCCTAGGGACGGGTGATTTCTCGGGCGTGACCCATTTGTTTCACACACGTTAACCGGACATCCCGTACCTCACCCCACCTGTCCACATCGCAAAACGGGCACAGTACCGTGGGCACGTGGACAAGAGGCAAGCAATCGGATCCTGGCTCTCGGGGCCCCGCGCGGCGGCCGAGGAAGCGGGTGTCGACTTTGGATACCGGGGTCAGCAGCTCGGTCTGCCGGAGGAGGGCCCGGGGTCGATCGCCCGCCCGGGACGGCGCCTCGGTGCCATCGCCGTCGACTGGGGGATCTGCCTCTTGATCGCATACGGTCTGATCACCGACGGCTACGGCCAGGCGACCAGCAACTGGGCCCTGCTCCTCTTCTTCGTGATGAGCGTCCTGACCGTCGGCACCGTCGGCTTCACTCCGGGTAAGCGCCTCTTCGGCCTGCGCGTGGTCGTCCTGGAGACCGGCACCGTGAACCCGCTGCGCGCCCTGCTGCGCACGGCCCTGCTGTGCCTCGCCGTCCCCGCCCTGATCTGGGACCGCGACGGCCGCGGCCTGCACGACCGGCTGGCGAAGACCGTCGAGGTACGGATCTGAACCGCCTGTGATCCTGGCCACGGGACGCCTCAACTCCGTGAAGAATCAACGGCGTTGAGCGGATCGTGGGTAGGGTGCTGCGGCATGAGCGCAACACGACGCGAGGTCGTGCGGGATGTCGTCGCCGACACGGCTCCGGGTGAGCTCGTTCTGCTCGACGGCATGAGGTCCCTGAGCGACCGGCACGTGACGGACGTGATGAAACGCCGGGGCAACCACCCGGACACCCTCGGCTTCGGAGTGACGGACGCCGTCGTGCTCGTCACCCCCGTCGTGTGGCTGGTGGTGGACGAGGTGGTCCGGCGCGGGATCGGCGCGGCCACGGACAGCGCGCTGGCCCGCCTCAGGGCACCGCTGCGCAGGCTGCTGCGCCGGTCCGCCGACGACGCGGAGACCGTGCCCCCGCTGACCGCGCCGCAGCTCGAGGCCGTCCACGCACGGGTGCTGGAGCTGGCGGACGACGCCGGGATGGAGCGGGGGACCGCACGGGGTCTCGCCGACGCGGTGGTGTCCCGGCTGGCACGCGAGGCCGGCGCCGCTCCGGCACGCGGCGAGGCCGACTCCGCCGCAGGGACGGACGAGCCGCCCGGCCCGGACGAGACGGCCCGCGCCGCACGCTGAACGCCGGAGCCGGACCACGATGAACAACGGGGAGAACCGGCGCACCGCCGGGAAGGGCACGACACGGCGCTTCCTGGTGCTGCTGTTCGTCCTGCTGTCCTCCTGCCTCACCATGCTGAACCGGGCGGCGCTGGCCCTGGAGTCCGAGTCCACCTTCCGCACCTGCGCCCGTGTGGCCGGGGCTGATCCCGACGCACCGGTGTGGCGGGTCACCCTCTCGATCTGGTTCGACGAGGACTTCGAGGACTGCCGGGTCCAGGCCGCCGCGGAGGCCCTGCGCCTGGCGCTGCTCGGGACGGGGGCCGTCGTCCTCGTCGCCCTCGTGGTCTACTGGCTGATCCCCGTCCGGCGCATACGCCGAGGCCGCCTGCTGCCGGCGGCCGACTTCGACGGACCCCCTGCCCCGGCGCAGAGCGGACCCCGTGAGTCCGACGCGATCCTGGCGCCCACCGAGGACGGATGGTTCGATCTGCGCACCCGGATGGAGCGGGTGGCGCGGGAGGCGGCCGCCTGGCGGCCCCGGCGCACCGAGAGGCCGGACGAGCCGCTGTCGCGGCATCTGGCCGCGCTGACCGAGCGGGCCGAGGTGACCCGCGCACCCCGCTTCATGGTCGACATGCGCCCGGCCAAGGCCTCCACCGCCGTCGCCTTCGGCCGGGCCGGCCGCTACCTCGTGGCCCTCCCGGCGGCCCTGCTCAAGGACCGCACCCACAACCCGCGCACCCTCGAAGCCGTGGTCCTGCACGAGCTGGCCCACATCCGCAACCGCGACGTGGACATCACCTACCTCACCGTCGCCCTGTGGCGGACCTACTGCGTCCTGGTGCTCCTTCCCTACGCCGTGCTCCAGGGCTGGCTGGTCCTCCAGGCGACCGCGCTCGGACGGGACCGCGTCTACTGGGCCGACGCCACACCCTGGCTCGGCGAGGTGCTGTTCGCCGCCTTCCTGGTGGCCCAGGTGCAGCTGAGCCGCGCCGACGTGCTGCGCAGCCGCGAGCTCTGCGCCGACCTGGACGCCGTCGCCTCCGGCGCCGACCCGGCCGTATGGGAGGAGCACGCGAGGGCCCGGCAGACGGGGCGGCTGCCGGGGTGGGCGGCGTCCGCTGTCGACTGGTTCACGGGGCTGTGGCGGACCCACCCCGACTGGGCGCACCGGCACACCACGGTGACCCGGTCCGCCCCGAGCGACCCGGGCGGCAGCTGGCTGCAGGCGGTCCTCTTCTTCACCTCGCTCGCCGTTCTGCTCCGCGTGCCGATCGCCGAGTCGCGGTCCTGGGCGGAGGAACTGCTGCACGCCGCGATCTACGTGGCCGTACCGCTGCTGGTGGCGACCTGGTTCGCGGTACGGCCGCCCAAGGCCGGCACCAGGGACCGCACCGGAGGCTGGGCCGGAGGCGTCCCGAAGAAGCCGAAACCCGCCAGGCAGCCGCGTCCCCGCAGGACCGCGGTCCTCCTGGCGCTCTCCATCGGCGCCCTCCTCGTCCTGGACCCGCTGTCGGCGGACCCGCCCGCCGGGTCCGCCGACAGCCTGTCCCGCACGCTGGACCGCTTCGAGGAGCTGCCGAGCGAGTACCGGCCCGAGCGCATGCCCTCGCCGGACGGAGAGACCGGCGCACGGGTGACCGCCTGGGCCGAGGGAGGCGGCCGGGACGCCGTCACCGGGCTCATACGGGCCCTCGCCCTGAGGCCGTCCGGTGTGGAGGACATGGCGGACAATGGCCCGGACCGGTACGAGCCCTCCGTGCCCGACGGCTACTGTGCGGCCGTACGCAAGGCCCTGTCGGCCGCCGAGGCGCAGCCGCGGTACCCGGAACCCCAGGGCAGGGAGAGCTGGGAGACCGCCCTGAAGAACGCCCGCGGCGGCAGCGGCATCCTGTGCGCACCCGATGTGGCCGAGGCCGAGCCGGAACGGCTCTTCGCCCTGGAGATGCAGCTCCTCACGGCCAAGACGGCGCTGGAGACCCTCATCCTGAAGCTGGCGCACTTCACGGGGGACCCTCCGCCGACCGACCTGCCCGCGCCCTCCACGTTGTAGCCGACGAACGCCGAAGGGCCGCCGCGGGAATTCCGCGGCGGCCCTTCACTGAACCGGGGTCGGCTAGCGCGCCTTCGGCCCGCCCTTCGGCAGCTTCATGCCCTTGGGCATCGGACCCTTGGGCAACGGCATGTTGCTCATCAGGTCACCCATGGCCCGCAGCCGGTCGTTGGTGGCGGTCACCTGGGGGCCGGTCAGCACGCGCGGCAGCTTCAGCATGGTGGTCCGCAGCTTCTTCAGCTCGACCTGCCCCTCGCCCGTGCCGACGATCAGGTCGTGCACCGGCACGTCCGCGACGATGCGGTTCATCTTCTTCTTCTCGGCGGCCAGCAGGCCCTTCACGCGGTTCGGGTTGCCCTCGGCGACCAGCACGATGCCGGCCTTGCCGACGGCCCGGTGGACCACGTCCTGGCTGCGGTTCATCGCCACCGCGGGGGTCGTCGTCCACCCCCGGCCGACATTGTCGAGCACGGCCGCGGCGGCGCCCGGCTGGCCCTCCATCTGCCCGAAGGCGGCCCGCTCGGCCCGGCGCCCGAACACGATCGCCGTCGCGAGGAAGGCGAGCAGGAGGCCCAGGATGCCGAGATAGATGGGGTGACCGATCAAGAAACCGATCGCGAGGAAGACACCGAAGGTGACGATTCCGACAGCCGCGAGTACAAGACCGATCTTCTTGTCGGCCTTGCGGGTCATCTTGTAGGTCAGAGCGATCTGCTTGAGTCGCCCGGGGTTCGCAGCGTCCGCTGCCGTGTCCTTCCTCGCCATGCCACGAAGTCTACGTGGCCCCGGAGGCGCCGACGACGGCAGTGCCTCAAGGGCGGACGGAGGTGGCCTGCTCCAGGACGCGCTGCGCCTCGACCCGGTCCTTGGCGCGGCGGCGGTCCTCCAGCACGGAGGTCCAGGCGTTGCGGCGGGCGGTGCGCTGGCCGCTGCTCATGAGCAGGGACTCGACGGCACGGAGTGCAGTGGTGAAGGACGGGATGGCGGTGGCGCGAACCGGCGCGGCCTGCATGGTGGAGGTCCCCCCTCGGGATCGACGGCTTCGTGAGCGGTGCACGGGGTGTAAAACCAGGGTCACTGATTGGTGTTACCAGGGCGTGACCGACCGGTCAAACACCAATGAAGCCTTGATTCGTGGCGGAAAAACCTTGACGCGGCCCTGATGGCCTCCCCAGCTGCGGGGACGCCCCAGGACCGCGTCGATCGGCCGTTACTGGGCGGTAAGCGCTTGTGCTCAGATTCACACGGGTCCGGTGGCACTGCGTGCCACCGGAAGGTGTGCGCGGGAAAGTCAGACGGCCTGCGAGGCGACGTATGTGCCCCGCTTCTCGACCGCCATCCGGTACAGCCGGCCGGCACGGTAGGACGACCGGACGAGCGGCCCGGACATCACGCCGGAGAAGCCGATCTGCTCGGCCTCCTCCTTCAGCTCCACGAACTCCTGCGGCTTGACCCAGCGCTCCACGGGGTGGTGGCGGACGCTCGGGCGCAGGTACTGCGTGATGGTCACCAGCTCGCAGCCCGCGTCGTGCAGCTGCTTGAGCGCCTCGCTGACCTCCTCGCGGGTCTCGCCCATGCCGAGGATCAGGTTGGACTTGGTCACCAGGCCGAAGTCGCGGGCCTCGGTGATGACCTTCAGGGAGCGCTCGTAGCGGAAGCCGGGGCGGATGCGCTTGAAGATCCGCGGGACCGTCTCGACGTTGTGCGCGAAGACCTCGGGGCGGGACTCGAAGACCTCCCGCAGCAGCTCCGGTACGGCGTTGAAGTCCGGGGCGAGCAGCTCGACCTTGGTGCGTCCGGCCTCGCGCTCCGCCGTCTGCCGGTGGATCTGCCGCACGGTCTCGGCGTACAGCCAGGCGCCGCCGTCCTCCAGGTCGTCGCGGGCGACGCCGGTGATGGTGGCGTAGTTCAGGTCCATGGTGACCACGGACTCGCCGACGCGGCGCGGCTCGTCGCGGTCCAGGGCCTCGGGCTTGCCGGTGTCGATCTGGCAGAAGTCGCAGCGCCGGGTGCACTGGTCGCCGCCGATGAGGAAGGTCGCCTCGCGGTCCTCCCAGCACTCGTAGATGTTGGGGCAGCCGGCTTCCTGGCAGACCGTGTGCAGGCCCTCGCTCTTCACGAGGTTCTGCATCTTCGTGTACTCGGGGCCCATTTTCGCCCGGGTCTTGATCCACTCGGGCTTGCGCTCGATGGGGGTCTGGCTGTTGCGGACCTCCAGGCGCAGCATCTTGCGTCCGTCGGGTGAGACTGCGGACACGTCGGCTCCCTGTAGCTTCGATTCTTCGGCGTACACCAGGGTACGCCCGTGCGTTGTGCGCCCCCGGGCTGGGCAACCTTGCGGAACGCCGGTGCATTCCTGCGGGTCCGCCTGCGCGGGCCTCGCCTCGTCTCGCCCCCGCCGCCCCTACCCGTCCCGTCCTCCAGGGGCTCCGCCCCTTCGACCCCGGTCCCTGGGGGCTGCCGCCCCCAGACCCCCGCTTTCGGCCCCGAAAGGGCCTCGTCCTCAAACGCCGGACGGGCTGAAAGATGCCGGCCGGCGTTTGAGGAGCGGGGGCGCGAGACCGTGAGGAGTCAGGCAGCCGGCGTCTTCTCGATCTCCCGCGGCTTCAGGTCCGCGTTCTCCAGTACGTCCCGCAGATGCCGCTCGACGACCGGCAGTACCTCGTCGATCGTGACGTCTCGGCCGAGCTCGCCCGCGAGGGATGCGACACCCGCGTCGCGGATGCCGCACGGGATGATCTTGTCGAACCACTTGTTGTCCGGGTTCACGTTCAGCGAGAAGCCGTGCATCGTCACGCCCTTCGCGACCCGGATTCCGATCGCCGCGATCTTGCGGTCCTCGCGCCGCTGGCCGGCGTTGGAGGGCGCGTACTCGGGCCCGTTCAGGCGCGGGTCGAACTCCTCGTCGGTGAGGCGCGGGTCGAAGTCCAGGGACAGGCCGCCGAGCGCGGGACGCTGCTCGACCGGGTCACCCAGCACCCACACCCCGCTGCGGCCCTCCACGCGCGTGGTCTCCAGCCCGAACTCCGCGCAGGTGCGGATCAGGGCCTCCTCCAGGCGCCGTACGTGCGCCACGACGTCCACCGGACGCGGCAGCTTCTGGATGGGGTAGCCCACCAGCTGGCCCGGGCCGTGCCAGGTGATCTTGCCACCGCGGTCCACGTCGACGACCGGCGTGCCGTCCAGGGGCCGCTCGTTGTCCGCCGTGCGCCGGCCCGCCGTGTACACCGGAGGGTGTTCGAGCAGCAGAACCGTGTCGGGGACCTCGTCCTCGAACCGCGCCGCGTGCACCCGGCGCTGCTCGTCCCACGCCTCCTGGTACTCGACGGCGTCCGCGCCGAATCCCATGCGGACGAACCGCAACTCACTCACGGCAAGCCTCCTTGGAAGCTCTGGAAAGTCGTAAGGCACAAAGCGTGCCTACGCCACTGTACGACCGGCTCGTTCGGGTGACGCCTCCCGGCCCCGCGTCAGCCCGATACGGCAATCCTCACACGATCGGATGAATGGGTGGGGAAATGTGCGATCGGCTGCTTACTCTCCGCTACATTCGCGCCGTTCGAGAGGCCAAAAGGGCAGCTCACCGGCAATCCGGGCACTCGGCGGCCGAACTCGCCCGCGAGGCCCGAAAGGCAGGAGACCGCACCGCAGATGACGGAACGACCCGCGCAGCGCACTCCCAACCGCCAGCTCGCCGCGCTCATCGCAGAAGCGGGATTCTCCAACGCGGGTCTCGCCCGCCGGGTGGACCAGCTCGGCCTCGAACACGGGCTTGATCTCAGATACGACAAGACATCCGTGACCCGGTGGTTGCGCGGGCAGCAACCCCGCGGCACCACCCCCGCCCTCATCGCCGAGGTCTTCACCCGACGCCTCGGCCGCCGGCTCAGCGCCCAGGACCTCGGCCTCGACGCCTGCGCACCCGTGTACGCGGGCCTGGAGTTCGCCTCGACGCCCGAGGAGGCCGTCGACATCGTCAGCGGGCTGTGGCGCAAGGACTCCGGCAGCCATGCCGAGCTCCGCAAGATCGCCTTCACCCCGGCCGGCCTCGTCGTGCCCAGCCGGGACTGGCTGATCGGCCGCGCCGACGAGAAGGTGGCCCGCGGCGAGCCCGTCGCCCGCATCCCCGCCCAGGGCCGCGCCGCCGTACCCCGCCAGCGCGGCCAGGCCGAGCGCGGTCCCGGCCAGAAGGTCACCGGTGGCGACATCGCCGCGCTGCGCTCGGTCGGCGAGCTCTTCCGCTCCCTCGACGACATGTACGGCGGCGGCCACGCCCGGCAGGCCCTCGTGCGGTACCTGGAGCACGAGTGCGAGCCGATGCTGCGCGGCACCTACGGCGAGCAGACCGGCCGCAAGCTGTTCGCGGCCGCCGCGGACCTGACCAGACTCGCCGGCTGGACCTCGTACGACATCGCGGCGCACGGCCTCGCCCAGCGCTACTTCGTGCAGTCGCTGCGGCTCGCGCAGGCGGCCGGGGACCGGGCGTACGGCTCCTACGTCCTGGTCACGATGAGCCGCCAGGCCGTCTACCTCGGCCACGGCCGCGAGGCCGTCCAGCTCGCGCGGGTGGCCCAGCAGGGGGTCGGCACCAGCGCACCGCCGGTCGTCCAAGCCCTGCTGCACGCGTGCGAGGCGCGCGGGCACGGCGTACTGGGCGAGGTGCGCGCCTGCACGGCGTCCCTGGTGCGGGCCGAGCGCGCCCTGGAGGCCGCCCGGCCCGGTGACGACGTGCCGTACTGGGCGCGGTTCTTCGACGAGGCGCAGCTCGCCGACGAGTTCGGGCACTGTCACCGGGATCTGCAGCAGTTCCGGGCGGCGGCGCAGCATGCGGAGCGGGCGCTGCAGTTGCGCTCCGCTGCGTTCGCCCGTAGTCGGCTGTTCTGCCGGGTTGTCCTTGCCTCGGCGCGGCTCGGGCTGGGCGAGCTCGATCAGGCCTGTGCGCTGGGGGCCGAAGCCGCCGGGCAGGCTGCGGAGATGCGGTCCGTGCGGGCGGTCGAGTACGTCAAGGACTTCGAGCGGAGGTTGGAGCCGTATCGGGATGCGGCGCCTGTGCGGGGGTATCGGGACAAGGTTGCGGCGTTGTAGGGGTCTCGCCGTAACTTCGACCGTTGTGTCCCATGTGCGGCCTTGTTGTGGTTGCTCGCGCAGTTCCCCGCGCCCCTTACGGGGCGCGGGTGCCCTGCGCCCTTTATGCCGCCGCCCTTAACGGTTCCGCCCTGTGCAGGGACCCCGCCGTCCCCAGGTCCGTCAGGATCGCCGTCGCGGCTCGGTGGGCCGAGTGGAGGGCGCCCTGGACCGTGCTGGTGTCCCGGTGGTCGCCGCAGACGTACAGGCCCGCCAGCAGGCGTACTGGACGTCGTAGGTCGTGCGGTGGGCGCATCGCGGGGACGGCCTCGGGGGTGTGGTGGACGGCGAGTGTCTCCCAGCGGGTCGTGGAGGTGCCGTAGAGGCGGGACAGGTGCATGCGGACGGCCGTGTCGATGTCGGGCGGCGGGGTGCCCAGGACCGTGGAGGAGATGAGCGCCCGGCCCGCGGGCGCGCGGCTCGGGTCGACCTGGCTGGTGACCGCCGTGTGTGCGACCGGGCCGCCGCGGTCGGCGTCGAGCAGCAGGGAGGCGCCGGTCGGCGGCGGGTCGTCCGCCGTGTGGTGGACGACCGTCACCGGGTGGAAGTCCGGTACCCGCAGGCCCGGCAGCAGCTCGGCGGCGGTGCGTGCGTCCGTCGCCAGGAGGACGGCCCGGCACCGTATCTCGCCGTGCTCCGCCGTGGTCACCGCGGTGGTGGCGACCGAAGTGACCCGCACGCCGGTGTGCACGGTGCCCGGCGGAAGCGCCCGCGCGAGCAGTTCCGGCAGCGCCTCGGCGCCGCCCTCGGGCACGCACAGCCGGCCGCTCGCGAAGGCGCGCAGGGCGAGGTCGGCGCACCGGCTGGACGTCGTCAGCTCCGGGTCGCACAGCAGGGCGGCGAGCAGCGGCCGCAGGAAGCCGTCGATCGTGCGCGCGGGGACGCCACGCGCCGCGAGGGCCTGCGCCGCGGGCAACTCGGGGCGGGCCAGCAGCCGTTCGACGGGCGCGGACGCGAGGCGGGCGAGCGCGGCGCCGAGCCGCGCCTGGTCGACGGCCGTGCCGAGCGGAGCGCCCGCGCGCACCCTCGGTATGGGGGTCTGTCCCGGAACCGCCCGCACGGACGCCGCCCGCGGGGCGCTCGCCAGGGCGCGTACGGCATGTAGTGCGCCCCTCGCGCGCCTTGTGCTGGTGGGGTTCGCCACCGCGCCCGCGCGATGCCGGCGTCCGTCGCTGTGCAGCAGGACGCCGGGCGCGAAGGGGCGCAGGGCGAGGGCGTCGAGGCCGGGTGTCAGACGTAGTTCGGGATACGACGTCGACAGGAGTTGCCCGATCCGGTCGAGCCGGAAACCGTCGACCTTCTCGGTCGACATGCGGCCGCCCACACAGGGAGCGGCCTCCAGTACCGCGGTCGTTACTCCTGCGCTGGTCAGCCGATGAGCCGCGGAGAGTCCGGCGACCCCGGCTCCCACGATGACGACGTCCGCCTGGTACGCGGGCTCAAGCACGTGCCCCTCCTCGAGGTTGCGCGGCCGGTGGAGACGTCATGCCCCCAACAGGCTCCGGGGATACCCGAGTTCGGCACGAGGTTAGAGCCGTGATCGGTCAGGAACAGTCGCGCATCGACAGAGCACGGTCGCACGGTGGTCGCATACGGACACCGTGCGGGGCCTTCCTTTACCTCGCTCCGGCCCGCCCTTTACCCGGCGGCCGCCCGGATCGCCGCCTCGATCTCCGGGAACGCGAAGGTGAACCCCGACTCCAGCAACCGCGTGGGCAGGACCCGTTGGCTGCCGAGCACGTCCCCGGCCATCTCGCCGAGCACCGTCCGCAGCACCGGCGCGGGAACCGTGAAGAGCGTCGGCCGGTGCAGCACGCGCCCCATGACCTCGGTGATCTCACGGTTCGTCAGCGGCTGCGGCGCGGTCACGTTGAACGGCCCCGAGAGACCGTCGGTGTCGATCAGATGCCGGATCGCCGCCACCTCGTCGTGCAGCGAGACGAACGACCAGTACTGCCGCCCGTCCCCCATCCGCCCGCCGAGCCCGGCCTTGAACAGCGGGAACAGCCGCCCCCAGGCCCCGCCGTCGCGGGCCACCACCAGCCCCGTACGCGGGAACACCGTCCGCACGCCCGCCTCCTGTGCGGGTGCCGCTGCCCTCTCCCACTCCACCACCAGCGACGGCAGGAAGCCCTCCCCGGGCGGCGCGCTCTCGTCGACGGCCCGCTCGCCGGTCTCGCCGTAGTAGCCGATCGCGCTGCCGTTGACGAAGACCCCTGGCCGCTGCTCCGGCTCCAGCGAGGCCATCGCCTCCGCGAGCGCCGCCGTGCCCAGCACCCGGCCGCTGCGGAGCCTCGCCTTGTACGCCTCCGTCCAGCGGCGCGACCCCACGTTCGCCCCGGCCAGATTGACCACCGCGCGGCACCCGGCGAGCCCCGCCGCGTCCACGGAACCGCCTTCCGGGTCCCATCGCACCTCGTCCCGGGACCTGGGCGTACGGCGCACCAGCCGCACCACGTCGTGCCCGTCGGCCACCAGGGACCGGACGAGGGCACTGCCGATGAGACCCGAGGAGCCGGCAACGGCGATCCTTGAATGTTCCATAACCGCATCCTGCCTTCGACCACATAAAGCCCACGTCGACAAAACCCCCGTTGGTTTTCCGCGCCGGGGTCTTAGGGTGACGCTCATGCCCCTGCGCCACCAGTCGCCGTACATACGCGTCGCCCTGCCGGACGACGAGGAGGAACTGTCCCTCCTCGACCGCAGCACGTGGTCGACCCTGCACGCGGTCTCGCCGCAGCCGCGGCCGCCCTACCCGCCGTTCTTCGACGAGCGCCATGCCCCCGGGGACCACCTGGTCGCCGAACTCGACCGCCGGATCGTCGGCTACGTCCGCCTCGGCTTTCCCACTCCGCTCGCTTCCAACGCGCACGTGCGGCAGATCCAGGGTCTCGCCGTCGCCGACGAGGCGCGGGGCCGGGGTGTCGGGCGGGCGCTGATCCGGGCGGCGGTCGAGGAGGCCCGGCGCAGGGGCGCCCGCCGGCTCACGCTGCGCGTCCTCGGCCACAACACGGCGGCCCGCAAGCTGTACGAGTCCGAGGGGTTCGTGGTGGAGGGAGTGCAGCCCGAGGAGTTCTTCCTGGGCGGGGAGTATGTGGACGACGTCCTCATGGGACGCAGCCTGTGACATGGCCCCCGACGTCCCGTCAACGGCCGCCCGCCGTCACGATGTGACGAGATCCCCCGTGTCCACCTGCGCCGTCGCCGCCGCCGCGCGCTCGGCGTCGGAGGCGACCTCGGCCGCGGTCAGGACATAGCCGGTCTCGTCGTCGGAGGTGGAGCGGGCGAAGACGACGCCGAACACCTTGCCGTCGGTGGTCAGCAGCGGACCGCCGGAGTTGCCGGGGCGGACGGTGGAGCGGATCGAGTAGATCTCGCGGGTGACCGTCTCGTCGTTGTAGATGTTCTGGCCCGTCGCCCGCACCCGGTTGGCGACCGTCGCCGCCTGGAGGTTCAGGTCGCCGTCCTCCGGGTAGCCCGCCACGACCGCCGAGTCGCCGCGCGTGGCGCCGTCGTCGAACCGCAGGACGGGGGCGCGCAGCTCGGGCACGTACAGCACGGCCACGTCCCGCTGCGGGTCGAAGAGCACCACCCGCGACTCGTACGACCGCCCGACGCCGCCGACCCGCACGCCGGGCTCGTCGATGCCGGCCACCACATGGGCGTTGGTCATCACGTGCTGCGGGGCGTAGACGAAGCCGCTGCCCTCGCGGCCCTGGGTGCCGGAGACGCCCTCGATCTTGACGGTGCTGAGCTTGGCGGCGTTCGTCGCGGCCGCGGTGACGCTGTCGCCGGTGGGCTTGGCGACCTCGGCCGTCGACTCGTTCTCGAACGGGTTGAAGACCTGCGGGAAACCGGCCTCGGTGAGTGCGGAGGTGGCCCGTGAGAACCAGGCGGGTGTGGTGTCCGGCATCGCGTCCTGAACCGTCCCGAGCAGCCGGGAGTCCCGGATCGCGGACGAGAGCAGCGGGGAGGAGGACGCGGCCAGGACACTCGCCGCCACCCACGACACGATCAGTACGGCCACCGAGTTGGCCACGGCCCCGCCGAGTCCGTCGGCCACCCTGAGCGGCCCGCGGTCCAGCTCCCTGCGCAGCCGCAGCGCCAGCCGCCCCGCCAGCTCGTGCACCACCACCGCCGGGGCCAGCACCGTGAGCACCGCGGTCACGGTCGCCTGCGTCGTACCCGGCGTGACCAGGTCCATCATCCACGGCAGGATCCATACGCCGATCACCGCGCCGCCCACGAATCCGGCGAGCGAGACGCAGCCGGCCACCAGCCCGCGACGGTAGCCGGACGCCGCGTAGGCCAGGATCACCAGCAACAGCAGGATGTCGAGCAGGTCCACGGAGCCGCCTTTCTCTCGGACCCCTTAGTACGCGCGGGAGGCGCCTGTTGATCAGCACACGCACGCCCGCCACCGTGAACCGGCCACGCTGCGTACACCTGGAGAAACGCCCCGGACCCGGACGATGGTTCCACCGGGTGGCACACCACACATCGCGGGCGCGGCGGATCCGTCGGACAGTAGGACCATGCGTGCCTTCCGACGGGTCACCCGACGGGTCTTCCGGAGAACACGGGGGAGACGAAGACCACGTGCCGTACACATACCGTGGGCTGCGCGAATACGGGGGGTGGCGCAGGCGGGGCCGGAGGCTGCCGGTGCAGGCGGGGCCTGGCGGGTGGGGGACCCTGGGCAAGGAGAGTCGGTCGGAGTGGAGCAGCCGGCCGACGGCGAGCGTCCGGACGGGCGGGAGCGACGGGCCGCGCCTGGGCTCGGCACGTCGCGGGAGGTCCATCCCCCGCCCGGGGCGGGGCGGGTGGGGGAGGCTGTGCGTGGGGCCGGCGGGGAGCCGGGTGAGGGGGCTGCGGGTGGAGTTGCTCGCGGGCCTGATGCGGCGGTCGTGCGTGGAGAGTCGGTGGGGGTGGAGCAGTCGGCGGACGGCGAGCGTCCGGATGGGCTGGAGCGGCGGGCGGTGCCTGGGCTCGGCACGTCGCGGGAGTTCCATCCCCCGCCCGGGGGCGAGCGGGTGCGGGAGGCTGTGCGTGGCGCCGGCGGGGAGCCGGGTGAGGGGGCTGCGGGTGGAGTTGCTCGCGGGCCTGATGCGTCGGTCGGGGTGGAGCAGCCGGCCGTCGGCGAGCGTCCGGATGGGCCCGAGCTGGGGGCCGCGCCTGGGCTCGGTACCTCGCGGGAGGCCCCACCCCCGCAGCGGCCGCGCGGCGCCGAGCAGGGCCAGGCTGAGCGGCGGGCGGGGTCCGGGCGGCGGTCCCGAGTCCGGCCGCAGTCCCGAGCCTGGCGGCGTCTGCGAGCCGGGCGGTCGTCCCGGACTCAGCCGCACTCCTCTCCCGGTCGGCGCCTCCGAACGTTGCCGCAGCTCTCCGCGGGCCCGCGGTCCCGAGCCGGGGTGCGTGCCCTTGCGGGTCGGCGCTCGCGCACCGGGCCGCAGCCGCGCCCAGGTGGGTCCTCCGGCATCGGCCGCCCCTTCCGTTTCCTCCGGCGGCTGCGAACCCGCCTTCAGCCCCCCACCGGACCCACCGGCGCCGGACGACCCGTTCCGCCCGCCCTCCTGCCGCTTCTCGCCTGTCTCCCCGGGCTCGCCGCCGTGCTCGCGCTGGTGCTGTGCGCGAGTGGGGTGGAGGGTACGGATGCGGTCGGCGGGCGGGGTGTGGTGGCGCGGCCCGCCGGGGGGCATCAGGCGCCGCGGCCGGCCATCGTGCCGCGGGAGGTCTGGCTGGACGGCGGAACGCGGCAGGGGCAGCCGCCCCCGCGGTACGACGACCGGGTCGTCGCCGTCTTCGTCCATCACACCGACTCGCCCAACGGGTACGACTGCGCCGACGTGCCCCGCATCATCCGCTACCTGTACGCGGGCCAGACCGGCTCACGGGACTGGGACGACATCGGCTACAACTTCCTCGTCGACCGTTGCGGCACGATCTACGAGGGCCGCGCGGGCGGGGTCGACCGTGCCGTCACCGGCGCCCACACCCAGGGCTTCAACCACCGCACGACCGGCATCGCCGCCCTGGGCACCTTCCCGGCCGGCGTCACCGTGCCGAAGGCGATGACCGAGGCGATCGCCGCGCTGGCCGCCTGGAAGCTGGGGCTCTCCGACACCGACCCGCGCGCGAAGGTCCGCCTGACCTCCAGCAACAGCCTCAGCCGCTACGCCTCCGGCACCACCGCCCTGCTCCCCGCCCTCGCCGGCCACAACGACGCCTACATGACCAGCTGCCCCGGCGCCGCCCTCACCGCCCGTCTGCCCGAGATCAGACAGCTGGCGGCACGCCTGCAGGGCAGAATTCCCTAGCAGTTCACCTGCGTCCGAGATAGACCCCCAGCGCCCGGTGCAGCACCTTGCCCTGGGCGCCCACCGGCAGCTCCCACTCCCCGAGGTACTCCACGGCCCGGCCACCCGTCCCCGTCTTGAAGCCGAGCCGTCCGAGCAGCCGGTCCTGGGTGAGGGAGGGGGTGATGGAGCGCAGGTCGTACGTCTCCGCGCCCGCCGCCCGCGCGTCGCACAGCATGCGCCAGAGCAGTGCGCTGCTGGGCCGCAGCTGCCGCCCCCGGCGGCCGGACGCGGCGTACGAGTGCCAGACGCGGGAGCCGACGTTGATCATCAGGGCCGCGGAGAGCACCTCGCCGTCGTACTCGGCGAGATAGAGGCGCAGCCGGTCGTCGTCCTCCGCGTTGAGGGCCTGCCACATGCGCCGGAAGTAGGCGAACGGGCGGGCCTTGAAGCCGTCGTGGGCGGCGGTCGCGGTGTACAGGCGGTAGAACTCGGGCAGGTCGGCGGCCGACCCCCAGGCGACACGGACGCCCGCCGCCTCGGCCGTACGCAGGGCCTGTTCCCAGTGCGGGGCGAGGGCGCCGCGCAGATCGTCCACCGAGCGTCCCGCCAACGGGATCTCACAGCCGTAGCGCGGCTGGCCGAGGCCGAAACCGCTCCCGTCGTCCTCCGCGCACGGCCGCCACCCGAGCCGTCGCAGCCGCTCCGCGGCATCGAGGGCGTAGCCGTCGATGCCGGCCGGAGGCAGGTCGTGCAGATGCCGTACGTCGGGGTCGGCGATGCCCGCCGCCACGGTGGCCGCGTCCCAGTGCCGTACGACGAGGGGCGGGCCGATCCGCACCGAGAACGCCCCGATCCGCTTCAGGTGGGCGACGAGCGGGTCCAGCCACCGCTCCAGGCGCGGCGTCCGCCAGTCGATCGCGGGCCCGTCGGGGAGGTAGGCGAGATAGCGCCGGGTCCCGGGCAGCGGCCGGTACAGGACCAGCGCCGTCGCGATCATCTCCTCGCCGTCGAACCAGCCGACGCTCTCCGGCAGCCAGTCGGGCTTCACATCGCCCCACTCGGGGATCTGGAGATGGCTCGCGTCGGGGTTCCGCCGCAAGTGGGCGAGATGTTCCGCGCGCGGTATCTCCCGCACGAACAGGCTGGTCATGGGCAGGGTGCTCCGGGTCGGGGGCGCCACCGTAAGCCGGGGATCACCGGGCCGGTCAAGAGGTCACGGGCGAACGCTCGTCGACGGAGATCCGAACAGCTCGCGCGGACACTCACAGGCTTCTCGCAGCCGGCTCACCGATCATCCCGAGACGGCCTTCCTATCGTCATGTGCACGCACTGACGGAGGTGGGGATCATGAGCAGCGACCACAGCGGCGGTAACGGCGACGGCAGCAAGCGTGTCCGGACGGTGGTCTGCGCGGTCGCGACCGTCGTCCTGGGGCCGGCCGCCGTCACGGCGTCCGCGCTCGACCAGGCCAACAAGGCCCCGATGTACCACGGGGTGCGCGCCGACCAGCCGCAGGCGTACCTCCCGTCGGAGCCGGGCCGCAGGCGGGCCGTGGCCTGAACAACTGCGGGCTCACTCCTTGAACCGCTCCCACAGCCTCGGCAGGCGCTCCGCCAGCACCCGCGCGTTCTCGAAGTCGACCGGGGCGCCCGCCGGTTCCGGGGGCGCGGACGCGATGCCGAGATCGGGGGCGACGGTGCCGGTGAGCTGTTCATAGGCCTCGTCGGCCGCATAGCCCAGCTCCTCGCCGTCGCCGTCGAACTCCTCGTCGAAGTCGTCCAGCAGGTCGGCGAGCGAGTCGGGCTCGTGCACACCGCCCTCGTACACCTCGCGGCCCTGGCCGATCAGCCAGCAGCGGAAGAAGTCGAACGCGTCGTCGCTGGCCCCGTCCAGCAGGATCCAGGCCGCGGCCCACAGGTCCCAGGTGTACGCGCGGTTGTAGCGGGCCTCGAAGTGACGGGCGAAGTCCAGGACCATGTCCGGGTCCAGCGCCAGGAGCCGCTCCACCAGCAGGTCGGCCTGCTCCTCGGGGTCGCCCTCGGCGGCCTCCCGGGTTGCGTCGATCAGCTCCCAGAACTCCGTCTCGTCCATCACGGGTCAAGCATCGGCCCTGGAGGGGTGGGGCGCACGTGGAGTGGGGCGGATTGTTATAGGGGGCCGCGTGGTGTCGTACGGGCAGGCGCGGGGCGGGTGGCACGCCGTACGTGGCTCTCATGAGCGGTACAGACCCGCCAGCCGTATCGCGTCGCTCGCGAAACGGGCCCGCAGCGCCTCCGGCGCCAGCACCTCGGCCTCCGGCCCGAGCGCCGTGAGCTGCGTGTGCGCGACCTCCTCGGACTCCACCGGCAGGGTCACCGTCACCCGCCCCTCGTCGTCCGCCTCGTCCGCCGCGGCCAGCGCCTCGCGCGCGGCGAGCGGATCGACGGCGTGCGGCAGCCTGCGCACACCGTCCGCGGTGAGCCGTACGACGACCTGCGCCCGCCAGATCGACCGGGCGAACCGCTCGGCCTGCGTGGCCCAGAAACCCGGCAGATCGAACTCCTCGTCCCGGTCGAAGGTGTCCTCCGAGGCGGCGACCGCGGTGAACCGGTCGATGCGGTACGTCCGGAAGGAACCCGCGTCCGCGACCCGGGCGCACAGGTACCAGATGCCCGCCTTCAGCACGAGCCCGTACGGTTCGAGCTCCCGCTCGACCTCGTGCTCCCCGCGCCGGTAGCGGGCGGTCAACCGCCGGTCGTCCCACACCGCCTGGGCGACGTCCGGCAGCAGCCCGGGCGTCTTCGGCTCCCGGAACCAGTTCGGCGCGTCCAGATGGAACCGCTGGGCGGCCGTGCGCGGGGCGTCGCGCAGCGAGGGCAGCAGCGCGGCCGACACCTTCAGCCGGGCCGCGGAGGCGGCGTCCTCCAGCCCCATCTCGCGCAGGGCCCCCGGCACCCCGGACAGGAACAGCGCCTCGGCCTCGCTGCGCGCCAGGCCGGTCAGCCGCGTCCGGTACCCGCCGATCAGCCGGTAGCCCCCGGCCCGTCCCCGGTCGGCGTACACCGGCACCCCCGCCTCCGACAGCGCCTGTGCGTCCCGTGTCACGGTCCGCTCCGACACCTCCAGCTCCCGCGCCAGCTCGGCGGCGGTCATGGAGGGCCGGGACTGGAGCAGCAGCACCATCTTGATCAGTCGGGCGGCACGCATGCGCACATCATGCAGGAGGCCCCCGCCGAAGCGGGGGCCTCCTGTCGTGCACCGGCGTCCTACAGGCCGTACTTCTCCCGGGCCTCCTTGACCGCCGTGGCCTTCACCTCGCCGCGCCCCGCGAGCTGGGCCAGGGCAGCGACGACGATCGACTCGGCGTCGACGCCGAAGTGGCGGCGGGCCGCCTCGCGGGTGTCGGACAGGCCGAAGCCGTCGGCGCCCAGCGACGAGTAGTCCTGCTCGACCCACTGTGCGATCTGGTCCGGGACCTGGCGCATGTAGTCGGAGACCGCCAGCACCGGGCCCTCGGCGCCCTGGAGCGCCTGGCGGACGTACGGGACCCGCTCCTCGCCGCGCAGCAGCGCCGCGTCGGCCTCCAGCGCGTCACGCCGCAGCTCGGTCCACGAGGTGGCCGACCAGACGTCCGCCGCCACACCCCACTCCTCGGTGAGCAGCTTCTGCGCCTGAAGCACCCAGTGGATCGCCGTACCGGAGCCGAGCAGCTGGATCCGCGGGGCGTTGGCCACCGGGGACAGCCCCGCCGACTCGGCCGTGTTGAAGCGGTACAGGCCCTTGACGATGCCCTCGTCGATGCCGAGGCCGGACGGCTTGGCCGGCTGCGGCAGCGGCTCGTTGTAGACGGTGAGGTAGTAGAAGACGTTCGGGTCCTCACCCGGGGCCGCCTCGCCGTACATGCGGCGCAGACCGTCCTTGACGATGGTGGCGACCTCGTACGCGAACGCCGGGTCGTACGTCAGCGCCGCCGGGTTCGTCGCCGCGATGACGGGGGAGTGGCCGTCGGCGTGCTGCAGGCCCTCGCCCGTCAGCGTCGTACGGCCCGCCGTCGCACCGACCAGGAAGCCGCGGCCGAGCTGGTCGCCGAGCTGCCACATCTGGTCGGCCGTGCGCTGCCAGCCGAACATCGAGTAGAAGATGTAGAACGGGATCATCGCCTCGCCGTGCGTCGCGTACGACGTCGAAGCGGCGATGAAGTCGGCCATCGAACCGGCCTCGGTGATCCCCTCGTTGAGGATCTGGCCGTTCTTGGCCTCCTTGTAGTACATCAGCTGGTCGCGGTCGACCGGCTCGTACGTCTGGCCCTTCGGCGAGTAGATCCCGAGGGAGGGGAAAAGGCTCTCCATGCCGAAGGTGCGCGCCTCGTCCGGGACGATCGGCACCCAGCGCTTGCCCGTCTCCTTGTCGCGGACCAGGTCCTTGATGAGGCGGACGAAGGCCATGGTGGTGGCCACGTTCTGGGAGCCCGAGCCCTTGTCGAAGGACGCGAACGCCTTCTCGGCGGGGGCGGGGAGTGGCGCCACCGGGTGCACGCGGCGGGCCGGGGCCGGGCCGCCGAGGGCCGCGCGGCGCTCCTGGAGGTAGCGGACCTCGGGGGAGTCGGCGCCGGGGTGGCCGTAGGGGACGACGCCGTCGACGAAGTCGCTGTCCTTGATCGGCAGCTCCAGCAGGTCGCGCATCGCCTTGAACTCGTCCACCGAGAGCTTCTTCATCTGGTGGTTGGCGTTCTTCGAGGCGAAGCCCTCACCGAGGGTGAAGCCCTTGACCGTCTGGGCCAGGATCACGGTCGGCGCGCCCTTGAACTCGACGGCGGCCTTGTAGGCGGCGTACACCTTGCGCGCCTCGTGACCACCGCGCGAGAGGTGGAAGCACTCCAGGATCTTGTCGTCGCTCAGCAGCTTCGCCATCTCGACGAGCGCCGGGTCCTTGCCGAAGAAGTCCTGGCGGATGTAGGCGGCGTCGCGGGTCTGGTACGTCTGCACCTGCGCGTCGGGTACCTCGCGCAGGCGGCGTACGAGCGCGCCGGTGGTGTCGAGCTGGAACAGCTCGTCCCACGCCGTGCCCCACAGGGTCTTGATCACGTTCCAGCCGGCGCCGCGGAACTGGGCCTCCAGCTCCTGCACGATCTTGAAGTTGGCGCGGACCGGGCCGTCGAGGCGCTGCAGGTTGCAGTTGATGACGAAGGTGAGGTTGTCGAGACCCTCACGGGACGCCAGCGCGAGGGCGGCGGTCGACTCCGGCTCGTCCATCTCGCCGTCGCCGAGGAAGGCCCAGACGTGGGAGGCGGAGACGTCCTTGATGCCGCGGTTGGTGAGGTAGCGGTTGAAGCGCGCCTGGTAGATGGCGGAGAGGGGGCCGAGGCCCATGCTCACCGTCGGGAACTCCCACAGCCAGGGCAGACGGCGCGGGTGCGGGTACGACGGGAGGCCGTTGCCGCCGGCCTCCTGACGGAAGTTGTCGAGGTGCGCCTCGTTCAGGCGGCCGTCGAGGAAGGCGCGGGCGTAGATGCCGGGGGAGGCGTGGCCCTGGATGTAGAGCTGGTCGCCCGAGCCGTCGGCCTCCTTGCCCTTGAAGAAGTGGTTGAAGCCGGTCTCGTACAGCCATGCCGCGGAGGCGAAGGTGGCGATGTGGCCGCCGACGCCGTGTTTGGCACCGCGGGTCACCATCGCGGCCGCGTTCCAGCGGTTCCACGCGGTGATACGGCGCTCCATCGCCTCGTCACCGGGCACGCCCGGCTCGGCGGCGGTGGGGATGGTGTTGACGTAGTCCGTCTCGAGGAGCTTGGGCAGCGCGATACCGGTGCCCTCCGCGCGCTCCAGTGTGCGGCGCATCAGGTACGCGGCACGGTGCGGGCCGGCCGCCTTGGCGACCGCGTCCAGCGAGGCCTGCCATTCGGCGGTCTCCTCGGGGTCGCGGTCCGGGAGCTGGTCGAGCTCGCTCGGCTGGATGGCGTTGGGGTCGGTCATGTCGCCGCCTTCCTCAGTCGAAGGGGGTTCCCTCATCGGTAAGGGTTCGGGGGTGCCCTTGGTCTTTGGCAGGACAGGGCTGGGGCCTCGGTGGAGGCCCGTCGGCGACTGTAACCCCCTGATCGATGATCGATCAAAGGTTGGAAGCGGAAAAAGTCCCCGGAGCGGGAAATTGGCATCCGGTGCCGGGTCGGCAGGCACGCGGTGCCGCGTTTTGCCTGCTCACCTGAGTTATGGGCGGCTAGCTTGGGCGGCTGGCGGGGGCCGGGAAGCGCGGAATTTGCCGGTGCGTGGGTGTGCTCAGCCCGTTGCCGTCTGCTGGGGCGCCTCACTCTCGGTGCGTTCGTGCTCGGTGCGTTCCTGCTCCATCCGTGCGTGTTCCTGCCGGTGCCGTGCGGACTGCTCGCGGGTGATCACCTCGGTGGCGGCGCCGACGGCGACCGCGACCGGCCAGGCCATGGCTCCGGCGACGGTCATGCCGCCGAGGAGACCGTAGAAGGCCAGCCTGCGGGGGGAGGGGAGCAGGGACGTGGCCGTCGCCGTGGCCGTGCGGGCGTTGGAGAACATGTCGCCCGGTGTCACGTAGGGGATCGGAACGCGGGGGTGCGCGGTGTGCAGCTGTACCACCCGTCCGCCGTGTTGCTCCTCCGCCGGTGCCTGCCGGTCCTCGGGAGTTCCGATGGCCTCCTCGGCCTGGGGCGTGGCCTGAGGTGGGGGCGGTGGCGGCTGTATGTGCTGGGTCTGTGCGTCTGGGGAAGTCATCTCCGTCCTCCCCTGCTGGAAAGCATCAGTGGGTCCTTCCAGCCGCCTTCCATCGCTGCGCGCGACTAAACCCGACCTGAAACGGCAATTCGCCCAGGTCGGTTGAGCGGTCGCGTCAGTTCCACGTCCGCGTCAGGCGCGGGCGGCTGCCGGGCCCCTGCTCGCGGCGAACGCCTTCCACAGCTGGACGGCGAGGCGCATCAGGACGGCTTCGAGCAGAGCGATCGCCACGTTGCTCAGGACCGCGGTGAGGATGTGCGGCATGATCGGCCGCCTTTCGTGCGGGTTGCGCTGCGTACGGCTCCTTTGTCCACGCCGATGCCGTCCGACAGGCTGCACCCGGGTGTCCTGCGGGTGAACTTTCCGCAGCCCATCGACGGCACCCGCAGCCAGGGCGGGCCCTGGACTCCGGGCGCGGGACCGGACCGGCGACGCCGTCGAGGCCATGGCGGCCAGGGGCAGGGCGGCACAGGCCCGGCAACGCCCAGGACAGGCGTGATCAGGCTGCGGGGTCAGTGGTGGCTCGGGGATCCCGGCGCTGGAAGGTGGCCACGAGGCGGTCAGGGGTGGGGCGGCATGGGTGTGGCAAGGCTGAGGACTGGCGTGGTCAGGCTGTGGGGGCGGTGGTCTCGCTCAGCGCGGCGGTGTCGGGGTTGGGGGGGGCTGGGCGAGTTCCCGGCTCGGGTTACTTGCTTTCGTGGCGTGGTGCGCAGCCGAGGACGTGGGCCTTGACGGGCTTGGTGATGCGGGGATTGTGGCGCTGGATGGTGGCCACGAGGCGGTCAGGGGTGGGGCGGCATGGGTGTGGCAAGGCTGAGGACTGGCGTGGTCAGGCTGTGGGGGCGGTGGTCTCGCTCAGCGCGG
>NZ_JBITLW010000005.1:26610-34907 GCF_044465645.1 Streptomyces sp. NPDC049627 | reverse complement strand
CGGCGGTGTCGGGGTTGCGGGGGCTGGGCGAGTTCCCGGCTCGGGTTACTTGCTTTCGTGGCGTGGTGCGCAGCCGAGGACGTGGGCCTTGACGAGCTCGGCGATGCGGGGGTCCCGGCGCTGGAAGGCGGCCACGAGTTCGTCGTGCTCCTCCGCGTACGACTGCTGCACGGTGCCCAGCCAGCGGATCGACAGGGCCGTGAACACCTCGATGCCGAGGCCCTCCCAGGTGTGCAGCAGCACGGAGTTGCCCGCCGCGCGGACGAGTTCACGGTGGAAGGCGACCGTGTGCCGTACCTGGGCGGTGCCGTCGGCGTTGCGGTCGGCCTCGTAGAGGGCGGAGACGTGCGGCTCCAGGGCGGAGCAGTCCTCGGCGAGCCGGTCAACGGCGAGTTCCGCGGCGATGGCCTCCAGGCCGGCCCGGACCGGGTAGCTCTCCTCCAGATCGGCCGCGGTCAGATTCCGCACGCGGACGCCCTTGTTGGGAGCGGACTCGATCAGCCGCAGCGACTCCAGTTCGCGCAGGGCCTCGCGTACGGGTGTCTGGCTGACCTCCAGCTCGGTCGCGATGCGCCGCTCCACGATGCGCTCGCCCGGCTGCCAGCGACCGCTGATGATCCCCTCCAGGATGTGCTCGCGGATCTGTTCGCGCAGCGAGTGGATGACGGGGGCGGTCATGGGAGCTCCTTAGGGGCGCGTTTGACGTTTAGACAATAAGGCCGGTGCGCTCCGTGGGGAGGGCGCGCGGGGGCGCTTTCGTGCAGGTGAGACGAGACTTACACGGGGTGGCGGTGGGGTGCCTGAGAGCTCGGTGTGATCTGCCGTCGGGCGGCTGCGGGTTGTTTGTGGCTGATCGCGCCCCGCCGCGGAGCCGCATATCGACACAGCCTCGCGCCCCTAAAGGGCGGTGCCCTTGCCCGGAACTTCCAGGCAAGGGCACCGATGTGTTGCAGCGGGGCGGCGACTACAGGCCGAGCTCGACCTCGAACTCGCCCGCCTCCAGGATCGCCTTGACCGCCGTCAGGTAACGGGCCGCGTCGGCGCCGTCGACCAGGCGGTGGTCGTAGGACAGGGTCAGGTACGTCATGTCGCGGACGCCGATGACCGTGCCCTCCTCCGTCTCGATGACGGCCGGGCGCTTGACCGTGGCGCCGATGCCGAGGATCGCGACCTGGCCCGGCGGCACGATGATCGTGTCGAAGAGCGCACCGCGCGAACCGGTGTTGGAGATGGTGAAGGTCGCGCCGGACAGCTCGTCGGGCGTGATCTTGTTGGCGCGGACCTTGCCGGCCAGCTCCGCCGTGGCCTTCGCGATGCCGGCGATGTTGAGGTCGCCCGCGTGCTTGATGACCGGGGTCATCAGGCCCTTCTCGGAGTCCACCGCGATTCCGACGTTCTCGGAGTCGAAGTAGGTGATCGTGCCCTCGGCCTCGTTGATCTTGGCGTTGATGACCGGGTGGGCCTTCAGCGCCTGGGCCGCCGCCTTCACGAAGAACGGCATCGGGGAGAGCTTGACGCCCTCGCGCGCGGCGAAGGAGTCCTTGGCCTGGCCGCGCAGACGCATCAGCTTGGTGACGTCGACCTCGACGACCGAGGACAGCTGCGCCTGCTCGTGCAGCGCCTTGACCATGTTGTCGCCGATGACCTTGCGGATGCGCGGCATCTTGACGGTCTGGCCACGGAGGGGCGAGACCTCCAGCGCCGGGGCCTTCTTGGCGGCAGCCGGAGCCGCGGCGGCGGGGGCCGGGGCAGCGGCGGCGGCCTTCGCGGCCTCGGCGGCGGCGATGACGTCCTGCTTGCGGATACGGCCGCCGACGCCGGTGCCCTTGACGGTGCCCAGGTCGACGCCGTTCTCGGCGGCGAGCTTGCGCACCAGCGGGGTGACGTAGGCGCCCTCGTCGGTCGGCTTGGCGGCGGCCGGAGCGGCCGGAGCCGGGGTGACCGGAGCGGGGGCGGGCGCCGGCGCGGGCGCCGGAGCCGCGGGCTGGGCCGGAGCCGGGGCGGCAGCGGCGGGCGCGGCCGGAGCGGCGGGGGCGGGCGCCGGAGCCGCGGGGGCAGCCGGAGCCGCGGGCGCGGCCGGGGCAGCGGCGGCGGGAGCCGGAGCCGCCGGGGCCGGGGCGGCCGCCGGAGCGGCACCCGCGACGCCGATGACGGCCAGCTTGGCGCCGACCTCGGCCGTCTCGTCCTCGCCGACCACGATCTCCAGCAGCGTGCCGGAGGTGGGGGCGGGGATCTCGGTGTCGACCTTGTCGGTGGAGACCTCGAGCAGCGGTTCGTCGGCCTCGACGCTGTCACCGACCGACTTCAGCCAGCGGGTGACGGTGCCCTCGGTGACGGACTCGCCGAGCGCGGGCAGGACCACGTCCGTGCCCTCGGCCGTACCGGCGCCGGCAGCGGCCTCGGCGGTCGGGGCCGGAGCGGGGGCGGCCTGCTCGGTGGACGGCTGGGCGGCCGGGGCCGGCTCGGGAGCCGGCGGGGCGACCTGCTCGGCGGCGGGGGCCGGGGCGGCAGCGGGGGCACCGGTGCCGTCGTCGATCAGGGCCAGCTCGGCGCCGACCTCGACCGTCTCGTCCTCGGCGACCTTGATGGAGGCCAGGATGCCGGCGGCGGGGGAGGGGATCTCGGTGTCGACCTTGTCGGTGGAGACCTCGAGCAGCGGCTCGTCGGCCTCGACGCGCTCACCCTCGGCCTTCAGCCAGCGGGTGACAGTGCCCTCGGTGACGCTCTCGCCGAGCGCCGGAAGGGTTACGGAAACCGCCATGGTTTCGGTTGCTCCTTACGAATTGCGGAAGTCTGAGTCGTCGCTTCGTCGACCGAGGGTCAGTCGTGCGCGTGCAGCGGCTTGCCCGCCAGGGCCAGGTGGGCCTCGCCGAGCGCCTCGTTCTGCGTCGGGTGGGCGTGGATGAGCTGGGCGACCTCGGCCGGCAGGGCCTCCCAGTTGTAGATCAGCTGGGCCTCGCCGACCTGCTCGCCCATGCGGTCGCCGACCATGTGGACGCCGACCACCGCACCGTCCTTGACCTGGACGAGCTTGATCTCGCCCGCGGTGTTCAGGATCTTGCTCTTGCCGTTTCCGGCCAGGTTGTACTTCAGGGCGACGACCTTGTCCGCGCCGTAGATCTCCTTGGCCTTGGCCTCGGTGATGCCGACCGAGGCGACCTCCGGGTGGCAGTAGGTCACGCGGGGGACACCGTCGTAGTCGATCGGAACGGTCTTCAGACCGGCCAGACGCTCCGCCACCAGGATGCCCTCGGCGAAGCCGACGTGCGCGAGCTGGAGGGTCGGGACGAGGTCACCGACGGCGGAGATGGTCGGGACGTTGGTGCGCATGTACTCGTCGACCAGGACGTAGCCGCGGTCCATCGCGACGCCCTGCTCCTCGTAGCCGAGACCGGCGGAGACGGGGCCACGGCCCACCGCCACCAGCAGCACCTCGGCCTCGAACTCCTTGCCGTCGGCGAGGGTGACCTTGACGCCGTCGGCGGTGTACTCGGCCTTGGAGAAGAAGGTGCCGAGGTTGAACTTGATGCCGCGCTTGCGGAAGGCGCGCTCAAGAAGCTTGGAGGAGTTCTCGTCCTCGACCGGGACGAGGTGCTTCAGGCCCTCGATGACGGTGACGTCGGCGCCGAAGGACTTCCACGCCGAGGCGAACTCGACACCGATGACGCCGCCGCCCAGGATGATCGCGGACTTGGGCACGCGGTCCAGGACGAGGGCGTGGTCGGAGGAGATGATCCGGTTGCCGTCGATCTCCAGGCCCGGCAGCGACTTCGGCACGGAGCCGGTCGCCAGCAGGACGTGGCGGCCCTGGATGCGCTGACCGTTGACGTCGACGGAGGTCGGGGAGGACAGACGGCCCTCACCCTCGATGTACGTCACCTTGCGGGAGGCGACCAGACCCTGCAGGCCCTTGTACAGGCCGGCGATCACGCCGTCCTTGTACTTGTGGACCCCGGCGATGTCGATGCCCTCGAAGGTGGCCTTGACGCCGAACTGGGCGCTCTCGCGGGCCTGGTCGGCGATCTCGCCCGCGTGCAGCAGGGCCTTGGTGGGGATGCAACCCCGGTGCAGGCAGGTGCCGCCGACCTTGTCCTTCTCGATCAGGGCGACGTCCAGGCCCAGCTGCGCCCCGCGCAGGGCCGCGGCGTAACCACCGCTACCACCGCCGAGGATCACTAGGTCGAAAACGGTGCTGGCGTCGTTCGCCACGTCACGTCCTCCATGCATGTGCGCCGTACGCCGGTCTTCACTGACCGGCTGGCGGCTGGTGTCCGGCCGCTCGTTCTTCGGCCCTTAGGTGGGGCCCTGTCCTGCCGACGCCCATCTTCGCACTTGTCCACACCGAACGAGACGCCGGGCCGGTGTGTGAGACGCCCCACGTTCAGTTGAGCGGGCTCGGAAGTGTGGGCACGCGGTCAAGGAAGTGCGGGCACGGAAGAGGGGGCTCCGCCCTACCCGCGTGCGGAGCCCCCTCACCCGGACCGGCGTCAGCCCAGGTCACCCGCCGCCGTCAGCTCGGCCAGCCGCACCAGCGTCCGCACACCGGACCCCGTACCGCCCTTGGGCGTGTACCCGAAGGGCCCGCCCTCGTTGAACGCGGGGCCCGCGATGTCGAGGTGCGCCCACGTGATGCCCTCGCCCACGAACTCGCGCAGGAAGAGACCGGCGACCAGGCCCCCGCCCATGCGCTCACCCATGTTGGCGATGTCGGCGGTGGGGGAGTCCATTCCCTTGCGCAGGTGCTCCGGCAGCGGCATCGGCCAGGACGCCTCCCCGACCTCCTCGGCCGCCTCCACGATCGCGGTGCGGAACGCGTCGTCGTTGGCCATCACACCGAAGGTGCGGTTGCCCAGCGCCAGCACCATCGCACCCGTGAGCGTCGCCACGTCCACGATCGCGTCCGGCTTCTCCTGCGACGCGGCCCACAGGGCGTCGGCGAGCACGAGCCGCCCCTCGGCGTCGGTGTTGAGCACCTCGACCGTCTTGCCGCTGTACATCCGCAGCACGTCACCCGGACGCACGGCGGACCCCGACGGCATGTTCTCGGCGAGCGCCAGCCACCCGGTCACGTTCACCTGGAGGCCGAGCCGAGCGGCGGCGACCACCGCGGCGAAGACCGCCGCCGCGCCGCTCATGTCGCACTTCATCGTCTCGTTGTGCCCGGCCGGCTTCAGCGAGATGCCACCCGAGTCGTAGGTGATCCCCTTGCCGACGAAGGCGAGGTGCTTGTCCGCCTTGGAGCTCGTGTACGTCAGCTTCACCAGCCGCGGACCCGCGGCGGACCCGGAGCCGACGCCGAGGATGCCGCCGTAGCCGCCCTTGGTCAGCGCCTTCTCGTCGAGCACCTGCACCTTGATGCCGTGCTCCTTGGCCGCCGCCGAGGCGATCGCGGCGAAGGACTCCGGGTTGAGGTCGTTGGGCGGGGTGTTGATGAGGTCGCGGGCGCGGTTGAGCTCCTCGGAGACGGCGGCGGCGCGCTGGATCGCCGCCTTGTGCTCCTTGTCGCGCGGCTTGCCGCCGAGCAGGGCGGCCTCGGCGAGCGGGGCCTTTCCGTTCTTCTTGTTCTTCTCGTCGTTGCCGCTCGCCTTGTAGGCGTCGAAGGCATAGGCGCCGAGCAGCACGCCCTCGGCGACGGCGCCGACGTCACCGGCATCGCCCAGCGGCAGCGCGAACGCGGCCTTCTTGGAGCCGGCGAGGCTGCGGGCGGCGACGCCGGCGGCCCTGCGCAGCGCCTCCGCGTCGTACGCCCCGTCCTTGGCGTCCTCGGGCTCGGCACCCAGGCCGACCGCCACCACGAGCGGGGCCTTGAAACCGGCGGGTGCGGGGAGCTTCGTCACCTCGCCCTCGGCACCGGAGGCACCGAGGGTCTCCAGGACGCCGGCCAGCTTGCCGTCGTACGCCTTGTCCACGGCCTCGGCGCCCGGTGCGACGACCAGGCTCCCGCCCTTGGAACCAGAGCCCTTGGCGACACCGATCACGATCGCGTCGGCCCGCAGGCCGGGCGCCGCGGCGGTGCTGAGAGTGAGAGCAGTCACGGTGGTGAAATCTCGCTTCCGATGTGAAGTTGCGATGGCCGAATGGGTGTGGGTCGACCGGGCCCGACGGCCGACCCTAGTTCCGACCTACGGGTGCGGTATCAGCGGGGCCTTCCCCGGTACGGCGAACACTCGGGACGAGCCTACGCTCGTGTGAGCGTTTGCTCATTCCTACGGGCGTTCACCTGTCGGTGGCGTCGTGGTCGTTTCTTGATTCCCGGCGTCGGTGAGCCGAGTCACGCCCGTCCGTGGGTGGCGTCAGCCCAGTGACAGCACGACGAGCGCGGTCGTCGCCGCCGTCTCCGCGAGCCCGCCGAAGACATCACCGGTGACGCCGCCGAAGCGGCGGGTGCAGTGCCGCAGGAGGAGCTCGGCGGCGGTGAGGGCGGCGAGGACCGCGAGGGCGGTGCGTGCGATGTCGTCCGTCCCGAGCAGCGCTCCCGCCGCGGCGGCGACGCCGGTCACGGCCAGGGCGGCGGCCACGGCACCCCGTACGGGAACCACCCCGGCCACCGCCGCCCCCAGCCCCTCCGGCCGTGCGGCGGGCACCCCGGTGCGGGCGGCGAGAGTGAGCGCGAGACGGGCGGCGACCGCCGAGACGACGGCGGCGAGGGCGCCCCGGGCCCACGAGCCGTCGTACAGCCGGTCGAGGGCGGCCACCTGTGCGAGCAGCGCGAACACGAGCGTGATGACGCCGAAGGGCCCGATGTCCGACTGCTTCATGATCCGCAGGGCGTCCTCGGCGGGCTTGCCGCTGCCGAGCCCGTCGGCGGTGTCGGCGAGCCCGTCGAGATGCAGGCCCCGGGTCAGTACGGCGGGCACGGCCACCGTGGCGACGGCGGCGAGGAGGGGACCGGCGCCGAGGGCGAGGAGCAGGAGCCCGAGCAGGGCGGCGCCCACCCCGAGCACCACCCCCACCAGCGGGGCGCAGAGCATCCCGCCCCGCGCGGCCTCCCGGTCCCAGCGGCTCACCTTGACGGGCAGCACGCTGAGGGTGCCGAAGGCGAAACGGAGACCGTGCAGGGGCGGCGGGGTCATGGACACGCCCGCAGAGTAGCCCGGACGCCACACCCGCCGAGCAGCGCATCCTGGTCGCGGACACACTGACCCCATGGGCCACTGGCTGGAGCGCAACGTCGTCGAACCGGGCAAACTCCCGCTGCTCCTCGCCCTGACCGCCTTCGTCGTCACCTTCCTCGTCACGCGGCTCATCACGCGCCTCATCCGCGCGGGCAAGGGCCCCTTCCGCAACATCGAGACCGGTGCCGTGCATGTCCACCACGTGGTCCCGGGCGTCGTCCTGACCGTCGCGGGCGGCTTCGGAGCGGTGTCCAGCAGCCGCTACGGCTTCGGTGCCGCCGTCTTCGCGGTGATCTTCGGCATGGGCGCGGGGCTGGTCCTCGACGAGTTCGCGCTGATCCTGCACCTCGACGACGTGTACTGGACGGAGGAGGGACGCAAGAGCGTGGAGGTCGTCGTCCTCACGGCGGCCATGGGAGGCCTGCTGCTCGTGGGCTTCTCACCGCTGGGCGTCAACGACATCAACCAGGACGAGGCGCAGGGCCGCGGCACCGTCCTGCTCAACGTCGGCGTGAACTTCCTCTTCTCCCTCATCGCGCTCGGCAAGGGAAAGGCCCGTGTCGCGATCTTCGGCGTGATCGTGCCGGTCATCGCCCTGGTCGGCGCCATCCGCCTGGCCCGCCCCAACTCCCCGTGGGCCCGCCGCTTCTACGCCCGCCGCCCGCGCGCCCGCGCCAAGGCCGCCCTGCGCGCCTACCATCACGACCGCCGCTGGGCCCGCCCCCGCCGCGCCCTGGAGGAATGGCTGGGCGGCAAACCCGACACGGCGCCCGACACCACGGCGGACCGCCGCTGACGCCGGGGCGTATGGCAGTGACGTCGCACAGTGGGCCTGCGTCGAGGCGCCATTGTGCGCCTACTGTCACGACCGCCGCTGGGCCCGCCCCCGCCGCGCCCTGGAGGAGTGGCTGGGTGGCAGACCCGACGGCGCCTGGCACCACCGCCGACCGCTGCTGACGCCGCGGCGCATGGCAGTGACTTCGCACCGGACCAGCACCGCCCGCGCGATGGGTGCCGTGCGCGCCCACCGTCACGACCGCCGCTGGTTGCGGCCCCGCCGCGCTCTGGAGGAGTGGCTGGGTGGTAAACCCGACGGCGCCTGGCACCACCGCCGACCGCTGCTGACGCCGCGGCGCATGGCAGTGACTTCGCACCGGACCAGCACCGCCCGCGCGATGGGTG
>NZ_JBITLW010000005.1:14557-26511 GCF_044465645.1 Streptomyces sp. NPDC049627 | reverse complement strand
GCGGTGCGCGCCCACCGTCACGACCGCCGACCGCCGCTGACGCCGACGCACGGCAGCCACCCCCGCACAGCATCAATAGCGCCTGCGCCAAGGCCGCCTTGCGCGTCTACTGTCGCGACCGCCGCTGGGCGCGGCCGCGCCGTGCTCTGGAGGATTGGCTGGGTGGCAAACCTGGCGCGGTGCCGGTGTCACGGTCGGCCGCCGTTGATGCTGCGGCGTATGGCAGTGACTCCTGCTCAGCACCAGGAGCGCCTGCGTTGGGTTCGCCCTGGTGCGGCTGCTGTCATGACCGCCGTTGGGCGCGGTCGTGCCGTGCTCTGGAGGATTGGTTGGGTGGTGAACCTGGCGTGGTGCCCGGTGTCACGGTCGGCCGCCGTTGATGCTGCGGCGTATGGCAGTGACTCCTGCTCAGCACCAGGAGCGCCTGCGTTGGGGTCGCCCTGGTGCGGCTGCTGTCATGACCGCCGCTGGGCGCGGCCGTGCCGTGCTCTGGAGGAAGGGCTGGGTGGCAGACCCGACGCGGCGCCCGGTGTCGCCGTCGGCCGTCGCTGACGTCGGCGCAGCGCAGATGCCCCGCACAGCACCAGCACCGCCGCGATCGCCGCCAGGTGCTCCTTTCCCGCGAGGTTCTCCTTCAGGGCCACCTCGACCACCATCGCCGCGATCACGGCACCGGCCGTGGCGTAGGCGCCGTAACGCCACCCGAGGAACACCGCCAGCCCCACCACCGCCGCGGACGGCCCCGTGTCCACGACCCGGGCGTCCGAGGCGGGCAGGCCGAGGGGGTGGTCCGGGCCGAGCGCGATGGCCACGCGCGCGTACAGGGTGCCGGCGAGGGTCGCGACGTAGGCGATGACGAGGGTCCGCCACCAGCCCAGACAGATCTCCGCGATTCCGAACACGACCAGCATCTGTGCGAGCGCACCCCAGACCGGCAGGTCGAGAGCGGGGACGAACAGGGACAACGGCGTCCGCAGGAGCGCCAGCCAGAGGGGGTCCCCGGCCCGGACGGCGCCGAGGTTCTGGACGGGCCGATATCCCCAGGCCTGGTTCTGCGCGAGCTGCATGACGCCGGTCAGGCACACGACCCCGACGGTCATCGGGGCGGCCCACCACCGGCGGGCCCGCAACGGCCCCCGAACGGCGACGTACAACGCCCCCCACTCCGCGCGGGCCCAGCGGCCGAGGGTGTCAACTCTCACGAATGCGGATCATATGTCCGTGCTTGCAGTGAGCTGGCCGTTTCGTCCCTCTACTCGGCCTCTGTCGGTCCCTTCGGCCCCTCCGACTCCTCCGGCTTCTCGGCCTCTGTCGGCTTCTCCGGCAGCTCCGCGGCCAGTGCAGCCGCCGCCTGGACCATCGGGAGGGCCAGCAGGCCCCCCGCCCCCTCGCCCACCTTCACGCCCTGGCCCAGGAGCGGCTCCAGGGCCATCCGGTCCAGCGCCTTCGCCTGCCCCGGCTCCCCGCTGTCGTGCGCGGCCAGCCACCAGTCCGGTGCCCGGAACGCGATCCGCTGCCCGACCAGGGCGCAGGCGGCGACCACCACCCCGTCCAGCACGACCGGCATCTTCCGCACCGCGCTCTGCAGCAGGAACCCGGTGATCGCGGCGAGGTCGGCCCCGCCCACCGTCGCGAGCAACTGCAGCTGATCCCCGAGCACGGGCCGGGCCCGGCGCAGGGCGTCCCGGATCGCCGCGCACTTGCGCATCCACGCGAGATCGTCGATGGCCAGCCCGCCCCGCCCGGTGACCACGGAGGCATCCGTCCCGCACAGCGCAGCGACCAGCACCCCGGCCGCCGTCGTCCCGCCGACGCTCACATCGCCGAGCACCACCAGATCCGTACCGGAGTCGGCCTCCTCGTCGGCCACCGCCACCCCGGCCCGGAAGGCGGCCTCGGCCTCCTCGAGCGTCAACGCGTCCTCGATGTCGATACGACCGCTCCCACGCCGCACCCGATGCCGTACGACGGCCTCCGGCAGCGACGCCGGATCGCAGTCCAACGCCATGTCGACGACCCGCACCGCAACCCCGAGCCGCCGCGCGAGCACGGACACCGGCCGGCCGCCCTCGAGGATCTCCCGCACCAACTCCCCGGCGCCGCCCGCCGGCCGCGCCGACACGCCGAGTTCGGCGATGCCGTGGTCCCCGGCGAACAGTACGACCCGCGGCTGTTCGATCGGCCGCACCGGTACCGCGGACTGCGCCGCCGCCAGCCACTCACCCAGTTCGTCGAGGCGGCCCAGCGCCCCGGGCGGCACGATCTGACGCTCACGGCGCGCTTCGGCGTCCCGGCGCACCCCGCCGTCGGGGCGCTCGATCAGATCGGTGAAGTCGTCGAGATTAAGCGAGCTCATTCGCCGAACAGTACCGGCACCGGTCGAACAGCACGGCGTCACAGGGTGACCGGGGGCTCCGCCACGTCACCGCCACATCCGCGCGACGTCGTTGCACCCAAGATCGCCATCCCATACGTTCCGTTTTGCTGTGGATTGTCGGGGCATGCTCGCAGCACCGTTCCGCCGTACGCCCCCGCCGTACGCCCTTCGCGCCCGGGAGCCGCCATGACCGCGACCGCACCCTCCGAACGACGCCGCGCCGGCTGCGCGTTCACCCTCGCCGCATGCCGGGACCACACCTACGCCCCCCGGTTCCTCAGACTCGTACGACAGCCGTCGCCCCGTCACCTGAGAGCCGCGGCCCGCGCGGCGCTCCCCTTCCCCGAGCCGGAGAGCTGGCTGGACGTGGGCACGGGCGACGCCCGCTTCCCGGAAGCGGCGAAGGAGGTCTTCCCCTACACGGCGTTCGACGGCCTGGACCCGACCCATCGGGTCCTCCACGCGCGCGTGGAGGAGCGGATCGAAGAGGCCCACGTAGGGCAACTGACGGACCCTCGGATCACGGCCCGTCTGCGCGCCCGCTACGACATCGTCAGCATGCTCCGCCACCTGGAACACACCCAGGACCCTCGGGCGGAGCTCCGCGCCGCCCTCTCGGTCCTGCGCCCGGGCGGCCACCTCATCGTCGAACTCCCCAACCCGCGCAGCGCGTTCGCCCTGCTGTTCGGCACGGCATGGGTTCCGCAGAGCCCGCACGGCCACCTGCACCTGCTGCCCCTGCGCACCCTCAAGGAAGAACTGCGGTCCCTGGGCTGCACGATCGTCGCGACGGACCGCCGTACCTCACACATCCCGTACGACCTGGCGGCCACGATCGCCCTGGTGCTGAACCTCCTCCTGGGCCCGGTACTGGCGGTGCTGGGCGCGCCCTTGGTGGCCGCCGCGTGCGCGGTCGACCTGGTCCTGGCCCCCTTCCTCCGCCGTACCCCCTTGTCGAACGGATACCGAGTAGTCGCCCGCAAGGAGCCATCCGGAGGAGCCTGAGGCCCGAATTTCCGGTCACCGCAACGCCCTATAAGGGGCGCGGGGAACTGCGCGACCAGCCACGACGGACCCGCAGCCGCCCGACGACAAACCGCGGCACCCTCATCCGCGAAGCACAAGCGCCTGCCCCGCAACCACCAGAACCACCTGCTCGCACTCACCCGCGAACGCGGCATTCAGCCGCCCCAGCTCATCCCGATACCGCCGCCCCGACGCCGTGGCCGGCACGATCCCCGACCCCACCTCATTGGACACGGCGACGACGGTCCGCCGAGTCGTCCGCACCGCCTCCGTGAGCTCGCGCACGCGATCCCGCAGCGCCCGCTCCCCGCCGTCCGCCCACACCGCGTCGTCCCACGCCCCCACGGCGTCCATCGCGTCCGTCAGCCACAGCGACAGACAGTCGATGAGCAACGGCGCCCCGTCCTCGGCCAGCAGGGGCACCAGGTCGCACGTCTCGGTCGTACGCCACGACCCCGGCCGCCGCTCCCGGTGCGCGGCGACCCGCGACGCCCACTCCGTGTCCCCGCCCCGGGTGCCGCCGGTCGCGACGTACAGCACATCGGGGAAGGCCTCAAGGCGTCGCTCCGCCTCCACCGACTTCCCGGACCGCGCCCCGCCCAGCACCAGGGTCCGCCGGGGCACGTCCGGCACGTCCTCGTACGCGCCCACCACCAGCGTCGTCCCGTCCGGCACCGCCCGCGCCCCCGCCGCGGCCAGCCGCCGCTGCAACTCGGTGCCCGGCGGCACGTCATGGTCCAGGTGGACGGCGACGACATCCGTCGTCGGGCCGACCGCGCCCACCGCCCGCAGCTTGGCCAGGGCGTCCGGCCGTCCCACGACATCGGCGACCACCATGTCGTACATCCCGACGGACCCCTCCTCAAGGCCGGCCGGCGCACCCCCCGGCGGCAGATACAGCAGCCGCTGCCCGTCCGGCCCGGTCACCGCGTACCCCGTGCCCGGCGAGTCCATCGCCACCGCCCGCACCCGATGCCCCGTCAGCAGCGTCAACTCCTGCCCGTCCGGCACCCGACCGGGCTGCGGTACCCCCGCCGGCACCTCGACGGCCGGCCCGCCGTGCGGATGCGACAGCAGCACCTGCCGTACGCCGCCCAGCGACCGCCCGGCCCGCGCCGCCGCGAACGCCGCCCCGGGCGTCAGATCCAGCAGCAGCGCCCCGTCCACGAGCAACGCCGTGGCCGCCCGCGCATCATCGGCGAGCGCGCTCGCACAGGCCGCACAGGGACAGTCGGGGCGGGGGAGTCCCGCGGGGGCACCGGTGCCGAGGAGAGTGAGTTCCACGCACCGATTTTCGCGTGTCTGCGCAGGTGCCGCCCATCCGACTAGGCTCAGAGCAGGAGCCGGACCAAGATCCGGCTTCTCCTGTGCACGTGCCGACACCTTGGAGGCGTACATGGCGGCATGGACGTGGCGGTTCGAGAAGGCCGACGGGGCGGAGGTCCAGCCCGCGGTGCAGCCCGAGGAGTTCACCACCCAGGGGGACGCCGAGTCCTGGATCGGGGAGCACTGGAAGGCGCTGGCGGAGGGCGGTGCGGACCAGGTGCGGCTGTTCGAGGACACCACGGAGATCTACGGGCCGATGAGCCTGCACGCCGAGGAGGCGTAGGAGGAGGGTGGGGTGGGGGAGAGGCCTCACCCCACCGCCCTTTCACTGCTCACCCAGCGTCACATCCACGGTCTTCTCCTCGCCGTTGCGCGTGTACGTCACGGTCGTCCGCTCGCCCGGCCGGTCGGAGGCCAGCTCCTCGGCGAGTGAGGTGATGGTGGTGATGTCCGTGTCACCGAGCCGGGTGATGACGTCCCCGGGCTCGATTCCGGCCTTGTCGGCCGCCCCGCCCGCCATCACGTCGACGACGGCGACGCCCGCGACCTCGTAGTCGTCGTTCACGACCGTACGGCCCGTGATGCCGAGCGCCGCCCGGCCCGAGTCGGTGACCCGGCCGTCCTTCACGATCTGGTCGGCGATCGTCCGCACCGTCGACGCCGGGATCGCGAACCCGATGCCGGGTGCCGCGCCCTGACCCGTGCCGGGGTCGGTCGCCGCGAGGGTCGGGATGCCGATGACCCGGCCGTCGAGGTTCACCAGGGCGCCGCCGCTGTTGCCGGGGTTGATGGCGGCCGACGTCTGCACCATGTTGGCGATCGTCGCGCCCGTACCGCCGTCCCCGCGGCCCTCGGTGACGGTCCGTCCGGTCGCCGAGACGATGCCCTGGGTCACGCTGGACGACAGCCCCAGCGGCGAGCCCATGGCCAGCACGATCTGCCCGACGTCGACCTTCGCCGAGTCCCCGAACGCCGCCGCCTTCAGCCCCTTGGGCGCCTTGTCCAGCTTGATGACCGCGAGATCCTGCTGCGGGTACGAGAAGACGAGCCGTGCGGTGAGGGTGTCCTCGCTGTTGGCGGTGGTCACCCGGAAGCTGTCCTCGTTCCCGACGACATGCGCGTTGGTGACGATGTGCCCCTGGCCGTCGTAGACCACGCCCGATCCCAGATCGGTCCGTGCCTGGATCTGCACGACCGACGGCAGGACGTCTCCGATCACCTTCAGATAGCCCTCCTGCAGATCGTCGACCGCCCTCCGGGCGGCGGCCTGCGCGGCCTGCGTGGTCGCGTCCTCCCTCTCGCGCGCGTGCGAGGACGGGAAGCCGGAGCACGCGGAGAGGAGCCCGAGACAGCACAGCAGGGCGACGGCCCCGACGACCGGCCGAAGGGCACGCAAACGGCGAGCATCCATGCCCCGAGTCTCACCGCGAACCGCGAACCCGTCCTGCGCTGCTCACCCGAACGAGCCCCGGCGCTGCGCGCGTGACCGCTTCTGGCCGCGCCCCAGGGCCCGTCCGACAAATCAACGCCTGCCCTGCGACGCGTGCCACCCATACCCGCCGCCGACGTGTGTGGGACAGGCCCCAGGCCGTGTCCCCAAAGTCCGGCCCACCCTGCGACGCCTGGCACGCTCCCTCAGAGGGGTACCTCCGCCCGGTACGCCGGCCGCACGCACGAGATGCCCGCTCCGCGAGGCCCGGCACCCATGCCCGCGGCGTTGCCGAACCGCCCACGTGGCTCCTCCGGCACGCGCGACCCGAGGGTCGTCCGGCCCGTGCGGGTGGACCCCATCGCGGTCGGCCGGGCCGTCTTCGGGCGGACGACGGCGACGTGCCGGAGGGGCCTGAGGCCGTGTCCGCGAAGTCCCGCGTGCCCCGCGACGCCTGGCACGCTCCCTCACCAAGGGGTATCCCCACGCGCCGCACCGAGCGAAAGCCCGCGTAGGTCCAGTACGAGGGCTTCCGCTCGGCATGTCGAGAGCGCGCGCCAGACGTCGCGGGGCCCGTTCTCCGGGCGGACGGCGGGACTATGAGGACGCGACTAGCCGCGCACTCCGCACAGATGCAGCAGCGCCGCGACGCTCCGATAGGGGTCCGTCTTCCCGGCCCGCTCCTCGACCGCCAGCAATGTCTCCACGTCCGCCGGGATCGGAGCGCCGTCGGCCGCCGTGTCGGTGAACACCCGCACCCCGTACCAGGCGTGCAGCGGCGCTCCGATGCCCGCGAGGGTCGCCGTCAGCTCGGCGAGCCGGTCGGCCCGTACGTCGAGTCCCAGCCGATTGCGGTACGCGGTGGTGTCGAAGGCGGCCAGCGCCCCGGCCCAGTCCCCGGCCAGGCCCGGCCGCATGGCCAGCGCGTCGCCGTTGCGCACGAGCAGGGACAGCAGTCCGCCCGGGGCTAGCATCCGTGCCAGCCCGGCCAGCAGCGGATCGGGCTCCTCGATGTACATCAGCACGCCGTGGCACAGCACGACGTCGAAGCTGCCCGGCAGGAAGTGGACGCCCGTGTCCCGTCCGTCCCCCTGGACGATACGGACCCGCTCCCGGATCCCCTCGGGCTCGCCGGCGAGCTCCTCGCGGGCGGCCGCGACCATCTTCGGGTCCTGCTCGACACCGGTCACCTGGTGCCCGGCGCGGGCCAGGCGCAGCGCCTGCGTGCCCTGGCCCATGCCCACGTCGAGCACCCGCAGCCGCTGCCCGACCGGGAACCGCCCGGCTATCTGCTCGTCGAGCTGCCGGGCCACCAGCTCCTGCCGTACGACATCACGCAGCCCGCCCAGCTTGCTCAGCCAGGCGTCGGCCGCACCCCCGGAGAACGCCGTTGTGCTCAGGGCCGCTCTCCGCGCTTGACCTGCGGCTTCGGCAGCCGGAGCCGACGCATCTGCAGGGAACGCATCAGCGCGTAGGCGACGGCGCCGCGCCTGTTGTCGTCGGGGAAGCGCTCGGCCAGCCGCTTCTTCAGACGGAAGCCGGTGACGAACGAGTCCAGCACGATCAGCACGATCACGACCAGCCACAGCAGCAGCGCGATGTTCTGCAGCGACGCCACCCGGACCATGCTCAGCACGAGGATGATCACGGCCATCGGCAGGAAGAACTCCGCGATGCTGAAGCGCGAGTCGATGAAGTCACGCGCGAACTTGCGGACCGGACCCTTGTCACGGGCCGGCAGATACCGCTCGTCGCCCCCGGCCAGCGCCTGGCGCTGCTTCTCCAGCGCGGCCCGGCGCTCCTCGCGCTGGCGCTTGGCGGCGTCCTTGCGCGTCATCGACGTGTTGGCCACGCTGCGACGCTGCGACTGGGCCTCACTGCGCTTGGGCGTGGGGCGGCCCTTCGGAGCCTCGGGGTGACGGGTCTGATTGGAGTCGGTCACCGGCGCCTTGTCGGCGTCCTGGGCCTTCTCATCCTTGGCACGGCTACGGAACACAAAACCCAAGGGTACGGGGTGCCGGGGGTTGGACCCCAGCCCCGGTGGGAACGATCCGGCAACGCCAGTCGTCGTAGGGGGACAGAGGGGACGTTGCAGACGGTTCGTTCGGCGTGGGGCACCCGGGTGTCACCTACTCCTTGCGCCGGAGCGGGGCCGCACGCAGTCGTCCTTGGGGATGAGCGCATCCGTCCCCGAACAGTGCGTCAATGGATGCAGGGCCCGTACTGTGGGTTCTGTCGCAGGAGCTGGAGCTGGAGTCCGTCAGAAGGGGGCGCGCGAAGCCCATGAGCGGTGTCATGAAGCGTATGGGGATGATCTTCCGCGCGAAGGCGAACAAGGCCCTTGACCGGGCCGAGGACCCGCGCGAGACCCTCGATTACTCGTACCAGAAGCAGCTGGAGCTGCTCCAGAAGGTCCGCCGCGGCGTCGCCGACGTGGCCACCTCGCGCAAGCGCCTGGAGCTCCAGCTCAACCAGCTGCAGTCGCAGTCCACGAAGCTGGAGGACCAGGGCCGCAAGGCGCTCGCGCTGGGCCGCGAGGACCTGGCCCGCGAGGCGCTCTCGCGCCGCGCCGCCCTCCAGCAGCAGGTGACGGACCTGGAGACCCAGCACGCGACCCTGCAGGGCGAGGAGGAGAAGCTCACCCTCGCGGCCCAGCGCCTGCAGGCGAAGGTCGACGCCTTCCGCACCAAGAAGGAGACGATCAAGGCCACGTACACCGCGGCCCAGGCGCAGACCCGGATCGGCGAGGCGTTCTCCGGCATCTCGGAGGAGATGGGCGACGTCGGCCTGGCCATCCAGCGGGCCGAGGACAAGACGGCCCAGCTCCAGGCGAGGGCGGGAGCCATCGACGAACTGCTCGCCTCGGGCGCCCTGGACGACCAGTCCGGCATGCACAAGGACGACATCCAGGCCGAGCTGGACCGGCTCTCCGGTGGTACGGATGTAGAGCTGGAGCTGCAGCGCATGAAGGCTGAGCTGGCGGGAGGCCCGTCGGCCGGCCAGCAGGCCATCGAGGGCGGCACGGGCGCTCAGTCGCAGCAGTCCCAGCAGCAGCCGCAGGACACCCCGCGCTTCGACAAGCAGTAGCCGACGGGCGGGGCCCATGCCGAGGAGGGCACGATGGGCGACATGATCGTCCGGATCATGGGTGAGGGGCAGGTGCAGCTGTCCGACAGCCATCTGCCCGAGCTGAACAAGCTCGACGACGAGCTCCTGCGGGAAATGGAGAACGGCGACGGCCCCGGCTTCCGCCGCACCCTGGCCGCCCTCCTCGCCAAGGTCCGCGAACTGGGCGAGCCCCTGCCGGACGACTCCCTGGAACCGTCCGAGCTGATCCTGCCGTCCCCGGACGCGACGCTGGAGGAGGTCCGGGAACTGCTGAGCGACGACGGCTTGATCCCGGGCTGAGCCGGGGGCTCCCCGTACCAGGATGTCATGTGCAAGGGGAGCCCCTGCTCGTCCCCCGTTCCAAGCCCCGCAGCGACGCCGTACCGTAATCAGACGTGAGCACCCTCGACCGCGCCCGGCGGCATCTCAAGGCGCACCCCATGGCGCTGGACGCGGCTCTGGCCGTCGGCGTACTGGCCTGCATGGTCGCCGGCTCGTTCGTGGACCCGCACGGCAAGAGCGGGGTGACCTGGACGCTGCGCACCCCGGACCTGCTCAGCCTCCTGCTCATCACCCTCGGTGCCGCGGCCCTGGTCTTCCGCCGCCGCGCCCCCATGACGGTCCTCGCCCTCACCGGCGCCGCCTCCGTCGTCGAGTCCGTCACCGGCGACCCCCGCGCCCCCGTCGCGATGTCCGCGGTCATCGCCCTCTACACCGTCGCCTCGACCACCGACCGCCCCACCACCTGGCGCGTCGGCCTGCTCACCATGACCGTCCTGACCGGCTCCGCGATGCTCGCCGGCCCCCTGCCCTGGTACGCCCAGGAGAACCTCGCCATCTTCGCCTGGACCGGCATCGGCGCCACCGCCGGCGACGCCGTCCGCAGCCGCCGCGCCGTCGTCGACGCCATCCGCGAGCGCGCCGAGCGGGCCGAGCGCACCCGCGAGGAGGAGGCCCGCCGCCGTGTCGCCGAGGAGCGCCTGCGGATCGCCCGGGACCTGCACGACGTCGTCGCCCACCACATCGCCCTCGTCAACGTCCAGGCCGGCGTCGCCGCGCACGTCATGGACAAGCGCCCCGACCAGGCCAAGGAGGCCCTGGCCCACGTACGCGAGGCCAGCCGCTCCGCGCTCAACGAACTCCGCGCCACCGTAGGCCTGCTGAGGCAGTCCGGCGACCCCGAGGCCCCCACCGAACCCGCCCCCGGCCTCGACCGCCTCGACGAACTCGCGGGCACCTTCCGCAGCGCCGGCCTCCAGGTGGAGGTCGCCCGTGCCGACCAGGGCAGCACGCTGCCCGCCGCCGTCGACCTGGCCGCCTACCGGGTCATCCAGGAGGCCCTCACCAACGTGCAGAAGCACGCGGGCCAGGACGCCAAGGCCGAGGTCAGCGTCGTCCGCGTGGGCCCGAACATCGAGATCACCGTCCTCGACGACGGTGCCGGCGAGGACGACCCCGCCGAGGGCGGCGGCCACGGCCTGCTCGGCATGCGCGAGCGCGTCACCGCCCTGCGCGGCACCCTCACCACCGGCCCCCGCTACGGAGGCGGGTTCCGCGTCCATGCGATCCTGCCGGTCAAGAGCCGCACCCGCGCCGCGGAGCCCGCGCAAGCCGCAGGAGCAGCGGAAGACGGCGTATGACCGCCCGACGCCCCCATGTACGACCGCCGTATGACGACACCGCGGAACTCACCCGTACCCCGCGGAAGTTGTCGTAGGGCAAAGCCCGTCACCTCGTCCCCCGCAGAGGACCCCGCATGACCATCCGCGTCCTGCTCGCCGACGACCAGGCCCTCCTCCGCAGCGCCTTCCGGGTGCTCGTCGACTCCGAGCCCGACATGGAGGTCGTCGCCGAGGCCTCCGACGGGGCGCAGGCGGTGCGGCTGGCCAAGGAGGCGCGGGCGGACGTCGTGCTGATGGACATCCGCATGCCCGGCACCGACGGCCTCGCCGCCACCCGCATGATCAGCGCCGACCCGGCTCTCGCCCATGTCCGGGTGGTCATCCTGACCACGTTCGAGGTCGACGACTACGTCGTGCAGTCGCTGCGCGCCGGGGCCTCCGGCTTCCTCGGCAAGGGCTCCGAACCCGACGAACTCCTCAGTGCCATCCGCGTCGCGGCCGGCGGTGAGGCCCTGCTCTCACCGGCCGCCACCAAGGGCCTGATCGCCCGTTTCCTCGCCCAGGGCGGCAGCGCGGACGACGACCGCGATCCGGCCCGCACCGAGCGGCTCGACGCCCTCACTGTCCGGGAGCGCGAGGTTCTGGTGCAGGTCGCGGGCGGGCATTCCAACGACGAGATCGCCGAGCGGTTGGAGGTCAGCCCGCTGACCGTGAAGACGCACGTCAACCGGGCCATGTCCAAGCTCGGCGCCCGCGACCGCGCCCAGCTCGTGGTGATCGCGTACGAGTCGGGGCTGGTCCGTCCGAGGGTGGAGTGACCGTCGTCCCGTGTACTGGGCCCGGTAGCGCCGTCCGCGTCGTGGCTGGCGGTGAGGCCTTGCTCTCGCCGGTGGCCACCAAGGGGCTGATCGCCCGTTTCCTCGCCCGCGGCGGCAGTGCGGACCGCGACCGCGACCCGGCCCGGTCCGAGCGCCATGTCCAAGCTCGGCGCCCGCGACCGCGCCCAGCTCGTGGTGATCGCGTACGAGTCGGGGCTGGTCCGTCCGAGGGTGGAGTGACCGTCGTC
>NZ_JBITLW010000005.1:0-14457 GCF_044465645.1 Streptomyces sp. NPDC049627 | reverse complement strand
CCGTGTACTGGGCCCGGTAGCGCCGTCCGCGTCGCGGCCGGCGGTGAGGTCTTGCTCTCGCCGGCCGCCACCAAGGGTCTGATCGCCCGCTTCCTTGCCCAGGGCGGTAGCGAGGACGACGACCGCGCCCAGCTCGTGGTGATCGCGTACGAGTCGGGGCTGGTCCGTCCGAGGGTGGAGTGAGCTCCATCCCGTGTACTGCGCCGGGAGTATGCGCCGGATAAGGAAATGGACCTGGGGTCTAGGAATCCGCGCTCCCCGATGGCTCAGGGTGTAGGGGCGGGCGCTCATCTGTCATGCACAGGCGTCTGCTGCCACTTCTGCCGCTCACAGAAGAGAGACCCTGACCCATGTCCTGGCTGTCCAGATTCAGCCTCGCCCAACGCGCCCTGATCGGCCTGGTGTCGATCATCGCGCTCGCCTTCGGGGCGATCGCGATACCCCAGCTCAAACAGCAGCTGCTGCCCTCCATCGAACTGCCCATCGTGTCCGTCCTCGCGCCCTACCAGGGCGCGTCGCCGGACGTGGTCGAGAAGCAGGTCGTCGAGCCGATCGAGGACAGCCTCGAAGCCGTCGACGGCATCTCCGGCGTCACCTCCACGGCGAGCGAGGGCAACGCCGTGATCATGGCGTCCTTCGACTACGGTCCCGGCACCCAGCAGCTCGTCGCCGACGTCCAGCAGGCCGTCAACCGGGCTCGCGTCCAGCTGCCGGACGACGTGGACCCGCAGGTCATCGCCGGTTCCACGGACGACATCCCGACCGTCGTGCTGGCCGTGACCTCCGACGAGGACCAGCAGGCCCTGGCCGACCGGATCGACCGGACCGTCGTGCCGGACCTGAAGGACGTCGACGGCGTCGGCCAGGTCACCGTGGACGGCGTACGCGACCTCCAGGTCACCGTCACGCCGGACGACGCGAAGCTGGCGAAGGCGGGCCTGACCTCGGCGGCCCTCACCCGGGCACTCCAGGCGGGCGGCGCCACCGTCCCGGCGGGTTCCTTCGACGAGGACGGCGCCAACCGCACGGTCCAGGTGGGCGGCGGCTTCACCTCGATCCGGCAGATCGAGGACCTGATGGTCACCGGCGAGGGCACCTCCGGCAAGAAGCCGGTCCGCCTCGGTGACGTCGCCGCCGTCAAGCAGGAGCAGGCCCCGGCCGACTCCATCACCCGCACGGACGGCAAGCCCTCCCTCGCGGTCGCGGTGACCATGGACCGCGACGGCAGCGCGGTCGCGATCTCGGACGCGGTGCGGGACAAGCTGCCGGACCTCCGCAAGGACCTCGGCTCGGGCGCCACCCTCACCGTGGTCAGCGACCAGGGCCCGGCGGTGAAGAAGTCCATCGACGGACTGACGACGGAGGGCGCGCTCGGCCTGCTCTTCGCGGTCCTCGTCATCCTGGTCTTCCTGGCGTCGATCCGCTCCACCCTGGTGACCGCGGTCTCCATCCCGCTGTCGGTCGTGCTGGCCCTGATCGTCCTGTGGACGCGCGACCTGTCGCTGAACGTCCTGACGCTCGGCGCGCTGACCATCGCCATCGGCCGGGTCGTCGACGACTCGATCGTGGTCCTGGAGAACATCAAGCGGCACCTCGGCTACGGCGAGGAGCGCCAGGCGGCGATCCTGAACGCCGTCCGCGAGGTGGCCGGCGCGGTGACGTCCTCGACGCTCACCACGGTCGCGGTCTTCCTGCCGATCGGCCTGGTCGGCGGCATGGTGGGCGAGCTGTTCGGCCCGTTCAGCCTGACCGTCACCGCCGCGCTGCTGGCATCGCTGCTCGTCTCCCTGACGGTCGTACCGGTGCTGTCGTACTGGTTCCTGCGCGCCCCGAAGGGCACACCCGAGGACGCCGAGGAAGCGCGCCGGGTGGCCGAGGAGAAGGAGGCGAAGAGCCGGCTGCAGCGGTTCTACGTCCCCGTCCTGCGGTTCGCGACGCGCCGCCGTCTGACCAGCGTGCTGCTCGCGCTCGTCATCCTGGTCGGCACGTTCGGCATGGCGCCGCTGCTGAAGACGAACTTCTTCGACCAGGGCGAGCAGGAAGTCCTCACCGTCAAGCAGGAGTTGAAGCCGGGCACCAGCCTGGCGGCGACGGACGAGCAGGCCCGGCGGGTCGAGAAGCTGCTGGCCGGCACCAAGGGCGTCAAGGACTACCAGGTCACGGTCGGCTCGTCCGGCTTCATGGCGGCCTTCGGCGGCGGCACGGACACCAACCAGGCGTCGTACCAGGTGATGCTGGAGGACTCGGCGTCGTACGACGAGGTGCAGGGCCGTATCGAGGCGGGTCTCAAGAAGCTCGACGGCATCGGTACGACCACCATCGCGGCCGGTGACGGCTTCGGCGCCCAGGACCTGAGCGTCGTCGTGAAGGCGGCCGACGCCGACGTCCTGCGCAAGGCGGCCGAGCAGGTACGGGAAGCCGTGGCCGGGCTGGACGACGTCACGGACGTGACCAGCGACCTGTCGCAGAGCGTGCCGCGCGTCTCGGTGAAGGCCAACGACAAGGCGGCCGCGGCCGGCTTCGACGACCAGACCCTCGGCATGGCGGTGGCCCAGGCGGTCCGCGGCAACAAGGCGGCCCAGGCGACCCTCGACGACACCGAGCGGGACATCGTCATCCGGTCGGAGAAGCCGGCGAAGACCCTGAAGCAGCTTCAGGGCCTGCGCCTCGGCCCGGTGAAGCTCGGCGACATCGCGGACGTGAAGCTGGTGGACGGGCCGGTCTCGATGACCCGGATCGACGGCCAGCGTGCCGCCACGATCAGTGCGAAGCCGACGGGCGACAACACGGGCGCGGTGAGCGCGGACCTCCAGGCCGAGATCAACGGGCTGACCCTTCCGGCGGGTGCCACGGCCGAGATCGGCGGCGTCTCGCAGGACCAGGACGAGGCGTTCGCCAACCTGGGCCTGGCGATGCTGGCGGCGATCGCGATCGTCTTCATGCTGCTGGTGGCGACGTTCCGCTCGCTGGCCCAGCCGCTGATCCTGCTCGTGTCGATCCCGTTCGCGGCGACGGGCGCCATCGGTCTGCTGATCGCGACGGGCACCCCGATGGGCGTCCCCGCGATGATCGGCATGCTGATGCTGATCGGCATCGTGGTGACGAACGCGATCGTGCTGATCGACCTGATCAACCAGTACCGCAAGCAGGGCCACGGCGTCGTGGAGGCCGTGATCGAGGGCGGCCGCCACCGTCTGCGCCCCATCCTCATGACGGCCCTGGCGACGATCTTCGCCCTGCTCCCGATGGCGCTCGGCGTCACCGGCGAGGGCGGCTTCATCGCCCAGCCGCTCGCGGTGGTGGTGATCGGCGGCCTGATCACCTCGACCATGCTGACCCTGCTGCTGGTCCCGACGCTCTACACGATGCTGGAGCTCCGCAAGGAGCGGCGGGCGAAGAAGCGGGCGGCGAAGAAGGCGAAGAAGGCCGGCGCCCAGGCCGAGCCGACGTCGCACTCGGACGAGCCGGAGCCCGCGTCCGTCTGACCGTCCCGACCCACGGTGGCCGGGTCCCGAACCGTGAGCACGCGGTCCGGGGCCCGGCCACCGCCGGTCTCCGTTACGTATCCTGATGCCTCGAACCGCATGACGGGGGAGGGCAGTCGGGGGTGCCGCTGCGCAAGGACGACCCGAAGTCGGTCGGTGGGTACAAGCTGCTCGACCGGCTCGGCGCCGGCGGCATGGGCGCCGTCTACCGGGGCAGATCGCGGTCCGGCCGCGAGGTCGCCGTGAAGGTGGTGCACGCCCAGTACGCCGAGGACCCCGTCTTCCGCACCCGTTTCCGGCAGGAGATCGAGGCCGTCCGCAAGGTGAGCGGCGCCTTCACCGCGCCGGTCGTGGACGCCGATCCGGAGGCGGTACGGCCCTGGATGGCGACCCAGTACGTGCCCGGGCCCTCGCTCGCCGACCGGATCCGCGAGAGCGGACCGCTGAAGGGCGCCGAACTGCGGCGGCTGGCCCTCGGGTTGGTGGAGGCGCTGCGGGACATCCACCGCGCGGGGGTCGTGCACCGCGACCTCAAACCCGCCAACGTCCTGATGGCCGACGACGGCCCCCGCGTCATCGACTTCGGCATCTCCCGCGCGGCCGAGAACCACAACACCCTGACCGAGACCGGCCAGATGATCGGCACCCCGCCGTTCATGTCCCCGGAACAACTCACCGACGCCCGCACGGTGGGCCCTGCGTCCGACGTGTTCTCCCTCGGCGCGCTGCTGGTCTTCGCGGCCACGGGCAGGGGCCCCTTCGACGCGGACAGCCCCTACCTCACGGCCTACCAGGTGGTCCACGACGCCCCCGTCCTGGACGGCGTGGCGCAGCCCCTGCGCACGGTCCTGGAACGCTGCTTGGCCAAGGAACCCGCGGACCGGCCCGAACCGGGTGCGCTGGCGGGCGAGTTCGTGACCGCGCTCCCCGAGTCGGGTGACGAGGACCAGTCCACCGTGCCCCTGCGCGCGGACGCGATGGCCGTGGTCCGGACCCGCCCCGCCATGTCCCCTGTCCGACGGCGCGGTCGCATCCGCCCCCTGTGGACCACGGCCGGCACCGTCGGCGCCCTCGCCCTGGGGCTCACGGGATACCTGCTGCTCGGGCCCGGACTCGCGGACGACGACTCCCGGACGGGGGCGAACCCCGCCACGTCCGGGCGCTCCCGCTGGACGGCCGTGCCGACCGGCTGGAGGCCTTGGCAGACGACGGTGGACGCCACCGCCGCGCACGGCGTGAAGCAGCAGACCGACGTCGCCGGCTACGGCCTGGAGCACACTCCTGACTGCGTGGTGTACGAGGGTGGCGTCCACTGCGCGGGCGACGGGATCCTGCCCATGCGGATCGACGCGCTCACCGGACGGACCGTCTGGCGGGCCGACGGGGTGCCCTCCGCTGCGGGCAACGGGTGGTACACCTTCTCGGTCCTCGGCGTCGTGGACGACACGATGGTGGTGCAGCAGGAGTACCGCGCCGAGAGGGAGGGCGACGCCGAGTTCTCGGTCGCCGCCCTCGACACGGAAACCGGAAAGAGGCTCTGGCACCGCCGGCTGGACACGCGCCAGGTCGGCCCGCACCTCTCCGGCGACCTCGTGATCCTTCCGGACGGCAGCGGCCGTTCGGTGGTCGCCCTGTCACCGCGCACCGGAACCGAACGCTGGACGGCGCCGCTTCCGGCGGGGCAGTACTGCGACTGGGCGGACACCGGTGAGGACCCCTACCTCATGTGCGCCCCGGACATGATGGCTTCGAAGGACATGCTGCTCCTGGGGCTGGACCGGTCCGACGGCGCGGCGCGGCGCCTGACGCTGCCCCGCCGCGGAACTCTCGTCGGGACCTACGAGGGACGCCTGCTCTTCCTCGATCGGGTCGCGGGCAAGGACGCGTTCTCCCGGATCCGGCTGGTGGACCCGGACACCGGCAGGGGCACGTCCACGGAGCTGGCGGAGGAGTTCGAGGGCGATGTGACGCCGGCGGGCGGCACCCTGTGGTTCGCCACGTCCTCCGGTCAGGTCACCGGCGTGTCGGTCCGGACGGGAGAGCGACTGTGGCGGACCCGCACGGGCGTGGAGCAGCCGAGCGGCCTCACCCACGACCCGGGCACCCGCACGCTCTACCTGTCCAGCGCCGGCGGCCGGATCGCCGCCCTCGACGCGAAGAAGGGCACACCGCTGTGGGAGACCCTGCCGCGTGCCCAGCGGGCGACGAACCCGGGCTGGTCGTCGGGGGTGCTGCTCCACCACGGCGCCCTGGTCGTCGCCACCCAGGACGGAGACATCTTCACCGTCGACCCCGCTCACCCCGACCGGAAACCCGTGTCGGGGTGAGCCAAGGACTCTGACGGGACCTACGGCAGCGCCAGCATCCGCTCCAGCGCCAGCTTCGCGAACGCCTCGGTCTCCTTGTCGACCTCGATGCGGTTGACCAGGTTGCCCTCGGCCAGGGACTCCAGGGCCCAGACCAGGTGGGGGAGGTCGATGCGGTTCATCGTCGAGCAGAAGCAGACCGTCTTGTCGAGGAAGACGATCTCCTTGCCCTCCGGTGCGAAACGGTTCGCCAGGCGGCGGACCAGGTTCAGCTCGGTGCCGATGGCCCACTTGGAGCCGGCCGGGGCCGCCTCCAGGGCCTTGATGATGTACTCGGTCGAACCGACGTAGTCCGCCGCGGCCACGACCTCGTGCTTGCACTCGGGGTGGACGAGGACGTTCACGCCCGGGATGCGCTCGCGCACGTCGTTCACCGAGTCCAGCGAGAACCGGCCGTGCACCGAGCAGTGGCCGCGCCACAGGATCATCTTCGCGGCGCGCAGCTCATCGGCGGTCAGGCCGCCGTTCGGCTTGTGCGGGTTGTAGACGACGCAGTCCTCCAGGGACATGCCCATGTCGCGGACCGCGGTGTTGCGCCCGAGGTGCTGGTCGGGCAGGAACAGGACCTTCTCACCCTGCTCGAAGGCCCAGTCCAGGGCACGCTTGGCGTTCGAGGAGGTGCAGATCGTGCCGCCGTGCTTGCCCGTGAACGCCTTGATGTCGGCGGACGAGTTCATGTACGACACCGGCACGACCTGCTCGGCTATCCCGGCCTCGGTCAGCACGTCCCAGCACTCGGCGACCTGCTCGGCCGTCGCCATGTCGGCCATCGAGCAGCCGGCGGCGAGGTCGGGCAGGACCACCTTCTGGTCGTCGGACGTCAGGATGTCCGCCGACTCCGCCATGAAGTGCACGCCGCAGAACACGATGTACTCGGCCTCCGGGCGCGCGGCGGCGTCCCGGGCCAGCTTGAAGGAGTCGCCGGTCACGTCCGCGAACTGGATGACCTCGTCGCGCTGGTAGTGGTGGCCGAGCACGAAGACCTTGTCGCCGAGCTTGGCCTTGGCCGCGCGGGCGCGCTCGACCAGGTCCGGGTCGGACGGCGAGGGCAGGTCGCCGGGACACTCGACGCCGCGCTCGCTCCTGGGGTCGGCCTCACGGCCGAGGAGCAGCAGGGCGAGGGGCGTCGGCTGTACGTCGAGCTCCTGGGTCTGGGCGGTGGTCACGACACGCACCCTTTCTGTTCTGCGGCTCGCCGGGACCGGAAGCTCCGGACCCGGCGGGTCATGCGGGACACCTTCATCGACTTCTCGTCGAATTGACGCTATCTATCATAACCGGTTCACGTCAGTTTGACGATGGCCATCGTGTCGATGTGACGTGAATCCCGGTGGGGGCCCCGCGTATTCCCGATTGAGGCGTTTTCCGCTTCGTGCGCCGTGTGCGAGCATGAAGAAGGACCGAAAGACAAGCGCCCGGCCCCGGAATGAATCCGCGGCCTTGCCGGTTGCACTCGTCGGCAAGCAGTCTCCGTACAACCCGGGAGAGATGTAGATGTCCGTATCGGACGAGACCAGCACCGTCACCGACGGCATCGTCCTGACCGACGCCGCCGCGGCCAAGGTCAAGGCCCTGCTCGACCAGGAAGGCCGTGACGACCTCGCCCTGCGCGTGGCCGTCCAGCCGGGTGGCTGCTCCGGCCTGCGCTACCAGCTCTTCTTCGACGAGCGCTCCCTCGACGGCGACGTGGAGAAGGACTTCGGCGGTGTGAAGGTCGTCACCGACCGCATGAGCGCCCCGTACCTGGGCGGCGCCACCATCGACTTCGTGGACACGATCGAGAAGCAGGGCTTCACGATCGACAACCCGAACGCGACGGGCTCCTGCGCCTGCGGCGACTCCTTCAACTAGCCCGGCGGCGACCCCTGCGGTCGCGACCGGCTGAGACACAGAAAGGCGGCGGCCCCCTCCGACGGGGCCGCCGCCTTTCCCGTGTCCGCGGCCCTTACCGGGCCCCGGACGTCTGCGGTGCGCCTACTGGGCCCCGGACGTCTCCGGTGCGTCCGGGAGCCGCGCCCCGGGCTTCTCCAGCGGGATCGCCCGGCCGTCCGTGCCCACGACCTTGCGGTCGCCGAGCGGCTTGTCCAATTGCACCGTCTTGTGGAACACCTTGGCGATCAGTATGCAGACCTTGTCCGGCTGCGAGGTCTCGGTCACCCGGACCGTCACCTCCTCGCCGCTCTCGCTCGCCGTCACCTTGTAGTCGGCGCACACCCCGCCCGTGAAGGCGACGGTCACCTCGGAGCCCTCGGCCGTGTAGCCGTCCACCGTCACGTTCCGCGTGACCGGCGCCGAGGTCGGCTCGTCGTCCTTCGGCCCGGTCGGCCGCGGGCTCGGCTGCGCGGGCGGCTCCTCGGACGGCGTCGACGAGGCCAGGTACTTCGGATCGACCGCGGGATACGTGACCGTGAAGCTGTCCTGCGCACCCGGCGTCCGCACCTGGAACAGCCACGACGGCACCAGCGCCTGCCGCGCGTCCACGTAGTGCGAGGCCAGCCCGAACACCGCCTTCTCGACGGTGATGGTGTCCTTCGACGGCGCTCCCGTGGACGCCTGGGCACCGCAGGGCGCCTCAAGACGGTCCTTCAGCGGTACGGGGCTGGCGCAGCCGCCGATGCCCATGCGGCCGCCGGACGTGGGCGACGCGTTCATCAGCCCGAGTGTCTTCTCGGCGTCCAGCACGGGATACGTGTCCCCCTTCACCGGCGCCTTCAACTGGCCGCTCCCGCCGACCACCTCGCCCTGGGCGCTCACGGTCACCCCGGTGGTCCAGCCGTACGTCGGCAGTCCGCCGACCACCGGATCGGCGTTCACCACCCGCCGGCCGCCCATCAGCTGGCTCGCGTCGCGCTTCGCGTCATCCTGACCCACCGCCTTGAGAACCGGTGCGGCGGCCTTCTTCGCGGCCTCCTCGCTCACCGGGTCACCGGTCTGCCCGCCGGGCTTCTTGGCGCAAACAGTGGTGCTCCGACAGTCATCCGTGCCGGGCGTGTACCGGTAGAACGTCCAGGTGCCCGGCGCCTGCTTGTTCACCTGCAGACTGGGCCCCGACCCGTCCTTCGCCCCGACCCTCCAGGTCTGCCCCTGCGCCACCGGCGCCCCGTCCATGCCGAGCGCCTTGGCCAGCCGGGCCACCTCGGCCGCGCCGACCTCGCCCCCCGCCCGGTACACCGGCGCCGAGCCGGGCCCGTCGGGCAACTCCCCGCGGGCCTTGTAGGTGACGCCGTACGGGTTGGGCTCCCCGGGCGCGATGCCGTTGTTGTCGCCCTCGGTGTAGCCGTCCAGGTGGAGCGGCGGGGGAGTGTCGTCGCCGGGCGCCGCCGACGTCGTACCGTCGTCCGACCCTCCGGACGCGTTCGCGGCGAGGTAGGCCCCGCCGCCCCCGACGAGCAGGACGGCGGCGGCGACGGAGGCGATGATCGCGGGGGAGCGACGCCGTGCTGAATCGCCGACGCCGGGCTCTTCATGACGGGGCTCTTCATGACGGGGCTCTTCATGCCGGGCCTCGTCCTGAGGGGCCTCCGCAGGAGACGCCTCTTCACGAGCGCGCTCACCCTCGGTTTCCGCGGCCGCGGCCGCGGCCGCGGCCGCGTGCCCGGCCTCGGCCGCGGGCTCCGCCCCGTGCTCGCCCTCGGAGTCGGGAACGGCGGCGTCCTTCTCCTCCCGGACGCCCTGCTCCTCGGCGGAGCCGTCGGCACCCGTGTCGTCGTTCTCGGGTCGCTCCGTGTTCACCGCATCGCTCCTTCGGCTGCGCACATGTCCCATGACCCTGACCGGACCCTGCCAAAAAGGTCGGCCTACGGGGTCGTATCCCGCATCCCCTTTACGGGGGACAGCGATGGGACGCAGCGGGGGAGCGCGCGGTTCCCTCAAAGGCGCCGATTCGGGCGCCGTAGTTCGATCAGTCGCCTGGTTCGATCAGTCGCCGTAGTCCGACATCGCGTCCAGCAGTCGCGCCGAGGTCGGCGGCACGGTCACGCCATGGATGAGTGACGGGGAGACCGGACGGGAAAGAACGCGGTCGGGGACGGTCCAGTGGGGAGCCATCCGCGCGCAGTCACCGAGCAGCGACGCCAGGTCGACCTCCGGGTCGGCCGGAACGGGGGCGTGGACCTCGAATTTCGTCATAGCGGCACCGTATGCACGCCGGAGCCCGCGAAGAAAGATCTACTATCGGGTATTTTTGGCCGCTTCAGAGTCCCGGTCACGAACGGTAGCGTGGACTGTCAACCCAACCTCCCCGCAGGAGACTCCACGCCGTGCGCATCGCAGTCACCGGCTCCATCGCCACCGACCACCTCATGACCTTCCCCGGCCGCTTCGCCGACCAGTTCGTCGCGGACCAACTGCACACGGTCTCGCTGTCCTTCCTGGTCGACAACCTCGACGTACGCCGGGGCGGCGTAGGCGCGAACATCGCCTTCGGCATGGGTCAGCTGGGCACGAAGCCGATCCTGGTCGGGGCCGCGGGTTCCGACTTCGACGAGTACCGGGCCTGGCTGGACCGGCACGGCGTCGACACCGGTTCGGTCCGCATCTCCGAGACCCTGCACACCGCCCGCTTCGTCTGCACCACCGACGCCGACCACAACCAGATCGGCTCGTTCTACACGGGTGCGATGAGCGAGGCCCGCCTGATCGAGCTGAAGACGGTCGCGGACCGCGTGGGCGGCCTCGACCTGGTCCTCATCGGCGCCGACGACCCCGAGGCGATGCTCCGGCACACCGAGGAGTGCCGCTCCCGCGCGATTCCGTTCGCCGCCGACTTCTCCCAGCAGATCGCCCGGATGGACGGCGACGAGATCCGGATACTGCTGGACGGGGCGACGTACCTCTTCTCGAACGAGTACGAGAAGGGGCTCATCGAGTCCAAGACCGGCTGGAGCGACGAGGAGATCCTCTCCAAGGTCGGCCACCGCGTCACGACCCTCGGTTCGCGCGGTGTGCGGATCGAGCGCGCGGGGGAGGACCCGATCGAGGTCGGCTGCCCCGAGGAGGAGCGCAAGGCCGACCCCACGGGTGTCGGCGACGCCTTCCGTGCCGGGTTCCTGTCGGGACTGGCGTGGGGGGTGTCCTTGGAGCGGGCCGCTCAGGTCGGGTGCATGCTGGCGACGCTCGTCATCGAGACCGTGGGTACGCAGGAGTACCAGTTGCGGCGGGCGCACTTCATGGAGCGGTTCATGAAGGCGTATGGGGATGACGCTGCGGCACAGGTTCAGGCGCACCTGGTTTGAGGGTGACCATTCGTCTGCCTCGGTAGCGTCGTTGTCGACTGCGGGCGCGTGGGGGCTGGTCGCGCAGTTCCCCGCGCCCCTTCAGGGCGTTCAGGTCACCCGGCGGATCATGTACGCCGTCCCCTGCTCCGCCGGTTCCTCGCCCACGTACTCCTGGCCCCGCATCTCGCACCACGCGGGGATGTCCAGGCGGGCCGCCTCGTCGTCGGAGAGGACTCGCACCAGCCCGCCCACCGGCACGTTGCCGATGACCTTCGCCAGCTCGATCACCGGGATCGGGCACCTCTTGCCGAGGGAGTCCACGACCAGGACGTCCTCCTCCTGTACGACCGCCTCGGCGACCGGCGCCCCCAGCTTCTCCCGCACCTCCGCCACCGCCCCCGGCAGCACCTCCAGGAACCGCTCGACGTCCTCCTCCGGCGTCCCCGCCGGCAGTGACACGCGCACGTTCCCCTCGCTGAGCACCCCCATCGCCTTCAGCACATGGCTGGGCGTCAGCGTGCTGCTCGTGCAGGACGAGCCGGACGACACCGAGAACCCGGCCCGGTCCAGCTCGTGCAGCAATGTCTCCCCGTCGACATAGAGACAGGAGAAGGTGACGATGCCGGGCAGGCGCCGCGCCGGGTCGCCGACCACCTCCACATCCGGCACCAGCCGCGGCACCCGGGCCCGGATCCGCTCCGTCAGCTCCCGCAGCCGTACCGCCTCTTGGGCCGCCTCCGCCTGAACGGCGCGCAGCGAGGCCGCCGCGGCGACGATCGCCGGGATGTTCTCGAACCCGGCCGCCCGCCCCGACTCCCGCTCGTCCACGGGCCCTTGCGCGGCGAACCGCACGCCCTTGCGGACGACGAGCAGCCCGACTCCCGAAGGCCCGCCCCACTTGTGGGCACTCCCGGTCAACACCGACCAGCCACCCTCGACCCGCCCCCACCCGAGCGACTGCGCCGCATCCACCAGCAACGGCACCCCGGCCTCCCGGCACACGGCGGCCACTTCGGCGACGGGCTGCTCGGTCCCCACCTCGTGGTTGGCCGACTGAAGACAGGCGAGCGCGGTGTCCGTGCGCAGGGCATCCGCGTACGCCTGCACGCTGACGGCTCCCGCCCGATCCACGGCGACCTGCGTGACCGCCCCACCGGCCGCCTCGTGCGCATCAGCCGCATGGAGCACAGAGGAGTGTTCGACAGCAGACACGATCAGGTGGCGTCCGACGCGCCGACGCCCCGCCAACGCCCCGGCGACACCCGAGTGGACGGCCTTCGTGCCCGACGAGGTGAACACCAGCTCGTCGGCCCGGCATCCCACAGCCTCGGCAGCGGCTTCCCGAGCCGCATCCAGCAGCATCCGGGCCCGCCGCCCCTCCCGATAGAGACGGGCAGGATCAGCCCACCCCTCATCCAGGGAGGCCTGTAGCGCCTGCCGAGCAACAGGATGAAGAGGAGCACTGGAAGCAGCGTCAAAGTAGCCCACACAGCAACGCTAAACGTCCGGTGACTGCAACGTCCCAAAAGGGGCGCGGGGCGGTGACATTTGAGGCTCCGCCGCGGGGCGCGACCAGCCACAAACCACCCGCAGCCGCCAAACCAGCGAACCACCCCACCCCATAGGCACCCCTCCCCGCGAACCCCCGGAGGGCGTCGGCTAGGGTTTGGTCCGCATAAACATCCAAACCCCTGCCCGACGCAGGGCGGCGACCGACCAGCGAGAAGACGGCAGGCCGCAGCCAATCCGCGCGGGCGAGACTCTCGGGAAGGCGCTACGTGAGTCCCAACGGCTCCGACCGCTCGCCGCGGCGCCCGATGCGGCGGAAGCTGCTGCAGGCAATGACTGCGGGCCTGGTCCTGGCGACAGCCACCGGTTGCTCGTACAACTGGGAAGACTTCCCCCGTCTTGGTATGCCCACCCCGACCACGGAAGAGGCTCCGCGGATCCTCTCCCTGTGGCAGGGTTCCTGGGCGGCGGCGCTCGCCGTCGGCGTGCTGGTGTGGGGCCTCATCATCTGGAGCGCCATCTTCCACCGGCGTAGCCGCACCAAGGTCGAGGTCCCTCCGCAGACCCGGTACAACATGCCCATCGAGGCGCTGTACACCGTGGTCCCGCTCATCATCGTCTCGGTCCTCTTCTACTTCACGGCCCGCGACGAGTCGAAGCTCCTCGAGCTCAAGGACAAGCCCGACGTCACCGTGAACGTCGTCGGCTACCAGTGGAGCTGGGCCTTCAACTACGTCGAGCCCGTCGACGGTTCCACCGGTGACGCGAAGACCGACAAGAACCTGGCCGCGATCCCGGACCGGTTCAAGGAGGACTTCCCGGCGAACGCCGGCGGTGTCTACGACGCCGGCACCCCCGGCACCCGGAACCCGCAGACGGGCAACCCGGGTCCGACCCTGTGGCTCCCCAAGGGCAAGACGGTCCGCTTCGTCCTCACCTCGCGTGACGTCATCCACTCCTTCTGGGTGGTGCCGTTCCTGATGAAGCAGGACGTCATCCCGGGCCACACCAACGCCTTCGAGGTGACCCCCAACAAGGAGGGCACCTTCCTGGGCAAGTGCGCCGAACTCTGCGGCGTCGACCACTCCCGGATGCTGTTCAACGTGAAGGTCGTCTCCCCCGAGCGCTACGAGCAGCACCTCAAGGACCTCGCCAAGAAGGGGCAGACCGGTTACGTTCCCGCCGGCATCGCGCAGACGAGCCACGAGAAGAACCGGGAGACGAACAACCTGTGAGCATCCTCAACGAACCCCAGGGTGCCGCGGCAGCTGAGGACTCGTACGAGAACGAGCTGCCGGTCCGGCGCAGGCAACCCGGCAACGTCGTGGTCAAGTGGCTCACCACCACCGACCACAAGACGATCGGGACGCTGTACCTCGTCACGTCGTTCGCGTTCTTCGTGATCGGTGGCGTGATGGCGCTGCTGATGCGCGCCGAGCTGGCCCGGCCTGGTCTGCAGATCATGTCGAACGAGCAGTTCAACCAGGCGTTCACGATGCACGGCACGATCATGCTGCTGATGTTCGCGACGCCGCTGTTCGCCGGCTTCGCGAACTGGATCATGCCGCTGCAGATCGGCGCGCCGGACGTGGCCTTCCCCCGGCTGAACATGTTCGCCTACTGGCTGTACCTGTTCGGCTCGCTCATCGCGGTGGCCGGCTTCCTCACCCCGCAGGGCGCGGCCGACTTCGGCTGGTTCGCCTACTCCCCGCTGTCGGACGCGGTCCGGTCCCCGGGCGTCGGCGCCGACATGTGGATCATGGGTCTGGCCTTCTCCGGCTTCGGCACCATCCTCGGCTCGGTCAACTTCATCACCACGATCATCTGCATGCGTGCCCCCGGCATGACCATGTTCCGCATGCCGATCTTCGTGTGGAACGT
>NZ_JBITLW010000004.1:573627-618929 GCF_044465645.1 Streptomyces sp. NPDC049627 | reverse complement strand
GGTTACATTCCGAACCCGGAAGCTAAGCCTTACAGCGCCGATGGTACTGCAGGGGGGACCCTGTGGGAGAGTAGGACACCGCCGAACTCCTTTTATCGGGTTGGACCCGGAACTTCGGTTCCGGGTCCAACCCTTTTTTGTTGTGCGTCACCTGAAGTTCACGTACCGCAACCACTATCGCCCGTATGGGTACTGCTGCAATGCTCAGGGCCGCCGGCGTCGGAGTCGGTGACGAGGTTGTCGTACCGGCCTTCGGGAACATCGAGGTCGCCGAGGCCGTGGTCCAGGCCGGGGCGCTGCCGGTGTTCGCCGACATAGATCCGGTGACCTACTGCCTGGACGCCGTCGCGGTCGAGGCGGTCGTCACCCCGCGGACGGCGGCCGTCGTCGCCGTACACCGCTTCGGTCGGTCGGCCGATATCGTGCGGCTTCACGACATCGGGCAGCGGCACGGGCTGTTGGTGTTGGAGCAGGGGGAGTCCGAAGCTCCGTACGACGAGATAGCTCAGCGTCGGCAGCGAGCGTCGTACCTGGACGCGAAGTTGAAGGGCGTACGCACGCCCGATGGCGGTGACGGGCACACCTATCAGCAGTACGTCGTGCGCGTGCCCGGTAACGGGCGGCCGGATCGCGACGCATTCGCTCGGGCCGTTCGGGCCAGGGGTGTTGAGTGCCGGGTGCCGGTGAAGACGCCCGTGCATCGGCTGCCGGAGTTCCGGCGGTGTGTGTCCCTGCCGGCGACCGAACAGGCCGCCGATGAAACGCTGGCTCTGCCTGTCGATGCCTCACTGACCAAGCGGGACATGCAGCGGATCGTGTCCGCCTGCAACGCGCTCGGCGGACTGCTCCAGCCCGCCTTCTGAGGCGAATTTGGGAGCGCGGGCGTGTTCGGGGTATGATCTATTCCGTTGCCGCGAGGGAAACTTCGCAAAAGGCAGCCGGCCCCTATAGCTCAGTCGGCAGAGCGTCTCCATGGTAAGGAGAAGGTCAACGGTTCGATTCCGTTTGGGGGCTCCAGACAGAAGGCCCCGCCCATTCGGGCGGGGCCTTTCTCATGCCCTTCTCCTGATCTATTCCTCAGTCCTTGTGGATGCCCGGGACGCGCATCGCCAGGATGGCCATGTCGTCGGACGGAGCGTCCGAGGCGAAGCGTTCGACCGCGCGCATGATGCGGGCCGCGACCGCGCCGGCCGTCAGGCCCGTGCAGGTGGTGAGGACATCGGCTAGGCCGTCGTCGCCCAGCATGCGGCTGCCTTCACGGCGCTCGGTGACGCCGTCCGTGACGCACAGGAGGACGTCGCCCGGGTCTAGGGTGACCGTCTGCTCGTAGAGCTCCAGGTCGTCCATGACGCCGAGGAGGGGCTGGGGCTCGGCGGCCGGTTCGACGGTGCCGTCCTGGCGCAGGCGGAGCGGGAGCGGGTGACCGGCGCAGACGACCTTCAGCTCGGCGCTGCCGTCCTCCTGCGGCCTCAACTCGCCGTAGAGCAGCGTCAGGAAGCGGCTGCGGGCGCCCTCGTCGAGGATCGCGGAGTTCAGGCGCTCCAGCACCGCGGGGCCGCTGAGGCCCTCGCGGGCCAGGAGCCGGAGTGCATGGCGGGCAAGGCCGGTGACCGCCGCCGCGTTCGGGCCCGTACCGCAGACGTCACCGATGGCGAAGCCGTAGGCGCCGTCGCTGATCGGGAAGAGGTCGTAGAAGTCGCCGCCGACCTCGTTGCCCTCGCCGGCCGCGCGGTAGATGACCTCGACCTCGACGCCGTCGATCTCGGGGAGCTCGGGCGGCAGGAGGCTGCGCTGGAGCGACTGGCTGATGGCCGTGCGCTCGGAATACAGGCGGGCGTTGTCCAGGGCCAGGGCGGCCCGGCGGCTCAAGTCCTCGGCCAGTTCCAGGATTTCCTGGCGGAAGTGCTCGTCGGTCGGCTTGCCGAGGGTCAGCATGCCGATGACCCGGTTGCGGGCGACCAGCGGGAGGACCACCGTCTCGCCGCCCACTGCGGACGCCGTGGCGAGGGTGGGGCCGATGCCGGTGCTGATGCGGCCGACGGGCTCGCCCAGGCCCAGGCTGCGCATGGAGGTGCGCAAGGCGGCCTGGTGGGCGGATTCGGCGGGGGCCGACCAGACGCGGGCGCCGGGGGTGGCGATCGGCTCCGGCGGGGGGATCTTGGACAACAACGACTTAATGCCGTCGATGAGTTCCTCGTCCTCGTGCAGGACGTACGAGAGGTACGGCTCAGAGGCCTGGTCGGCGATCGTGTAGACCGCGCACCAGGTGGCCAGGGTCGGGACCGTCATCTGGGCCATCAGGGCCAGGGTCTGGTCGCGGTCCAGGGTGCCGGCGAGCAGGTCGGAGGCCTCGACGAGGAAGCTGAGGGAGCCTCGGCGCAGGCGTTCGAGTTCGCCGAGGCGGGCGGACTCCACCGCCAGGGCGATGCGGTCGGCGGCGAACTGGAGGCGTAGCGCCTCTTCGTTGGAGTATCTGGCGGGCGCTTCGGCGGCGACGCCCAGGGAGCCGGTGAGGCGGCCCTCGACCTTCAGCGGGACCGTGACGACCGAGCGCATGCCGGTGCCGCGCAGCAGGGGTACGGCGCCGGGGACCATGGTGAGGTCCTCGTGGACGGCCGGCATGCGGGCGGAGCCGTAGCGGCCGGGGCCCGCTTCGACGGGCACGCGCGCGAAGCGCTGGCGGGCGGAGGGCAGGCCGGTCGAGGCGCGGACCTCCAGCTCCGTTTCGTCGTCGGTGGCCAGGAGCAGGAACGCGGAGTCGCCGTCGAGCATGTCGCGGGCGCGTTCCACCGTGCGCTGGAGGAGGCCGTCGAGGTCGTCCGGGGCAGGGGAGCCGATGAACACCTCGAAGGGGTCGGTGCTCTGGGACTCGGAGGTGGTGGAGGTGTCGGACGGCGGGACGCGCAGCGGGGTCTGCAGGACGGCGCGCTCGTGGTCCCGGACCAGGAGGCAGACCGTGGACGGCTCGCCGTCCGTGTCGCGGACTCGGAGGTGGGAGGCGTACACCGGGGTGACGCGGCCGTTGGCGCCCCTTATGCCGTAGCTGCCTTCCCAGCGGGAGAGTTGGAGTGCCTCCGCGATGCCGGTGCTGGTGCCGGGGGTGTGCGGCCAGGCCGCGAGGTCGGTGAGGGGCTTGCCGGTGACCTGCTCCGCGGCGTAGCCGAAGAGATCCTCAGCGTCCTCGTTCCAGGACGAGATGGCGCCCGTACGGTCGATCTGGACCACGGCGACGCGGACGCGGCCGTCGGCGATCGGGAGGAGGTCGGAGGGCAGGGACGGGCCGGCGGCTCGGGTGCCCACCGGGCGTTCGGGGAGGTCCAGTTGGAACCAGACCTGCTTGTGGGTGGGTGTGTACTCGACGCCCCAGCGGGTGGCCAGGGCCGCGCACAGCTGGAGGCCGCGGCCGCCCTCCCGGTCGGGGCTGCCCATGTTGACGGGTGACCCCTGGAGGGGGATCTCGCGCTCCGGATACCGGTCGGCCACCTCGATCCGCACGCCCTCGTCACTGCGCAGACACAGGACGTCCGCGGAGGTGCCCGCGTGTACGACCGCATTGGTCACCAGTTCACTGGTGAGGACCACGGCGTCGTCGACGATGTCGGCGAAGCCCCAGCCCTGGAGGGTGTCGCGGACGAAGGAGCGGGCGCTCGCGACCGATCGCCCGACGGGATCGAAGCTGGCTGCCGCGCGCGCGGTGATCACAGAACTCCTCGTCCGGTTGTCGACGTGCAGGGCTCCGTGGCCGCCCGGGTCGCGCCGCTGGTGCGGCATCTGCGCGCCCGTCGGCCGGTCCGGGGATGGTCCCCCCGGGATCAGTCCGGTGGTCATGTCCGGCTGCCCCTCCGATGCCCGCTCGTGCTCCTCCTGCCACCGCCCAGGCCGGACGGGACCGGCGCGGCTGGACAGCCGCATGCAAGGTTACTTACCTTCGCCGTCCGTGCGGATGCCGGTCTGCAGTGTTTCCGTCCGGAGGGTGTGCGGACGATGTGCGAAGCTGCCGAACTGTTATGGCCGGGTTCAGGCAGGGTGAAACACTGGGCAAGCTTCTTGTGAAGGTCCGGGCAGGCTGAGTGACATTCGCGTACCGCGGGCAGCAGCACGTGGTGTGGCCTGGTATATCCGGCAGGAATGCCCAGCAGTAACAGGTACACGGGTACGCCGAGCAGTGGAACCCGAGCACAGCAGTAACGGTCGACCCCTGCGGGAGGGACACAGTGGAGTCTGGCGCAGCGACGCGGAGCACTAAGACGCGCGCGAAAGGCGGACCGTCCCTGAAGAACGAGCGCAAGACGCGAGGCGGGACCACTGCCGTGGACACGGCCAGCCTGAACCGGCTGCTGGCGGCCCTGGTGTCGATGCGCGACGGGAACTTCCGGAAGCGGCTCACGGTGTCCGGGGACGGCGTGATGTCGGAGATCGCCGCGGTTTTCAACGAGGTGGCCGACCGCAATCTCCACCTCACGGGTGAGCTGGCGCGCGTGCGCCGGATGGTGGGACGTGAGGGCAAGCTCACGGAACGGCTGGAGACGGGCGCCTGTGAGGGTTCCTGGGCGGCCGCCATCGACAACTCGAACGCCCTGGTCGACGACCTCGTGCGGCCCGTCTCCGAGGTCAGCAGGGTGCTGTCCGCGGTGGCCGAGGGTGATCTGTCGCCCCGCATGGAGCTGCGGACGCAGGCGCCGGACGGGACCGGGCATCCCCTGCGGGGTGAGTTCCTCAAGGTCGGACGGACTGTAAACAACCTTGTCGATCAGTTGTCGACGTTCACCGACGAGGTCACGCGCGTGGCCAGCGAGGTGGGCACCGAGGGCAAGCTCGGCGGGCAGGCACGCGTGCGTGGCATGTCGGGTTCGTGGAAGGACCTCACGGACTCCGTCAACACGATGGCGTACCGGCTGACGGCTCAGGTGCGGGACATCGCGCTGGTGACCACGGCGGTCGCCAAGGGTGATCTGTCCCGGAAGGTCACGGTCCATGTGGCCGGCGAGATGCTGGAGCTGAAGAACACCGTCAACACGATGGTGGACCAGCTGTCGTCCTTCTCCTCCGAGGTGACGCGAGTCGCGCGCGAGGTGGGCACCGAGGGCGAGCTCGGCGGCCAGGCGCAGGTCCCGGGTGTGGCCGGCGTGTGGAAGGACCTCACCGATTCGGTGAACCTGATGGCCGGCAACCTGACGGCACAGGTGCGAGGCATCTCCCAGGTGACGACGGCGGTCGCCAACGGCGACCTGTCGCAGAAGGTGACCGTGTCGGCGCGCGGCGAGGTCGCGCAGCTCGCGGACACGATCAACCAGATGACCGAGACGCTGCGGATCTTCGCGGACGAGGTCACGCGCGTGGCCAACGAGGTCGGTGCCGCGGGGCAGCTGGGTGGCCAGGCGAACGTGCCGGGCGCGGCGGGTACCTGGAAGGACCTGACGGACTCCGTCAACACGGTGTTCCGGAATCTGACCATTCAGGTGAGGGACATCGCGGCTGTCACGACGGCGGTGGCCAACGGTGACCTGTCGCAGAAGGTCACGGTCAATGTGGCCGGCGAGATGCTGGAGCTGAAGAACACCGTCAACGGCATGGTGGATCAGCTGTCGTCGTTCGGCTCCGAGGTGACCCGAGTCGCCCGTGAGGTCGGTGTCGAGGGTGAGCTCGGCGGGCAGGCACAGGTGCCGGGGGCCGCGGGAACGTGGAAGGACCTGACGGACTCCGTCAACACCGCGTTCCGGAACCTCACCGGACAGGTGAGGAACATCGCCCAGGTGACCACGGCGGTGGCCAACGGTGACCTGTCGCAGAAGGTCACGGTGGACGTCTCCGGCGAGATGCTCCAGCTGAAGAACACCGTGAACACGATGGTGGACCAGCTGTCGTCCTTCGCCGACCAGGTGACGCGCATGGCCCGGGACGTGGGTACGGAGGGCCGCCTCGGCGGTCAGGCCGTCGTACCGGGTGTTTCGGGTACGTGGAAGGAGCTCACCGACTCCGTCAACTTCATGGCCGGCAACCTCACCTCGCAGGTGCGGCAGATCGCCCAGGTGACCACGGCGGTGGCCCGGGGTGACCTCTCCCAGAAGATCGACGTCGACGCGCGCGGCGAGATCCTGGAGCTGAAGAACACCATCAACACGATGGTCGACCAGCTCTCCGGCTTCGCAGACCAGGTGACCCGCGTCGCGCGCGAGGTGGGCACCGAGGGCCGGCTGGGCGGTCAGGCACAGGTGCCGGGCGTTGCCGGTGTCTGGCGGGACCTGACCGACTCCGTGAACGGAATGGCAGGAAACCTTACGGCCCAGGTGCGCAACATCGCTCAGGTCGCCACCGCGGTGGCCCGCGGTGACCTGTCGCAGAAGATCACCGTGGACGCGCGCGGCGAGATCCTGGAGCTCAAGAACACGCTGAACACGATGGTGGACCAGCTGTCGTCGTTCGCGGAGGAGGTCACCAGGGTCGCCCGCGAGGTGGGTACGGAGGGCCAGCTCGGAGGTCAGGCCGAGGTGCAGGGCGTCTCCGGCACCTGGAAGGACCTCACCCAGTCCGTGAACTTCATGGCGAACAACCTGACCATTCAGGTGCGTCAGATCGCCGAGGTCACGACCGCGGTCGCCAAGGGCGACCTGTCGAAGAAGATCACTGTTGACGCGAAGGGCGAGATCCTCGAACTCGTCACGACGGTCAACACCATGGTCGACCAGCTGTCCAGCTTCGCCGAGCAGGTGACCCGGGTGGCCCGTGAAGTGGGCACCGAGGGCATCCTGGGCGGCCAGGCGCACGTTCCGGGTGTCACGGGCATCTGGAAGGACCTCAGCGGCAACGTGAACCTGATGGCCAAGAACCTGACCATGCAGGTGCGGAACATCTCCCAGGTCGCGGCAGCCGTCGCCAACGGCGACCTGACGCGGACGGTGACGATCGAGGCGCGCGGTGAGGTCGCGCAGCTGGCCGACACGTTCAACACCATGGTGAAGACGCTGAGCTCGTTCGCCGACCAGGTCACCAAGGTGGCCCGTGAGGTGGGCACGGACGGCATCCTCGGCGGCCAGGCACACGTACCCGGTGTGGCCGGTACGTGGAAGGACCTCACCGAGTCCGTGAACCAGATGGCGTCCAACCTGACCGGTCAGGTGCGCAACATCGCCATGGTCACCACCGCCATCGCCAAGGGTGACCTGACCAAGAAGATCGACATCGACGCCCGCGGCGAGATCCTCGAGCTCAAGACGACGATCAACACGATGGTCGACCAGCTGTCGTCCTTCGCCGAGGAGGTCACCCGAGTCGCCCGCGAGGTGGGCACCGAAGGACAGCTCGGCGGCCAGGCACGCGTGCGTGACGTCGACGGCACCTGGCGCGACCTGACCGAGTCCGTGAACGAGATGGCCGGAAACCTCACCCGGCAGGTGCGTGCCATCGCGCGCGTGGCGACCGCGGTGACCCGCGGCGACCTGAACCTGAAGATCGACGTCGACGCGTCCGGCGAGATCCAGGAACTCCAGGACTACATCAACAAGATGATCGCCAACTTGCGCGACACCACGATCGCCAACAAGGAGCAGGACTGGCTCAAGGGCAACCTCGCGCGGATCTCGGCGCTGATGCAGGGCCGCCGCGATCTGGAGGACGTGGCCTCGCTGATCATGAGCGAGCTCACGCCGGTCGTGTCCGCGCAGCACGGCGCGTTCTTCCTGGCGATGCCGCTGGTCGACGGCAAGGACATGAGCGCCGAGAGCGAGGACCAGTACGAGCTGCGGATGCTGGGGTCGTACGCCTACTCGATGGGGTCCATGCCGACGTCGTTCCGGCCAGGTGAGGGCCTGATCGGGACGGCCGCCATGGAGAAGCGCACGATCCTGGTCGAGAACGCGCCCAGCGGCTATCTGAAGATCTCCTCCGGGCTCGGCGAGGCGCCACCGGCGCAGGTGATCGTCCTTCCGGTGCTGTTCGAGGGCAAGGTGCTCGGCGTGATCGAGCTGGCCTCCTTCACCCCCTTCACGCAGATCCAGAAGGACTTCCTCAACCAGATCGCCGAGATGATCGCGACCAGCGTCAACACCATCTCCGTGAACACCAAGACCGAGGTGCTGCTGAAGCAGTCGCAGGAGCTCACCGAGCAACTCCGAGAGCGGTCGGCCGAGTTGGAGAACCGGCAGAAGGCCCTCCAGGCGTCCAACGCCGAACTGGAGGAGAAGGCCGAGCTGCTGGCCCAGCAGAACCGCGATATCGAGGTCAAGAACACCGAGATCGAGGAGGCGCGGCAGGTCCTGGAGGAGCGCGCCGAGCAGCTTGCCGTCTCGATGCGCTACAAGAGCGAGTTCCTCGCCAACATGTCGCACGAGCTGCGTACGCCGCTCAACTCGCTGCTGATCCTGGCCAAGCTGCTCGCCGACAACGCCGAGGGCAACCTCTCGCCGAAGCAGGTCGAGTTCGCCGAGACCATCCACGGTGCCGGTTCCGACCTGCTCCAGCTGATCAACGACATCCTCGACCTGTCGAAGGTCGAGGCGGGCAAGATGGACGTCTCCCCGACGCGTATCGCGCTCGTCCAGCTCGTCGACTACGTGGAGGCCACTTTCCGGCCGCTGACCGCGGAGAAGGGCCTGGACCTGTCCGTACGGGTCTCGCCGGAGCTGCCCGCCACGCTGCACACCGACGAGCAGCGCCTGCTCCAGGTGCTGCGGAACCTGTTGTCCAACGCGGTGAAGTTCACCGACTCCGGCTCGGTCGAGCTGGTCATCCGGCCCGCCGGGATGGATGTGCCGCAGTCGATCCGGGAGCAGCTGCTGGAGGCCGGCTCGCTGACCGAGGCGGACGCGCCGCTGATCGCGTTCTCGGTGACCGACACGGGCATCGGGATCGCGGCCAGCAAGATGCGGGTGATCTTCGAGGCGTTCAAGCAGGCGGACGGCACGACCAGCCGCAAGTACGGCGGCACGGGTCTGGGGCTGTCCATCTCGCGGGAGATCGCGCAGCTGCTCGGCGGCGAGATCCACGCGCAGAGCGAGCCGGGGCGCGGCTCGACGTTCACGCTGTATTTGCCGCTGCACCCGAGCGAACTGCCTCCGCACGGCTACCAGCAGCAGCTTCCGGCCCTGGACCCGGGCGACCTGGTGGCCTCGGCCTCCGATCTGTCGGAGCTGTCCGACGTGGAGATCGAGACGCCGGCCGAGGTGCGGTCGTACCGGGAGACGCAGAACGGCGCCGCCGCGCTCTTCAGGCGCCGCCGACGGGCCGCGACCGAGCTGGAGCAGCGGCCGGTGCACCAGGAGCAGTGGTCGGCGGCGGAGCCGAACGCGGTGCCGCAGTCGTTCCGGGGCATCCGGTTCGGCGGTGAGAAGGTGCTGATCGTCGACGACGACATCCGCAACGTCTTCGCGCTGACCAGTGTCCTGGAGCAGCACGGTCTGTCCGTGCTGTACGCCGAGAACGGCCGTGAGGGCATCGAGGTCCTGGAGCAGCACGACGACGTGGCGGTCGTCCTGATGGACATCATGATGCCGGAGATGGACGGGTACGCGACGACCACGGCGATCCGCAGGATGCCGCAGTTCGCCGGGCTCCCGATCATCGCGCTGACCGCGAAGGCGATGAAGGGCGACCGGGAGAAGGCGATCGAGTCGGGTGCGTCGGATTACGTGACGAAGCCGGTCGACCCCGATCATCTGCTGGCGGTGATGGATCAGTGGATGAGGGAGCAGTGACAGGAACCAACAGTGTTCACTCGGAGTTGCTGACTCAGTGTGCTCGAAGCCGTGTAGAAGTGCGGGATTCGGGGAACCTTCTGGTCTCCTGCTGCGTTTCTGCTACGTGCACAGTGACATCGCGGTGACAGGGTGTGGCGACAGGCGGGGTGCGGCTACCATGACCGGCACGAGGGCGGACGGCGTAAGGGAGTCGTCCCCTGGGGCGGAGCCCGGTGCACTGCCGGGGCGAGGAGGGCGGGCCATGGTGCAGAAGGCCAAGATCCTCCTGGTCGATGACCGGCCGGAGAATCTGCTGGCGCTGGAGGCGATCCTCTCTGCGCTCGATCAGACCCTGGTGCGGGCATCGTCCGGGGAGGAAGCGCTCAAGGCACTTCTGACGGACGACTTCGCGGTCATTCTGCTGGACGTCCAGATGCCGGGAATGGACGGTTTCGAAACCGCCGCGCACATCAAGCGGCGGGAACGGACCCGGGACATCCCGATCATCTTCCTCACCGCGATCAACCACGGCCCGCACCACACTTTCCGCGGCTACGCGGCGGGCGCGGTGGACTACATCTCCAAGCCGTTCGACCCGTGGGTGTTGCGGGCCAAGGTCTCCGTGTTCGTCGAGCTGTACATGAAGAACTGCCAGCTGCGCGAGCAGGCGGCGCTGCTGCGGCTCCAGTTGGAAGGCGGCGGCAAGGCCGGGGGCGCCGAGTCGAAGGAGCCGGCGGGCCTGCTGGCCGAGCTGTCGGCGCGGCTCGCCGCGGTCGAGGAGCAGGCCGAGGCGCTGTCCAAGCAGCTGGACGACGAGTCGGCGGACGCGGCGGCGGTGGCCACGGCGGCCCATCTCGAACGCAAACTCACGGGTTTGCGGCGGGCGCTGGACGCGCTGGAGCCGGGCACCGGGAGCACATCCTCGGTGCCTTCACAGAACTGACGGCGCGACGGCACCGGTTGGCGGGTGGGCACCGCCGGATCGTCCTGTCCGTGACGGGCCCGTGAAACGGCGTCAGTTCACCGCATCCGCGAGGGCGACACGAACGGGTGAAGCAGTGGGCACACGTGTCCACTGTCTTCTCCACCGGTAACCTCACATCCATGGCCTCACGTTCCTCCGCAGCCAAGAAGCCGCCCGCGAAGAAGGCGGCCGCTTCAGCGAAGGCTCCGGCGAAGAAGGCCGCCGCCAAGAAAGCCCCCGCCAAAAAGGCGCCGGCCAAGAAGGCCGCGGCGAAGAAAGCCGCGCCGCCGCCGAAGCCCGCACCGAACCCCACCGGGGGCATCTACCGGCTCGTGCGCGCCGTCTGGCTCGGGCTCGCCCACGCCGTCGGCGCGGTGTTCCGCGGCATAGGGCAGGGCGCGAAGAACCTCGACCCCGCCCACCGCAAGGACGGCATCGCGCTGTTGCTCCTCGGCCTCGCGCTGATCGTCGCTGCCGGCACCTGGTCCAACCTGCGCGGTCCCGTCGGCGACCTCGTCGAGATCATCGTGACCGGCGCCTTCGGCCGGCTCGACCTGCTCGTGCCGATCCTGCTCGCGGTCGTCGCCGTACGGTTCATCCGGCATCCCGAGAAGCCCGAGGCCAACGGCCGTATCGTCATCGGCCTGTCCGCGCTCGTCATCGGCGTGCTCGGCCAGGTCCACATCGCCGTCGGCTCGCCCGCCCGCAGCGACGGCATGCAGGCCATAAGGGACGCCGGCGGGCTGATCGGCTGGGGCGCGGCGACCCCGCTGACGTACACCATGGGCGAGGTCCTCGCCGTACCGCTGCTCGTCCTGCTCACGATCTTCGGCCTGCTGGTCGTCACGGCCACCCCGGTCAACGCCATCCCCCAGCGGCTGCGGCACCTGGGCGTGAAGCTCGGCATCCTGCCCGACCCCGACGAGGACGACGCGTTCAACGACGACGACCAGCGCTACGACGACCAGTGGCGCGAGGCGCTGCCCGCGTCGCGCGGCCGCAGGCGCGGTCCGGCCCCCGAGGCGTACGACCCCGACAGAGCCGAGCAGGACGCCCTCTCGCGGCGCCGTGGGCGCCCGAGGCGCTCCGCGGTGCCGCAGCCCGAGATGGACCGTCCCATGGACGCTGTGGACGTCGCGGCCGCCGCCGCTGCCGCGCTCGACGGCGCCGTCCTGCACGGGATGCCGCCCTCGCCGATCGTCGCCGACCTCACCCAGGGCGTGAGCGTGGGCGACCGCGAGGAGACCACGCCGGTGCCGACGCCCGTCCCGGCCGCGCGACCCAAGCAGGAGAAGCTCCCCAGGACCGAGGCCCCGGACCTGACCAAGTCCGAGGTGCCCGATCTCACCAAGGCCGCGCCCGACGAGATCCGCGACCTGCCGCCACGTGCCGAACAGCTCCAGCTGTCCGGGGACATCACCTACTCGCTCCCGTCGCTCGACCTGCTCGAGCGCGGCGGCCCGGGCAAGTCCCGCAGCGCTGCCAACGACGCCATCGTCGAGTCGCTCACCACCGTCTTCACCGAGTTCAAGGTCGACGCCCGCGTCACCGGCTTCACGCGCGGGCCGACGGTCACCCGCTACGAGGTCGAGCTCGGGCCCGCCGTGAAGGTCGAGCGGATCACCGCGCTGACCAAGAACATCGCGTACGCCGTCGCCAGCCCGGACGTGCGGATCATCAGCCCGATCCCCGGCAAGTCCGCGGTCGGCATCGAGATCCCCAACACCGACCGCGAGATGGTCAACCTCGGTGACGTGCTGCGCCTCGCCGCCGCCGCGGAGGACGACCACCCGATGCTGGTGGCCCTCGGCAAGGACGTCGAGGGCGGCTACGTGATGGCCAACATCGCGAAGATGCCGCATGTGCTGGTTGCCGGTGCGACCGGTTCCGGTAAGTCGTCGTGCATTAACTGCTTGATCACTTCGGTCATGATGCGCGCGACCCCGGAGGACGTCCGCATGGTCCTGGTGGACCCCAAGCGCGTCGAGCTGACCGCCTACGAGGGCATCCCGCACCTGATCACGCCGATCATCACCAACCCGAAGCGGGCCGCCGAGGCGCTCCAGTGGGTCGTACGGGAGATGGACCTCCGCTACGACGACCTGGCGGCGTACGGCTACCGGCACATCGACGACTTCAACGAAGCCGTGCGCAACGGCAAGGTGAAGGCGCCGGAGGGCAGTGAGCGCGAGCTTCAGCCCTACCCGTACCTGCTGGTCATCGTCGACGAGCTCGCCGACCTGATGATGGTCGCGCCGCGTGACGTCGAGGACGCGATCGTGCGCATCACGCAGCTCGCGCGCGCGGCCGGCATCCACCTGGTGCTCGCCACGCAGCGGCCGTCGGTCGACGTCGTCACCGGTCTCATCAAGGCGAACGTCCCCTCGCGGCTCGCCTTCGCCACTTCGTCGCTCGCGGACTCACGGGTCATCCTCGACCAGCCCGGCGCCGAGAAGCTGATCGGCAAGGGCGACGGGCTGTTCCTGCCGATGGGTGCGAACAAGCCCACGCGTATGCAGGGCGCTTTCGTGACCGAGGACGAGGTCGCGGCGGTCGTCCAGCACTGCAAGGACCAGATGGCGCCCGTCTTCCGGGACGACGTCGTGGTGGGGACCAAGCAGAAGAAGGAGATCGACGAGGACATCGGCGACGACCTCGATCTGCTGTGCCAGGCGGCGGAGCTGGTGGTCTCCACGCAGTTCGGGTCGACGTCCATGCTGCAGCGCAAGCTGCGCGTCGGGTTCGCCAAGGCCGGGCGGCTCATGGACCTCATGGAGTCGCGGAACATCGTCGGGCCCAGCGAGGGCTCCAAGGCTCGTGACGTTCTTGTGAAACCTGATGAGCTGGACGGCGTGCTCGCCGTGATCCGCGGGGAGGCTTAAAGGGAGTCCGGGGCGGAGACGGACGCGGTGGTCGTCGTACGGGCGGGCGGGCTGACGAGCCGATGCCCGATCGTGACCCACCCGTAAGGGATCATTGAGCAACCGTTTCCCGTCGGCGTACGTCAAGTTGAGCGAAGCGACAATCTCGTACCCCACCATCAGCGTGTCCGGCCATTCTGATGGCGTATAAAGTCCCACCGCCCGGTTGCCTCACCCTTTCGCACCCCCCATAGACTGAACCTCCAGCACAGGTGGCTTAAACGCTCGAAAGGCGCCCCCGTGTCCATCGGCAACTCCCCTGAAGACGAGCGTCCGTTCGAAGACGTGTCCGAGGAAGCCCGCCCCTCGATCGGCCGTGCCCTGCGGCAGGCTCGTATCGACGCCGGGCTGACCGTCGACGACGTCAGTAGTGCCACCCGGGTCCGCATCGCCATCGTGCATGCCATCGAGGCGGACAACTTCGCTCCCTGCGGCGGCGACGTGTACGCCCGAGGCCACATCAGGACCCTGGCCAAGGCTGTCCACCTCGATCCGGCTCCGCTCCTCGCCCAGTACGACGCCTCCCACGGCGGACGACCGGCGCCGACCCCGGCTGCCCCGCTGTTCGAGGCGGAACGCATCCGTCCTGAGCGGCGCGGGCCCAACTGGACCGCGGCCATGGTCGCCGCGATCGTCGTGGTGATCGGCTTCGTCGGGTTCACCGCGTTCAAGGGCGACGGCGAGGGCGGCAAGCCGGCGGTGGCCGAAGGCGGCTCGACGCCCACGGCCGACAAGACCAAGCCCACCCCGAAGACCGACAAGCCCAAGGACCCGAAGCCGTCGGACAGCGCCATCGCGGCCGTCCCGCAGGACAAGGTGACCGTCCAGGTCAGCGCCGCCGACGGCAGGAGCTGGATCTCCGCCAAGGACCACAACGGCAAGCTGCTCTTCGACGGACTCCTCAAACAGGGCGACTCCAAGACCTTCCAGGACAGCGAGAAGATCAACCTCGTCCTCGGCGACGCGGGCGCGATCGACCTCTACGTCAACGGCAAGAAGATCGAGGACGACTGGCAGCCGGGCGCCGTGGAGCGCCTCACGTACACGAAGGGCGACCCGCAGGCCGGATAAGTCAGGCTGAAGGGGTGAGGACCATACGGGGTTGGCCAAGATCGGCCAACCCCGTCGACGTGGGGTGTCAGTCAGACAAAGTAGTCTTGAGCCCATGCCTGAACGCCGTACCGTCGCACTCGTCACTCTTGGCTGCGCCCGTAACGAGGTGGACTCGGAGGAGCTCGCAGGCCGCTTGGAGGCGGACGGCTGGGACCTCGTGGAGGACGCCGCGGACGCCGATGTCGCCGTGGTCAACACCTGTGGCTTCGTCGACGCCGCCAAGAAGGACTCCGTCGACGCGCTCCTGGAGGCCAACGATCTCAAGGGGCATGGGAGAACCCAGGCCGTCGTGGCGGTGGGCTGCATGGCCGAGCGGTACGGCAAGGACCTCGCCGAGGCCCTCCCCGAGGCCGACGGCGTACTCGGCTTCGACGACTACGCGAACATCTCGGACCGCCTGCAGACCATCCTGAACGGCGGCATCCACGCCGCGCACACCCCCCGCGACCGGCGCAAGCTCCTGCCGATCAGCCCGGCCGAGCGGCAGGAGTCGGCAGCGGGCGTCGCCCTTCCCGGGCACGCCCCCGCAGACCTTCCGGAGGGGCTCGCTCCGGCCTCCGGCCCCCGTGCGCCCCTGCGCCGCCGCCTCGACGGCTCGCCCGTCGCCTCGGTGAAGCTCGCCTCCGGCTGCGACCGGCGCTGCTCCTTCTGCGCCATCCCGTCCTTCCGCGGCTCCTTCATCTCGCGCCGCCCGAGCGACGTGCTGAACGAGACGCGGTGGCTGGCCGAGCAGGGCGTCAAGGAGATCATGCTGGTCTCCGAGAACAACACCTCGTACGGCAAGGACCTGGGCGACATCCGCCTGCTGGAGTCCCTCCTGCCCGAGCTCGCCGAGGTCGACGGCATCGAGCGGGTGCGGGTGAGCTACCTGCAGCCGGCCGAGATGCGGCCCGGACTGATCGACGTGCTGACCTCGACCCCGAAGGTCGCCCCGTACTTCGACCTGTCCTTCCAGCACTCCGCCCCCGACGTGCTGCGCGCGATGCGCCGCTTCGGCGACACCGACCGATTCCTGGAGCTCCTCGACACCATCCGGGGCAAGGCGCCCCAGGCCGGCGTGCGCTCCAACTTCATCGTGGGCTTCCCCGGCGAGACCGAGGCCGACCTGGCCGAGCTGGAGCGGTTCCTGAACAGCGCGCGGCTGGACGCCATCGGTGTCTTCGGCTACTCCGACGAGGAGGGCACGGAGGCCGCGACGTACGACAACAAGCTCGACGAGGACGTCGTCGCCGAGCGGCTGGCACGTGTCTCCCGGCTGGCCGAGGAGCTCGTCTCGCAGCGGGCCGAGGAGCGCGTCGGGGAGACCGTGCACGTGCTCGTGGAGGCGGTGGACGCCGAGGACTCGGCGGAGGGCGCGTACGGCCGGGGGGCGCACCAGGCGCCGGAGACGGACGGCCAGGTGCTGCTCACGAGCGGCGCTGGGCTGGGCATCGGTCGTATCGTCGAGGCGAAGGTGGTCGGTACGGAGGGCGTCGACCTGGTGGCCGAGCCGCTGCAGGGCACGCTCGCATGTAGTGAGGAGGCGGGCAGATGACCGGAGTTCCGGCGTCCGCCGCGGGTGGCTCCTCCCAGGCGGGTGCGGCAGGCAAGGTGAGTGCCATGGGGTCGTCCGCCGCCGGTGGCTCGAGGACGAGCGGTGCGGAACGAGACGGCGCCGAAGCCGGTGTCCCGGACGGTACGAAGCCCGCGCGCGGCGGGAAGATCGTGGCGGCGGCCGTCAACCAGGCCAGCGTCTGGAACATCGCCAACTTTCTGACCATGCTCCGGCTGGTCCTCGTGCCCGTCTTCGTCGCGCTGATGCTGGCCGAGGGCGGATACGACCCCGCATGGCGCTCGTTCGCCTGGGCGGCCTTCGCCGTCGCCATGATCACCGATCTGTTCGACGGCCATCTGGCCCGGACGTACAACCTCGTCACCGACTTCGGGAAGATCGCCGACCCCATCGCCGACAAGGCGATCATGGGGGCGGCGCTGATCTGTCTGTCCGCGCTGGGCGATCTGCCGTGGTGGGTGACGGGAGTCATCCTCGGCCGGGAACTCGGGATCACGCTCCTGCGTTTCCTGGTCATCCGGTACGGCGTGATCCCGGCGAGCCGGGGCGGCAAGCTGAAGACCCTGACGCAGGGCGTGGCCGTCGGGATGTACATCCTGGCGCTGACGGGGTGGCTGGCCACTCTGAGGTTCTGGGTGATGGCTGCGGCGGTCGTCCTGACCGTGGTGACCGGGCTCGACTATGTGAGACAAGCCATTGTGCTGCGCAGGCGAGGAATCGCCGAGCGCAAGGCCGCGTTGGAGGAGACGGAAGCGTGAATTCCACGGCCGCTGACGTCGTGCGACTACTCACGGTGAACGGTGAGACGCTCGCTGTCGCCGAGTCGCTGACCGGTGGACTGGTTGCGGCGGAAATCACAGCGGCCCCTGGGGCATCGAAGGCGTTCCGGGGTTCGGTGACCGCCTACGCCACGGAACTGAAGCATCAGCTGCTCGGCGTCGACGCCACCCTGCTGGCGCAGCACGGAGCGGTGAATCCGCAGGTGGCGGCCCAGATGGCGGTCGGCGTGCGGAAGGCTCTCGGGGCCGACTGGGGCATCGCCACAACGGGTGTCGCGGGGCCAGAGGGACAGGACGGACAACCCGTGGGGACGGTTTTCGTGGCCGTGGATGGGCCGTTCCGCCCAGGTTCCGGTTCCGCCGCTGGCGGAAAAGTGGAGGCCCTGCGGTTGAACGGCGACCGCGCGGAAATTCGTATGGAGAGTGTACGGAGCGTACTCGCACTGCTCCTGAAGGAGCTCGCGAGCGAACACACTGGGAATGAGCGGGCACAGGATACGGAACAGAACGGGGGGTTTTGATGTTTGCAGCCCTGAGTGAACACGACATCGCTCCCCGCACGGCCGCGGCGCAAGGCGGTACGGTGGGGCGTGAAGGATGCGGCTACGCGGTCCGAGGAGGGAGCCACCGATGATTCTGCTCCGTCGCCTGCTGGGTGACGTGCTGCGTCGGCAGCGCCAGCGCCAGGGCCGTACTCTGCGCGAAGTCTCCTCGTCCGCCCGAGTTTCACTCGGCTATCTCTCCGAGGTGGAGCGGGGGCAGAAGGAGGCTTCCTCCGAGCTGCTCGCCGCTATCTGCGACGCGCTGGACGTACGGATGTCCGAGCTCATGCGGGAAGTGAGCGACGAACTCGCGCTCGCCGAGCTGGCCCAGTCCGCTGCGGCCACCCCCAGCGAGCCTGTACCCACGTCGGTCCGTCCGATGCTGGGTTCCGTGTCGGTGACCGGCGTGCCACCGGAACGGGTGACCATCAAGGCGCCGTCCGAGGCGGTGGACGTGGTCGCCGCGTGACGGTGCCGCCGATGCGCGTGGACTGATCACGCGCTGAGAGTTGTGTGAGGCCCCGGCCGGGCCTTCTCCAGGAAGATCTGGGGAAGTGCGGTCGGGGTTTCGTGCTTTCTCGTGCCGTACGGGGCCCGCACGGTCCGTTTGCCGGTGGGTGGCCCGGCGGTCATGGTGGAGGGGTGTGACCGCGCCTGACGCGCGGTGACGGCGTTGGCCCGCGCTGCATCCGTGTGCCGTTGATGCGCCCTCCCGGCGGGTGAACGGGCACCCTAGCCTCGGGCTGGAGGTGAGTGGATGGCACGGCCGATAGCGCGCTGGGGGGTGGCCCTCGGGCTCGGTGCGCTGTGGTGGTGGGCCGTGCTGCGGCTCGCGCTGGTGCCGGAAGCGGGGGTGCTCGAAGGGGCTCTGGCGGCCGGAGGGTGGGGCCTGAGCCTGTTGCCGGTGCAGTGTGTGCCGAAGGCGCGGGCCGAAGGAGCCGTCGACCCGCGGCGATGGGCGCGGGCATGGCGGGCGGGGCGGGCTACCACGGCATCGCCACACCGCCGTTCGGACGCAGGATCTGCCCCGTCGTGAAGGACGAGGCGTCGGACGCCAGGAACAGCACGGTGTGGGCGACGTCCTCAGCTTCGCCGACCCTGCCCAACGGCGACATCCGGGCCATGAACGTCTCCGTCCGGGTCTGCGCCTCGCCGTGGCGGTCGGTCATCGGCGTGCGGATCCAGCCCGGCGCGACGGCGTTGACCCGGATGCCGTACCGGCCGATCTCGTTCGCCAGGGTCTTCGTCAGCTGTACGACGGCCGCCTTGGCGGCGCCGTAGCAGAGCAGGCCGGGGCCGCCGGTGTCGACGGCGCCCGAGGCCATGGTGATGATGCTGCCCTTGATGTGCTGGGCGAGCATCGTGCGGGCGGCCTCCTGGCAGGCGTACAGGACGCCCTTGAAGTTGACGTTCAGCACGCGGTCGAGGTCCTCGTCGCGGGTCTCCAGGACCGGGCTGCTGTGCATGATCCCGGCGACGGCGGCCAGCACGTCGAGACGCTCGCAGGCGGCGACGGCACACCGGAGCTGGTCGCGGTCGGTGACGTCGAGGTGGTGGGTGCGGGCGGTGCCGCCGCCCGCCTTGATCAGGGTCGCCGTTTCGTGCAGGCCCTGGGCATCACGGTCGGCGCAGTGCACGGTGGCGCCGGCCTCGGCGAGCAGCACGGCCGAGGCACGGCCGATTCCGCTGGCGGCGCCGGTGACGAATGCGGTGCGTCCGGTGAGGTCGTACGCCTTGACGGCCATGAAGGGACGGTACGAGGGATTCTGACGGGTCGTCAATTAGTCGTACGGTGCCGAGTCCCGCGGTGTGAGGCGGTGCCGGACATCGGGCTCGGGGCCGGGCCCGCCTGGCAGTGGGGGCACCAGTAGGTGGGGCGCTCGCGGGAGCCGTCGCCCTGGTCGGCCGCCCGGATCGGAGTGCCGCAGCGCAGGCAGGGGCGATGCGTGCGGCCGTACACGAACAGGTCCTGGCCGCGGCGGCCCGTCGTACTGCGGATCGGGCGGTCGCGGTTGGCTTCCAGGAGCTTCTTGGCGAGTACGGGCAGGTGGGCGGTGTGCTCGGCGGGGAGGGCGCCGACCGGCAGCCAAGGGGTGACGCGGAGCAGGAAGCAGAGCTCGCTCTTGTACACATTGCCGATGCCGGCGAGGTTGCGCTGGTCCAGCAGGGCCTCGCCGAGGGGGCGGTCGGGGTCCGCGAGGAGGTGGGTGAGGGCGCGGTCGGGGTCCCAGTCCGGGCCGAGGAGGTCGGGGCCGAGGTGGCCGACGGCGCGGTGTTCCTCGGTGGTGTGCAGGAGCTCCAGGACGGGGAGGCGGTAGCCGACGGCTGTGCGGGTGGAGCGGTCCGTGCGGGCTTCGGCGGCGGTGAGGACCACGCGGATCTGGTGGGCGGGACCGCCGGTCCAGCGCTGCTGGTCGGTGTACACCTTCCAGGAGCCTTCCATCCCCAGGTGCGAGTGCAGCGTCAGGCCGCCCTCGACACGGGTGAGGAGGTGTTTGCCGCGTGGGGTGACGTCCAGGACGCTGCGGCCCGTGAGGTCGACCGTGGCGTACTTCGGCACCCGGAAGTCGGTGCGGGTCAGGGTTCTGCCCGCGAGGGCGGTGTGCAGCCGTTTCGCGGTTTGCCAGACCGTGTCTCCTTCGGGCATGGGTCAAGGGTGGCATGGGGTGGGGCTCAGGTGGCCGGGGGAGGTCCAGGTCAAGCGCGCAGGCGGAGGCCTCGGGGGGTCGCGATGAAGCCCGCTCCTTCCAGGAGGGTGCCGAGGGCGGAGGTCAGGGCCGAGGCGCCGTTCACGCGTTCCACCGTGACCGTGCCGAGGGAGCCCGCACGGGCGGCTGCGGCGAGGGCCTCTGCGGCCGTGTGCAGTCGGGGGTCGTCGGTGGGTTCGGTGTCCGGGGCCGAGGGCCAGGCCAGCAAGGTCTTGCCGCCGCGCTCCATGTAGAGGGTCAGCTCACCGTCGACGAGCACCACGAGCGAGCCCGCCTTGCGGCCCGGCTTGTGCCCGGCACCGGTGGGAGGCTCGGGCCAGGCGAGGGCGGCGCCGTACGCGTTCGCCGGGTCGGCGGCGGCGAGGACGACTGCTCGCGTGTCGGCGGTCGGACGGTTGCGGCGGGAGGCGAAGGCGGAGCCGGACGGTGTGCCGCCGTTGTGCCACGCGGGGGCTTGCGGGCCGCGCGGGCCGGCCTGGGGGGCGCGGTCGCGGGGCGAGACGTAGTCGCCGGGTCCCAGGTGGGCGTCCAGGAAGTCGTGGTCGAGGTCGGGGATGTCGTACGCGGGGGCCGTGTCACCGAAGTCGCCCGTGGTGCCGAAGCCGTCGGGGCGGCCGGCAGTGCCGTAGCCGTCGGGGCCGTCGGAGCCGGGAGTGCCGTAGCCGTCGGCGGTGCTCGGGACGGGGAGGCCCTCGCCGCGGTCGCGGGCGTTGGCCACCGCGCGCAGGCGGTCCACCGCGCCGTCCATCGCGAACTGGGCGGCGCCCAGTCCCTCGACCACGTAGCCGCGCCGCGCCTGGCCGCTCTCCTCGAAGGCGGACAGGATGCGGTACGTCGCCGAGAAGCCGCCCTCGACGCCCTCCGCGGTGACCGCCCCCCGGGTCACCACGCCGTGCCGGTCGAGGAGCGTGCGGGCCAGGGCGTGGGCGCGCACCGTGGGGTCGGGCTCGTGCGCCGGGAGCAGGGACCAGCGGCCGGCGACGGTCGGCGGGCCCGTGCGGGAGGCGGGGCGGGCGGCGGCCGTGAGGGAGCCGTAGCGGCCGCGTGGGACGGTGCGCTTGGCTCGGTGGGCCGTGGAGCCGGCGGTGCGGCCCGAGCCCAGCAGGGAGCGCAGGGGGGCGAGCGTGTCGTTCGTCAGGCGGCCCGACCAGGCCAGTTCCCAGAGGGCGTCGGCGAGTTGGGGGTCGGTGACGTCGGGGTGGGTGGTGGCGCGGACCTGGTCGGCGATCTGACGGAAGAACAGGCCGTAGCCGCCGGACAGAGTGTCCAGGACCGACTGGTGCAGCGCCGTCAGCTCCAGGGGGTGGGGCTGCGGCAGGAGCAACGGGGCCGCGTCCGCCATGTAGAGGGAGACCCAGCCGTCCTTGCCGGGGAGTGAGCCCGCTCCGGCCCAGACGACCTCGCCGGCCGCGGTGAGCTCGTCGAGCATCGCGGGCGTGTAGTCGGCGACCCGGGACGGCAGGACGAGCTTCTCCAGGGCCGACGCGGGCACGGATGCGCCCTGCAACTGCTCGATGGCGCGCACCAGTCCGTCGATGCCCCGCAGTCCGTGCCCCTTGCCGATGTGCTGCCACTGCGGGAGGAACTGGGCGAGCGCGGCCGGCGGTACCGGCTCCAGTTCGTGCCGCAGGGCGGCGAGGGAGCGGCGGCGCAGGCGGCGCAGGACGGAGGCGTCGCACCATTCCTGGCCGATGCCCGCCGGGTGGAACTCGCCTTGTACGACGCGCCCGCTCGCCGCCAGCCGCTGGAGGGCGCCGTCCGTGATCGCCACGCCCAGTCCGAAGCGGGAAGCTGCCGTGGCCGAGGTGAAGGGGCCGTGGGTGCGGGCATAGCGCGCGAGGAGATCGCCGAGCGGGTCCTTGACGGGCTCGGTGAAGGCTTCGGGCACGCCGACCGGAAGGGCCGTGCCGAGCGCGTCGCGCAGGCGCCCCGCATCTTCGATCGCCGCCCAGTGGTCGCCGCCGGCGATACGGACCTTGATGGCGCGGCGCGCGGCGGCCAGCTCCTGGGCCCAGTGCGGTTCGGCGCCCCGCTCGGCCAACTCGGCGTCCGTGAGCGGGCCGAGAAGGCGCAGGACGTCCGCGACGCCCTCGACGTCCTTGACGCGGCGGTCCTCGGTGAGCCACTGGAGTTCCTGCTCCAGCTCGGTCAGCACCTCGGCGTCGAGCAACTCCCGCAGCTCCGCCTGGCCGAGCAGCTCGGCCAGCAGACGGGAGTCCAGCGACAGGGCGGCGGCACGGCGCTCGGCGAGCGGGGAGTCCCCCTCGTACAGGAACTGGGCGACGTACCCGAAGAGGAGGGAGCGGGCGAAGGGCGACGGCTCAGGGGTCGTGACCTCGACCAGACGCACCTTGCGGGACTCCAGGTCCCCCATGAGCTCGGTCAGACCCGGGACGTCGAAGACGTCCTGCAGACACTCGCGGACCGCCTCCAGGACGATCGGGAACGAGCCGAACTCACTGGCCACCTCCAGCAGTTGGGCGGCCCGCTGGCGCTGCTGCCACAGCGGGGTGCGCTTGCCCGGGTTACGGCGTGGCAGCAGCAGCGCGCGGGCAGCGCACTCGCGGAAGCGGGACGCGAACAGGGCCGAGCCGCCCACCTGGTCGGTGACGATCTGGTCGACGTCGCCCTTGTCGAAGACGACGTCCGCCGCACCCACGGGCGCCTGGTCGGCGTCGTACTCCGTGCCGGCCTTCACCGGTTCCTGGTCCAGGAGGTCCAGGCCCATGAGGTCGGCGTCGGGCAGGCGCAGCACGATGCCGTCGTCGGCGTGCATGACCTGTGCGTCCATGCCGTACCGCTCGGAGAGTTTCGCGCCGAGGGCGAGTGCCCAAGGGGCGTGGACCTGGGCGCCGAAGGGGGAGTGCACGACGACCCGCCAGTCGCCGAGCTCGTCGCGGAAGCGCTCGACGACGATCGTGCGGTCGTCCGGGACATGGCCGCATGCCTCGCGCTGCTCGTCCAGATAGGACAGGACGTTGTCGGCCGCCCACGCGTCCAGGCCGGCGGCGAGCAGACGCAGACGGGCGTCCTCCTTGGACAGCGAGCCGACCTCGCGCAGGAACGCGCCCACCGCGCGGCCCAGTTCGAGCGGACGGCCCAGCTGGTCGCCCTTCCAGAAGGGCAGGCGGCCCGGCACACCCGGGGCGGGGGAGACCAGGACGCGGTCGCGCGTGATGTCCTCGATGCGCCAGGAGCTGGTGCCGAGCGTGAAGACGTCCCCGACGCGGGACTCGTAGACCATCTCCTCGTCGAGCTCGCCGACCCTGCCGCCGCCCTTCTTGGGGTCGGATCCGGCGAGGAAGACCCCGAAGAGACCGCGGTCGGGGATCGTGCCGCCGGAGGTGACGGCAAGGCGCTGGGCGCCGGGGCGGCCGGTGATCGTACCGGCGACCCGGTCCCAGACGACGCGTGGGCGAAGCTCCGCGAAGGCGTCGGACGGGTAGCGGCCGGCGAGCATGTCGAGAACCGCGGTGAAGGCGGATTCGGGGAGCGAGGCGAAGGGAGCGGCTCGGCGGACCGTGGCGAGGAGGTCGTCGAACTGCCAGGTGTCCATCGCGGTCATCGCGACGAGCTGCTGCGCCAGGACGTCCAGGGGGTTGGCCGGGACCTTGAGGGACTCGATGGACCCGGTGCGCATCCGTTCGGTGACCACGGCTGCCTGGACCAGGTCGCCGCGGTACTTCGGGAAGACCACGCCCGTGGAGACCGCGCCGACCTGGTGTCCCGCGCGGCCGACGCGTTGCAGGCCGGAGGCAACCGAGGGGGGTGATTCGACCTGGACCACGAGGTCGACCGCGCCCATGTCGATGCCCAGTTCGAGGCTGGAGGTGGCGACGACCGCGGGGAGGCGGCCCGCCTTGAGGTCCTCCTCGACCAGGGCACGCTGTTCCTTGGAGACCGAGCCGTGGTGGGCGCGGGCGATGACCGGCGGTGCGCCCTGGGCCGCGCCCGAGCCGCCCATGAGTTCGGCCGGGGCGTGGTGTTCGTCGAGGGTTTCGCCGGTGGCCCGTTCGTAGGCGATCTCGTTGAGGCGGTTGCACAGGCGTTCCGCGAGCCGGCGGGAATTGGCGAAGACGATGGTGGAGCGGTGGGCCTGGACCAGGTCGGTGATCCGCTCCTCCACGTGCGGCCAGATCGAGGGACGCTCAGTGCCTTCGGAGCCGTCGGCCACGGGTGAGCCGCCGAGTTCGCCGAGGTCTTCGACGGGGACCACGACCGAAAGGTCGAACTCCTTGCCCGACTTCGGCTGGACGATCTCCACCTTGCGGCGGGGGGAGAGGTAGCGGGCGATCTCGTCGACCGGGCGGACGGTCGCGGAGAGACCGATGCGGCGGGCCGGCTTCGGCAGGAGCTCGTCCAGGCGCTCCAGGGAGAGGGCGAGATGGGCGCCGCGCTTGGTGCCCGCCACCGCGTGCACCTCGTCGAGGATCACCGTCTCGATGCCGGTCAACGCGTCGCGTGTGGCCGACGTCAGCATCAGGAACAGGGACTCGGGGGTGGTGATCAGGATGTCCGGGGGGCGGGTCGACAGGGCTCGGCGCTCTGCGGCGGGGGTGTCGCCCGAGCGGATGCCCACCTTCACCTCGGGTTCGGGCAGGCCCAGGCGTACGGATTCCTGGCGGATGCCGGTCAGGGGACTGCGGAGGTTGCGTTCCACGTCGACCGCCAGGGCCTTGAGGGGGGAGACGTAGAGGACGCGGCAGCGTTTCTTGGTGTCGGCCGGTGGGGGTGTGGCGGCGAGCTGGTCCAGGGCCGCGAGGAATGCGGCCAGCGTCTTGCCCGAGCCGGTCGGGGCCACGACCAGAACGTCCGAGCCCTCGTGGATGGCTTTCCACGCGCCTGCCTGCGCCGCGGTGGGCGCGGAGAAGGCGCCCGTGAACCAGCCGCGGGTTGCGGGCGAGAAGCCTTCCAGGGCTCGGTGTCCTTTGCTGACCATGCGTCCATCCTGCACCCGGGGACTGACAATGGGGCTGAGCTGGGGAAACGTCTTCGGGCACGTCCCCTTCCCGTCGTGCGCGAGTGTCGGCCGGCGGGGTTCACCGCCTTCGGCTCCGGGCGCTGTACCGGAGAATGGGACCATGGCAGGTTCGGGTGAGCGGGCGCGGCACTGGCGGTACGCCGAGTTGCCCGGTGTCGACCTGCTGCGGGCCCGGTACGTGCGGAAGACGTTTGTGCGGCACACCCATGAGCACTTTGTGATCGCCGCCATCGCGGACGGTGTGGAGGTCTTTCACCATCGGGGTGCCGATCAGTACGCGGGTGCCGGGGCGCTCGCGTTGGTCAATCCGGACACGCCGCACACCGGGCGGGCGGGGGTTCCCGAGGGGTGGCGGTACGGGGCCGTGTATCCGTCGCCGGAGGTGGTGGCGGAGATCGCGGCCGAGACCACAGTGATCCGCGGGACGCCGGGGTTCGTCAGGCCGGTGCTGGATGATCCGTACACCGTGGGGCTGGTGCATCGAGTGCTGCGTGCCGCGGACGAGGGCGACGCGCTGGCCGCCGACACGTTGCTTCGGGTTGCCGTGACTCGGCTGCTGCGGTTGAACGGTGGGGCGCTGATGCAGCGGAAGGTGAGGACGGCGGGGGATCGGATCGCGGTACGCGCGCGTGAGGTGCTGGAGGCGCGGATGGCCGAGCCGCCGAGTCTGGAGAAGCTGGCCGCCGATCTCGGTACCGGGCCGTTTGCCCTGCTGCGGGCGTTCCGGGATCTGTATGGGATGCCGCCGCACGCCTGGCTGACCGACGCACGGGTACGGCGGGCTCGGCGGCTGCTGGACGCGGGTGGCTCGCCGGCGGCGGCGGCCGTTGCCGTGGGGTTCACCGATCAGCCGCATCTCAACCGGCACTTCACCCGGATCGTCGGTGTGCCGCCGGGCGCCTATCAGCGGGAGCGCAAGAACGTACAAGACGCGTGGCAGGGGCTGCCCTAGCGTCGCAGGCGTGGCAGAACAGAGAGCTCTCGAAGACCTCCGCGACGTCGGAGGCAAGCCCGACGGGGTGGTCGTACGGGACGGCCTGGGCGTCGGAGTCGCCGTCGGGCTGTCCGGGTTCGCCTTCGGGGTGACATCGGCGGGCAGCGGGCTCACGGTCGTGCAGACCTGTGCGCTCAGTCTGCTGGTGTTCACGGGGGCGTCGCAGTTCGCGCTCGTGGGGGCGCTTGCGGCCGGCGGCAGTCCGCTGACCGCGGCGGCGGGAGCTTTCTTCCTGGGTGTGCGCAACGCCTTCTACGGGCTGCGGCTGTCGCAGGTGCTCAGCCCCACGCGCGCGGTGCGGCCGCTCGCCGCGCAGTGGGTGATCGACGAGACGGCTGCTGTCGCGCTGGCGCAGCCGACGCGGCGCAGTGCGCGGATCGGGTTCCTGGTGACGGGGCTGAGTTTGTACGTGCTGTGGAATCTCACCACGCTGCTCGGTGCGCTGGGGGCCGAGGCCCTTGGTGACACCGACGCCTGGGGGATCGATGCGGCCGGGCCCGCCGTGTTTCTGGCGTTGCTCGCGCCGATGCTGAAGTCCGCGACCGAGCGCGCTGTCGCAGGTCTGGCCGTGGTTCTCGGGCTCGGACTGTTGCCAGTGCTGCCTGCCGGTGTGCCCGTTCTGGTGGCCGCCCTCGCGGCGCCGGTCGTGCTGTGGGCCGACGGGCGTCGCAGGGGAGACGTACGGAAGGGAGCGCTGTGAGTACCTGGATCGCGATCGGCGTCACCGCTCTCGGCTGTTACGCCGTCAAGCTTGCCGGGCTGCTCGTGCCCGCAGGGGCTCTGGAGAGGCCTCTCGTCCGGCGGCTCGCCGCCCTGTTGCCCGTCGCACTCCTTGCCGCCCTCACGGCTCAGCAGACCTTCGCCGACGGGCATGCGCTGGTGCTGGACGCAAGGGTGGCCGGGGTCGCAGCGGCCGCCGTGGTGCTCATGTTGCGGGCCCCGTTCCTGCTCGTCGTCGCGGCTGCCGTGGTGGTGACGGCCGGCGTGCGGGCGATCGGCGGGTGAGGGCCGGTCAGCCGATGTGGCGGCCGAACGCCCTGAGGGTGTGCAGCGCCTCGATCGTCACCAGGGGGCGGGCTTCAAGGGCGGTGCCCGGCGCCCATTGGCGCCAGCGGACGGGCCAGCCGCCGTCCTCCTGCTGCTCGCCGGCCAGGTGGTCGAGGGAGCGGCTCATCTCGTCGTCCGTGAACCACGCGCGCGCGAGGGAGCGCGGTGTCTTCGCGTAGTCGTGCGGGAAGTGGTGCTCGCCAGGTGCGTAGCCGGGGGAGACCGGGTAGGCGTCGAGACTGTCCGGCTCCAGAGCCGCCAAGCGCTGTTCCCGCACCAGGCGGCCGAGACGATCGGCGGCCGCCTCCGCGCGCGTGCGGTCGGGAGCGGAGTCCAGGAAGGCCACGGCGGCCTCGATCTCGTACGGGTGGGACTTCTCCAGGGACTCGACCGCCTGCCAGCAGAAGTCCGTGGCCCGGAACAGCCAGGCGTGCCAGACCTCGTTGCGGTGCAGCACACCGACCACGGGGCCGGTGGCCAGAAGTGAGCTGGGCGGGTCGTCCACGATCGGGATGAACGGGGCCGCGGGGTAGCCCCGCTGGCTCGGGTGGATCGCCGGGAGGGCGCCGTCCGGCGTGGAGACCGAGGTGAGGTAGCGGCATACGCGGTCCACACGCTGCCCGCCGCAGCGTTCGATGGCGTCCAGGACGCGGAGTGCGTGACCGGTGTGCAGCGGCTGGCTGACCGGGCCGCGCAGATCGGGCTCCAGGGCGTGGCCGTACCCGCCGTCCTCGTTGCGGTAGGCGTCCAGCGCGGTCTCCACCGGGACGGCGGCGCCGTTCAGGAAGTGGTACGCGAAGAGGCGCTGTTCGAGCACGCGCGCGGTGAGCCAGACGAACTGCTCGGCGCGGAAGACCGGGGAGTGCGCCGGGGGCGGCGGGGGGAGTGCGGAAGCTCCTGTTTCGGGCATGCGTCAGACCGTAGGGCGGAAAGCGGTCTCGGCAAGCGGTCCCCGCACAGGCCCACCCTCAGGGGCGGGATACTGGACGCATGCGGTTGACGGTCTTCTGGCAGCGGATGGCGGAGCACTTCGGTCCGGGGTACGCCGACACCTTCGCGCGCGACCACGTGATGGCGGAGCTCGGCGGGCGCACGGTGCACCAGGCGCTGGACTCCGGCTGGGACGCCAAGGACGTGTGGCGTGTGGTCTGCGCCGTCATGAACGTTCCGGGGGAGAAGCGCTGACCGGTCACGGAGATCGCAGGACGGCAGCTGTTTGTCGGCTGCGTGGGTGACACTTGCTCCGTGGCACGCATTGACGAGACCGGGCAGCTCGCCCGGCAGGGATCCCCGTTCGGCACGACGCCGCCCAGCCCGCCTCCGGGCGAGGGCGCCGCCGGGCCGAGCGCTCGCATGCCGCGCTGGCTGCCGCGCGCCATGGTGCTCGCGCTGGCGCTCGTCGGCGCGTTCCAGCTGGGCAGCTGGGCCTTTCACCAGCTCACCGGGCTGCTGATCAACATCCTCATCGCGTTCTTCCTCGCTCTGGCCATCGAGCCCGCGGTGAGCTGGATGGCCTCGCGAGGCATGCGCCGGGGGCTGGCCACGGCCATCGTCTTCCTCGCCGTGATCATCGTCTCCGCCGGGTTCGTGACGCTGCTGGGGTCCATGCTCGCGGGCCAGATCATCAAGATCGTCGAGGATTTCCCGAACTATCTCGACTCCGTCATCAACTGGATCAACACGCACTTCCACACCGAGCTGCGGCGCGTGGACGTCCAGGAGGGCCTGCTCCGTTCCGACTGGCTGCGCAACTACGTGCAGAACAGCGCCACCGGCGTCCTGGACGTGTCCGCCCAGGTCCTCGGCGGTCTCTTCCAGCTGCTGACGATCACGCTGTTCTCGTTCTACTTCGCCGCGGACGGTCCGCGACTGCGCCGCGCTCTGTGCTCCGTGCTGCCGCCTGCCAGGCAGGCCGAGGTGCTGCGCGCATGGGAGATCGCCGTCAACAAGACCGGCGGTTACCTGTACTCGCGCGGCCTGATGGCGCTGATCTCCGGCGTGGCCCACTACATCCTGCTGGCGAGCCTGGACGTGCCGTACGCGCCCGTGCTGGCCGTCTGGGTCGGCCTGGTCTCGCAGTTCATCCCCACCATCGGCACCTATCTCGCGGGCGCCCTGCCCATGCTGATCGCCTTCACCGTCGATCCCTGGTACGCGCTGTGGGTGCTGATCTTCGTCGTGGTCTACCAGCAGTTCGAGAACTATGTGCTGCAGCCCAAGCTGACCGCGAGGACCGTCGACATCCATCCCGCGGTCGCCTTCGGCTCGGTCATCGCGGGCACCGCCCTCCTCGGTGCGGTGGGCGCGCTGATCGCCATCCCGGCGGTCGCCACGCTGCAGGCGTTCCTGGGGGCGTACGTCAAGCGGTACGACGTCACGGACGACCCCCGCGTCCACGGCCACCGGTGGGGGAGCGGGCCCAGCCTGTTCGCACGCGCGCGTGAGCTGTGGGCACGACGGCCGGGGGAGCGGCGGCCTCCGGCGGAGACGGGGAGTTCCGGGAAGAGCTCCTCTTCCTGAGCCCGGCCGTGTGGGCCGTCCGCCCGGCTGTGTGGGCCGGGCTGCCCAGCCGCGTGGACCGTGCTGCTCGGCCGTGTGGGCCGTGCCGCGGTGACTGCCGCCCGGCGGGCATCGGGCGATGCCGAGCTACGGCTTCCGGGCGTTGGCGGACCGCGAACGAGACCGCGAACGTAGCCTCGGAAGTGCCGTGTGGTGCGCTTGACACGAAAATCGAACATCCATTCTTATGGAGGCTCCGGCAAGGCTCTCGGCGGGCGTTTCGCCATGGTTTCGACCTGGAAGTGCCCGAGTTATCCACAGGCCGGACGGGCGTCGGGGCGCATTGTCAGTGGCAGGCGTTAGCGTCTTTGACGTGAAGCGATCGACTCAAGCAAACCGGGTGGAACCCATGGCAGGAACCGACCGCGAGAAGGCCCTGGATGCCGCACTCGCACAGATTGAACGGCAATTCGGCAAGGGCGCGGTCATGCGCATGGGCGAGCGGGCGAAGGAGCCCATCGAGGTCATCCCGACCGGGTCGACCGCCCTCGATGTGGCCCTCGGCGTCGGCGGCCTGCCGCGCGGCCGTGTCGTGGAGATCTACGGACCGGAGTCCTCCGGTAAGACGACCCTGACCCTGCACGCCGTGGCCAACGCGCAGAAGGCCGGCGGCCAGGTCGCCTTCGTGGACGCGGAGCACGCCCTCGACCCCGAGTACGCGAAGAAGCTCGGCGTCGACATCGACAACCTGATCCTGTCCCAGCCGGACAACGGCGAGCAGGCGCTGGAAATCGTGGACATGCTGGTCCGCTCCGGCGCCCTCGACCTCATCGTCATCGACTCCGTCGCCGCGCTCGTCCCGCGCGCGGAGATCGAGGGCGAGATGGGCGACAGCCACGTCGGTCTGCAGGCGCGCCTGATGAGCCAGGCCCTGCGGAAGATCACCAGTGCGCTCAACCAGTCCAAGACCACCGCGATCTTCATCAACCAGCTCCGCGAGAAGATCGGCGTGATGTTCGGTTCGCCGGAGACCACGACCGGTGGCCGGGCGCTGAAGTTCTACGCCTCGGTGCGCATCGACATCCGCCGCATCGAGACCCTGAAGGACGGCACCGAGGCGGTCGGCAACCGCACCCGCTGCAAGGTCGTCAAGAACAAGGTCGCGCCGCCCTTCAAGCAGGCCGAGTTCGACATCCTCTACGGCCAGGGCATCAGCCGCGAGGGCGGCCTGATCGACATGGGCGTGGAGCACGGCTTCGTCCGCAAGGCCGGCGCCTGGTACACCTACGAGGGCGACCAGCTCGGCCAGGGCAAGGAGAACGCACGCAACTTCCTGAAGGACAACCCCGACCTGGCCAACGAGATCGAGAAGAAGATCAAGGAGAAGCTGGGCGTCGGCGTGCGCCCGGAGGAGCCGGCCGCCGAGCCGGGCGCGGACGCCGCGGTCTCCGCCGCCCCGGCCGACGCCGCCAAGGCGGTGCCCGCGCCTGCGGCGGCCAAGGCAGCCAAGACCAAGGCTGCGACCGCCAAGAGCTGATCCCGTGACACGGCGAACCGACTGGGCCGAGTACGCCGCCTGTCCGGACGTCCCGCGTGAGCGGGGGAGAGGCGGCGACGAGGGCCTCTCCGGGATGGGCGGGCACGCTTACGGAGGGGACGCGGCCCAGGACATGGACGGGGGGAACGACGGCGCGACGCCGTACGGCAGCGGCTGGTCGCACGGGGGGTACGGCGATGAGCAGCCCCCGGGGACGGTGGACGGCGAAGCGTGGTCCGACGACGGCTCAGGGCCCGGCAGCACCGGTGGGTCCGGCGGCGGCTCGCGCCGCGGCCGTGGTGGGGCTCGGGGCTCGGATGGCTCGGGCGGTGCCCGCGGGCGTCGTCGGCGCGGCAGAACAGAGCCGTCCGGTGAGGACGGAGGCGCCTCTTCCTCGTCGAGGGCCGAGAGGGGTGCGCCCCCAGCGGACCCGGTGGAGCAGGCGCGGGCGATCTGTCTGCGCCTGCTCACCGGGACCCCGCGTACGCGGAAACAGCTCGCGGACGCCCTGCGCAAGCGGGAGATCCCTGACGATGCCGCCGAGGAGGTGCTGTCGCGGTTCGAGGAGGTCGGCCTCATCAACGACAGCGCGTTCGCGGACGCCTGGGTGGAGTCCCGGCATCACGGCCGAGGGCTCGCCCGGCGCGCGCTCGCCCGGGAACTGCGGACCAAGGGCGTCGATTCCACCCTGATCGACGCGGCCGTCGCGCAGCTCGACTCCGAGCAGGAAGAGGCGACCGCACGCGAACTCGTCGCCCGCAAGCTCAGCTCCACGCGCGGCCTCGACCGCGACAAACGCCTGCGCCGCCTCGCGGGCATGCTCGCCCGCAAGGGCTATCCCGAGGGGATGGCTCTCCGGGTCGTGCGACAGGCGCTGGAGGAAGAGGGCGAGGACACGGAGTTTCTCGGCGACGAGGGGTTCTGATCCCGCAGAAGGGCTGGGGAGCAGAGGTCGGGGAGCCGAAGGCTGGGGAGCAGAGGCCTGGGGAGCAGAGGCCTGGCATGGGCGAAGGTCGCGAACTCAGGATTCCGGCCCCGGACACGGTGGACGCGCGGGGGCGCCGATCGCGTTCGGGGCCGGGTTCGCTTTGAGAGGGCGCGGACGTCGGCCCACGGGGGCAGGGCCTTAGGCTGCTTCTGGCTTCGCCTTCGCCCTCGCCTCCGCACCCGCCTTCGCCTTAGGCTCCGCCTCCGCTTTCGCCTGCACCTCCGCCTCCACCTCCGCACCCGCTCCCGACCTCACCGACGTCACCGGGAGTCCCTCGGCCCGCCACGCCTGGAACCCCCCGACGAGATCGGTGGCCCGGTGCAGTCCCAGCCGCCGTAGAGATTCGACCGCCAGACTCGACGCATAGCCCTCGTTGCAGATCACCACGACCCGCAGATCGTGGCCTGTGGCCTCGGGGGCGCGATGGCTGCCCTGTGGATCGAGCCGCCACTCGAGTTCGTTGCGCTCGACGACGAGGGCGCCGGGGATCAGTCCGTCGCGTTCGCGCAGGGCCGCGTATCGGATGTCGACCAGCAGAGCCTCGCCGTGCTGCGCGGCCTCGTACGCCGCCCGGGGCTCGATCCGCGCGTAACCGGCGCGTACGCGCTCCAGCAACTCGTCGATGCCGACCGGCCGTTTCTCGACCCCGCCCGGACCTGCCGTGGGATCGCCTCCGCGGACCGACCGCTCGCCGACGCCGTTCACCGTCACCTCGCCACCTCCGCCAACCGGCCGTCCGCTCAAGCCCCGCACCGCAGCCCCTCCCCGCGCCTCAGCAGGTCCTGCCGCCCCGCTCACTGCCAGTCCTCCGGTCGTTCCACCTGCTCCAGTCGCAGAATCGGGCCGCTGCGGCTGAAGCGGCGGATCTGCGGCAGGGGCGGGTGGTAGGCGTGAACGGAGATCGCGTGCTGGTCGGCGGACTCGTTGAGGACCTCGTGCACATGGTGACGGCCGAAAGAGCGGCCCTTGCCGGTCGGCAGCCGGCGCTCGCGGTCCACGTCGTCCGTGAGCTCCAGGGTCTTCCAGCCGTCGGCGGGCAGCCGGACGGCGAGCGAGTTCTCCTTGAGCTCACCGGCCGCCGTCACGAAGGCCCCGACCGAGTCGGCGTGGTCGTGCCAGCCGGTACCCGTCCCGGGCGGCCAGCCGATGAGCCAGGCCTCGCTGCCGCCGGGCCCCTCGAGCCGTACCCAGGTACGGCCCTCGGGATCGAGCGGAAGCGAGGCGATCAAGTCGGCGTCGGCGGCAGTTCGCCGTACGAAGTCGAGAAGGTCCGCCTGCGTCGGCGTGGAGACCGGCGCAACACCCGGCTGAGAGGGGGCAACGGCGGCGGAGGAGACAGACACGTGCACCGTCCTGAAGAGAGTTCGCGAAAAGCGCGCGACACCACAGGGAAAGGAGTGGCTGGCGCGGGAAGAGAAGAAAGGGGATGCGACTTCAGCAGGACGGACGACACACGCAGCCCGCATAGCGGACGAGGTCCATATGGACCCTCCGCCACAGGCGCACACAGGTGTCGGTCATGGTCGGGAGTACACCATGGCGGTGCGAACCGGTCAACTCACTGTCACGATGCGGACCGCACAGTCACGGTGGGTGCCGCTTTCAGGTGAGTACTGCTTCCGTACGGCGGCACCCCGCACGACGAGATCAGCCTCCGTACGAAGACGTCAGCGCGAGCCGGCCGCTGCCCCGGCCTCCGCAGCCGCCCCAGGCCCCGCAGCCGTCCCGGCCTGCGTCTTGACCGGTCCGCCCAGTGCCGTTTCGGCCGCCGTGTACAGATCGGCCGGCCGGACCCCGCTCAACGCGGTCACCAGGTGACCGTCGGGCCGGATGAGCAGCACGCTGTGCGCGGCGGCCCCCGGATAGCTCCCCGCGACCAGCAGCTCGGCCGGATAGGGCAGCGCCGTCACCGCCGCCGCCAGCCGGGGCATGACTCCGGCGGACACCCAGTGCTTGCGGTCCCACACCTCCGTGCCGGGCGCGATCAGTACGACCAGCAGCGCGCCGCGTCCGAGCCGGTCCCGCAGCCATACGAAGGAACCGTCCTCCGCCGTGACCCGGACGTCCATGACCTGCGCACCGGGAGGTGTGTCCACGGGGACTTCGCCCTCCAGGCGCCCGGGTGAAAGCGGTGAGTCGGTGTACGCCCCCGGCGCGCCGATCGCTCCGTGCCCCAGGTGGCCGTCCATCAGCAGCGCGTCATGGCCCCGGGCGGAGCCGGGGACGACCGCGCGCAGCCCTCCGCCGCCGCGCAGCAGCGGCAGCGCCTGGTCGGCGGCGCGCAGCCGGGCGGCGACGACGGCGCGTCGCTCCGCCTGGTAGCTGTCGAGCAGCGCCTCGCGCGGGCCGTGGTGCCAGGCCGGCGCCAGCTTCCAGGCGAGGTTGTCGGCGTCTCGCAGACCCTCCTCGAGTCCGTGTGTGCCCAGCGTGCCCAGGCAGTGCGCCGCGTCCCCGGCGAGAAAGACGCGGCCCACGCGCCAGCGGCGGGCCAGGCGGTGGTGGACCGTGTGCACTCCGGTGTCGAGGAGTTCGTACGGCGGTGTCGGCCCCTCGGTCCAGCCGGCGAGCGTCTCCCGGATGCGGGCCACCAGTGTCTCGGGCGTGACCAGGTCCTTGCCCGGCGGCAGCAGCCAGTCGAGGCGCCACACCCCGTCCGGGAGCGGCCGTGCGGTGATTTCCCCGCCCGAAGGTCCGGACGTCCGCCACGGCGGCATCCGATGGAGCAACGCCTGACCGTCCCACGGAAGTTCCGCACGCAGGGCGGCCACGGCGTGTCGTTCCACTGCCGTACGGCCGGGGAAACGGATGTCCAGGAGTTTGCGGACCGTGGAGCGCGGTCCGTCGCAGCCGACCAGGTAACTACCGCGCCACCAGGTGCCCTTCGGGCCTCGGGTGTGGGCGGCGACGCCCGACGGCTCCTGCTCGATGGCGTCCAGACGGCTGTCGACGGCGACCTTGACGAGCGGTTCGCCGGCGAGGGCCGCGCGCAGGGCGCCGGTCAGCACGTGCTGGGCGATGTGCAGGGGAGCGGGGGAGACGGGGTTCGTGCCGCCCTCGCGGCCTGCTTCGGTGTCGTCGAACGTGACCTCGCGCATCACCTGCTTGCGCCGCATTGCCCGCCATCCGGACCAACGGGCTCCGGCCTCGGAGAGCGGAACATCCGTCAGACGCTCCATGAGGGCGGCGGTGTCCTCGCGCAGTACGACAGTGCGCGCGAGACGCGGTTCGTCCTTGCCGGGCCCCTCGTCGAGAACGACGGACGGCACCTCCTGGCGGGCCAGCGCCAGGGCGAGCGTGAGCCCGACGGGCCCAGCGCCGACGATGATCACCGGGTCCACGGCGCGGCGCCCCCTGCCCGCAGCGGTGTCCCGAAGGACGCAAGTGAACAGAAAGTTGGAGCAGGGTGCACGATCACAGAACGTATGCAACCCATTGCCGGTGCTTGCGTCAAGTGACGGAGGGCAGTGGCGATCATGCCACTGCCCTCCGTCAGCTCAAGCGATGTGACCAGTGGTCAGATGACCGCGCCGCCAGCGCCGGTTCCGTAGGTGCCACCTGTCGCGGCCGGGTTGAGCTCTTCCATGTCCTCTGCGCTGAGGACCGCGCCCGTGCTCCTCTTGCTGCGCCGCAGCCTCTTCTCCAGCCAGCTTGCGAAGCTGGTGAGGATGAAGTTCAGCACGATGTAGATGATCGCCACGACGATGAAGCTGGGGATGGGGTTGGCGTAGTAGGCCGCCAGGGTGCTGCGCGTGTTGAGCAGTTCGGTGAACCCGATCATCACGCCGCCCAGCGCGGTGTCCTTCACGATGACCACGAGCTGGCTGACGATGGCCGGCAGCATGGCGGTAACGGCCTGAGGCAGCAAGATGGTCCGCATTGTCTGACTCTTGCGCAGGCCGATCGCCAAAGCGGCCTCCGACTGCCCCTTGGGCAGGGCGAGGATGCCGGCCCGAACCACCTCGGCGAGCACGGACGCGTTGTAGAGCACCAGGCCGGTGACGACCGCGTAGAGCTGCCGCTGTTCAGTGGTGAAGTCCGCCCAGCGGTCGTAGGCCTCATTGGCGAACAGCATCAGCAGCAGGACCGGGATGGCCCGGAAGAACTCGATCACCGAGGTGGCCGGAACCCGCACCCACCGGTGGTCGGAGAGCCGTGCGATACCGAAGATCGCGCCCAACGGCAGGGCGATCACCATGGCCAGTGCCGCGGCCGTCAGTGTGTCGGCCAGACCTGGCAGCAGGTAGGTCGTCCAGGCCTGGGACTCGGTGAACGGCTTCCACAGCGCCCACTCCAGCTGGTTCTTCTCGTCCATGGCGTTCCAGACGAACCACGCGAGAAGGGCGAGCAGAGCGAAGAAGACCACCGAGACGATCACATTGCGCCGCTTGGCCCTGGGGCCCGGGGCGTCGTAGAGAACGGAGCTCATCGCTTCACCGCCAGTCGCTTGCTCAGCCAGCCGAGGAAGAGGCCGGTGGGCAGGGTCAGTACCACGAAACCGAAGGCGAAGACCGCGCCGATGAGCAGCGTCTGAGCCTCGTTCTCGATCATTTGCTTCATCAGGTACGCGGCTTCGGCCACGCCGATCGCGGCCGCCACCGTGGTGTTCTTGGTCAGGGCGATCAACACATTGGCAAGCGGGCCGATGACCGAGCGGAATGCCTGCGGCAGGATGATGAGCCGGAGAGTCTGACTAAAGGTCAGCCCGATGGCACGGGCCGCCTCGGCCTGGCCGAGCGGCACGGTATTGATGCCGGAACGAATCGCCTCGCAGACGAAGGCCGCGGTGTAGGCGACGAGACCGAGGATCGCCAGGCGGAAGCCCCGGACCTGGAAGTCGGAGGCGCCCATCGTCACGCCGAAGACATCGGCCAGGCCGAGCGAGGTGAAGATGATGATGACCGTCAGGGGGATGTTCCGGACGATGTTCACATAGGCCGTGCCGAACCCACGCATGAGCGGGACCGGGCTGACCCGCATCGCGGCCAGAAGGGTGCCCCAGATCAGGGAACCCAGGCCGGAGAAGACGGTGAGTTTCACCGTCATCCAGAAGGCACCCAACAGGGTTGGGTTGTTGTAGTCAGAAAGAAAGTCGAACACGATCTCCCGCGCTTCCGGGTGGGTGGCGTACGTGGATAGCGCGGCGCGCCGCCGCCCTGATCGCGGTGGACGGCGGCGCGCCGGTCAGGCACTGCGCTACTTGACGATGACGCCGATCTTCGGCGCGGGCTCGTTCTTGTAGTTGGCCGGACCGAAGTTGTCCTTGACCGCCTTCTCCCAGGCGCCGTCCTTTACCATCTTCTCCAGCGCGGCGTTGATCTTGTTGACGGTCTCGGTGTCGCCCTTCTTCACACCGATGCCATAGTTCTCGTTGCTCAGCTTGAGGCCGGCGAGCTTGAACTGGCCCTTGTACTGCTCCTGTGCGGCGAAGCCGGCGAGGATCGAGTCGTCCGTGGTCAGGGCGTCCACGGCCCCGCTCTGGAGCGAGGAGATGCACTCCGAGTAGCCGCTCCTCTCCTGCAGATTGGCCTTCGGAGCGAAGTCCTTCTTCACGTTCTGCGCCGAGGTGGAGCCGGTCACCGAGCACAGGTCCTCGCCGTTGAGGTCGGTGGCCTTGGAGATCTTCGAGTCGGCCTTGACCAGCAGGTCCTGGTGGGCCAGCAGGTACGGGCCGGCAAAGTCGACCTTCTGCTTGCGCTCGTCGGTGATCGAGTACGTGGCCGCGATGAACTTCACGTCGCCGCGGGCGAGCGCGTTCTCACGGTCGGCACTCTTGGTCTCGACGAACTCGATCTGGTCGGGCTTGTAGCCGAGCTCCTTCGCCACGTACGTCGCCACGTCCACGTCGAACCCGGAGAACTTGCCGCCCGGCTCCTTCAGGCCGAGACCGGGCTGGTCGTACTTGATGCCGATCTTGATCGTCTTGCCGCCACCGGAACCGGCGTTGTCCTTGTCTCCGTCCCCACCACAAGCCGTAGCGGTGATCGACAGAACAACTACAGCGGCCGCCGCGGCGGAGACCTTGCGGAGCTTCATGGTGAACATCCTTTGAGTGATGAAGAGATGCGTCCCGTCTGAGGTGTCCCTCAGGGGGTTGGATGACGCAGGTCGTCGGTGCGTGAAGCAGTCCGTCAGTGGTGCAGGATCTTGGACAGGAAGTCCTTCGCGCGGTCGCTGCGCGGGTTGCTGAAGAACTGGTCCGGCACAGCTTCTTCGACGATCTTGCCGTCCGCCATGAACACCACCCGATTGGCGGCCGAACGGGCGAAGCCCATCTCATGGGTGACGACGATCATGGTCATGCCGTCGCGGGCGAGCTGCTGCATGACCTCCAGGACCTCGTTGATCATCTCCGGGTCGAGGGCCGACGTCGGCTCATCGAAGAGCATGACCTTGGGGTCCATGGCCAGCGCCCGGGCGATGGCCACACGCTGCTGCTGGCCGCCGGAGAGCTGGGCGGGGTACTTGTCCGCCTGGGTGCCCACGCCGACCCGGTCGAGCAGGGCGCGGGCCTTCTCCTCGGCCTTCTTCTTGTCCGTCTTACGGACCTTGATCTGGCCCAGCATCACGTTCTCGAGCACGGTCTTGTGCGCGAAAAGGTTGAAGGACTGGAAGACCATTCCGACGTCGGCACGCAGTTTCGCCAGCGCCTTGCCCTCCGCGGGCAGTGGCTTGCCGTCGATCGCGATCGTGCCGGAGTCGATCGTCTCCAGGCGGTTGATGGTGCGGCACAGGGTGGACTTCCCGGACCCGGAGGGCCCGATGACCACGACGACCTCGCCGCGGGCGATCGTCAGATCGATGTCCTGGAGTACGTGCAACGCGCCGAAGTGCTTGTTCACGTCTTTCAGGACGACCAGCTCGCCGGTCGCGGCCACATCTTCCTTGGCCACCGATACTTCGGTCATCGCTCTCAGGCTCCGTCCTCCTCGGTTTCGGAGGACAGTAATAACCGTATCCGACCTGCGTCATTAGTTCTGAGGGGAATCTGAGCATCACGATCCGATAGCAATCGGACACGTGTCGTAGCAGTTGTGAGCTGGGCGCGTACCGGCTGGATAACGGAAGCCGCCCGCAACCGGAACCCACTTGACGGCGTCCTCGTCCATCAGCGTGACTGCATGGTGCACGCGCGCGTGTGCACGCACTGTGCATCCACGTGTATCCATCTGAATCGTACGGCCGGTGAACCGAGGGAGGCCGGGATGAGACTCCTCCTCGTCGAGGACGACAACCATGTCGCAGCCGCGCTGTCCGCGGTGCTGGCGCGGCACGGTTTCGACGTCACGCACGCGCGTAGCGGCGAGGAGGCCCTGCAGGCGCTCGTCCCCGAGGGCAACGGCTTCGGCGTCGTCCTCCTCGACCTCGGCCTGCCCGACCAGGACGGATACGAGGTCTGCGGCAAGATCCGCAAGCGCACCAGCACCCCGGTGATCATGGTCACCGCGCGCTCCGACGTCCGCTCGCGCATCCACGGCCTCAACCTCGGGGCCGACGACTATGTGGTGAAGCCGTACGACACCGGGGAGCTGCTGGCTCGGATCCATGCCGTCAGCCGGCGCACCGTGCAGGAGGACCCCGGGACGGGCGGCGACAGCGTGCTGCGCCTGGGCGCGGTGCACATCGAACTGCCCACCCGTCAGGTCAGCGTGGACGGTTCGGTCGTCCAGCTGACCCGCAAGGAGTTCGATCTGCTGGCCCTGCTCGCGCAGCGCCCCGGCGTGGTCTTCCGCCGGGAGCAGATCATCAGCGAGGTGTGGCGCACGAGTTGGGAGGGGACGGGGCGCACTCTTGAGGTGCATGTGGCGTCCCTGCGCGCCAAGCTGCGGATGCCCGCGCTGATCGAGACCGTACGCGGCGTCGGCTACCGGCTCGTCGCCCCGGCCGCATAGCGGGTAAGGGTGCGCACTCGTCTTCTCCCTCTGCTCATCGTCCTGATGGCGGCCGTCCTGCTCGCCCTCGGCGTACCGCTCGCCGTCAGCCTGGCCTCGGCCCAGCAGCAGAAGGTGGTCGTCGACCGGATCGACGACACGGCCTATTTCGCGGCCATCGCGCGGCCCGCCGCCGACGCGACCTCCGGACCCCGCGACGAGCTGCGCATCCTCAGCCGGGAACTCGAGAACTACTACGAGGTCTACGGCATCCGGGCCGGGGTCTTCCTGCCCAATGACACGCCTCTCGCCAACGGGCCCACGACCTGGTTCCTGCCCGAGACCGGCGAGGTGCGCGACGCCTTCGAGGAGTCGCTGCTCAGCCGGCGCAGCCACGACCCGAAGCAGGTGTGGCCCTGGCAGCGCAACCGCCTCGTCATCGCCTCGCCGGTCATCCGGGACGGTGACGTCGTCGCGGTCGTCGTCACCGACTCGCCCACCGGGCAGATGCGTTCGCGGATCCTGGAGGGCTGGCTGATCATCGGCGCGGGGCTGACGGCCGCGATGCTGGTGGCCGTCGGAGCCGCGCTCAGGCTGACCGGCTGGGTGCTCAGGCCGGTCCGGGTGCTGGACAGCACCACGCACGCGATCGCGAGCGGGCGACTGAAGACACGCGTCGCGGTGGCCAGCGGTCCGCCGGAACTCCGGCGCCTGGCCCGGTCGTTCAACGAGATGGCGGACAACGTCGAGGACGTGCTGGAGCAGCAGCGCGCCTTCGTCGCCGACGCCTCGCACCAGCTGCGCAACCCGCTCGCGGCGCTGCTGCTGCGCATCGAACTGCTCGCTTTCGAACTTCCGGAGGGCAATGAGGAGATCGCCTCGGTCCAGGCGGAGGGCAAGCGCCTGGCGCAGGTCCTGGACGACCTGCTCGATCTTGCCCTCGCCGAGCACACCGAAGCCGACCTGAGGCTCACCGACGTCGGCGCGCTGACCGCCGAGCGCGTCGCGGCCTGGGCCCCGACCGCCGAGGCCAAGGGGGTACGGCTGGTGGGGGACTGCCCGCCCACCACGGCCTGGGCCGACCCGGTGGCGCTGTCCAGCGCGCTGGACGCGGTGATCGACAACGCGGTCAAGTTCACTGCGAAGGACGAGTGCGTCGAGGTGACCGTCACGTCCAACGGCGGTATCTCGACGATCGTGGTGACCGACCACGGCCCCGGTCTCACCGACGAGGAACTCGCCCGCATCGGCGACCGCTTCTGGCGCAGCGGCCGGCACCAGAACATCAAGGGCTCGGGCCTGGGCCTGTCGATCTCACGGGCACTGCTCGCGGCGGGCGGTGGCTCGATCTCGTACGGCCGCAATGAACCGCACGGGCTGCGGGTGACGGTGACCGTGCCCAGGACGGCGCCGACGCAGTAGCGGGCGAGCGGAAGCGGGAGGGCGCGGCGACTGGGCCGGCCGCAGACGTGGGGTGCACGGGTAGCGGGGCCGGCTCAGTGTCGGGGCGAGCGGCAGCGGCAGCGGGATGGCGTGGTGGCCCGGACGGTGCACGCGCGGCGTGGCGTGGTGGCGGGGCCGGTGCACGCGCGGCGTGACGCGGCGGCCGGGCCGGGGCAGCAGCAGGGCTTGCGCAGTGGGGCCCGGCGCAGTGGCGGCAGCGATGCCCGCGTAGTGGCGGGCGGGGGGCGGCGCCGGTGCAATGGCGGGATCGGGGCCGGTGGAATGGCGGTATCGGCGCCGGCAGGCTCCTACGGCTTGACCGAGCGGTAGTAGCGCCGGGCGCCCTCGTGCAAGGCCAGGGGGTCGGTGTAGATCGCCGTGCGCAGGTCGACCAGTTGCGCGGAGTGGACGTGGGCGCCGATGCCGTCGCGGCTCTTGATCACCGTGCGGGTCAGCCACTCGGTGAGCCGGGGGTCCATGTCCTTGCGGGTGATCAGCAGGTTGGAGACGGCGATCGTCGGCACGGTGTCGCCGTTCTGGATGGTGGGGTAGGCCGACTCCGGCATGTTGGTCGCGCGGTAGAAGTGGGCCACGTCGCCCTGGGCGTGCACCTTGGCGACGAGGCCGGCTTCGATCGGAACGAACCGGAAGGAGGAGGTCTCGGCGATCTTCTCCAGCCCGTCCGTCGGCACCCCGCTCGACCAGAAGAACGCGTCGAGCTCGTGTCCCAGCCGCGCGGGCCCGGTGTCGATGCCGTCCGACCGGGGCGTGATGTCCTTCTCCGGGTCGATGCCGGCGGCCTCCAGCACCCGGGTGGCGATCAGCCGGACACCGGAGTTCGGCAGCCCTATGGCCACCCGCTTGCCCTTCAGGTCCGCGACGGAGCGGATGTCGGAGTCGGGCGGGACGACGAGCTGGACGTAGTCGTCGTAGAGACGGGCCACACCGCGCAGCCGGTCGAGGACGGGCTTGCCCTCGATCTTGAAGGTGTCCACCGCGTCGGCGGCCGCGATCGTGAAGTCGGCCTGCCCGGTCGCCACGCGCTCGACGTTCTCCTGCGAGCCGTCACTCGTCAGCAGCCGCACCTTCAGCTGCGGCATGTCCTTGGCGAGCTCCTTGCGCAGCAGGGCGCCGTACTCCTGATAGACCCCCGCGCGCGTGCCCGTGCTGAAGGTGATCGTCCCGCTCGGCGGTTCCTCACCGAGGGGCAGCAGCCACCACAGGAGCAGCCCCAGGGCGACGAGCCCTGCGGCCGAGCCCTGCAGGGCCCGGCGCCTGCTGATGCGGGTGAGTGCCTTGGACATGGCCGAGATCCTGCCAGCCGGTACACGGGGCTGACCAGGGCGGGGGTCACAGCGGTGCGGCAGGGAGTGTCGGAGGCGGACGTTACAGTCGGGCCATGAACTCCTCGCCCGCCGACCTCGTCCGCCAATTCCACCTCGCCTTCGGGCTCGACGCCCGCAGTACACCGACCGAGGTGTCCCCGGAACTGGCCGCGCACCGTGGGGAACTCCTCGCCGAGGAGGCGGCGGAGGTCGCCGAGGTGTCCGTCGGCGGGCCGCTGGACCGGCTGGCGCACGAACTCGCCGACGTCGTCTACGTGGCGTACGGCACCGCCTTGGTCCATGGCATCGACCTCGACGCGGTGATCGCCGAGATCCACCGCTCCAACATGACCAAGCTGGGCCCCGACGGCCAGGTCGCCCGCCGCGCGGACGGCAAGGTCCTCAAGGGCGAGCACTACGAGGCACCGGACGTGTCGGGCGTACTGCGGCGTCAGGGGTGGGCGGTCGGCAGGGCGTAGGGCTCTCACCGGTACGCGCCGCGGGTCGGGGAAGCCCCTCTCAGATGCCGCCACTGTGTACGGGGTGACCTGGGCCGCGCCTACTCCTCGGGGGCGCCGTCGGCCACCCGAAAAGTCTTGGTCCAGGTGGCGCCGCAGCGGCAGCGGGAGAACTCGACCAGCTCCCCGTCGTCGCCCACTCGGACGCCGTCCGCGATGCGCACGTGAACGTGCTCGCCCATCACTCGTCTCCCTCCGGCCTGGAAGCCCTCCTTCGGTGGAAGGCCTCATTCAACGGGCTGTCCGAATAGGGACCAAAAGGGCGATCGCATAGTGAGACCGCCGTCGAGCCCGGCGTCTTTGTGCCGCTCCCCGATCCGCTTCGACGGGCGATCTTCGCGTGGGTCCCCCAGGATGGTGGCGGTTGCCCGGTCAGGGGGCCGTCGAGGGCAGCCGTTCCCGTGTGCGGCTGACCGCAGCAGCCTCGTGTGCGGCTGACCGACGCAGCCTCGTGTGCGGCGCACCGCCGCCCCCTTCCTCACCCAGGAGCCCCTCATGGCAGTGATGACGGAGGAACTCGTACCGGCGTTGGAGGACGCGCATCAGGCGCATACCGCGGTCCTCGACCGCCTCCGCACGGACGCCACGGTCACGCCACCCGGCCCGCATCGCCAGCTTCTCGAACGCCGGGCCGCCGAGGTCGAAAGCGGCCTTCAACGCCTTCAGCGCCAGCAGCGTGCCCTGCGTCCCCGGGGCGTGCTGGGAACCGCGGCCGGCGTGACGCGTTCCGTCTCGCGGGGCGCGGTGCGCACGGCGATGCTGCCGTTCACGCTCGGGTCGAGGGCCGTCAAGGGCATGCTGCCCGCCGCGGGCCCGGCCGATCCACGCCGGCTGATGAGGAACACGGAGGACGAGTACGCCGCGGCAGCCCGGGCGCTGGCGGCGTGCCGGGCCGGGGAGGTGCTCGCCGAGCAGATGGACGAGCAGTCCACCGCCGACCTGCTCGGCTCGCTGCGCCGCCAGGACGAGGAACTGCTGCAGGAACTGGAGTACAGCCTCGCCGAACACGCCCGCGCCGTGGCGACGGCCGGAAACGGCCAGGCCCCGAGTGAAGGGGCGAACACCGGTCTTGCCGACACAGCGGCCCAGGCGATGTGGACCGCCTTCGACCGTGCACGCGACGTCGCCCAGCGCGGCGTCCAGAAGGCCCGGAGTGCGGTCGGGGGCACGCCGCGGGAGATGCGTGAGCGCGGCCCCATGGCCGAGGAGATCCTGGGAGCGGTCAGGCGGGAGGAGGATCTGCCGATTCCCGGGTTCAGCACGCTCAGCGCGCACCAGATCGAGAGGCGGCTGCGCACCCTGTCCCAGCTGGATCTGACCGTGGTGGAGGGCTACGAGCTCGCACACGACCGCCGCAAGAGGGTCCTGGACGCCATCGAGCAGTTGCGCGGCGACGAGCCGTGGACCGGCTACGACGCCATGGCCACGGAAGAGATCTCCGCAAGCCTCCAGGACGCCCCCTCCGACACGGCCCGCCAGGTGCTGGAGTACGAACGGCGCCACCGACAACGCCAGGAAGTCATGACCACCGCCAAGGCCCACGTCTGACCGCACCCGAGTACGGCCCGGTGACGGCACCCGAATACGGCCCGGTGACCGCACCCGAACTACGGCCCGGCGGCCCGGTCCCGTCGGCCCCTGCCCGGCCGGCAACCCGCCGCTCGGCCTTGGGCGGACAGCCTTGGCGTCGGTCCAGCGGAAACATGCGGGTGCCGGGTCTCGGCTTTGCCGGCCTCTGCCGTTGGCGCTCCGTCGGTCGGCCTTGGGCGGACAGCCTTGGCGTCGGTCCAGCGGAAACATGCGGGTGCCGGGTCTCGGCTTTGCCGGCCTCTGCCGTTGGCGCTCCGTCGGT
>NZ_JBITLW010000004.1:0-573530 GCF_044465645.1 Streptomyces sp. NPDC049627 | reverse complement strand
GCGCTCCGTCGGTCGGCCTTGGGCGGACAGCCTTGGCGTCGGTCCAGCGGAAACATGCGGGTGCCGGGTCTCGGCTTTGCCGGCCCCTGCCGTTGGCGCTCCGTCGGTCGGCCTTGGGCGGACAGCCTTGGCGTCGGTCCAGCGGAAACATGCGGGTGCCGGGTCTCGGCTTTGCCGGCCCCTGCCGTTGGCACTCCGTCGGTCGGCCTCGGGCGGACAGCCTTGGCGTCGGTCCATCAGGAGATGCGGGCCCCGCATCTAGGCTTTGCCGGCCCCCGCCAGTCAGTACCCCGTCGCTCACTCCCGCCCTCGTGCAGGCGCCTACGCGTTGATCTCCCCGGACACGCGGCCCCGGCGGCTTCATGGGCGGGGAGGGCGATGGTGGGACAGCGCGCGGACCTCCGCGTGTCTGGTGCGTGCGGGCGCTGTCGCCCGGACCTCATCGCGCGTCGGCGCGTCCGCGCCCTTCCTGTCGCCGCTCACCGGATCCGGTGGCGTGCAGGATCGTGTGGGCGACCAGCTCGGGTGCGTCCAGCATCGGGATGTGGCCGCAGTCGGGCAGCTGCACCAGGCGGGCGTTCGGGATCGCTGCCAGGGCCCGGTCCGCCTGGCGAGGCGGCAGAAGCCGGTCGCGGGTTCCCCAGGCGATCGTCACCGGCACATCGGGGATGTCGCCGGTGAACAGACCTGGTGCGCGCCCGGCTTCCAGGGTGGCCTCGAACCCCGCCGAGTCCCGTAGCGTCCGCAGCGCCGCAGCCACGGCCGTCGGCGGGCACAGCTCCGGCCGGCCGTACAGGGTGCCGGTCAGCACGGCGCGGGCGGGCGCGGTGCGCACCAGCGCCTCCAACGCCGGGTACGGCAGCAGCCGTACACCTTGTCTGGCCGCGTTCACCACGGCGTAGGTGTAGCGCCGCTCCATGCCGGTCCAGAAACCGGCCGGGGCCAGCGCGGTCACGCTCCGTGCGAGCCCGGCCTGCCCCAGGCGCAGCGCGATCAGCCCGCCCAGCGAGTGGCCCACCACGTGCGGCCGCTCCGCGCCGAGCTCCGCGAACACCGAACCCAGCCACAGCACGGCCGTGTCCAGGTCACGGGGGACGCCGGGATCCAGGTCCGGGGACTGGCCGAACCCCGGCAGGTCCATCGCGATGATCTCGCGCTCCTCGGTCAGCAGCGGCATGACCGGATCCCAGACCAGCCGGTGAGAGCCGAGCCCGTGCAGCAGGACGACGGGTTCGCCGACGCCCTGCCGCTCGTACGCCACCGTGACGGGACCGAGGTCCGCGGCCTGCCCCTGCACGAACCAAGCCGCCCGCGGCCCGACGACCACGCGTCCGCAGGCCCCGTCGGTTCCCGCCGCCGGCCGCCGCAACAGGGGCGGTCCACCCGGCAGGAGACCCCACAGGCACGCGGCGGCCCGGCCGACGTGACCCCCGCTCCGCCCGGCTGCTGAAACGAGCGCTGACATCCAGGCCATCGCTGACCACCTCACACGCCCTGACGCATTCCGTCACAAGACCAAGCTCAGGTAACTCTCATTGCAGAAACAAGGGTGGAATCCCTCACATTCCTGACAGTGCTGCGGCCTGGAGGCAGAAAAGGGACGCGTGCCGGCCTTCTCCCGTCAGCGCCTACCCTTGAGCCATGACCAGCAGCAGCGACCGGAGCCCGGCAGTGGACGTTCCCCCTTCGAAGACGTATGAAGTGCGCACCTACGGGTGCCAGATGAACGTCCACGACTCCGAGCGGTTGTCGGGGCTGCTCGAAGAGGCGGGTTACGTGCGCGCGCCCGAGGGCTCGGACGGCGACGCGGACGTCGTCGTCTTCAACACCTGCGCGGTCCGTGAGAACGCCGACAACAAGCTGTACGGCAACCTGGGCCACCTCGCCCCGATGAAGGCCAAGCGGCCCGGCATGCAGATCGCGGTCGGCGGCTGCCTCGCGCAGAAGGACCGCGACACGATCGTGAAGAGGGCGCCCTGGGTGGACGTCGTCTTCGGCACGCACAACATCGGCAAGCTGCCCGTCCTGCTGGAACGCGCGCGCGTGCAGGAGGAGGCGCAGGTCGAGATCGCCGAGTCGCTGGAGGCGTTCCCCTCCACGCTGCCGACGCGGCGCGAGAGCGCGTACGCGGCCTGGGTGTCGATCTCCGTCGGCTGCAACAACACCTGCACCTTCTGCATCGTCCCGGCCCTGCGCGGCAAGGAGAAGGACCGCCGCCCCGGCGACATCCTCGCCGAGGTCGAGGCCCTGGTGGCCGAGGGCGTCTCCGAGATCACGCTGCTCGGCCAGAACGTCAACGCGTACGGCTCAGACATCGGCGACCGTGAGGCGTTCAGCAAGCTGCTGCGGGCCTGCGGCGCCATCGAGGGCCTCGAGCGCGTCCGCTTCACCTCCCCGCACCCGCGTGACTTCACCGACGACGTCATCGCCGCCATGGCCGAGACACCGAACGTGATGCCGCAGCTGCACATGCCGCTGCAGTCCGGCTCGGACACGGTCCTGAAGGCGATGCGCCGTTCGTACCGCCAGGACCGCTACCTGGGGATCATCGAGAAGGTCCGCGCCGCCATCCCGCACGCCGCGATCACCACCGACATCATCGTGGGCTTCCCCGGCGAGACCGAGGAGGACTTCGAGCAGACGCTGCACGTCGTGCGCGAGGCCCGGTTCGCGCAGGCGTTCACCTTCCAGTACTCCAAGCGCCCCGGCACCCCGGCGGCCACCATGGACAACCAGATCCCCAAGCAGGTCGTCCAGGCGCGCTACGAGCGGCTCGTCGCCCTCCAGGAGGAGATCTCCTGGGAGGAGAACAAGAAGCAGGTCGGCCGCAATCTGGAGCTGATGGTGGCCGAGGGCGAGGGCCGCAAGGACGGCACCACGCACCGCCTGTCCGGCCGGGCTCCCGACAACCGCCTGGTCCACTTCACCAAGCCGGAGCAGGCGGTCCGCCCCGGCGACGTGGTGACCGTCGAGATCACGTACGCCGCCCCGCACCACCTCCTCGCCGAGGGCCCGGTGCTGGACGTGCGCCGCACGCGCGCGGGCGACGCCTGGGAGAAGCGCAACGCCGAGAAGGCGGCGAAGCCCGCGGGCGTGATGCTGGGCCTGCCGAAGATCGGGGTGCCGGAGCCCCTGCCGGTGGTCACCGGCGGCTGCGCCGTCGACTGACCGGGCCGCCCGGACCACGACGACGGCCCGCCCTGTCGGGCAGGAGACGCATCCCGGGTGACCTGGGAGCGTCGCAGTAGGCTGCCGATCATGCTTGTCGCCGCCGCAGTCTGCCCCTGCCCGCCGCTCCTCGTGCCCGAGCTCGCCGCGGGCGCCGCACCCGAGCTGGACGCCGCCCGTGCCGCCTGCACGGACGCGCTCGGCGTGCTCGCGGCCGCCCGGCCGGACCTGCTCGTGGTGGTGGGGCCCGGCGAGGAGGACGGGTACGCGGCGTATCCGCAAGGAGCGCGGGGCACGTTCCGCGGCTTCGGCGTGGACATCGACGTACGACTGGGCCGGGCCGAGGGCGGCACGGACGCCCCGGTGCTGACGGAACGCCGCCTTCCGACCTCGCTGGCCGTGGCCGCGTGGCTGCTGGAGCGGACCGGCTGGTCGGATGCCCCGATCGAGGGACTCGCCGTGGGGGAACCGCTGCCGGCCGAGCGGTGTACCGATATCGGAAGGGACATCGCCGCCCGGGCCGAGCGGGTGGCGCTGCTGGTGATGGGCGACGCCAGCGCCTGCCGCACGCTCAAGGCCCCCGGCTACCTCGACGAGCGGGCGGCGCCCTTCGACGCGTCCGTCGCGCGCGCGCTGGGCGAGGCGGACGTGGCGGCGCTCAGCACGCTGGACATCGAGCTCGCCCACGAGCTGAAGGCCTCGGGCCGAGCGCCCTGGCAGGTCCTCGCCGGCGCCGCCGATGCGGCGGGCCTGGCGGGCGGCTTGCTGTACGACGCGGCGCCGTACGGCGTGGGGTACCTGGTCGCGACCTGGTCGTAGGGCGGCCGACCCCGGCCGGAAACGACGGACGGCCGGGAGCCGTCAGGCTCCGCGGCCGTCCGTCGAGTATGCCGTTCAGGCGGTCGGCGGGGGCGCGTCCGGCGGTGGCGTGCTCCTGCCGGTCGCCGTGTCGTCGCCCTTGTGCGCGAGTCGGTCCATGGCCCCCTTGGCCTTGCCCGTGCCCGTCTGGATCTTGTCGCTGTACTTGCCCTTGGTCCCCTTGTCGACGACCTTCGCGGCACGGTCGATGCCGTGATGGACCTTGTCCTCGTGCCGCTGCGCGAAGTCGGAGACCTTGTGCCGATGCGCGAAGTCGGAGACCTTGTCCTTTGCCGGGGCGAGTTTGGCTTTCAAATTGTCCATCAGACGCATGGTTCACCTTCCCGCGCGGGGCAGTTACGTGCGGGCGCCCTCGCCGGCCTCACTGTCGGCCACCTCGTCGGCGGACTGCTGCTTTGGGATCTCGACGCCGTCGTCGGCGTCGGCCTCGGCGGACTCCACTGCCGTCGGCTGTGCCGCCGACCCGTCCGTCTCCTCGGCCTTCGCCTCGGCCGGCTCCCTAGCCTCCACAGCCTCGTCCGCCGCGGGTTCGGCCGTTGGTGTGTCGGCCTGCGCCGCGGCGGTTGACGTCTCCTCCGTAGCCTTCGACCTCCGGAGAAGCCGTGCAAAAACGCCCATATCCACTCCATACGTTACTCGTGCGGGCGAAATCCCGCGTCGTCCGGTGCGTCCGTTTGCGCCGCCCGGTCGCCGCCTCCGCGAAACCGGCGGCGAGAACCTCGCAACTGGCAACGACCCCGCGTGCGTGCCGTCACGTAACTCGTTCGAGTCCACCCCATGAGGTTTGCGAGACTGGGGCGGTGAGCAGCGCACCCCCCGCCCCCCGCGTCATCGCCGTCGTCGGACCCACCGCGGCCGGAAAGTCCGATCTGGGCGTTTTCCTGGCCCGGCAGCTCGGCGGCGAGGTCGTCAACGCCGACTCCATGCAGCTCTACCGAGGGATGGACATCGGCACCGCCAAGCTGACGCCCGAGGAGCGCGCCGGCGTCCCGCACCACCTGCTGGACATCTGGGACGTGACGGTCACGGCGTCGGTCGCCGAGTACCAGCGGCTCGCGCGGGAGCGGATCGACGCACTGCTCGCCGAGGGGCGCTGGCCGATCCTGGTCGGCGGCTCCGGCCTGTACGTCCGTGGCGCCGTGGACAACCTGGAGTTCCCCGGCACCGACCCCGAGGTCAGGGCCCGGCTGGAGGAGGAGCTCGCGCTGCGCGGCTCCGGTGCGCTGCACGCCCGCCTGGCCGCCGCCGACCCCGAGGCCGCACAGGCGATCCTGCCCAGCAACGGGCGCCGTATCGTCCGGGCTCTCGAAGTGATCGAGATCACCGGGCAGCCCTTCACCGCCAACCTCCCCGGGCATGACTCGGTCTACGACACGATGCAGATCGGTGTCGACGTGGCGCGCCCCGAGCTCGACGAGCGCATCGCCCGCCGGGTCGACCGGATGTGGGACGCCGGACTCGTCGACGAGGTGCGCGCGCTGGAGGCGCAGGGATTGCGCGAGGGGCGTACGGCCTCACGCGCGCTCGGCTACCAGCAGGTGCTCGCGGCGCTCGCCGGGGAGTGCACCCTCGAAGAGGCGCGGGCCGAGACCGTACGTGCCACCAAGCGCTTCGCGCGCCGCCAGGATTCATGGTTCAGGCGCGATCCACGGGTGCACTGGCTCAGTGGGGCTGCGGCGGATCTCACAGAACTTCCGCAGCTCGCATTGGCGTTGGTCGAACGACCGGTTACAGCCTGATCACGTGATGGCATCGGGACGCTCCGGCCGCCGTTCCGGCCTCCGGCGCCATGCCATCATCGAGCTTCGATCGACCAAGTGGAGTCCGAGTTGGGAGGGCGCGTGGCGATGGAGGCCGGCCCTCGCGACACCGCACAAGGCACCGAGAACGTCACCGCCGACGGCGGTGAACGGGAGCAGGACGGCGACCGTCCGATCCCCGGCGGGCTCGACGAGGCCGAGGGCGGCGTCACCGACGACGGTCCCGAGCCCGAGGAGATGTACGCGAGCGGCCCGGAGGTCGAGGTCGAGCTGCGCCCGCAGCGCCGCCTGCGCATCTGGCAGCTCGCACCCATCGTGTCCCTGGCCGCGGTCGGCTCCCTGATGTTCGCGTTCCCGCTGGCCTTCGACTTCGGCGACAGCGGGGCCGTGATCGCCATGCTGGGCCTGCTGATCTGCTCCTGCGCGGCCGGCTGGGGCATGATGGCCGCCCGCCGGGTGGGCTACACCTGGCCCGGACTGCCGCAGCGGGGCTCCGGCCGGCGGCCGGACTGGCGGGTCCTGATCGGATACGTGCTCGTGGTGGCCGTGGTGGTCGTTCTCGCCGTGTGGCGTGTGGCAAGGCTGCGCTGACCTCACACGCGCGCGGTGGCCCTGGTGCTGCGTGGGTCGCCGTACGGCACCGCGCACGCAGGGGTTGTCCTGGCGACCCCGTACGATCGAGGAATGAGCACGCGGATCGCCTTCCTCAAGGGTCACGGCACGGAGAACGACTTCGTGATCGTGCCGGACCCCGAGAACGCCATCGACCTGCCCCCCGCCGCCGTCGCCGCCCTGTGCGACCGTCGCGCGGGCATCGGCGGTGACGGACTGCTCCATGTGGTGCGATCCGCGGCGCACCCCGAGGCCCAGGACATGGCGGCCGAGGCCGAGTGGTTCATGGACTACCGCAACGGCGACGGCTCCGTCGCGGAGATGTGCGGCAACGGCGTGCGTGTGTTCGCGCGCTACCTCCAGCGCGCCGGACACGTCGCCGAGGGCGACCTCACCGTCGCCACGCGCGGGGGCGTGAAGACCGTGCACATCGCCAAGGACGGCGACGTCACGGTCGGCATGGGCAGGGCGCGGCTCCCCGAGGGAGACGTCACGGTCAGTGTCGGCGAGCGCAGCTGGCCCGCGCGCAACGTCAACATGGGCAACCCCCATGCCGTCGCCTTCGTGGACGATCTCGCGCACGCCGGCGACCTGTGCTCCCCACCGCCGTTCAGCCCGGCCTCGGCCTACCCGGACGGGGTCAACGTGGAGTTCGTGGTCGACCGGGGACCTGGGCATGTCGCGCTGCGCGTGCACGAGCGCGGGGCAGGCGAGACCCGGTCGTGCGGCACGGGCGCGTGTGCCGTCGCCGTGGCCGCCGCGCGGCGCGACGGGGCCGACCCGGCGGTCACCGGTGCCCCCGCGACGTACACCGTCGACGTGCCCGGCGGCACCCTGGCGATCACCGAGCGGCCCGACGGCGAGATCGAGATGACCGGCCCCGCGGTGATCGTGGCCGAGGGTGAGATCGACGCGGAGTGGCTGGAAACGCTCGGTCGCTGAGCGGTTCCGTGACTTGGCATCAGAGCTTTGCGGAGCTCATGGCCTGAGAGTCGGTCGTGAGCTCCGCGGACACGCTTCGGAATCGCGAACTCCGGTTCGCTGTATGGCGCGAAACCGTAAACCTCTGAACCCTCGCTCGAATGGGTGATCCGTTTCACGCTCGGCGAGAGGCGGTCAGCCGCACGTGATGGGCTCGATAGCATCAAGCACCGGCCCGGACGGGGGAGAAGTCGCCATCCCCTGAGCCGTGTCCGCCATGGGGCACCCCGTCCGCCGGTCCACGCAGCCGGAGGTGCCCATGAGTGCGGAGGCCACGAACCCCGCGACGCCAGGCCCGGTAGCAGGCCCTGCGACGCCTGCCGTGCCCCGCAGGAAGGCCCGCGCCCGGCTCGATCTGCGCCGCCTCGGCCGGGCCGCGCTGCTCGGCCCGGCAGCCCGCGACCGGCTGCCCGACGCGATCAGCCATGTCGTCGACGCCCACCGCGCCCACCACCCCGACGCGGACCTCGAACCGCTGCGCCGCGCCTATGTGCTGGCCGAGTCCTCGCACCGCGGCCAGATGCGCAAGAGCGGCGAGCCGTACATCACGCACCCGCTCGCCGTGACGCTCATCCTCGCCGAACTCGGCGCCGAGACCACCACCTTGACGGCCTCCCTGCTGCACGACACCGTCGAGGACACCGAGGTGACGCTCGATCAGGTCCGTGACCAGTTCGGCGAGGAGGTCCGCTTCCTCGTCGACGGCGTGACGAAGCTGGAGAAGGTCGACTACGGCGCAGCCGCCGAGCCCGAGACGTTCCGCAAGATGCTCGTCGCCACCGGCAACGACGTCCGCGTGATGTCGATCAAACTCGCCGACCGCCTGCACAACATGCGCACCCTCGGGGTGATGCGCCCCGAGAAACAGGCCCGCATCGCCAAGGTGACCCGCGACGTCCTCATCCCGCTCGCCGAACGGCTCGGCGTCCAGGCGCTCAAGACCGAACTGGAAGACCTGGTCTTTGCGATCCTGCACCCCGAGGAGTACGAGCACACACGCGAGTTGATCGTCGACAATGCCTCCCGCACGGACGACCCGCTCGCCGAGATGGCCGACGAGATGCGCAAGGTCCTGCGCGAGGCGGACATCCAGGCCGAAGTCCTCATCCGGCCGCGGCACTTCGTATCCGTACACCGGGTGTCCCGCAAGCGCGGCCGGCTGCGCGGCGCCGACTTCGGGCGGCTGCTGGTGCTGGTGAACGAGGACGCGGACTGTTACGGCGTCCTGGGTGAACTGCACACCTGTATGACGCCCGTCGTCTCGGAGTTCAAGGACTTCATCGCCGTCCCCAAGTTCAACCTCTACCAGTCGCTGCACACCGCCGTCGCCCGCGCGGACGGTCAGGTCGCCGAAGTACTCATCCGCACCCACCAGATGCACAAGGTCGCCGAGGCCGGCGTCGTCGCGCTCGGCAATCCCTACGCTCCTCCGTCGGAGGAGCAGGCCGCTTCGAGCGACGGCGAGCGCGCGGACCCCACACGTCCCGGCTGGCTGTCCCGCCTCCTCGACTGGCAGGAGGGCGCACCCGACCCGGACACCTTCTGGTCCACCCTGCGCGAGGACCTCGCCCAGGACCGCGAGATCACCGTCTTCCGGCCCGACGGCGGCACCCTGGGCCTGCCCGAGGGCGCGACCTGTGTGGACGCCGCGTACGCGCAGTACGGCGAGGACGCGCACGCGTGCATCGGCGCCCGCGTCAATGGTCGCCTGGCGACGCTCAGCACCGTCCTGCGGGACGGTGACACCGTCCAGCTCCTCATGGGCCAGGACCCGGCCTCGGAGCCGTCCAGGGAGTGGCTGGAGCACGCCCACACGCCGGCCGCCCGGATCGCCATCCAGCGGTGGCTGGCCGCCCATCCGCCGCAGGGCGACACCCAGGGGGGCGAGAAGCCCGGGCCGGCGCCTGTCCCGGCCGCAGCGGACGGATCGGCGAGCCTGGAGGCCGGCTCGGCGGAACCGGCCGTCCGTCCGGCTGCCGAGGGGCCGGAATTCCGGTCCGCCGCCGCGCCGGCCGGTCGCTCCACGAACGCAAGCGTCCTCGTCGACCCGCCCGGCGCGACCGTACGCCTCGCCGGCTGCTGTACGCCCGTACCGCCGGACGAGGTCACCGGGTTCTCCGTGCGCGGGGGAGTGGTGACCGTCCACCGCGTGGAGTGCGCCGCGGTGGCGCGGATGAAGAGCGCGGGGCGTGCGGAGGTCGGCGTGCGCTGGGGGGACACCACCGAGTGCCGGGTCACGCTGGTCGCCGAATCGTTCGTTCGCCCGCACCTGCTGGCGGACCTCACCGAAGCGATGGCCCTGGAGGGCGCGGAAATCGTCTCGGCGACGGTCGAGCCCCCGACCCAGCAGCGAGTCCGCCACACCTACACGGTCGAGCTCCCGGACGCGGCGCAGCTCCCGGGGCTGATGCGGGCCATGCGGAACGTGGCGGGCGTGTACGACGTGAGGAGGGCGCAGCCGCACACGCCGGGGGCGTGAGGGTCCCGGTGCGAGCCCCGTGCGGGCCGCGCACCACGCTCGCCTCCTCCGGCTCCTCTGTCTCTCCGATTCCTCCGACTCTCTGGCTCCTCGACCCCTGAAACGCCGCTACACACCCGTTCGAGTGTGCCGGTCGCGAGTCGTCGACGCGCGGCACGCGGGCGCTGATAGCGGTGGTGCATGCTGCTCACCCCCCGCACCGAGCCTCGGCGACCAGTCCCTGGCGCCCCTCGTCCTCGTCCCCGGTCCACCCGGCGCCTCAAGACGCCCGCGCTGCTCGCCCTGGCCGTCTCCACCTGCCTCATCGCCGCGAGCGGCCCCGCCACACCCCTGGGTGTCGGCGACCGCCTGTACCCGTACCTGGGCAACCCCGGCTACGACGTGGCCTCGTACGACCTCTCCTTCACCTATCCGGGCACCAACAGCAAGCCCCTCCAGGCCGTCACCAGGATCGACGCCTGGACGACCGCGGAGCTGGAACACCTCAATCTGGACTTCGCCCACGGCAAGGTCCAGTCCGTCGAGGTCGACGGGCAGCCGGCGTCGTTCAGGAGTGCCGGCGAGGACCTCGTGATCACGCCCGAGGAGCCGCTGCCCGAGGGCAGCTGGGTGCAGGTCACCGTGCGGCACACCAGCGACCCCAAGTACGGAGCCGACCGGGAGGGCGGCTGGGTGCGGACCACCGACGGCCTCGCCATGGCCAACCAGGCCGACGCCGCCCACGTCGTCTTCCCGTGCAACGACCACCCCTCCGACAAGGCGCTGTTCACCATCCGGGTCACCGCGCCCAACGGCTACACGGCTGTCGCCAACGGTCTGCGGACCGGCGTGGACCGTACGGGCAAGGCGACGACATGGACGTACCGCACCGGCCACCCCATGGCCACCGAGCTCGCCCAGGTGTCCATCGGCCGCTCCGCCGTGCTGCACCGCAGCGGCCCGCACGGACTGCCCGTACGGGACGTCGTGCCCACCGGGCAGCGTGAGCGGCTGGAACCGTGGCTGAAGAAGACCCCCGGCCAGATCTCCTGGATGGAGAGCAAGGTCGGCCTGTACCCCTTCGAGACGTACGGCCTGCTCATGGCCGACGCCGAGACCGGCTTCGAGCTGGAGACCCAGACCCTCTCTCTCTTCGAGACGGGACTCTTCACCGAGGCGGCCTTCCCCAAGTGGTACATCGAGTCGATCATGGTGCACGAGCTGGCGCACCAGTGGTTCGGCGACAGCGTCAGCCCGCGCAGCTGGTCCGACCTGTGGCTCAGCGAGGGGCACGCCACCTGGTACGAGGCCCTGTACGCGGCGGAGAAGGCGGGCAGGCCGCTGGAGGCACGGATGAAGGCCGCGTACGCCGCCTCCGACCGCTGGCGTGCGGCCGGCGGACCACCCGCCGCCCCCAAGGCGCCGGAGCCCGGCAAGAAGACCGGCATCTTCCGGCCCAGCGTCTACGACGGCGCGGCCCTGGTCCTGTACGCCCTCCGGCAGGAGATCGGCCGCCCGGCCTTCGAGCGCCTGGAACGCGCCTGGGTGAGCCGCCACGAGCACGGAGCCGCCTCGACCGCGGACTTCGTCGCGCTCGCGGAGGAGGTCTCCGGACGCCACCTCCACGGGTTCATGCACGCCTGGCTCTACGGCAAGAAGACCCCGCCGATGCCAGGTCAGCCGGAGTGGAAGGCTGCGGACCCGAAGAAGGCGGCTGGGAAGACCGGCAATGCCGGGAAGGTTGGGACCACCGGGAAGACCGGGAAGACTGGGAAGACCGGGAAGACCGGGAAGGTCGCGAAGACCGCGCGGACCGCGAAATAAGGCGGTGACGAGACGCCCCGTGCCGTGCGACCATCTTCAGGTCGGCACGGCACGGGACACGGGAATCTCCCGGGGTACTCGTGCGTTGTGAGCAGTGACGGATCAGTTCCCCGGTGCCACGAACCCCTTCCGAAGCTGCCGGTGTCACTGCCACCGTCGGCACAAACGGATTGCCCATCGACGTAAGGACCCAATGACCTCCTCTTCTTCCTTTTCCCAGGACACTCAGCGCTTGGCGCACAGCTATCCCGAAGGTCTTCGGGCCGATGCCCTGATGGAAGAGGACGTCGCCTGGAGCCACGAGATCGACGGAGAGCGGGACGGCGACCAGTTCGACCGCTCCGACCGCGCGGCTCTGCGCCGCGTCGCGGGCCTCTCCACCGAGCTCGAGGACGTCACCGAGGTCGAGTACCGCCAGCTCCGCCTGGAGCGGGTCGTGCTCGTCGGTGTCTGGACCTCGGGGACCGTGCAGGACGCGGAGAACTCGCTGGCCGAGCTCGCCGCCCTCGCGGAGACCGCGGGCGCGCTCGTGCTCGACGGCGTGATCCAGCGCCGCGACAAGCCGGACGCGGCCACCTACATCGGCTCCGGCAAGGCCGAGGAGCTGCGGGACATCGTGCTGGAGACCGGCGCCGACACCGTCATCTGCGACGGTGAGCTCAGCCCGGGCCAGCTCATCCACCTCGAAGACGTCGTCAAGGTCAAGGTCATCGACCGTACGGCCCTGATCCTCGACATCTTCGCCCAGCACGCCAAGTCCCGAGAGGGCAAGGCGCAGGTCGCGCTCGCGCAGATGCAGTACATGCTGCCGAGGCTGCGAGGCTGGGGTCAGTCGCTGTCCCGGCAGATGGGCGGCGGCAAGGGCGGCGGGCTTGCCACCCGTGGTCCCGGTGAGACCAAGATCGAGACGGACCGGCGTCGGATCCGCGAGAAGATGGCGAAGATGCGCCGGGAGATCGCGGAGATGAAGACCGGCCGCGACATCCAGCGCCAGGTGCGCCGGCGCAACAAGGTGCCGTCGGTGGCCATCGCCGGCTACACGAACGCCGGCAAGTCCTCCCTGCTCAACCGCCTCACGGGCGCGGGCGTGCTGGTCGAGAACGCCCTGTTCGCCACCCTCGACCCGACCGTGCGCCGGGCCGAGACGCCGGGCGGGCGGCACTACACGCTGGCGGACACCGTCGGCTTCGTACGCCACCTGCCGCACCACCTGGTCGAGGCGTTCCGCTCCACGATGGAGGAGGTCGGTGATTCCGACCTGATCCTGCACGTGGTGGACGGTTCGCACCCGAACCCGGACGAGCAGTTGGCCGCCGTGCGCGAGGTGATCAGGGACGTCGGCGCCACCGACGTACCGGAGATCGTCGTGATCAACAAGGCCGACGCGGCCGACCCGCTGATGCTGCAGCGGCTGCTGCGGATCGAGAAGCGCTCCATCGCGGTCTCGGCCCGCACCGGCCAGGGCATCGACGAGCTGCTCGCGCTGATCGACAACGAGCTGCCGCGCCCGTCGGTCGAGATCGAGGCACTCGTGCCGTACACGCACGGCAAGCTGGTCGCCCGTGCCCACACCGAGGGCGAGGTGATCTCCGAGGAGCACACCCCGGAGGGCACGCTGCTCAAGGTGCGGGTGCACGAGGAACTGGCGGCGGATCTCGCGCCGTATGTTCCGGCGCCGACGGTCTGAGTGTCGTGGAGCCGGTCTCGCAGGCCGGCCGAGCAGATCGCGGAAGGCCCGCCCCCTCACGCTTCCGTTCTAGCGGTCGTCGCAACACCCCGGTTCAGGGGATGCGATGGACTGGCCTGAGCAGCGACTAGGCAGGCCAGGTCGTCGGCATCAACCCGAAGACCGGCCGACGACCGCGCGAAAGGCGCAATGCCGACCGCAACAGAAGGCGGCACCAACGGTTCGACCGGCGGTGCCGCCTTCCGGCGTCTACCGGTACCTGCACGAGGGCGAGCGGATCCACAACGCCGACCGGCTGCGGGAGAGGTCCACCATCCGCCGGTGGCCAGTACTTCGCGGCGCAGCTCCCGGCCTTCGCCGTTACGACGCCGAGGGAGGCGGGGCAGCAGGTCCAGGGTGGCTGTCGTCTCCGAGGGCACGTCCATCCAGGAGCGCCGGCCGGGGCCCAGCCCAGCCCGAGGTAGTCGCCCCGCGCTACGTCCGCCGCAACCGGCGCAACAGCGGCGGCCCGGGTTCCACCGCTCTCCGTGCAACCGCCGTCGTCGTGCCGCTCGCCCTCGCTGTCCGACGCCATTCCCCGCCAACTTGATCCGGCACACCTGCAAGACCTCGACGCTGTCACCACCGAACTCAGCAGCCGCCCCCGCACGACGCTCGGCTGGAACACCAGCCGAGCGTCTGTCCGCACTGCTCGCGGTTTGATCAACTCACCGCGGTGTTGCAACGACCCCTGGAAGGCGCCCGCAGGGGAGCGGGCCTTCAGACGGGCGCGTCCGGGCGTGACTGTCCCCGCGGGTCACCGACCGCCGTACCTCTGGCTCATGTTCTCGTACAGCGCCTCGGCGTTCGCCCCCAGCTGCGGGCCCGCGAGCCAGGTGTGGTCCTGCGGGCCGATCGACGTGTTCGACACCAGCCTCGTCTCGCCGTCCACCACCCGGAACCAGCCGCCGCCGGACGAACCGCCGGTCATCGTGCAGCCGATGCGGTACATCGTCGGCAGCGTCGGGCTCAGCGCGAGGCGGCCCGGCCGGTCGAGGCACTTGAACATCCGCAGGCCGTTGTACGGCGGTGCCGCCGGGTAGCCCCAGGCGCCCATCGTGGCGACCTCGGTCGCCGACGGAGCCGAGAAGTCCACGGCGAGTGCGGCGCCGACCGTCTCCTCCAGCGACTTGCTGCCCTGTTCCGGCTTGACGTGCAGGACGGCGTAGTCGTACGCGGCACCCGCGCCGCCCGTCTCCGAGCCGCCCTTGATCCACTCGTTCGACGTCGAGACCCAGTCGGCCCACCAGTTGCCGTAGGGAGCGATCTCCGCGGATCCGGCGTTCCTCAACTGCGCTTCGGACTTGCTCAGATCGTTGTAGGCCGGCACGAAGACGATGTTGCGGTACCAGCCGCCCTTGCCACCGGCGTGCACGCAGTGGCCGGCCGTCCAGACCAGGTTGGACTTGCCGGGGTGGTTGACGTCCCTGACGACCGTGCCGGAGCAGACGGCCGGGCCGTCGGGGGAGTCGAAGAAGACCTTGCCGACAGGGGCCGCGTTCTCGTGGTACGGCGTCTTCTCGGCCGTGGCCTCGACCGGCGCCGGCTCAGGGTCGCTGACGCCCTGGTCGGCCGAGGCGTCCTGCGTGGTGATCGTCTTGTTGGCCTCCTTCGCGGACTGCATCCGCTCGGGCTTCCAGAGGCCCTCGATCACAGGGTTGACGAAGTCCTTGGCCTCGCTGAGCCACTTGTCCTTGTCCCAGTTCTTCCAGCCGCCGTCGGTCCACTTGTCGACATCGATGCCGTGCTCCTTGAGCTTGTCGGCGATGTCGGCCGGGATGTGGATCTTTCCGTCGCCGGTGTCGGCGGCTCGGGATGCGGCCGCCGCGGCTTTGTCGCTCGCCGCGTCCTGCGCCGAGCCGCCACAGGCGGTCACGGCCAGCGCCAGAGCGGCGACGAGGCCGGTGGCGGTGAGGACGGAGCGCCGCCCGCGCCGTGGCGCTGCGGGCGTACGTGTGGAACGCATCGTGCGATAACCCCCGTTGGAACGTGCTCTGCTGTCGGGCCTGCTGCCCGGTGCGCGACACCCCACTATGCCCGTGGAGTTGAGGGCGAACGGCGGTGAGGCGGTGAAGGTTTCTCCTACCGCTCCACCGCCCCGCCGCCGGTGCCCACCGTGCCGTCACCGACCGCGTCCCGCGAACTTCACTGACCGGCGAACTTCTCACTCACCGAGTCGAAGATGCCCTTGGCCTCCTTGCCCAGCCGCGGACCTGCGAGCCAGCCCGACTCCACCGGCCCGATCGAGGTGTTGGACACGAGCGCCGGCTTGCCGTCCGAGCCCGCCGCGACCCAGCCACCACCGGACGAACCGCCGGTCATGGTGCAGCCGATGCGGTACATCGTCGGGTCCGACGCGTTGAGCGACAGCCGACCCGGCTTGTCCTGGCACTGGTACAGCTTCTGCCCGTCGAACGGCGCCGCGGCCGGGTAACCGATCGCCTTGATGCTCTCCACGTCGGGCACGGCCGGGGCGTTGAAGTCCACCGGAAGAGCCGAACCCACCGTCTCCTCAAGGGACTTGCCGTTGCTCCCCGCCTCCGGCTTCACATGCAGCACGGCGAAGTCGTACGAGGCGCCGTCCCCGCCCGTCGGGCCGCCCTTCGCGATCCACTGGTCCGAGGTCTGCGCCCAGTCGGCCCACCAGACGCCGTACGGAGCGACCTTCTCCCGGGTGGCGCCCTCCAACTCCGTCGTGGCCATGCCCGCGTTGTTGTACGAGGGCACGAAGGCGATGTTGCGGTACCAGCCGCCGCTCTTGCCGGCGTGCACACAGTGGCCCGCGGTCCACACCATGTTGGACTTGCCGGGGTGGGCCGGGTCCTGCACGACCGTCGCCGAGCAGACCATCGTGCCTTCGGGGGAGTCGAAGAACACCTTGCCCGCCTCGGGGGCGTTGGCGTGGTACGCAGGCGGCACGGCCTGCGCGTCCACCGGCTCCGGCGTCGGGTCGGTCACACCCTGGTCACCGGAGAGGTCGCTGTCGTCGACACCGCGGTCCGGGTCCTCCGCTTCCCGCATGCGGTCCGGGTCCCACAGCCCCTCGATGATCGGGTTGATGTAGTCCTTGGCCTCACGCAGCCAGTCGTCCTTGTCCCACTTCTTCCAGGCGCCGTCCTTCCACTTGTCGAGGTCGATCCCGTGCTCTTTGAGCCTGTCCTTGATGTCGTCCGGGATCGTGATCTTGCCTTCACCTCCGGCCGCCGCGGACGCGGTGGCCTCGCCGCCCGCCTCCGCATCGCCCGACTCACAGGCCGTGACGGTGAAGGCCAGTGCCGCGGCGAGCGCGACCACGGGCAGCGGGGAAGTTCTGCGGCGCGCGCCCCTCTCTCGGCGAGCGGTGAACGACGGCCGTATCGATCGCATGGTCTAACTCCCCCTGGGGTGGCAGTACTAGGCGCAGCGGCCGTGAACTCCCTCTGATCACCTGCTGGTTTCGCGGGGTCGCCACGGCGCGTTGGAACGGCACCACACACTATGCGGTCGCTGTGGGGGAGTTCCCACGGAACGGCAACGGTTTCGCTACGGCAAGGATCTTGAAGCAACCCGTAACCCGGTGCACGGTCGGGGGTTGGTAGCGGTTGGGGGCCCGCTGCCCGTGGGTGGTCCCCAGTGCCCAGTTCCCCGGAGTTTCGAGTGGACGCTCGCGGGGCTTCGTATGTCGGGTCGGGCGAGGACGCGAGAGACCTGCTCGCCCCTGGACAGCGGGAGGACAGGGAGCCATGGCCGTGACCGAATCTTTGCGGGGGGACACGTCCGAGCCGGCGGGGGCGCGCGCCGTGCACGAGGGGATCCTGCGGCGGCAGTCGGCGCGCGAGTCGGCGGCTCGCACCTACGCCCGTGCCCTGCCGATCGTGCCGGTACGAGCACGGGGGCTGACCATCGAGGGTGCGGACGGTCGCCGCTACCTGGACTGCCTCTCGGGCGCCGGAACGCTGGCGCTCGGACACAATCACCCCGTCGTCCTGGAAGCCATCCGCAAGGTCCTCGACTCGGGCGCTCCCCTGCACGTCCTCGACCTGGCGACCCCCGTCAAGGACGCCTTCATCACCGAGCTGTTCCACACCCTGCCGCCCGGTCTCGCCGACCACGCGCGTGTGCAGTTCTGCGGACCGGCCGGCACCGACGCGGTGGAGGCCGCCTTCAAACTCGTCCGGGCCGCGACCGGACGGACCGGAATTCTCGCCTTCAGCGGCGCCTACCACGGGATGACCGCCGGAGCGCTCGAAGCATCCGGAGGCGCTTACGACGTACGGGTCGCACGCCTGCCCTACCCGCAGGACTACCGCTGCCCCTTCGGGGTCGGCGGCGAACGAGGCGCCGAACTCGCCGCCCGCTGGACCGAGTCCGTCCTGGACGACCCCAAATCCGGAGTGCCGCGTCCCGCCGGGATGATCCTCGAACCCGTCCAGGGAGAGGGTGGAGTGATCCCTGCCCCCGACGTCTGGATGCAGCGCATGCGGCAGATCACGGCCGACCGATCCATCCCACTGATCGCCGACGAGGTTCAGACCGGAGTCGGGCGCACCGGTGCCTTCTGGGCGGTGGAGCACAGCGGTGTCACTCCCGATGTGATGGTCCTGTCCAAGGCCATCGGGGGCAGCCTTCCTCTGGCCGTCATCGTCTACCGCGACGACCTCGACGCGTGGCAGCCCGGCGCTCACGCCGGCACATTCCGCGGCAACCAGCTCGCCATGGCCGCCGGTATGGCGACACTCGCCTACGTCCGCGAGAACCGGCTCGCCGAGCGGGCCGCTGAACTGGGCTCGCGCATGCTGAACCAACTGCGCCGACTCGCAGAGGACTTCGCCTGCATCGGTGATGTGCGCGGCAGGGGGCTGATGATCGGGATCGAGGTGGTGGAGCCGGGAAACGACGCCCGGCGGGGAGAAGGCCGCCTTGCGACCCTGGCGGGCGTTGAGCAGGCGGGAGACGAGCAGGCACTGGACCACTTGGCTGCTCATGATGGGAACGGAGGCGTTCCCCACCAGGCCGAAGGGGGCGCTGCGGCTGATCGCGGTCGTGCTGCGGGCGGCAGGGGCGGTGCGGTGGGGCTCGATCCTGCCGGACATGCGCGCGGCACCTCCGTGGGCTTCGCCGGCACCGGCCGGAGCACCGGGGTGGCGGCAGCGCAGGGCCCAGATGGCCGCCCCCGACCCGCCGCCCCCGACCTTGCGGCCGCCATCCAGCAGGAGTGTCTGCGCCGCGGCCTGATCATCGAAATCGGCGGCCGCCACTCCAGCGTCGTACGGCTGCTGCCGCCCCTGACCATCAGCGACGAACAGGCAGCCGCGGTACTGGACCGGCTGGCCGACGCCGTGGACGCAGTGTCCCGCGCCCACAACGGTCATGACCGTACGCACCAGCCGGACCCACGGCGCCGTCGGCACGACGACCGTGCCGAGTGGGCGGGGTAGCGCGGCAGGCGATGAGGGCGTGCCGACGCGCACCCGGCTCGGTGCGCTCCCGTCGGCATCGGGCGACCCACCCCCTCCGGAGCCACGCCTCACTCCCCAGCGACCCATCGCTTCTCCTCCGAACCACGCTCCAACTGACAAACCCCTTCATCCGTACTCCCGGAACCCGGCATCTCAAGCCCACGCCCACCCTCATCGCGCAGCGGCGCCCGTCGCCGCACGAGCCGGAACCACCTCAAGAGGACCAACCTTGATCACCACCCCTGCATCCGACGGCCGTGCCGACAGCCCAGCGCGAGGCTCCTCCGCCGCACACGCCGCACACCGCCCCCAGCAAGAGACGCCCGCATCAACGACCGCGCCGACCCCTCGCGGGCAGGGGTGCGCTCCAGCACCGATGGCCACATCCGCACAGGCAGGGGCATCTGCCCAGGTAGATACGCCCGCACTGGCAGGTACTCCGGCACATGCAGGTACGCCCGCAGATGCAAGTACGCCAGCACAGGCAGGCGCGCCCGCAGCCTCACGGATGCCCCCACGGGTAGGCGCCCCCGCACAGCCAAGCCCACCGGCACTGGAGCGCGGCGCGCCGCAGGAACGCGTGCCGGCGCGGGGAGGTGCCGGTGCGCCAGTGCCGGTACGGGCGCCGGCGCAGGCAGCCCCTCCGCGCACCGAGCGGGTGCACAGCGCCTCTGCCGACCTCCTGGAGCATCCCGACCCACACATTGCGGCCCAGGCCGCCGCCGTGGAGAACCTGCTCCGCTGCTGGGTACGCGAGACCAACGTCCTAGCCCCCGACAACGGGACCCTCCGCATCCCCTTGCCTGCCACCGGAACGGCCCTTCTGATCCCGGTCCGCTACTGGTCCGCGACGGGGTGGCACCGCTTCGGCCCGCCACGTCTGGCCGACGCACCGGACCACTCCCCACCGACCGACGCCGTCACCCTTGCCGCACTGCTCGCGAGGGAGACGTCCGGGGCAGCAGACACCGGTTCCGCTGCCACCGACCTCGTCGCACGCGTCGCCGATTCCGTCCGACGAACCGTCACGTTCATCAATGAACGCCGGCGCAAGCCCGCCAAGGGCTCCGACCTCTTTCTCACGGCCGAGCAGGCACTCATGCTCGGACACCCGCTCCACCCGACGCCGAAGAGTCGCGAGGGTCTCTCCGAGTCCGAAGCACGGCTGTACTCACCCGAGTTGCGCGGTTCTTTCTCCTTGAACTGGCTGGCGGTCGCTCCCTCCCTCCTGGTCACCGACTCGGCATGGACCGAGCGCGGTCGTGTCGTGCCCGCGACCCAGCTCACGGCCCGTCTGGCCGACTCTCGGCTGCCGTTGCCCGACGGCTACGCGGCCCTGCCTCTCCATCCCTGGCAATGGCGCGAGGCCCAGCAACGTCCCGAGATCGCGGCTCTGCTCGACGCAGGGCTGCTCCGGGACCTCGGCGTCCACGGCGCACCGTGGCATCCCACCTCCTCCGTCCGAACCGTCCACAGATCCGACGCCACGGCCATGCTCAAGCTGTCGCTCGGTTTGCGCATCACCAACTCCCGGCGTGAGAACCTCCGCAAGGAACTGCACCGCGGCGTCGAGGTTCATCGGCTCCTGCGCAGCGGCCTCTCCGCACAGTGGCAAGCCGTGCACCCGGGGTTCGACATCGTTCGCGACCCGGCCTGGCTTGCCGTCGACGCGCCGGACGGTGGCCCCTTGGCCGGCCTCGACGTGATGATCCGGCACAACCCGTTCACGCCTTCCGACGATGTGTCCTGTGTAGCCGGACTCGTCTCGCCCTGCCCTCTGGCACAGACCGACACCGCCGCGAGTCGCCCAGGGCCGGACACGCAGCCCTTCCAGTCCCGTCTTGCCGAGGTCATCATGTATCTCGCCGCCAGGACGGGCCGTCCCCGCGGGGCCGTGGCCGCCGAGTGGTTCCTTCGCTACCTCCAACAGGTCGTCCGACCAGTGTTGTGGCTGGACTCCGAGGCCGGAATCGCCCTGGAGGCACACCAGCAGAACACGGTGCTCCTCCTGGACGACGACGGCTGGCCTTCCGGCGGCCGTTACCGCGACAACCAGGGCTACTACTTCCGTGAGTCCCGGCACGCGGATCTCGACGCCCGACTGCCCGGCATCGGTGAGCACAGCGACACCTTCGTCTCGGACGAGGTCGCCGACGAGCGCTTCGCCTACTACCTCGCGATCAACAACGTCCTGGGGCTCATCGGAGCCTTCGGCTCCCAGCGTCTCGCCGACGAACAGCTGCTGCTCGCTGCTTTCCGCCGCTTCCTGGGCGATATCGCTTCCGGTCCCGCCGGCCTGCGCACATCACTGCCTGCCCACCTGCTCGACTCACCGGTTCTGCGCTGCAAGGCCAACCTGCTGACCCGGCTGCACGGCCTCGATGAACTCGTCGGCCCGGTCGACACCCAGTCCGTCTACGTCACCATCGCCAACCCCCTGCATTGCTGACCACCTCTGTCCTGCCGATTTCCGCCGCACTTCGACCACCGTCGACCGACGCCGCCGATTCCCTGCGCCGCGACCGATGCCTCTGGTTTTCACCAACTTCCTTCATCTCTGGGGAACATGACCCACCCCCCCTCCTGAGAGGAGCGTCACTGTGCCTCCCACCGACGCGAGTGCCCATGCCGCTACCGCCCCCGTCACGGACATCGGCATCGCCATGAGCCCGGATAGCCGTGAGCGCCCGATCCACAGGGCCGTCGGCAAAGGCACAGACAGCGCAGACGGTGAGGACACGCTGGACCTGCGCCTGCCCGACGAATTCGTGGCGCTCTTCGCAGAGGGCAGCAGTGCGGACGGCGCGCGGAGCGCGCGCGGTGCCGGCACGGCCGCACCCGCCTCCGTCCTCCCGATCACCGATGATCTACTCGACCACGTCGCCGACTGGGGGCCCATCAGCACGCCAGGAGGAGCGCTGCACCTCGTTCCCGTACGCGTCGAACGAGACCTCCCGCTCATCAGCCGGTGGATGAACGACCCTGCCGTCGCGGCGTTCTGGGGACTCGCCGGATCTCAGACCACCGTTGAGGAGCATCTGTGGTCCCAGCTCTCCGCCGACGGGCGCAGCGTTCCTTGCCTGGGCATGCTGGACGGCACGCCGATGAGCTACTGGGAGATCTACCGAGCCGACCTCGATCCACTGGCCCGGCACTACCCCGCTCGGCCCCATGACACCGGAGTCCATCTCCTCATCGGTGCCGTCGGCGACCGTGGGCGAGGGCTTGGTGGGACCCTTCTCCGAGCCGTCGCCGACCTCATCCTTGCCATGCGGCCCGCCTGTGCTCGCGTCGTCGCCGAACCCGACATCTGTAACACCCCTTCTGTCGCTGCTTTCCTGACCGCAGGCTTCCGGTTCTCCGCCGAGATCGACCTTCCCGCCAAGCGGGCCGCCCTCATGGTCAGAGACCGGAGCCTGCGTCATCTGATGTGACGCCACGTCGCAGCGTCGTCACTTTTGGTACACCGCTCGCGCCGAACCGGTTCCCACTCCCGGCCAACCGATTTCGGGGCCTGCCGACTCGACTTCCTGCCGCCCCGATTTCCGGCCGGGCCGATCTTGACCATGACCGGATCGATTCCCTGAGATGCGCGGCGAGCGGCGTCGGGCTCACCGACCACCACAATGGACGCAGACCACAACGGACGCAGACCACAACGGACGCAGACCGCAACCGTCGCAGACCGCAACCGTCGCTGACCGGCGGGCGCTGACCACGACGGGCTCAGACCCCGCCCCACTCACAGTCGAGCCGCCACCGCCCAGGACAAGCCGATCAACCTCACGAAGCGCTCCGCCCGGAATCCGTACCCCGGCCCTGGCCGGACCCGAACCGTCGCGGATACCTCCGAACAGGTCGCGATCCCACTCGAACCACCTTTGACCTCAATCGAACCGACCTCACTCCCACCCGAACCGAACCGATCCCCACCCGAGGAACCCCCGGTCTTGATCCAGCCCCTCGTCTCCACCGTGATCGCCCGTTTGTCAGTGCCGGGCCGTAGGGTGGTCGCGCTATGACAAAGCCCTCACTCCCCGAACTCCTGCATGCTGCCGTCACTGCTGTCGGCGGTACGGAGCGCCCCGGCCAGGTGACCATGGCCGAATCCGTCGCGGAGGCGATCGACGGCGGCTCCCATCTGCTGGTCCAGGCCGGGACCGGCACCGGAAAGTCGCTTGGCTATCTGGTGCCCGCGCTCGCGCACGGGGAGCGCGTCGTCGTGGCGACTGCCACCCTGGCCCTGCAGCGCCAGCTCGTGGAGCGGGACCTGCCGCGCACTGTCGAGGCATTGCACCCGCTGCTGCGCCGTCGCCCCGAGTTCGCGATGCTCAAGGGCCGGTCGAACTACCTGTGTCTGCACCGCCTGCACGAGGGCGTGCCCCAGGACGAGGAGGAAGGCCTCTTCGACCAGTTCGAGGCGGCCGCACCCACCAGCAAGCTGGGGCAGGACCTGCTGCGGCTGCGGGACTGGGCGGACGAGACGGAGACCGGCGACCGCGACAACCTGACGCCCGGTGTGTCCGACCGGGCCTGGGCCCAGGTGTCGGTGTCGTCGAGGGAGTGCCTCGGCGCCTCGAAGTGCGCCTACGGCGCCGAATGCTTCGCCGAGATGGCCCGTGAGCGTGCCAAGCTCTCCGAGGTCGTCGTCACCAACCATGCGCTGCTCGCCATCGACGCCATCGAGGGCGCCCCGGTCCTCCCGCAGCACGAGGTCCTGATCGTCGACGAGGCGCACGAACTGGTCTCCCGGGTCACCGGAGTCGCCACCGGCGAACTCACTCCCGGACAGGTCAACCGCGCGGTACGCCGCGCCGCGAAGCTCGTCAACGAGAAGGCCGCCGACCAGCTCCAGACCGCCGCCGAGGGCTTCGAACGGCTGATGGAGCTGGCCCTGCCGGGCCGCTTGGAGGAGATCCCCGAAGATCTCGCCTACGCGCTCATGGCGCTGCGAGATGCCTGCCGCACGGTCATCTCGGCGATCGGCGCCACTCGCGACAAGTCCGTGCAGGACGAGGACGCGGTCCGCAAGCAGGCGCTGGCCTCGGTCGAGACCGTCCACGACGTGGCGGAGCGGATCACCAACGGCTCCGAGTGGGACGTCGTCTGGTACGAGCGTCACGACCGCTTCGGAGCGTCCTTGCGCGTGGCTCCGATGTCCGTGTCGGGACTCCTCAGGGAGAAGCTCTTCGCGGACCGCTCGGTCGTCCTGACCTCCGCGACCTTGAAGCTGGGCGGCGACTTCAACGGCGTCGGCGCGTCCCTGGGCCTCGCCCCCGAGGGCACGGAGGGCGACGATCTCCCCCAGTGGAAGGGCGTGGACGTCGGCTCGCCCTTCGAGTACCGCAAGCAGGGCATCCTGTACGTCGCCAAGCACCTGTCCCGCCCAGCACGGGACGGCGATCGCGCGGACATGCTTGATGAGCTGACCGAACTGATCCAGGCCGCCGGCGGTCGCACGCTCGGCCTGTTCTCCTCGATGCGGGCCGCTCAGCTGGCCGCAGAGGAGCTTCGCTCCCGTATCCCCGAGTTCCCGATCCTCCTGCAGGGTGAGGAGACACTCGGCGAGCTGATCAAGAACTTCGCGGCCGATCCGAAGACCTGTCTCTTCGGCACGCTGTCCCTCTGGCAGGGCGTCGACGTCCCCGGCCCCAGTTGCCAGCTGGTCGTCATGGACAAGATCCCGTTCCCGCGCCCGGACGACCCGCTGATGAGCGCCCGCCAGAAGGCGGTGGAGGACGCCGGCGGCAACGGCTTCATGGCGGTCGCCGCCACCCATGCCGCACTGCTGATGGCCCAGGGCGCGGGCCGCCTCGTACGGGCGTCGGGGGACCGCGGCGTGGTCGCCGTACTGGACCAGCGACTGGCCACGGCCCGGTACGGGAGCTATCTGAAGGCCTCACTGCCCGACTTCTGGTACACGACGGACCGTAATCAGGTCCGAAAGTCGCTCGCGGCGATCGATGCGGCGGCGAAGCAGGCCGAGGCGGACCGGGCGTAGGAGTGACAAGGGTTGGCCTGTCGAAGTGCCTGCGATAGGCCTGCCTGCGATAAGCCCGCCTGCGGCAAGCCCCCCGTCCGAATCCGCTGATGACCGGGTTCCGCGCGGCACCGGGGCAGCCAGGGACCGCAGAGCACAACCGGGGTCCACACAGCACAGGGCCCCGGAACCGGCGCAGGGGTCCCGGGGCCCGGTCAGGGGGCGACGCCTTCGAGCTCGCCCGCTGCGGCCGTCACACGCGGCGCAGCACTGCCACCACCTTGCCCAGGATGGTCGCGTCGTCGCCGGGGATCGGCTCGTACGCCGAGTTGTGCGGAAGGAGCCAGACGTGCCCGTCCTCGCGCTTGAAGCGCTTGACCGTGGCCTCGCCGTCGAGCATCGCGGCCACGATGTCGCCGTTCTCAGCGACCGGCTGGCGGCGGACCGTGACCCAGTCGCCGTCGCAGATCGCGGCCTCGATCATCGAGTCACCCACGACCTTCAGTACGAACAGCTCGCCGTCGCCGACCAGCTGTCGAGGGAGGGGGAAGACGTCCTCGACCGACTCCTCCGCGAGGATCGGTCCACCGGCGGCGATACGGCCGACCAGCGGTACGTACGACGCCGCGGGCTTACCGGCGGTGTCGGTGGGCTGCACCGAGGCGGCCTGGTCGGAGCCGCGCACCTCGTACGCGCGCGGCCGGTGCGGGTCGCGGCGCAGGAAGCCCTTGCGCTCCAGTGCCATCAGCTGGTGTGCGACCGAGGACGTGCTCGACAGGCCGACCGCCTGGCCGATCTCCCGCATCGACGGCGGGTAGCCACGTCGCTGCACGGAGTCCCGGATGACCTCGATCACGCGGCGCTGCCGGTCCGTGAGCCCCGAGCTGTCCGCCCGGATGCCAGGAGGTCGGCCCGGGAGGGAGCGCTTGTGTCCCTCGGGATTCATGGCTTCGTTCATCGCATGCACCGGCTCGAGTCGGCCCTGGGAGCGGTCCTGGGCAGTGATGGTGGCACTGTCTGCGGTGGTGGTCACGTCGGCCCCTCTCGATGGTCTCCCTGCTGCACAACGGTAGTTGCTTTCGAAAGGTTGCGCCAAACACACGTTCGAGTGAAAAATCGCGAATCGCCTGACGCGATCATGTGTCTGGGTGTATGGCTAACGCACTGTCCGGCGGGCAAAAGGGCGCATTGTTGTACTCTTCACCGTCGGCATACGACCTCGTGGGTTGTCGCCCCAGTCTGCCATCCGGCATCGGATCAACCGCGGACTGACCCCCATCTGTGCGGGAGTCGCACGTCGCCTCCGTGTGCCGCTCACGCTATCTCCGTATGTGCTGCGGCGATACGGCTGTGCGTGCATGTGCCGGGGAGCCGTCACTGCCATACGGCGCCCGCACGTGCGGACGCGACACGCGTGCAGGGCGTGAATGTATGAGCCAATCCCCACATCTAGTGGTTGGATTGCGGCAGCAGCCCAGAAGTTGTGGTCCCCCCGGTCTTCGGACGGTGGGAGATCGCCTATGCTTGGGGCTGCTTCGAGGGGCCCGTGAGGCCCAGCGAGGCTATTGAGTCTGCTGTGAGGAGGGTTGGAGTTATGCACTGCCCCTTCTGCAGGCACCCCGACAGCCGTGTCGTCGACAGCCGTACGACCGACGACGGCACGTCGATCCGCAGGCGCCGCCAGTGTCCTGACTGCTCCCGTCGTTTCACGACCGTGGAGACGTGCTCGCTGATGGTGGTCAAGCGGTCCGGAGTCACCGAGCCGTTCAGCCGTACCAAGGTCATCAACGGCGTCCGAAAGGCATGCCAGGGACGACCTGTCACCGAGGACGCGCTCGCGCAGCTCGGCCAGCGGGTCGAAGAGGCAGTGCGGGCCACCGGAAGCGCCGAGCTGACCACCCACGACGTGGGGCTGGCCATACTCGGCCCGTTGCAGGAGCTCGACCTCGTCGCCTATCTGCGATTCGCCTCCGTCTATCGGGCGTTCGACTCGCTCGAGGACTTCGAGGCCGCGATCGCGGAACTGAGGGAGGCGACCGGGCGCCCCGCCGCGGACGACGACGACCGCGAAGACGAGGCAGGCGCAGTCACGGGGGGCCGGGAAGACGATCGCGGGTCCGGAGGGGCTGTACAAGTCCCCGTGCCCGCCAACGCCGCCGACTGAGGGCGGGCCGGTTCCGGTTCTCGGAGTCCGGGGCCGGCCTTGAGGCGGCGACAGAAGACCTGCTGCGGGTGGCGATCAGAGGGTGCCCGCAGCACCAGACAGAACACGTGCCACGGGGAACATCGGGGCACTTCAGGGCGTTTTAGCCCGTACAGGGAGGCGGCATGACAGAGACGGCGAGCGGTCCGGCACGGAGTTCCCGCGCCAAGGGCACCAAGGCGACCAAGGGACTGCGTATCGAGCGCATCCACACCACCCCTGGCGTGCACCCGTACGACGAGGTGGCCTGGGAGCGTCGTGACGTCGTCATGACCAACTGGCGCGACGGCTCGGTCAACTTCGAGCAGCGCGGCGTCGAGTTCCCCGACTTCTGGTCGGTGAACGCGGTCAACATCGTCACCAGCAAGTACTTCCGCGGTGCCGTCGGCACCCCGCAGCGCGAGGTGAGCCTGAAGCAGCTCATCGACCGCATCGTGAAGACGTACCGGAAGGCCGGCGAGGACTACAAGTACTTCGCCTCGCCCGCTGACGCCGAGATCTTCGAGCACGAACTGGCGTACGCCCTCCTGCACCAGATCTTCAGCTTCAACAGCCCTGTCTGGTTCAACGTCGGTACCCCGCAGCCCCAGCAGGTCTCCGCCTGCTTCATCCTGTCCGTCGACGACTCCATGGAGTCGATCCTCGACTGGTACAAGGAAGAGGGCATGATCTTCAAGGGAGGCTCCGGCGCCGGCCTGAACCTCTCCCGCATCCGCTCCTCCAAGGAGCTGCTGTCCTCCGGCGGCAACGCCTCCGGTCCCGTCTCCTTCATGCGTGGCGCCGACGCCTCCGCAGGAACGATCAAGTCGGGCGGTGCCACGCGCCGTGCAGCCAAGATGGTCATCCTCGACGTCGACCACCCGGACATCGAGGACTTCATCGAGACCAAGGTGAAGGAAGAGGAGAAGATCCGCGCGCTGCGTGACGCGGGCTTCGACATGGACCTCGGTGGCGAGGACATCACCTCCGTCCAGTACCAGAACGCCAACAACTCGGTCCGTGTGAACGACGAGTTCATGAAGGCGGTCGAGCAGGGCGGCAAGTTCGGCCTCCGCGCGCGGATGACCGGCGAGGTCATCGAAGAGGTCGACGCCAAGGCCCTGTTCCGCAAGATGGCCGAGGCCGCCTGGGCGTGTGCCGACCCCGGTATCCAGTACGACGACACCATCAACCACTGGCACACCTGCCCGGAGTCCGGCCGTATCAACGGCTCGAACCCCTGCAGCGAGTACATGCACCTGGACAACACGTCCTGCAACCTCGCCTCGCTGAACCTGATGAAGTTCCTGAAGGACGACGGCAAGGGCAACCAGTCCTTCGACGTCGAGCGCTTCGCGAAGGTCGTCGAGCTCGTCATCACCGCGATGGACATCTCCATCTGCTTCGCGGACTTCCCGACGCAGAAGATCGGTGAGAACACGCGCGCGTTCCGCCAGCTCGGCATCGGCTACGCCAACCTCGGCGCCCTGCTGATGGCGACCGGCCACGCCTACGACTCCGACGGCGGCCGTGCCCTCGCCGGTGCCATCACCTCCCTGATGACCGGCACGTCGTACAAGCGCTCCGCCGAACTCGCCGCGGTCGTCGGTGCGTACGACGGCTACGCCCGCAACGCGCAGCCGCACCTGCGCGTCATGAAGCAGCACGCCGACGCCAACGCCCAGGCCGTTCGCATGGACGACCTGGACACGCCGGTCTGGGCCGCCGCCACGGAGGCCTGGCAGGACGTGCTGCGTCTCGGTGAGAAGAACGGTTTCCGTAACTCCCAGGCGTCCGTCATCGCCCCGACCGGCACCATCGGTCTGGCGATGTCCTGTGACACCACCGGCCTGGAGCCCGACCTCGCCCTGGTCAAGTTCAAGAAGCTCGTCGGCGGCGGCTCGATGCAGATCGTCAACGGCACCGTCCCGCAGGCCCTGCGCCGCCTGGGCTACCAGGAGGAGCAGATCGAGGCGATCGTCGCCCACATCGCCGAGCACGGCAATGTGATCGACGCCCCAGGCCTCAAGCACGAGCACTACGAGGTGTTCGACTGCGCCATGGGCGAGCGCGCCATCTCCCCGATGGGCCACGTCCGCATGATGGCCGCGATCCAGCCGTGGATCTCCGGCGCCCTGTCCAAGACGGTCAACATGCCGGAGTCGGCGACCGTCGAGGAGGTCGAGGAGATCTACTTCGAGGCCTGGAAGATGGGCGTCAAGGCGCTCGCCATCTACCGCGACAACTGCAAGGTCGGTCAGCCGCTCTCCGCCAAGACCAAGGAGAAGGAGAAGGCCGAGATCACGGAGAAGGCCGAGGCCACCATCCGTGAAACGGTCGAGAAGGTCGTCGAGTACCGCCCGGTCCGCAAGCGCCTCCCCAAGGGCCGTCCCGGCATCACGACGTCCTTCACCGTCGGCGGCGCCGAGGGCTACATGACCGCCAACTCCTACCCGGACGACGGTCTCGGCGAGGTCTTCCTGAAGATGTCCAAGCAGGGCTCGACTCTCGCGGGCATGATGGACGCCTTCTCCATCGCCGTCTCCGTCGGCCTGCAGTACGGCGTGCCGCTGGAGACGTACGTCTCGAAGTTCACCAACATGCGCTTCGAGCCGGCCGGTATGACGGACGACCCGGACGTGCGGATGGCGCAGTCGATCGTCGACTACATCTTCCGTCGCCTGGCGCTGGACTTCCTGCCCTTCGAGACGCGCTCCGCGCTCGGCATCCACTCGGCCGAGGAGCGTCAGCGTCACCTGGAGACCGGTTCCTACGAGCCGGCCGAGGACGAGGTCGACGTCGAGGGCCTGGCCCAGTCGGCGCCGCGCGCCCAGGAGCTGAAGGCCGTCGCCACCCCGAAGGCCGAGGCCTCAGCGGCCAAGCCCGCCCCGCAGCAGGCCCACACCAGCGCCGAGCTGGTGGAGATGCAGCTGGGCATCCAGGCCGACGCCCCGCTGTGCTTCTCCTGCGGTACGAAGATGCAGCGGGCCGGTTCCTGCTACATCTGCGAGGGCTGCGGTTCGACGAGCGGTTGCAGCTGACGCCGGGCAGGGGCATGGCCCCGACCGTCGGGTAGCCCCTGAGTGGCCCTGACGGAAAGTCCCTCGGGAGGGGCGCCGATCACATGTCGGCGCCCCTCTTCGCGGTTGCCCACGCCTGCGCAGAGCCCGCGTTGTTCCGCGCGCCTGGAGCCCGCGCTGTCCCACGCGTGCGTGCCGGCGTCCTTCAGGGTTGGCGAGCCCTGCCCATGGTCGCCGTGAACGTAGCCGGATCGTCCTCGAAACCGTGGACGCCCGGACGCAGGTCCCACGTACCCGACTCCTGGCGTACGAACTCCGCGACCGTCGCCGCCGTCGAGCCCAGGACGCCTCCGAAGTCGTCCTCGGCCAGGACGGTGTAGTCCTCGCGTATGCGCAGAGCGGGATTGATGACACTGACGAAGGTGCGCTTCGCGGGGCGTTGCTGGATCACCACTCCGACCATCACGCGCGCGTACCGGCTGTCGAGCCGGTCCAGCTCCACGGTCATGATCTCGTCCCAGCCGAAGCCCTTGCCGTCCTTGCTGTCCCGGTTGAGATAGATGGTGCCGTCGGGGGAGCGGCTGTCGAAGTGCACCACGTAGGCGGGATCGCCGTGCGGGTCGTCGGCCAGGTAGGTCGCGGCGACTATGTCCAGGTCGGTGGGAGGTTGACCAGCCGGACTGGGGTCCCACTTGACTGAGATCTCGGTCTTCCGGATCCCCTTGTTGATGGCGCTCATCAGGCTTCCCCTTCCCCGTTCCGCGTATGCCCTCAGCCTGAACTGCCCGGCAGAAAAGGCCGGTTGTCCATCCTGCCACGCACGCCGGTTCGTGCGCCGGGGAGCTCTCCTGTCGAGCGTGACCGGCGCCACGCTCCGTGGCCTTACCATGGCGCGGTGCTGGTCAAGTGGATTCGCTGCACCGTGGTGGACCGCCGCGGCTTCGAGCGGGGGCAGCGAAAATGGGCGGGGCTTCTGGGGGAGCCGGGATTTCGGGGGCAGGGTGGCGGCTGGAGTCGGGGGCGGCAGGGGGTGGTGCACCTCTTCTCGTTCTGGGAGAGCCGTTCCTTCTACGACTCCTTCATGGCCCGCTCCCACGACAGGCTGGCGGCGGCCCAGTCGGGCACCTACAAGGACATGCAGGTCAAACTCTTCGACTACCGCTTCGATGTGAAGACCGGCTTCGAGCCGCGCTTCACCGACGCGGACCTCGTCAGGGTGGCCCATTGCCGTGTCCACGAGGACCGCGCCGAGCACTTCACGCTCATGCAGGAGAAGGTCTGGAACCCCGCGATGGCCGGCTCACCCGGCATGATCCGCGGACTGTTCGGTGAGGCGCCGGGCCATGAGTTCCTCGTGCTGTCGATGTGGCGGTCGGCAGCGGAGCATGGCAAATACCGCACCGAGCGCGTGGAGCGACTCGCGCTGCGAGCCCAGACGGAGGCGGACGTCGCGGCCCTCACGGGTGACATCGTCGAGCTCGAACCGACCTGGACCGTTTGAATTCCCAACCTGTTAAACGGGTCGATTGATGTGACCTGTGGTGCAGGAAGTGTGTGATGTACGCCGTACGGGGCCCTTACGAGTCTTCGATCGACCGTCACTCGATCTAGGGTTTTGGCATGGCACGACCACGGCGCATCGTCCTTGTCCGGCACGGCGAGTCAACGGGCAATGTTGATGACACCGTGTACGAGCGTGAGCCCGATCACGCGCTGGCGCTGACCGAGCGCGGCTGGGGGCAGGCCGAGGAGACGGGCAAACGGCTGCGTGAGCTGTTCGGCCGTGAGCGTGTCAGCGTGTACGTCTCGCCCTACCGACGTACGCACGAGACCCTCCGCGCCTTCCACCTGGATCCCGAGCTCATACGGGTGCGCGAGGAGCCCCGGCTGCGCGAGCAGGACTGGGGAAACTGGCAGGACCGCGACGATGTGCGACTCCAGAAGGCCTACCGGGACGCCTACGGGCACTTCTTCTACCGCTTCGCCCAGGGCGAGTCCGGTGCCGACGTGTACGACAGGGTCGGCAACTTCCTGGAGAGCCTTTACCGCAGTTTCGAGGCCCCCGACCACCCGACGAACGTACTGCTCGTGACCCACGGTCTGGCCATGCGGCTGTTCTGCATGCGCTGGTTCCACTGGACGGTCGCGGAGTTCGAGTCGCTGTCGAATCCAGGGAACGCGGAGATGCGGATGCTCGTTCTCGGGGACGACGGCAAGTACACGCTTGACCGGCCTTTCGAACGCTGGCGGGATCCGGAACCGTACGGGATCACCGGATAGAGTGGCAGAGCGATGACCGCTGACTCCTCTCCTGAAGGGCGCCTGGACCGCGCCCTCGCCAGCCTGCGCGGACTCGCGGTGGGGGACGCGCTGGGCTCGCAGTTCTTCGTGCCGGTGAACTACCCGCTGCTGAAGAGCCGAGGGCTGCCGCCCGGCCCCTGGCAGTGGACGGACGACACCGAGATGGCCTGCTCCGTGGTCGCCGTCCTGGCCGTCCACCACCGCATCGACCAGGATGCTCTGGCCCGCTCCTTTGCCGAGCACCACGACTTCGACCGGGGCTACGGCCCTGCGGTCAACCGGCTGCTGCGCCTGATCCGGGAGGGCGGTGACTGGCGCGAGCTCTCGGCCGCGCTCTTCAACGGACAGGGGTCCTGGGGCAACGGCGCCGCGATGCGCATCGCGCCCCTCGGTGCCTGGTACGCGGGCGACCCGGAGCAGGCGACGCACCAGGCCGAGATCTCGGCCTATCCCACGCATCAGCACCGTGAGGCAGTCGTCGGCGCCATGGCCGTCGCCGCGGCCGCCGCGCTGGCCGCTGCTCCCGGCGGTCCGCCCAGCCCTGAATCGCTCCTCGACGAGGTCATCGCTCTCGTTCCGAAGAGCGCGGTGGGTGCGGGCCTGCGGCGCGCCCGGGACATGCTCGACTACGGCGACGCGGCCACCGTCGCGGCGGTCCTCGGCTGCGGGCGGCGTACGACGGCTCACGACACCGTGCCCTTCGCGCTCTGGTCGGCGGCGCGGGCTCTCGGGGACTACGAGCGGGCCTTCTGGACGACCGCGCAGGTCGGCGGAGACGTGGACACCACGTGTGCCATCGTGGGCGGCGTGATCGGCTCCGGAAAGGCGGGGTCGGCGCCGGCCGAGTGGGCGGAGCAGACCGAGGCACTCCCTGAATGGGTGCCGACGTCGGCGTAGGCGACCTTCCCGCACCCCCTCGCCTGCCGTCTGAGCTGCCGGATGCGCACCCGGGTGTGATCGCCGATAACTTTCCGTGCCTATCGGGAACTCTGTGTGACCATCGGCCCGTTGTCGTGACAGTTGGCGTGTGCGGTCATGGGAGCCGCACCTGCAGTGACACACGAGGGGTGCAGGGGGTGCGGTCATGGGGATCATGTCGGTGCTGGTCGCGCCGTTCGTCGTGGCGGCTGTCGTGTGGAGCGGGATTCGGCTTTCCTGTGCCACCGGCGCATGTCCGACGTCGGTCGCTGTGAGGGTGGTGCGGATGGCCGGCTCGTCGTCCTCGCCGTCGGTCCCCCGAACGCGAGCCGGCCATCCGCGGCCCTTGGTGGGCCCGACCGGGTCAGCCGGCCATGGGACCCGCCGTTCCGGCAAGGGCTTCCAGGTCGCTCTTGCGGACCCGGATCACCAACCACGCGGTGGCCAGGGCGAGCACGGCCATCGCGGCGGCCGACACGAAGCCCGTCGAGATGCCCTGTGTGAGCACTTCGTGGCCCCACGATCCGGGAAGCTGGTGCGTCTTGGCGAACTCCGCCTTCTGCTCGGCCGATCCCTCCGTCATGAACTTCGGAAGCTGCTTCTCCGCCTCGTCCTTGCTGGCCGTGCCGAACACCGTCGTCAGGATGGACAGGCCGAGCGAACCGCCCACCTGTTGCGTCGCGTTGAGAAGACCGGACGCGGCACCGGCCTCGTGCTGCGAGACGCCGGAGACGGCAGTGATGGTCAGGGTCACGAAGTTCAGACCCATGCCGAAGCCGAACATGAGCATCGGCCCGAGGACCCCACCGACGTAGGAGCTGTCGGCGGTGATGAGGGTTTGCCAGGCGAGCCCGATCGCCACGAGCGCCGAGCCCACGAGCATGAACGGCTTGGGACCCAGCACCGGCAGGAAACGCTGCGACAGGCCCGCGCCCAGCGCGATCACGACCGTCACCGGCAGGAAGGCGAGACCGGCCTCGATCGGGCTGTACTGCAGCACGTTCTGCACGAACAGCACGATGTAGAAGAACATGCCGAACATCGCCGCGGCCAGGCTGAGCATGATCACATAGGTGCCCGAGCGGTTGCGGTCGGCGAACATCCTGAGCGGGGTGATGGGCTCCTTGGCTCGCGATTCGATGAACGCGAAGGCCAGCAACAGAACCACGGCGGCGCCGAAGGACCCGATGGTCACACTGTCCCGCCAGCCCTCGTCCGCCGCGCGGATGAAGCCGTAGACCAGGGACGCCATGCCCGTGGTCGAGGTCAGTGCGCCCGCTATGTCGAAGCGGCCGGTGTGCCGTTCGGACTCGCTGATGTACAGCGGCGCGAGCACGGCGATCAGGATGCCGATCGGCACGTTGACGAAGAGCACCCACCGCCAGTCGAGCCACTCGGTGAGCATGCCGCCCGCGAGCAGACCGATGGCGCCACCGCCTGCGGAGACGGCGGCGAAGACGCCGAACGCCCGGTTGCGTTCGGGGCCTTCGGGGAACGTGGTCGTGATGAGCGCCAGCGAGGTGGGCGACGCGATCGCGCCACCCATGCCCTGGAGCACGCGTGCGGCCAGCAACTGCCAGGGTTCCTGGGCGAGTCCGCCCAGCAGGGAGGCCAGGGTGAACAGCAGGATGCCGGTCATGAAGACCCGGCGGCGGCCCAGGATGTCACCGGCACGGCCGCCGAGCAGCAGCAGGCCGCCGAAGGTGAGCGTGTAGGCGCTGACGACCCAGGTGAGGTCGGTGGTGCTGAACTTGAGTGCGTCTTGAATGTGCGGGAGTGCGATGTTCACAATCGTCGCGTCGAGTACCACCATGAGTTGGCAGGCCGCGATGACGGTGAGCGCAATGCCGGGATGCCCCTCCCGGCGGGCCGCACCTGGTTTCTGGTTTTTGATCAACTGAGAGGTTGTCACTATGGGTCCCCCACAAGTGCCTTAGTGAACGCTCGCGTTCACTGTCGCGTCAACCGTAGTGAGTCCTCGGTAGTGAACGCAAGCGTTCACTGAAGTTGTCATCGCGCGGCGTTTCCCCCGTAGTTGCCGCGTGACGATCCCCTGTCCCCGGAATTCCGCTTCCCTGTTCGTTGGAGACGCTCAGATGGTTACCTCGCGCTGGACGGCCGCCCCCGCTCAGACGGCCTCCCCCCGCCGGCGCGGCGCCGTGCTCGAACGCGCGATCCTCGATGCCGCGCTGGAGCAGCTCGGTACGGTCGGCTGGAACGGCCTCACGATGGAGGGCGTCGCCGCCGGCGCCCAGACCGGCAAGGCCGCCGTCTATCGGCGCTGGCCGTCCAAGGAGGATCTCGTCGCCGATGCGCTGCGGGCCGGACTGCCGCGCTTCGAGGCGGCTCCCGATCTGGGGAGTGTGCGCGAGGACCTGCTCGAGCTGTGTCGGCAGGCCCGGGACGCGATGTTCTCGCGCCCTGGTTTCGCGCTTCGCTCGGTGATTCACGAATGCGACAGCCTCCAGGCTGAACGCTTTCATGGGGTGATCTTCGACGGTGTGGTGGAGCCAACGATCAGGTTGCTCCGAGAGGTCGTTACTCGGGGAATTGAGCGAGGGGAGGTGCGGACTGATGCGTCCAATGGGTATGTCTTCGACACCATTCCGGCGATGATGATGTACCGATCAAAGATGTGCGGCAGCGAATGGAGTGATCGGGACATCGAGGAGATGATCGACCAGTTGATGGTTCCCCTGCTCCGCCCGGCGGATCGTTGAGCGATCGCATCGCCGGGCTGGAGGCTGCTTGGGCGAACCAGGGTGTCGAAGCCGGTTCCGGGCGGCGTACGCTAAGGGCGCCATGCCGTACGAACCGCCTACTCACACCGTCGAGCGCTCCCTCCGAGCCACGACCGGAGCGAAGATCATTGCCGGTGTCGACGAGGTGGGGCGCGGTGCGTGGGCAGGTCCCGTCACCGTCTGCGCGGCGATCACCGGACTGCGCCGGCCCCCACAGGGCCTCACCGACTCGAAGCTGCTCACCGTCAAGCGTCGTACCGCACTCGACGAGGAACTGCGGAAGTGGGTCACGTCGTACGCCTTGGGGCACGCCTCTCCGGAGGAGATCGACGACCTGGGGATGACGGCCTCGCTGCGGCTCGCCGCGGGGCGCGCCCTCGACGCCCTTCCGGTCCGCCCCGACGCGGTGATCCTCGACGGGAAGCACGACTATCTCGGGGCTCCCTGGAGGGTCCGTACGGTGATCAAGGGTGATCAGTCGTGCGTGGCGGTCGCGGCGGCCTCGGTGATCGCCAAGGTTCAGCGCGACAAAATGATGGCCGAACTGGGTATCGACCATGCAGACTTCGGTTTTGCGGACAACGCCGGGTATCCGTCGCCCGTGCACAAGGCCGCACTGGCGGAGCGGGGACCCACCCCGTACCACCGGTTGTCGTGGGCGTATCTTGATGCGCTGCCCCAGTGGCGGCACCTCAAGAAGGTCCGCACCTGGGTGGAAGGAAGCGTTCCGGAGATCGAGGGGCAGCTCGGCTTCGATTTCTGACGATTCCGCTCGCACGTGTGTGCCACCCGCCCGCGCGAGCCGCACCAGCGTTTGATAAACATCAGTTCATGCCTCTCATTCCCGAGGAGCCTCAGATTCACGAGAGTGCCCAGGGTCCCCGCGCCACCACGGCCAGTGGCCGCACCGCGCCGACCCCCCGCCCCGTACCCGGCCCCCGCTCCGCGGCTCCGTCGCGTCCCGGTCGGCCCGGGCCCCCACGGCCCGCGCCGCCGGTGCAACGTACGCCGCGTGACGTGGCCGTGGCCAAGCCCGGACCGTCGGGCCCGGCTGCCCCTGCCGCCTCCGCCCAGGCCGCGGCGACCCCGCAGATCCAGCTGATCCCGGCCTCGCCCGAGGGTGCGCTCGACGCTGCCGAGGAGGCCGTCGACCTGCTCCTGGAGTCGGGTCGCGCCCCCGGCGACGTGCTGGTGATCACCACAGGTGAACAGCACCCGTGGGCCGCTCACGAGCTGTCCTTCGGTGAAGCCTCCTACTGGGCGCAGCACGACGCGGGTGACGACGTCTTCTATGCCGACGCCTCCGCCGCAGGCCGTGCCGCGTCGCGTCCCGTGGTCGTGGTCGCCGTCAACGGCGGTCCCGACACGGCTGCCGCCACTGCCCTGCCTCTTGCCCTCGGCCAGGCGAGTGCCCTGCTGATCGTGTGCGGTGACGCGCAGCGGATCAACTCGGTGCTGGGCGCGGGCGTCTGAGCCCGTTCCGGCAGGGCCCGGGGGCGCTCGGCAGCACAACCGGGGGACAAGGCACGCGGTGTCGTCGTCCGCAAGGCGGCGCTTTCGGTGTGCGTGGACGTGCGGGACGTGTGTGAGCTCGCCGTGCGCGGGCTCCGTCGGTGCGGGATGCGGCTGCATGCCGTACGGACGGGTCGGCGCGGGCCTTCAGGCACGCGTCCGCCTTGGGGGTCGTACGTCGGGGTGTCGTAGCGCGACGTATCGCATGCGCAGTACGGCGCCGACCCTTCCGTCGTCCGCCGAGACCGCAGTCGGTGTTCTCAGCGAGCGGCCGCGCGCCGCAGGACTTCCGAGGCCGCGCCGCCGGTGCGCGGCGGCGGAAGCGGTGCCTCGGACGTGGCGAAGGGCTCCGGCGCCGAGTCGGCGCTGGGACGCCGGCCGCCGCGGCCTTCGCCGAGGACCTGCCAGCCGTCACGGGTCAGCGTGATGTACGCGCCGCAGCGCAGGCCGTGCAGGGTGCAGGCGTCACGTAGGCCCCACATCCAGGCGCCGTCCTCCTCCGTCCAACGGGCGTCGCCGTCACGGCAGTAGAGCAGCACCGCCGTGCGTACCGGGGTGCGGCGGCGCAGGTCGTGCGGAATGACGCGGCGCAACTGGGCGAGCAGCGCGTTGCGGAACATCCAGCCGTCGGCCGGGGCTGGGCGGCGGGTGAAGGAAGCGCTCGCCCGCAGCCGCTCGTCCGGGTCGAGGACGGCCACGATCGCGGTGGCCGGCCCGGGGCGGTGCCGTGAGTGCAGACCGCTGACGATCTCCCGAGGGTTGCGCAGCAGCGGGATTCCCGCGGCAGCCCACTCCGCAGGTTCGAGCATGCGGGCCACAGGGTTGGCGGATGCGGCGGACAGGTCGGCTGACGTCGACATGGATGCCGCGGAGGACGGAGCGAATCCGAAGGTCACGGTCCTCCCTTCGGCTACGCGCCCACACTGCGGGCGGGGTCGGAATCGGGGGAGCGCGCACCGCAGCAGAGCCCTACCGGATCGGGCGAGCCGTGCGGGGAGCGGACCTCAATTCTTCCTGCCGAACCGGGATGCGGCAACGAGCAATTGGGGCCGCCGCCCGATATCTGATGGTCTGTGGGTTATATCCCTACCCGGCGCGTCAGCATGCGATGCAAGGCAACCCTGCACAACCAGGTCGTACGCCCTCTGGCGTGTGAGGTGCGGGGCGCGACGTGAGGGCTGGGCCCTGCACCGGGCACCCTCAACCTCGCACATATGGGACGCACGGCGCCACCCCCTGTGCACAGGGCGAAGTGGCCGATTGTCAGTGCCGTCGGGTTGCATGGGGGCATGGACGTTCTGGAGCTGCGCGCTGAAGCCGATGCCATCCTCGCTGAGCTCGTCGGTGCCGCCGGTGGATCGGCGCGCCTGCGGGAGGACCAGTGGCAGGCGGTCGCGGCTCTCGTGGAGGAGCGTCGGCGCGCCCTGGTCGTGCAGCGCACAGGCTGGGGAAAGTCGGCGGTGTACTTCGTGGCCACCGCTCTGCTGCGCCGGCGTGGCTCCGGACCCACGGTGATCGTCTCGCCGTTGCTGGCGCTGATGCGCAACCAGGTCGAGGCGGCGGAGCGGGCGGGAATCCGGGCCCGCACGATCAACTCGGCCAATCCGGAGGAATGGGAGCTCATTTACGGGGAGGTCGAGCGCGGCGAGACCGATGTTCTCCTCGTCAGTCCGGAACGTCTCAATTCCGTGGACTTCCGCGAGCAACTGCTGCCCAAGCTCGCGGCCACGACCGGTCTGCTGGTGGTCGACGAGGCGCACTGCATCTCCGACTGGGGCCATGACTTCCGCCCGGACTACCGGCGGCTGCGGGCGATGCTCGCCGAGCTGCCCGCCGGTGTGCCGGTCCTCGCCACCACCGCGACCGCCAACGCGCGGGTCACCGCGGACGTGGCGGAGCAGTTGGGTACCGGTGGCGGCGAGGCCCTGGTGCTGCGCGGTCCGCTGGACAGGGAGAGTCTGCGGCTGGGCGTGGTCCAGCTGCCGGATGCCGCGCATCGCCTGGCCTGGCTCGCCGAGCACCTGGACGACCTGCCGGGTTCGGGGATCATCTACACGCTCACAGTGGCCGCGGCCGAGGAAGCCACCGCCTTTCTGCGGCAGCGCGGCTTCCCGGTGGCCTCGTACACGGGGCGCACCGAGAACGCCGACCGGCTGCAGGCCGAGTCCGACCTGCAGGAGAACCGCGTCAAGGCGCTGGTCGCGACCTCGGCGCTGGGCATGGGCTTCGACAAGCCGGACCTGGGCTTCGTGGTCCACCTCGGCTCGCCGTCCTCACCGATTGCCTACTACCAGCAGGTGGGGCGCGCCGGGCGAGGCGTGGAGCACGCCGATGTGCTGCTGCTGCCGGGCAAGGAGGACGAGGCCATCTGGCGCTACTTCGCCGATACGGCCTTCCCGCCCGAGCCACAGGTGCGCCAGACGCTGTCGGCCCTGGCCGGAGCCGGACGGCCGCTGTCCGTGCCGGCCCTGGAAGCCGTGGTCGACCTCCGGCGCACCCGTCTGGAGACCATGCTCAAGGTGCTCGATGTGGACGGAGCCGTCAAACGGGTGAAGGGCGGGTGGATCTCCACGGGAGAGCAGTGGGTCTACGACGCCGACCGGTACACATGGGTCGCTCGCCAGCGGGCCGCCGAGCAGCAGGCCATGCGCGACTACGTCGGTACGTCCCAGTGCCGGATGGAGTTCCTGCGCCGACAGCTGGACGACGAAGGGGCAGCCCCGTGCGGCCGTTGCGACAACTGCGCGGGAACCTGGGTCGATTCCACTGTGTCGACGGAGGCATTGACGGGGGCGGCGAAGGAACTGGACCGCCCGGGAGTAGAGATCGAGCCGCGCCGCATGTGGCCGACGGGGATGCCTGCGCTGGGCGTCGACCTCAAGGGACGCATCCCGGTGAAGGAGCAGTGCTCCACCGGCCGCGCCCTGGGGCGGCTCTCGGACATCGGCTGGGGCAACCGGCTGCGCCCGCTGCTGGCGGAGAACGCGCCCGACGGGCCGGTCCCCGACGACGTCCTGCGGGCCGCGGTGGCCGTCCTCGCCGACTGGGCCCGCTCCCCGGGCGGCTGGGCGCCCAACGTCCCGGATGCCTCTGCACGACCGGTGGGCGTCGTGGCCATGCCGTCCACGACCCGCCCGCAGCTGGTCGGGTCCCTCGCGGAGGGCATTGCGGCGATCGGCCGCCTCCCCTTCCTGGGCACGCTGACATACGGCGGGCCGAGCGGCGCGCACCCGGCACGCCGCAGCAACTCCGCCCAGCGCCTGAAGGGGCTGTTCGACGCCTTCACCGTTTCCGAGGAACTGGCCGGCGCCCTGACGCGCTCTCCCGGCCCCGTCCTGCTCGTGGACGACTACACCGACTCGGGATGGACACTCGCAGTCGCCGCCCGCCTGCTGCGCCGGGCAGGAAGCGAACAGGTTCTTCCGCTGGTCCTTGCTGCTGCCTGATCTTTCCCGTTCGGGGGTGTGAACGGCGGCTTGGACGGGGCGCAGCACGCGAAAACGCGGGTGCGCCCCGCGCTGGGCGTCGACAGCATCGATTGCCTGGGGGTTTGGGAGCCTGGGAGCCTGGGGGTTCGGTGGTCTGGGGCCTGAAGCCCGGGGCGCCGCTCCAGTCGGCGGTGTCGGCCTGGAAAGGGAATCTGCTCCCGCCTACGCACTGTTGTCGTGTCCCTGGTCGGACTTATCCACAGGGCAAACCGGAGCCTTGCGATCCGCGAGATCGTCTCCACATGACGAACCACGGCGAAACGACTGGATCTCCGGAAAACGACGACACCACGGGCAGCGAACAGCACCTCGCCCCTGGACCGACCGACCCGAACGACGCGCACGAGGTGCGCAACGTGCCGGGTGTGCAGGGCGAACACCGAGGGCGCTCGCAACCGGCGGACCAACCCGACTGCCCCGCGTACGGCGGGCACCTGGCCGAGCACCAGGTCACCTTGCGTACCCCGGCCGAACTGGCCGACGCGCTGCCGTATCTGCTCGGTTACCGCCCGGAGGAGAGCATCGTGCTCGTCGCGCTCCACGACAGGGACGGCCGCGGCCGGTTCGGTGGCCGTGCGCGCCTCGGCATTCCCGCCGGCGCGGACGACTGGGACTCCGCCGCCAGGCAGTTGGCCCATGGACTGGTGAGGGGCAGTGAGCGCAGAGGAGCCCGGCCCGAGCAGATGGTCGCATTCCTCTGTCAGGAACCGCTGCCGGGGGAGACAGGCCGGCAGGTCATGGAACGGCTGCGGCCACTGGCCCAGAAGATGCGTGTCGCGTGCGGAAGCCTGGACGTCCCCGTGATCGAGGCCCTGTGCATCTCGGACGGTCGCTTTTGGTCGTACTGCTGCGACAAGGAGGAGTGCTGTCCGCCCGAGGGCCGGCCGATGGGCCTGCCCGGCACATCGGTGCTGGCCGCCGCGGCCACGTACGCCGGAGTTCAGGTGCGCGGCAGCCTGCGCGAGCTGCGGGCCAGGCTGCTGCCCTGGGAGACGGCCGCTGCGCTCGAGCAGGAGATCGCCCTCGACACCGTCGGCATGGCGCTGGTCCCCAGGATCCTCGACGATGCGGCACGGGCCGGTGTGGCGGAGGAGACGCTGCAGCTGGCCGAGCGGCTCAGGAGCCGGTTCGCCGCGGCCCCGCCCGTGTCCGGGACGCTCACCGCGGACCTCCGCGACGACGCACTCCTCGAGCATGACGAAGCCGCGAGGCTCATTCTCGGCCTGCAGGACCGCGCCACCCGTGACCGCGCGGCCGAGTGGATGGAGGGCCCCGAGGCCGGCCCCGCTCTCCGCCTCTGGCGAGCGCTGGCCCGCCGCTGTGTCGGACCGTACTGCGAGCACGCCGCGGCGCCGCTCACCCTGGCCGGCTGGGTCGCCTGGTCCACCGGCGACGAACTCGAGGCCCGAGAAGCCCTTGCCATGGCGCTCGGCGCCGACTCCGAGTACCTCTTCGCCCGCCTCCTCCACCAGGCCTGCAACGAGGGTCTGGACCCCGAGTCGATCCGCCGCTGCCTGCGCGCGGAACGTACGGGCCGCGAGCGACGCACCGGCCCGCGGCTCGGCACGCCGCAGAGCGGTGAGGTGCCGGTGGAGGATACCGAGGTGGTGCGGGGCGCCGAGGCGGTGCGGAGCGGAGAGACGGCCCACCCCGCGCCGACGTCTGACGAGGGCGAGCGTCGTCGGTCGCGCCGGCCCGCGGGTTCGGCCGGCAGCCTCTCTCGCTCTGTGAGGGGCACCGCCCGAGAGCGGGCTGCACGCGTCCCGCGCCCTCGTACGTCGGCAGGTGTGCGTCTCGGTACCTCGCGGCCGGGCAGCACGGCTGCACGGCCGCAGAAGAACACGGCTCCGCGCACCTCGAAGAAAGGAACCTCGCGTCGGAGCGAGGCCCGACCGGACAGTGTGCGTTCCGAGGACACCGGTGAGGGCGGGGAGACGTGAGCTTTCGCAGGTGGCTCTCCGACCGCGGTACTCGACGTGATGGCCGCCGGGGGCCGAGCTCTGTCGGATGCGGTCGAAGTGACGGCTGTCGTGGAGTGAGGGGCGGCGGATGCGAGCACGGCGACGGCCGTTGGGGGCGGAGCGCGCTGACCCATGCGAGCACGGTGACGGCCGTTGCGGGGAGCGCGCTGGCGCATGCAGGCAGGGTGACAGTCGTCGCGGGGAGCGCAGCCATCCCCACCGCGGGCGCGACGGTATCTGCGGGTCGAGGCCTGGGCGCCAACCAGAGAGCGGCGTCCCGTGAATCGCATCGCCACGAGCAACTCCCGGAGACGAGCCGCCGCGAACGCCCGAGGTCGACCGTATGCCTGCGTATCGGCGCCACGGAGGGCCTCAGCCTGCTCGGTGAACCCGGAGAGCCCGGTGAACCCGGTGAACCCGGTGAGCACGACGAACGCGGTGACCCCTCGCCGGCGTCACCCCGTCCCAGGCGTGACCAGGAGAAGTTCCTCCCCGTTCACCTGAGTGGCGGAACGGCTGGACCGGCCGTGCCGCCGCATCGCCCCCGGCACCCCGGGTCGCCCGGCCCACACCGCACACGCCCGAGGCCCACTGAGCGCAGAGGAAGCCGCACCATGCCACAGCCGACGCCGACCTCTCCGGCCTCCGACGACCGTACGACGGCGGGTGGGCCGGTGCCGTCCATCAAATGGGAGGACGGGATGCCTCTGCTCAGCGGCGGGTCAGGGCCGGGCGAGCCCAGGGCTCCGAGCGATGCGGCTCGCAGTTCTCCCCTCACCAGTCACGGCTGGTCCCAGCCGGCCTCGGGGGACCAGGACCGCCCCGTGGCTGCTTCAAAAGACCAAGGCCCGGACCGGATAGCACCTCCTGTGCGGTGGCCGACGGCAGACCAGGACGGTCGCCCCGGCCTGTGGGAAGGAAGGGCCGAACTCCCCGTTCAGCCGTCAGGGTCGGCACAGCGGACGAGGCCGGTCGGCCGGAGTGAGAGCGCGAGCCCGAGTTCCGCGCCCTCGCCATCCGCGAGCCCGAGTTCCGCGCCCTCGCCATCCGCGAGCCCGACTTCCGCGCCCTCGCCATCCGCGAGCCCGACTTCCGCGCCCTCGCCGCCCGCGAGCGAAGGCCCGCCATCGCCGCCGGGTACCGACCACTCCCAGCGCCTCCCCCCTACTCAAGCCGCCCCCTCACCGATCCCACCACCGACCCGGCCATCGACCCCACCACCGGCCCCCACGCCGCCGCCTCCGGCGACCGCACGGTGGTCCGCCGACCTGCCTCCCACCCACGACGCCATGATCTGCGTCGCCCTCCCGGGCCTCGCCATCTCCACGGACCAGGGGCAGCTGAACGGCCGGGGACTCGAGGGGTTCTACCGCGCGGGCCGGCGCTTGCTGTCGCGTTGCCAGGTCCGGGTGGCCGGACGTGAACCGCTGGCGGTCCAGGCCCGGATGACCGCAGCCGACCGTGCCCGCTTCGTGGGGACGCTGCGCGCCTCCCCGCAGGCGAGCCCCGACCCGGACGTCGTCGTCGAGCGGACCCGTCACGCGGACGGCACCGAGCGCATCACGCTGCACAGCGCGGCCGTCCGCACACTGCGTGTACCGGTCGAGGTCGCACTGGGTACGGACCTGGCCGACCTCGGTGCGATCGCGTCCGGCAGGGCCGGACCGGAACTGCCCGCCACTGTCCACGACTCCGGCCTGCGCTGGTCGTCCGGCAGGGCGAACTCGGCGGTGACGGCCGACCCGCCACCCACTGATGCACTGGCCTCAGCGGGGCTGCTGCGCTGGGAGTTGGCGCTGCCCGCAGGCGGCAGTGCGAGCATCGAGCTGCGGGTGCGTCCGGACCGAGCTGGGCCGGTGCGGGCGGTGGGCCGCGCGGCGACCAGCCCGCTGGCCCCGGCACGGGCAACCGGCGACGACCCAAGGGCGGAGGCCTTGCTGCGGACGAGCATCGAGGACCTCCAGGCCCTCCTGCTGCGCGACCCCGACCACCCGTCCGACATGCACCTGGCAGCCGGTGTCCCCTGGCGCTGCGGCCTGGCCCCGGCCGACGCCCTCGCCGCGGCCCGGATGACCCTGCCCCTGGGCACCCGGCTCGCCGCTGGCACGCTGCGCACGCTCGCCCGCACCCAACTCCGATGCGGGGGAGCGCGGTTCGGAATGATCCCCGGGCCGATACGGGACGCCGGCACGCATCTGCCGCCGGGATGCACCGGCACCAAGGCCACGCTGCTCTTCCCCGCACTCCTCGCGGAGGCCCGGCGTTGGGGGCTGCCCGAGCCGGAGACCGAGGAGCTCCTCCCCGCGGCTGAGCGCTGCCTGACCTGGCTGCGGAGCACCGCGGGCGACGGCACGTACCTGCGCGACCCGCACCCCGGCGGTCCCGTCCGCTGCGAGACCCAGGCCCATGCCCATCGTGCGGCACTGCTCGGCGCCGATCTCCTGGACGCCTGTGGCAGACCCGGCGGGGCGGAGCTTCGGCAGTGGGCCGGGGCGCTGCGGACGGCCTTCCGAGCGGACCTCTGGATCGACGACGTGGGCGGCGGCCGGCCCGCCGTTGCCCGGACCCCGGACGGACGTCTCGTGCCCCATCTGGGCGCCGCCGTCGTCCATCTCCTCGACACCGGCCTGCTGGGCGGCGGAGAACCGGCCCCCGGCCTGCTCGACAAGGTGCGGACCGAACAGCTCGCCCGGCTGCTCGGTGCTCCGGCCATGGACTCGGGCTGGGGCCTTCGCGGACTGGCTGCGAAAGAGGCGGGACACAACCCGTTCGGTCACCGCAGTGGTGCCGTGCGGGTCCACGCGACCGCGCTGGCCGTCGCGGGCCTGGCCGCAGCCGGCTACGAGAAGGAGGCCGGCGCCCTGCTGCGGGGCGTACTGGCCGCCGCAGAGGCGTTCGGCCACCGGCTGCCCGAGATGTATGCGGGGGAGCAGCGCACCGACGGCAGTGCCCCTCTCCCGCACCCCGCCGCCTGCCGCCCCGCGGCCACGTCGGCGGCAGCCGGGGTGCTCCTGCTGACCGCGCTCGCGGGCATCCGCCCTGACGCCCCAGGGGGAACGGTCACGGTGCGCCCCATGCGCAGCGCACCGCTCGGCGAGATCGTCCTGACGGGCCTGCGCGTCGCCGGTGCCCCCTTCTCCATACGGGTCAGCAGGCTGGGCCTCGCCATGGTCGAGGAGGCGGCCGACGGACTCCAACTGCGAGCCTGACCTCGTACGACGTCACACGGCGCGACCTGCGGGGGAGGAAGGTGCGGCTCATTCCGGCCTGAATTGGATCAGCCGTCGACGAGGTGGGTGAAGGGAGTGTTTATCGTCAGGCAGACGACTATGATCGCCGCATGCCCTACGACCCGTCAGCCTTTCCGCCCTTTGCCGTCACCGTGGACCTGGTCGTGCTGACCGTGCGCCGCCATGCCCTGTGCGCGCTGGCGGTGCGCAGGGGCGAACCGCCGTTCCAGGGGCGCTGGGCCCTGCCCGGCGGGTTCGTACGGGCTGACGAGGACCTGGCGCAGGCCGCGGCGCGCGAGTTGGCCGAGGAGACCGGGCTGCGCGCGCACGACCCGTCCGCCCCGGCGCAGGACAACGGCGCCCACCTGGAGCAGCTCGCGACATACGGCGACCCCAAGCGGGATCCGCGGATGCGCGTCGTCAGCGTCGCCCACCTCGCGCTGGCCCCCGACCTGCCCGCCCCTCGCGCGGGCGGCGACGCCAGTAACGCTCGCTGGGCACCGGTCGACGAACTGCTGCAGCAGGGCGGGTACGGCCGTGACGGAGAGCCGGTGGCGCCACTCGCCTTCGATCACGCGCAGATCCTGGCCGACGGCGTCGAGCGTGCCCGTTCCAAGATCGAGTACTCGTCGCTGGCCACGGCGTTCTGCCCCACCGAGTTCACCGTCGGTGAGCTGCGCCGTGTCTACGAGGCGGTGTGGGGCGTGGCGCTGGACCCCCGCAACTTCCACCGCAAGGTGACGGGCACGCCGGGCTTTCTCGTCCCCACAGGCGGCACCACCACGCGCCAGGGCGGGCGCCCCGCCCAGCTCTTCCGGGCCGGTGGAGCCACGCTGCTCAACCCTCCGATGCTGCGCCCCGAAGTCTGACGGAAGAGCCGTTACGGGAGGCCTGGCTCGGCCGGTGCGCGGTCGATCCGGGCTCGGTGACGACAGGAACCCAGGGCGAGCGGAGGGGAACAGCGATCCGGTCCGGCCGACTGCCGCACGGGCAGAAGGCCTTGCGCTGCCCGGAAAAACGGACATAACGCGCTATCTTGCTGTGGGTGATCCAGGCCATCGGACTGACCAGCGACCCTCGCAAGCAGCTTCCTCCCGCCGTCGACGACGTCTCCTTCGAGGCGTGCGCGGGCCGTGTCACCGCGCTGCTCGGGGCGTCGGGAGCGGGCAAGACGACGGCGCTCAGACTCATGCTCGAACTCCAACGCGGCCGTGGCATCACCTACTTCAGAGGCCGCCCCCTGCACCGCATCGCCCATCCGTCACGCGAGGTCGGCGTGCTCCTGGGCGAGGTCCCCGGGCACCCCGCCCGCACCGTCCGCGGCCATCTGCGCATGCTCTGTGCCGCCGCGGGCGTCCCGGCACGGCGCGCCGACGAAGTCCTGGAAGTGGTCGGCCTGGTCAGCCTGCGCGACGAACGCCTGGGCACCCTCTCGCGCGGCCTGGACCGCCGCCTCGGTCTGGCCTGCGCGCTGCTGGCCGACCCGCACACCCTCGTCCTCGACGATCCCGCGGACGGGCTCTCGACCCGCGAGAGCCGTTGGCTGTACGGCATGCTGCGCGCGCACGCGGACCAGGGCGGCACGGTCCTGCTGACCACGGCCGACCCCAAGGAAGCCGCACGCACCGCCGACCGGGTCGTCACCCTGGAGCGGGGCAGAATCGTCGCCGACCAGGAGGCCGCCGACTTCTCCCGCACCCGGCTGCGCCCCCGCGTCGCCGTCCGCAGCCCCCACGCCTCCCGCCTTGCCGCCCTGCTCGCCAAGGAGGCGCGCACCGCTCAGCGATCCGTGGAGGTCGTGCGCGAGGGCGGCAACCGCCTCTCCGTGTACGGCAGTAGCTGCGCCGCCGTCGGAGAGACCGCCTACCGCCACGGCATCCTCGTACACCAACTCGCCGACGAGATCGGGGACATGGGGCCGGGCGCCGCGACCGACGTCTCGAACCTCGTGGCACAGCCGCAAGCCGGCGAGGCGCAGCCGGCGCCGGTCGGTGGAGCGATCACGGCTCGTGAGCACGGGCGCGGGGCCACGGAGTCGGCGGCGCTCGTGCCCGCGCCGGGCAGAGGGGTGGACACCGCCCACGGCCTCAGGGCGCTGCCGGATGCGCCGCCGACGCCGGGCGGCAAGCCGTCCACGCCTCAGGCGCGCACGAGTGAGCCCGGACCGGCCGACGCGCCCACCGAGGAGGACGGGCCCTCCTCGCAAGCCGACGGCCCACGCGTGCCGACCCCCTCTGCCGACGCCCTCCCCGATCTCCCGCCTCCCATCTCTGTCCGCCCCGTCCCCAGCCCCCTCCGCCCCCTGCGCTACGAACTCCGTCGCGCCGCCGGTGTCGGCACCGGGTTCCTCACCGCCGCCGCGGTGCTCCTGGTGTCCGCCCTCACCGCCGTACTGCTCGCCCGGATCGGGCACACTCCGCATCACCGTCTGCTGGTCGCGTGGCCGCGGGAGCTCCCGCTGCCGCCGGCGGCGCTCGGAGCCGGGCTGCTCGGTGCGATCGCTTTCGGCGACGAGTTCCGCCACCCCGCCCTGGCCGCGGATCGCGGCACCGTCCCCCGCCGGCTGGGGCTGCTGGCCGCGAAACTGCTCGTCGCCTCCGCCACCGCGCTGGCGCTGGCCGTCCTCACCGTCGGCTGTGACATCGAAGTGCTCTATCTCGTCTACGGACGGGAGCTCACGGAGGTTCCCGCCGACTGGCTCTGGCTGAGCGCGAGTTGGACGGGGCTGGTGGTCGGCTGCGCCTGGGCCGGCGTACTGGCCGCGGGGCTCTTCCGGTCGACCACGGCCGGACTCGCGGCGGTGGTCGCCGTGCCCGTCGTCCTCGTACCGCTCGTACGGAAGGCCGTGGAAGGGCCCTCGGTGCGGACCGCGGCCGGGTTTCCGCTGCGGCTGCGGGAGGTGCTCCTGTCGCAGTGGCCGTTCGGGGGAGAGCGCTATCTGGCAGCCGTCGCGCGCGTGGTCGCCCAACCCGTCGGCGGCGCACTCACGTTGTCGCTGGCCGCGCTGCTCGCCGCCTATCTCCTCACGACCGTGCGCAGCAGGGTCCGATGACGACCGTCCGTGCTCTTCCCGGAACCCTCCTGCGCACAACTCCCCGGGGAAAGGCCATTTCTTTCCGATAAGGCGTCAATTGCGACGGGGTGAGCGATCACCCTTTCGTGTGCTTTTCACCAAAGACCTCAAGGGAGTTGGGGACGGCGCCGACAAAGGATCCGTGAGTACCCTTGCGCACACCATGATGACCGCCGCCCGTTCCGCAGACTCCGGCCTCGCCGGCCCGGGCGATCTCGACCGCTACCCCTACGCCGAGGCCCCCGTCGCCGACCGCGTCGGATCCACCGCCTGGGAGGGCGCGGACCCGGACCTGGGCCGTGTCGGCCGGCGCGCCGCGGGCAGCCGCGGACGCGGGCTGCACGGCCAACTCGTCCAGCAGCTCGGCCAGATGATCGTCTCCGGTGACCTGGGGGCCGACCGTCCGCTCGTGCCCGAGGAGATCGGCCAGCGGTTCGAGGTCTCCCGCACCGTCGTCCGGGAGTCGCTCCGCGTCCTGGAGGCCAAGGGCCTGGTCAGCGCCCGGCCGAACGTCGGCACGCGCGTGCGCCCCGTCAGCGACTGGAACCTCCTCGACCCGGACATCATCGAGTGGCGCGCGTTCGGGCCGCAGCGCGACGACCAGCGCCGGGAGCTGAGCGAGCTGCGCTGGACGATCGAGCCGCTCGCCGCCCGCCTCGCGGCCGGGCACGGGCGCGACGACGTCCAGCAGCGGCTCGCCGACATGGTCGAGATCATGGGTCACGCCATGGGGCAGGGCGACGTCCTCACCTTCTCGCGCGCCGACACCGAGTTCCACAATCTGCTCATCCAGGTCGCCGGCAACCGCATGCTGGAGCACCTGTCGGGGATCGTCTCGGCCGCCCTCCAGGTCTCCGGTGGCCCGGTGACCGGCTGTGACCGGCCGAACGAGACGTCGTTGGCGCAGCACAGCAGGATCGTCGACGCCCTCGCCACCGGCGACGGCGCGGGCGCCGAGGCGGCCATGCGTCAGCTGCTCACCGTCCATCCCGAGGTCGAGCGCGTGGTGCCCGCTCCCCGCGAGCACTGACCACGCACCCGGGTCGCGCGGCTGAGGACGACGCCTCCCCCCTCCTGGGGCATCGCCCGGCCTGTGCACCCTCTCCCGTCGGACCCGCAGGATCCACCGCGATCCTGCGGGTCCGACGGTGCGACGAGGCAGCGGAATCGCCGTACAGTGCAGGGGCCAGTCGTTGGCGACCTCTTCTGTCCGGATCTGCTCGTTTTTGATTCGTTACGGGATGTGACTCGGACCACGCAGATTGGGCGTAACGCTCAGGGGAACAGCGCGATGACCTAAGAGGTGACAGCCGAGGAGGGAATACGGACGCCGTTCAAGGCGCTGTGCATCTTCCCGGCCCCCGCCCGCACCGTCGGTCCATCCCCAGGCCGGTGGTCGGCTCCTGTCCGCCGTGGACGGGGCCGGAAGCCGTTTTCCAACGTTCCGAGAGGTTGTTCGTGTCGGCCAGCACATCCCGTACGCTCCCGCCGGAGATCGCCGAGTCCGTCTCTGTCATGGCTCTGATTGAGCGGGGAAAGGCTGAGGGGCAGATCGCCGGCGACGATGTGCGTCGGGCCTTCGAAGCCGACCAGATTCCGGCCACTCAGTGGAAGAACGTACTGCGCAGCCTCAACCAGATCCTCGAGGAAGAGGGTGTGACGCTGATGGTCAGTGCCGCGGAGCCCAAGCGCACCCGAAAGAGCGTCGCAGCGAAGAGTCCGGCCAAGCGCACCGCCACCAAGACGGTCGCGGCGAAGACGGTGACCACCAAGAAGGCCACCGCCACCGCCACCCCGGCGGCACCCGCCGCCGACCCGGCCGTCGAGGACGAAGCCCCCGCCAAGAAGGCCGCTGCCAAGAAGACGACCGCCAAGAAGGCGGCCGCGAAGAAGACCGTCGCCAAGAAGACGGCGGCCAAGAAGACCACCGCCAAGAAGGACGACGCCGAGCTGCTCGAGGACGAGGTTCTCGAGGACGCCAAGCCCGGCGAGGAGCCCGAGGGCACCGAGAACGCCGGCTTCGTGCTCTCCGACGAGGACGAGGACGACGCGCCCGCCCAGCAGGTCGCCGCGGCCGGTGCCACCGCCGACCCGGTCAAGGACTACCTCAAGCAGATCGGCAAGGTCCCCCTGCTCAACGCCGAGCAGGAGGTCGAGCTCGCCAAGCGCATCGAGGCCGGTCTGTTCGCCGAGGACAAGCTGTCCAACGCCGACAAGCTCGCCCCCAAGCTCAAGCGCGAGCTGGAGATCATCGCCGAGGACGGCCGCCGCGCCAAGAACCACCTGCTGGAGGCCAACCTCCGTCTGGTGGTCTCCCTGGCCAAGCGCTACACCGGCCGCGGCATGCTCTTCCTGGACCTCATCCAGGAGGGCAACCTCGGTCTGATCCGCGCGGTCGAGAAGTTCGACTACACCAAGGGCTACAAGTTCTCCACGTACGCCACCTGGTGGATCCGTCAGGCGATCACCCGCGCCATGGCCGACCAGGCCCGCACCATCCGTATCCCGGTGCACATGGTCGAGGTCATCAACAAGCTCGCGCGCGTGCAGCGCCAGATGCTCCAGGACCTGGGCCGCGAGCCCACCCCGGAGGAGCTGGCCAAGGAACTCGATATGACCCCGGAGAAGGTCATCGAGGTCCAGAAGTACGGCCGCGAACCCATCTCGCTGCACACCCCGCTGGGTGAGGACGGCGACAGCGAGTTCGGTGACCTCATCGAGGACTCCGAAGCCGTCGTCCCGGCCGACGCGGTCAGCTTCACGCTTCTGCAGGAGCAGCTGCACTCGGTCCTCGACACCCTGTCCGAGCGCGAGGCGGGCGTCGTCTCGATGCGCTTCGGTCTCACCGACGGTCAGCCGAAGACCCTCGACGAGATCGGCAAGGTGTACGGCGTCACGCGTGAGCGCATCCGCCAGATCGAGTCCAAGACGATGTCGAAGCTGCGCCACCCGTCGCGGTCCCAGGTGCTGCGCGACTACCTCGACTAGTCGTCCTCCCTAGGACGCCGAAGGCCCGGTCTCCCGAGTGGGGACCGGGCCTTCCCGCTGTCGCGCGGGTGCGGGGCGCCGTCTGCTGAATCACTCTGGGTGTTCCACGACCACCCCAGTGTGAGGAGCGTGCATGCGTCGTCTCTTGCCCCGGGCGCTCGCCGGGCCGCTGGCCCTTGCCGCCGCGGCGGTCGCCATACCGTTGGCGTCCCCTGCTCCCGCGGCCGCCGACAGTGTCGTCGTCGGCGGCTTTCCGGTCGATGTGTCCGAGAGTCCCTGGACCGTGGCGCTGTCCAGTCGTAACCGGTTCGGAGGTACGCGGGCCGGTCAGTTCTGTGTCGGTGTGGCGGTCGGCCGGTCCACCGTGCTCACCGCGGCCCACTGCGTGAGCGAGGAGGTCCTCGGGGTCGCGCCGGACCAGCTGAACGATTTCAGTGTCATCACCGGCCGTACGGACTTGTTGTCGAACCGGGGCCAGGAGATCCGCGTCCGCCGCACCTGGGTGAACCCGGCCTACGACAGTGCCACCAACGCGGGGGACTACGCCGTCCTCACTCTCGCCGAGCCCCTTCCGGCGAGCTCGGTGATCGGGATGGCAGGCGCCGGCGATCCCGCCTATGTGCCGGGAACGACGGCCCTGGTCTACGGCTGGGGAGACATCACAGGCGCGGGTGACTATGCGCGCGGTCTGCGGGCAGCGCGCGTGCATGTCCTGCCCGACGCCCTGTGCCGGAAGGCGTATCCGGGCGGCGGTGACGGCCGGTACCTGGCCGACAGCATGGTCTGCGCAGGAGAGGTGCAGGGAGGCCGGGACGCTTGTCAGGGGGACAGCGGAGGGCCGTTGGTCGCTCAGGGGAAGCTGATCGGGCTGGTGTCCTGGGGCACCGGCTGCGGTCGCGCGGGCAGTCCCGGCGTCTACACACGGGTGTCCGAGGTCGTGCGGGCCTTGCGGTGGAGCGCGACGCGCACGCGAGCGGCCGACAGGGCCTGAGGGCTCGCATGGTATGAGCGCGGGCGGCCGCCCCTGCTCTCAGGGGCGGCCGCCCGTCAACCGGCCTGTGCCGGAGCTGGCTCGTCGTGGATGCGAGGTTCAGCGCTCTTCTTCGGACGCTGTCGCGGGAACGGCCGTCAGCCGCTCCGTCTCGTCCTGTATCTCAGCGGCGATCTTCTTGAGTTCCGGCTCGAACTTGCGACCGTGGTGGGCGCAGAAGAGCAGTTCTCCGCCGCTGAGCAGGACGACGCGCACGTACGCCTGTGCGCCGCAGCGGTCGCAGCGGTCAGCGGCCGTCAGCGGGCTCGCGGGGGTCAGAACAGTAGTCACGTCGCCTCTTCTCTAGCTCGACGAGCTGTCGTACCAGGGTCAACATCCAACCAGCCCCAAAACGTTCCCGCTCGTGGCTTCACCCTCAGTGAAATTTTTCCGAGGGGGCTGGCTGCTGCCGGCTTGGCGGCGAATGTGCCGTAGTGCGTCTCTGGCTTGCTTACGGTTTCGCGCTGTCGGTCAAGGTCAGGTCCTCCCGGCTGGATTGCCGGTTTGTTCATGAGGACGTGCCCGGAGCCTAAATGGTTCATGCCTGGAAGGGAACGTGATATGTACTTCACCCCATCGAGGGATCGAACAAGCATGCGAGCCTGGACTAGTCTGTGTTTCGCACGAGGGTGGCGTTACAACGGCTCTACCAGGCCTCGGTACCCTCTTGACGGCGACCGAAGCCGCGCCCTTACCCATCAGGGCGCCACCTGAAATTCAGCGAGGAGCGAACCGCGTGACCGCCGAGACGTCCGTGCCGTCCACAGCGCTGCTGGCAGGAGCAGACCGGGACGGTTCCAACTACACCGCGCGGCACCTCCTCGTCCTTGAGGGCCTGGAGGCCGTGCGCAAGCGCCCGGGCATGTACATCGGCTCGACCGACAGCCGCGGTCTGATGCACTGCCTGTGGGAGATCATCGACAACTCCGTCGACGAAGCCCTCGGTGGCTACTGCGACCACATCGAGGTGATCCTCCAGGACGACGGCTCCGTGGAGGTCCGGGACAACGGCCGGGGCATCCCGGTCGACGTCGAGCCCAAGACCGGCCTGTCCGGCGTCGAGGTCGTCATGACCAAGCTGCACGCCGGCGGCAAGTTCGGCGGTGGCTCGTACGCCGCCTCCGGCGGTCTGCACGGCGTGGGCGCCTCCGTGGTGAACGCCCTGTCCGCGCGCCTGGACGTCGAGGTGGACCGGGCCGGCCACACGCACGCCATCAGCTTCCGGCGCGGCGTTCCCGGCGCTTTCGCCGCCGACGGTCCGAACGCCAAGTTCGACGCCAAGAGCGGCCTGCGCAAGGCCAAGAAGATCCCCAAGACCCGCACCGGCACGCGCGTGCGCTACTGGGCCGACCGCCAGATCTTCCTCAAGGACGCCAAGCTCTCCCTGGAGACGCTGCACCAGCGCGCCCGCCAGACCGCGTTCCTGGTGCCCGGCCTGACCATCGTCGTGCGTGACGAGTTCGGCCTCGGCGAGGGCGGCAGCAAGGGCGAGGAGTCCTTCCGCTTCGACGGCGGCATCAGCGAGTTCTGCGAGTACCTGGCCACCGACAAGCCGGTCTGCGACGTCCTCCGTTTCTCCGGACAGGGCACCTTCAGGGAGACCGTCCCGGTCCTGGACGAGCACGGGCAGATGACCCCCACCCAGGTCACCCGAGAGCTCGACGTCGACGTGGCGCTGCGCTGGGGGACGGGATACGACACGACCCTGAAGTCGTTCGTGAACATCATCGCCACCCCCAAGGGCGGCACCCATGTCGCCGGCTTCGAGACGGCGGTGACCAGCACGATGAACGAGGTGCTGCGCGCCAAGAAGCTGCTGCGCGTCGCCGAGGACGACATCGTCAAGGACGACGCCCTGGAAGGCCTCACCGCGGTCGTCACCGTGCGCCTCGCCGAGCCGCAGTTCGAGGGCCAGACCAAGGAGGTCCTCGGTACCTCGGCGGCCCGTCGCATCGTGAACACCGTGATCTCCAAGGAGCTCAAGGCGTTCCTGACGTCCACCAAGCGGGATGCGGCGGCCCAGGCCCGCGTGGTCATGGAGAAGGCGGTCGCCGCCGCCCGTACGCGTATCGCGGCCCGCCAGCACAAGGACGCGCAGCGTCGGAAGACGGCTCTGGAGTCCTCGTCGCTGCCCGCCAAGCTCGCCGACTGCCGCAGCGACGACGTCGACCGCAGCGAGCTGTTCATCGTCGAGGGAGACTCCGCGCTCGGCACCGCCAAGCTCGCCCGGAACTCCGAGTTCCAGGCACTGCTGCCGATCCGCGGCAAGATCCTCAACGTCCAGAAGTCGTCCGTGACCGACATGCTCAAGAACGCCGAGTGCGGCGCGATCATCCAGGTCATAGGGGCGGGATCCGGCCGGACCTTCGACATCGACGCGGCCCGCTACGGCAAGATCATCATGATGACCGACGCCGATGTGGACGGCTCCCACATCCGCACCCTGCTGCTGACGCTGTTCCAGCGCTACATGCGGCCGATGATCGAGGCGGGACGGGTGTTCGCCGCGGTGCCTCCGCTGCACCGGATCGAACTCGTCCAGCCCAAGAAGGGACAGGACAAGTACGTGTACACGTACTCGGACCGTGAGCTGCGCGACAAGCTCATGGAGTTCGAGAGCAAGGGCATCCGGTACAAGGACTCCATCCAGCGGTACAAGGGCCTCGGTGAGATGGACGCCGACCAGCTGGCCGAGACGACGATGGACCCGCGCCACCGCACGCTGCGCCGGATCAGCCTCACCGATCTGGAGGCGGCCGAGCGGGTCTTCGATCTGCTGATGGGGAACGACGTGGCGCCGCGCAAGGAGTTCATCTCCAGTTCGGCGGCGACGTTGGACCGGTCGCGTATCGACGCGTAGCCGCTGGGCTGGGCTTGGGCCGGGTTTCGGCCTCGGCTTCGCCTTCGGCCCTGGTTTCGGGTTCCCACCCGCACCGCCCGTGCGGCTTTCGTCGTCGGGTGCGGGTGGCCCCTGTGGGGGCTGAGCGCCGTCGGCGGCCGGGGGGTGCATCGCATATATGCGGCTTCGGCGGGTGAATCACCTGATGGTGTGAAGCCCGCGGAGAAGCAGAGTCGTAGATCTTTCCGTTCTGTCCATGCTTGGGCATGTACTCAAGCGACGGTCGTCCCCGCGACGCCAGAAGTATGCGGTACGACGATCCCTGGTACGACGCCATCGCCGCCGGATGGGGCGAGTCGGACGTCGCGCACGCGCGTGACGCCGCTGCGCCGGCCGCGGCCGACGTGTACCTCGAGGTGCAGCGCAGTGCGGCCTTCCAGGAAGTGCGCAGCCGCTACCGGAGGTTCGTCGTGCCGGCGGTCGTCCTGTTCCTCTCCTGGTACGTGGCGTACGTCGTGACCGCCACGGCCGCTCCGGGGCTGATGGCCCGGCCCGTGGCGGGCGCCGTGAACGTCGCGATGGTGGCGGGGCTCGGACAGTTCCTCACCACCTTCCTCCTCACCTGGGCCTACGCCCGCCACGCGCGGCTGCGCCGGGACCGGGCGGCACTCGAACTGCGCTGGACCACGCAGGAGTTGGCGCGCGTCACACGGAGTGGTGCCTCGTGACGGACAATCATCAGGCCGCGGCGCTGCTGCTGTTCAGCGTGTTCGTCGCGATCACACTGGCGATCACGACGTGGGTGAGCCGCAACCGGCGTGGTTCGGCCGAGGAGTTCTACGCGGGCGGGCGGCTCTTCTCGCCCATGGAGAATGGTTTTGCCATCGCCGGTGACTACATGTCGGCCGCCTCCTTCCTCGGCATCTCCGGGCTCATCGCCCTCTTCGGCTACGACGGACTGCTGTACTCGGTCGGCTTCCTGGTGGCCTGGCTGGTGGTGCTGTTCCTGGTCGCCGAACTGGTGCGGAACTGCGGGCGGTTCACCCTCGCCGACGTGGTCGCCGCACGGATGAGGGAACGCCCCGTGCGGATCGCGACGGGAACTTCCTCGGTCACCGTGTCCGTTCTGTATCTGGTGGCGCAGATGGTGGGCGCGGGCACTCTGGTCGCGCTGCTGCTCGGGGGCAAGGGCGAGGCGGCGCAGGCCTGGACCGTCGTCGGCGTCGGCGCACTCATGGTGATCTACGTGTCGTGGGGAGGGATGCGGGCCACCACCTGGATCCAGATCGTCAAGTCGGTCCTGCTGCTCGGCGGTACCGTCGCGTTGACCGTGCTCGTCCTGCTGCGCTTCCACGGCGACGTCGACCGGCTGCTGCTCACGGCGGCCGAGCGCAGCGGTCACGGTGACGCCTTTTTGGCGCCCGGCCTGAAGTACGGCGGGGACTGGACGGCCCGGCTCGACTTCATCAGCCTGGGCCTCGCGCTGGTGCTCGGCACTGCCGGGCTGCCGCACATCCTGTCCCGCTTCTTCACCGTGCCCACCGCCCGCGCGGCACGGTGCTCCGTGGTGTGGGCGATCGGACTCATCGGCGGCTTCTACCTGATGACCATCGTCCTGGGCTTCGGCGCGGCCGCGATCGTCGGGCCCGAGGCCGTGCGCGGCTCGAACGCGGCCGGGAACACGGCGGTTCCGCTGCTCGCCCTCGATCTGGGCGGCGGCGCGGATTCCACCGGAGGAACGGTTCTCTTCGCCGTCGTCGCCGCCATCGCCTTCGCGACGATCCTCGCGGTGGTCGCCGGGATCACCCTGTCCTCCTCGGCCTCCGTGGCCCACGACCTGTATGCCTCGCTGCGGCGCCGGCACGCGGAGCCCCGCAGCGAGGTGGCCGTGGCGCGGGTCGCCGCGGTCGGCATCGGCGCGGTCGCGATCGCCCTCGGACTGCTGGCCCGCGATCTCAATGTCGCCTTTCTGGTGGGCCTCGCCTTCGCCGTCGCCGCGTCCGCCAATCTGCCGGTGCTGCTGTACTCGCTGTTCTGGCGGGACTTCACCACACGCGGTGCCGTATGGGCGGTGTACGGCGGCCTGGTCCCGGCCGTGGCGCTCGTGGTGCTGTCGCCGGTGGTCTCGGGCAGTCCCGAATCGCTGTTTCCCGGCGTCGACTTCCAGTACTTCCCCCTGCAGAACCCCGGCCTCGTCTCGATCCCGCTGGGCTTCGCCGCGGGCTGGCTCGGCACGGTCACCTCGGCGGAGGTCCCCGACGAGGCCAAGCACGCGGAGACCGAGGTGCGGTCGTTGACCGGGGCGGGGTCCGTCTAGGGCCGCGCCTCCACCGTCGTACGACGTCATTGTCGACGGTGCCCGGAATCGAGCCCTCGGCTGATATCCGGGCGGTCGACGTCCGTATACATGGGCGGCACGGTCCCTTCCCCCGCCCCCACGGGCCGTGCCTCAGGCGCGGGTCGCCCACACGTAACGGTGTTCCGGGCGACCCGCGTCCCCGTACTTGAGGGTGAGGCGGGCCCGCCCCGTGCGTTCGAGGAGCTTGAGATAGCGCTGGGCCGTCTGGCGGCTCACCCCGGTCCGCTCGGCGATCTCCTGTGCCGACAGGGGGCCTTCGGCGTTCATCAGGGAGCGGCGTACGAGCTCCGCGGTGGTGGGGGAGTGGCCCTTGGGCAGGTCGGGCTCCGACGGCGTGGACAGGGCGCCGAAGATGCGGTCCACCTCGGCCTGTTCCGCCTCGCCGCCGCCGTCGAGGGTGCGGCGCAGCTCCGCGTACGCCTCCAGCTTGGCGCGCAGGCCCGCGAAGGCGAAGGGCTTCACCAGGTACTGGAGCGCTCCGTGCCGCATCGCCGCCTGCACCGTCGACACGTCCCGCGCCGCCGTCACCATGATCACGTCGGTCTGGAGGCCGCGCCGCCGCATCTCCTGGACGACCGACAGTCCCGTCTCGTCGGGCAGATAGTGATCCATGAGAACCAGGTCCAGCTGCGGCAGCTCCTCCACCTGGCGCAGTGCCTCGGCGGCGCTGTGCGCCTCGCCCGCCACGTGGAAGCCCGGCACCTTCTCCACGTAGGCGGCGTTGACCCGCGCGACGCGCGTGTCGTCGTCCACGACCAGGACCTCGATCATCGTGACTCCTCCTCGGCGGCGCTCTGCGGATCCGACGGCACGGTGAGGACCGGCTCCAGGTCCGGCTCGGCCAGCGCCTCGGGCAGTACGACGGTGAACTCCGCGCCTCCGCCGGCCGCCTCACCCACCGTCGCGCTGCCGCCCTGCCGTTCGGCGAGCCTGCGTACGAGGGAGAGCCCGATGCCGCGCTCACGGTGGGCCGGGCGCTTCTTGGTGGACCACCCCTCGGTGAAGACCGACTCACGGTGCTCCGCGGGGATGCCCGGCCCGGTGTCGCGCACCCTGAGGGTCGCGGTACGCCCCTCGGCACGCAATTCGACCTCCACGCGCGCGTGCGGCGTGCCCGCGACGGCGTCGAGTGCGTTGTCCACCAGGTTGCCGACGATCGTGACGAGCCCTCTGGGGTCGATCAGCCGGTCCGGGAGTCCCGTCCGGTCCGAGAGGCGCAGCGCGACGCCGCGCTCGGCCGCCACCGTCGCCTTGCCGACCAGCAGGGCGGCGAGCAGCGGGTCCTGGATCTTCTCGGCGACCTGCTCCGCGGTGGCCCGGTGGTCGCCGACCACTTCGCCGACGAACTCCACGGCGTCGTCGTACATCTCCAGTTCGAGCAGCCCCAGGAGGGTGTGCATCCGGTTCGCGTGTTCGTGATCCTGGGCGCGCAGGGCGTCGATCAGACCGCGCGTCGAGTCGAGTTCCCGGCCGAGCTGCTCCAGCTCGGTGCGGTCGCGGAGGGTGGCGACGGCGCCGCCGTCGTCGGTGGGCATGCGATTGGCGACCAGGACGCGCTGACCGCGGACCGTGAGCAGATCGGTGCCCGTCACCCGCCCGGCCAGCACATCGGTCGTACGGCCTTCGCCGAGCGCCTCGTCCAGGGAGCGGCCGACGGCCTCGTCCCCGATGCCGAGCAGGCGCTGCGCCTCGTCGTTGAGGAGGCGGACACGGCCGTCGCGGTCCAGGGCGACGACGCCCTCCCGGATGCCGTGCAGCATCGCCTCGCGCTCCGCGAGCAGTGCCGAGATGTCGGAGAAGGCCAGGTCACGGGTCTGCCGCTGGACCCGGCGGGAGATGAGCCAGGCGGCCAGCGCGCCGACTGCCAGGGCGCCGCCCGCGTACGCGAACAGCCCGGGGATCGCGTGCAGCAGTCTGGCCCGCACGCTGTCGTACGCGATACCTACCGACACCGCCCCGACGATCCGGCCGTCGCTGTCGCGCAGCGGGACCTTGCCGCGGGCCGTGCGGCCCAGGGTGCCGTTGTCGATCTGCATGACCTCGTGGCCGGCGAGAGCCTGGCCCGGGTCGGTCGAGACGATCCTGCCGATCTCGCTCGGCGTGGGATGGGACCAGCGCACCCCGCGCCGGTCCATCACGACGATGTACTCCGCCCTGGTGGCCCTACGGATCCGCTCCGCCTCCCGCTGGACCGGGCCGCCGGCCGTCGCGGGCGTGCTCACCAGGTCGTCGGCGATCTGCGGCTGCACCGCGGTGGTCTGGGCGATCGACAGCGCGCGGCGCATCGCCTGGTCGTCCAGCTGGTTACTGAGCGGCGCGAGGAACAGGCCGGTCGCGAGCACCGCGACTCCCGCGGCGATCGCCACCTGCATCAGCAGCACCTGCGCGAACATCCGCCGGGGCAGACCGAGGCGCAGGCGACGTGCGGGGGGAGTGGGGCTCATACCCACGACGGTACGTGGGCGCGCGGGGAGTCCCGTAGAGGGATGTGGTGTGGATCTCTTGATCAATGTGCTGATCAACGTCGGGTGGCCGGTGCAGCCCTGGGTGACCCGGTACGCCCGTCAGCTCGCGAGTGCCGCCGGCATGGTGCGTTCGCGCACCGCCACCACGTCCATCCGCGCGGGGGAGCCCAGCACCGACGCCCCACAGCTCTCGGGGCGGGCCGGCAGAGAGGCGCCCTGGGCCACCACGACCTGCCAGTGGCGTCCGTCCACGTGGGCGACCGTCACCTCCCAGCGCGGGGCCGCGCCCTCCGTCCGTACGACGCTCAGCGCCTCGGCGGCGTCCTCGCCCGTGGCCGTGCGCACGGCCAGCTCGGCGGCCTGCCCCGGACGCTCCCAGGCCGAGTTCCCGCGGCAGCCCTCGACGACGATCCGGCCCTCCTGAACACCGTGCAGAACGTCCTTGACCGCGTGGGCCTGCGCCCGGCCGTACGCGTAGCCGTACGGCAGCACGAGCAGCGTCGGTGAGAACCGATGTCCACCCAGATGGGTGACCTCCCAGACCCCGTCCACACCGGAGGCGGCGAGCTCGGCCGCGAGGGGACGGCCGAGGAGTGCGCAGCAGCGGTCCCGCTTGCCGTTGGTGCAGACGAGGGCCAGCGGCTGGCCGGTGTGGGGCCGTCCCTGGAGTGTCGCGCCGAAGGTGCGGTGGTCCCCTCTGCCGAGGGCGGCGAAGTCGAGGTCGAGCAGCTGCCGCGGGTCACGGATCGTGGCCGCGTGCAGCCATACGTTGCCGGGGACGGTGTGGGCCGCGTAGACCTGGCGCTCGGCCGTGGTCCCGCAGTCGGCGTGCCGGCCGGGGCGGCGAATCAGCGCGACACGCACGCCCGTGCCCTTGGCGGCCGCCTCGAGGGCGCGGCCGAGCGCGGGATCCAGGTGGCTCTGGGTGAGCGCCTTGGCACCCCACGGACCTGGCTGTTCCACGAGCAGCCAGGTCGTCGCGGTCGCCGCGGTCCCCGCGACGGGCTCGTCGAGGTCCCGCGAGACGGTTGAGCACGTACTCACAGAGGTGAGCCTAACCTGACTTGAGCCGACGTGACTTCCCGAGGGTGCTTCCGTCGTGCCGGCGGGGCTGTTCGGCGGCAGGGGCGGGGGCAGGGGCGCGGGGGTTGCGGCGCTACTCCGGGAGCGGCTGAGGCGGCTTCGGGCCCGTGTAGTGCCCGCTCGGGCGCATGCGCAGCGGGCGTTCGCCGTACTCCTCCAGGGCGTGGGCGATCCAGCCCGCCGTACGGGCCACGGCGAAGACCGTCTCCCCTGCTGTGGAGGGCATGGCGCAGGACGCCGTGAACACGGCCAGGGCGAGGTCGACGTTGGCGTGCAGCGGAGTGTGGCGGGCGGCCGTGGCGACGATGTCGCGGGCCGCGGCGAGAGCGGGCTCGGCGCAGGGGATCTCCTCAAGGAGCCCGAACAGGACACGCGCGCGTGGGTCCTCGCCGGGGTAGAGCCGGTGACCGAGCCCCGGAATGCGCCGGCCCGCCCGCAGCTCCTCGGCGATCACGGTGCCCGCGTCGCCCCGGTCGAGCACCTCCATGATCAGCTTGTGGGCGAGGCCGCTGGCCGCGCCGTGCAGAGGGCCCTCGATCACGCCGAGCCCGGCGGAGACGGCCGCGTAGGCGTGTGCGCGGGCCGACGCGGCGACGCGCACGGCGAGCGTCGAGGCGGCCAGGTCGTGGTCGACGAGCAGGGCGAGTGCCGTGTCCAGGACCCGCAGGGCGGCCTCGTCGGCGGGCCGGGCGCTCAGCCGGCCCCACAGCCGGTGCGCGAGTGAGCCCTCGTCGCGGTGGGTGGGCCGCTTGGGGGGGAGGGCGGCGACCAGGGTGGGGATGAGGATGCGGGCGGTGCCGAGCACGGCCTCCTCGGACAGGTCGAAGCGCAGCGGGTCCACGGCCGCGGCGGCGATCGCGGCGACCCGCAACCGGTCGGTGGGGCCGGCGTGTTCGGGCAGGGCGACGACGGCGCGCCGGGCGGCGGTGACCGAGGCATCGGGGGCGGCGAAGGTGACGCCGCGGCGCAGCCGGCCGGTCCACAGCCACTCGGCGACCTCTTCGTAGGAGTGCCGGGCGGCCAGTTCGGTCGCGTCCACCCCTCGGAAGTAATAGCGGTCGGTGTCGATGAACGTGAGGCCTGTCCGCACCGACAGCTCACTGCCGGATCCCGAACCGCCCGTGCTCTCCCGCTTGTTGCGCCGGGCGAGCGTCTCGACCTCCTTCGCGTCGAAGGTACTGCCCCGGCCGCCGGGCGTGCGGCGGCTGCTGAGGTGACCGCGGCTGACGTACGCGTACAGGGTCTCGGGCTTCACGCCGAGCAGGTCGGCGGCCTCCCGGGTGGTCAGTCGCCGCCCCGCCGGGCCGGGTTCTTGATCGCGCATAGGGCCCACCGTATCCAGACCACTGAAACATTGATGATGGCATTGATTAAGTCAACATTGACAGAAAAACAGTCAAGCATGGACAGTCGAATCAAGTCCAGGGAGGAAATCATGTCCGTCAACAGGTCAACAGCCGCGCTCGTCGACGTGCCACGTGGACTCGCGGGCGTCGTCGTCACCGACACAGAGGTGGGCGACGTCCGAGGGATGGAGGGCTTCTACCACTACCGCCAGTACTCGGCCGTCGACCTCGCGCAGACCCGCCCCTTCGAGGACGTCTGGCACCTCCTCGTGCACGGTGAGCTGCCGGACGCCGAACGCGCCGCCGCCTTCGCCGCCGAGACCGCCGCGCTGAGGCGGCTCCCCGACGAGGTACGGGCGGCCCTTCCCGTGATCGCGGCGGCGAGTGGGCGGTCCGGCCCACTGGCCGGTCTGCGCACCGCGCTGTCCCTGCTCGGCGCGGCGAAGGGCTTCCGGCCGGTGTACGACATCGACTCCGACGAGCGCCGCCGGGACACCCTCGTCGCGGCCGCCGCCGTACCGACGCTGCTCACCGCACTGCACCGGCTGGGCGGCGGACTTGATCCTGTTGAGCCACGCGAGGATCTGTCGTACGCGGCGAACTACCTGTACATGCTGACGGGTTCGGAGCCCGATCCACGGCGGGCGCGGGCGGTCGAGCAATACTTGATCTCAACCATCGACCATGGATTCAATGCGTCAACCTTTACGGCTCGCGTCATCACCTCCACGGGTGCGGACGTCGCGGCCTGCCTGGCCGGAGCCGTGGGCGCGCTGTCGGGACCGCTGCACGGCGGTGCGCCCAGCCGCGCCCTGGACACGCTGGACGCGATCGGCACCCCCGACCGCATCGACTCCTGGATCCGGGAACGCGTCCTCGCCGGTGACCGCATCATGGGCTTCGGTCACCCCGTCTACCGCACCGAGGACCCCCGGTCCCGAATGCTCCGTGAGATCGCCCAGGACTTCGGTGGCCCGCGCGTCGACTTCGCTGTCGAGGTCGAGCGGCGCGTGGAGGCGATCCTCGCCGAACTGAAGCCCGGCCGTGAGCTCCACACGAACGTCGAGTTCTACGCGGGGGTCGTCATGGAGCTGTGTGGCCTGCCTCGCGAGATGTTCACGCCGACGTTCGCCGCGGCGCGGGTCGTGGGGTGGAGCGCCAACATTCTGGAACAGGCACAGGACTCGAAGATCATCAGGCCGGTGGCGCGGTATGTGGGGCCGGGGGCGCCGGTGGCGGTGCCGACGGCTGCTTGATGCAGGTCCTGACACACGTGTGGCCTGGTGCCCTTCTGTGGCGCCAGGCCTCATCGGCGGAGATCGAGCAGTGACGGATGGCGGCTGCTCGCCGGGTCATGACCCGGCTCGCTGGACGGTTGCGCGCGGCCGGGGAGCGTGACGGTACGCGTCGGGGGTGGACGCGTGCTCGTGCGGTGGTGTCAGACGTCGGGGATGTCTGCCTTGGCGCGGATCAGAGTCTCTCTGCTCACGATGACGATGCGCTCGTAATCAGCGCGGGCGGCGTCGGGGGGCAGTTCGCGCTCCAGCGCCTCGGTGGCCTCAGTGCCGATCACAGCGAAGTTCCCGTCGCTGAGTTCGAACACGTCCGGGCAGGTAGCTCCTGAGTTACTGCCTCGGGCGCTGGGAGGCACACCGATGCGGCGCACGATCTTCAAAGGGTACCGGTCCTTACCAACAGAATTCTGGGGTCACTGGTGATTGGGCACAGCTGTGAGGAGCAAGGTACCGATGTTTCCAACGCTCTTCATGTGGGATGGCCAAAAGATCACTCAGTCGAGGGCATCGACCAGGCGTGTCGAGTGGGAGCCCCCGACTTCTTGGTGCGTGTCAGTGGTGGGTTGTGTAGCTTCGGGAGACGCCGGTAACGGCGGAGGCGACCGGGAGCCCACCCTCCCGTCGGCCATCACCCGACGGACTGCGAGGACGAGACTCCCGGTCTCGGTGGTGTGAGTCCCGGCTGATTGCTCAGCTGGGACTCACGCTTTTCAGGGCCACGGCCACCACTGGTGGAGCAACGCGGCCACGATGATCACATCGCAGGTCGCGGAAACCCTCGCCGAGGAAACGTGTGGACGAACGTGATCCTTCCACCGGTGCTTGAGCCAGTCGACCAACTTCAAGGCACCGGCTCCCTTCTGGCCTGAAGGCCCATGTGCGGGATGGCGACCCGCGCCGCTGAGGCCACCTCCGTGTCCTCACGTGAGGGACGCGGCTTGTGAACCCGAAGCGGTGGAGAGCACGGTACTGAGTTCCCCTCGAACGTGTGGCTGGATGGCAGGAAGATCACCCGGCCGTGCTCGTGTCCGCTTCTTTGCCGCGTGCAATGTGAGGACTTCGCGTCGCAGGCTCAGCTCAGTCGGTCGGAGGGTTGCCGACCACCCACCACTCGTCCGTGTCCGCTTCGTCGAGATCCCTGACGAGTCCGTCGACCATGTGCCCCAGCTGGGCTTCCTCGGATGATTCGTTCAGGGAGGCGCGCATGTGCTGCGACGCCTCCCAGTACTCGCGGAAGACCGGGCTCTGGAAGAACTCCCGCAGATGCCTGTACAGCTCCTCGCGGTCCAGAATGCCCGCTCGATAGAGGTGGAAGAGGTGGACGTACCAGGCGTTGGCATAGAAGAACTGCCGGCGCCTTTCCGCCGGGATGCTCTTGTCGTACGTGTCGATCACCGCGGCGAGGGAGGGGTCATCGATCGCCCTGGCCAGCAGCTCCCATTGCATGCGCTGCTGGTGTGCCAAGGCCTTGCGGTGGATCGCCAGCTCTTCGAGTTCCAACTGCCTTGCTTGCAGACGCGCCTCCTCCGACCGTCGTTGACGCGATGCCAGCGCTGCGGTCGCGGTGGCGGCGAGAAGGGCGAGCGTGGCGGTGCGCAGCCTCCTCGCGAAGTGCTTCCGTGTGGCCATGTCAACAACCCCCGATCAGGCGGCCGTCCGCCGGTCGTCGGGGTGCGGGTCGACGGGAGGGGACCGGCGAGCGGTGGGCGGCGCTTGCCGTCTCCCAGAGTGCCGAGCGGCTCTGATCGGCGGGGAGGCGGAGAGGAGGCGCACGGAGGGAAGCGAGGGTCGCACACTCCGGCGCCTTGCCCAACGTCTGCCCGGCAAGTGCTGCTAACAATCGTTCACTTCGCGGTGATTCTCGCTGCTCGTATCCTGGGGCGGCATTCAACCCTCGTACGTGCGCCGAGCCGCGAGCCGGTGCACCCGTCGGCGTGAGAAAGGTCGCACGTTGAGTCAGCCGAACCCCGGTCCGCAGCAGATTCCGGTCGTCGTACTCGCCGGATTCCTCGGTTCCGGCAAGACGACTCTGCTCAACCACCTCCTCCATCGCAGCGGGGGCACCCGTATCGGCGCCATCGTCAACGACTTCGGCGCCATCGAGATCGACGCCATGGCCGTCGCCGGCGCACTCGGCGACTCCACCGTCTCCCTCGGGAACGGCTGTCTGTGCTGCGCGGTCGACGCCGGCGAACTGGACGTCTACCTGGAGCGGCTCGCCCACCCCGCCACCGGCATCGACGTCATCGTCATCGAGGCCAGCGGACTCGCCGAGCCCCAGGAACTCGTGCGCATGGTGCTCGCCAGTGAGCATCCGGGCATCGTGTACGGCGGGCTGGTCGAGGTCGTCGACGCCGCCGAGTTCGACGACACCCGCGCCAAGCACCCCGAGATCGACCGGCACCTCGCCCTCGCCGATCTCGTCGTGGTCAACAAGCTCGACCGGGCGCCGGACGCCGAGCGCGTCCTCGGGCTGGTCCGCGAGCTCACCGACCGCGCCGCCGTCGTCCCCGCCACCTACGGCCGTATCGATCCAGAGTTCCTCTTCGACTGCCGGCCCAGCGAGGAGCGCATCGGCCAGCTGTCCTTCGACGACCTGCACGAGCGCACCGAACCGCACGAGCACGACGAGGACCACACCGGCCATCTGCACACCGACTACGACAGCCTGTCCTTCAGCTCCGAAGTCCCTCTCGACCCGCGCCGGTTGATCGCGTTCCTCGACACCAGGCCCGAAGGGCTGTACAGGATCAAGGGCTACGTCGACTTCGGACCGTACGACGTCCGCAACCGCTACGCCGTCCACGCCGTCGGCCGGTTCCTCCGCTTCTACCCGGAGCCGTGGGCGTCCGCCGACGCCCGCCTCACCCAGCTCGTGCTCATCGGCTCCGGCATCGACGCGTCCGCTCTCGGCAAGGAACTTCAGGCCTGCAAGAGCGACGCCCCACACGCCGACGAGCAGGGCATGTGGGGCGTACTGCGCTACGTACAGGACCCGGAGGGCCAGGATCCGGAGGACCAGGATCCGGAGGACCAGGATCCGGAGGACCAGGATCCGGAGGAAGCGGCCTTCGAGGAGGCTTAGACCGGTCCGGCCACCACCGCCACCGTCTTCGGCAGTGACACGCCCGAGCCGTCGCGCCGCGGGTCGATGTCCGGGAGCTCGGCCGGGGTGCCGTTCTTCTGCGCGGCCCGTGCCGGAGCGGGGCCCGCCCAGGCCAGGGACAGGCAGTCCTCGCCCTTGAGGAACCGCTGGCAGCGCACGCCTCCGGTGGCGCGGCCCTTGCGCGGGTACTGGTCGAACGGGGTCAGCTTGGCGGTCGTCTGTACGGAGTCGTCCAGCGTGCCGCGCGAGCCCGCGACGGTGAAGACCACGGCGTCCGCCGCCGGGTCCACCGCGGTGAAGGAGATGACCTTGGCACCCTCGGTGAGCTTGATGCCCGCCATGCCACCGGCGGGGCGGCCCTGCGGGCGGACCTGCGCGGCCTGGTAGCGCAGCAGCTGCGCGTCGTCCGTGATGAAGACCAGGTCCTCCTCACCGGTGCGCAGCTCGACCGCGCCGACGATCCGGTCGCCCTCCTTGAGGGTGATGACCTCCAGCTCCTCCTTGTTGGACGGGTAGTCGGGCACCACGCGCTTGACGACGCCCTGTTCCGTGCCGAGCGCCAGGCCCGGCGAGGACTCGTCGAGCGTGATCAGGCAGACCACGGTCTCGCCGTCCTCCAGGGAGAGGAACTCCGACAGCGGCGCGCCGCCCGAGAGGTTCGGCCTCGACGCCGTCTCCGGCAGCTGCGGCAGATCGACGACGTTGATCCGCAGCAGACGGCCCGCGGACGTCACCGCGCCCACCTCACCGCGGGCCGTGGCCGGCACCGCCGAGACGATCAGGTCGTGCTTGGTGCGCTTGGCGTCCTCGGCCTCCGCGAAGGGATCGCCGTTCGCCGTACGGGCCAGCAGACCCGTCGAGGACAGCAGCACCCGGCACGGGTCGTCCGCCACCTGCAGCGGTACGGCGGCGGCCGGGGCGCCCGCCGACTCCAGCAGGACCGTGCGCCGCTCGGTGCCGAACTTCTTGGCCACCCCGGCCAGTTCGGAGGAGACCAGCTTGCGCAGCTCGGCGTCCGACTCCAGGATCCGGGTCAGCTCGGCGATCTCCTGGCCCAGCCGCTCCTTCTCCGCCTCCAGCTCGATGCGGTCGTACTTGGTGAGCCGGCGCAGCGGGGTGTCGAGGATGTACTGGGTCTGCACCTCGGACAGGGAGAAGCGCTCCATCAGGCGTTCCTTCGCCTGCGCGCTGTTCTCGCTGGAGCGGATCAGGCGGATGACCTCGTCGATGTCGACGAGCGCCGTGAGCAGGCCCTCGACCAGGTGCAGGCGGTCGCGCCGCTTGCCGCGGCGGAACTCGCTGCGGCGCCGGACGACCTCGAAGCGGTGGTCGAGGTAGACCTCCAGGAGCTCCTTGAGGCCTAGGGTGAGGGGCTGGCCGTCGACCAGCGCGACGTTGTTGATGCCGAAGGACTCCTCCATCGGCGTCAGCTTGTAGAGCTGCTCCAGGACCGCCTCGGGCACGAAGCCGTTCTTGATCTCGATGACCAGGCGCAGGCCGTGCTCGCGGTCGGTGAGGTCCTTGACGTCGGCGATGCCCTGGATCTTCTTCGAGCCGACCAGGTCCTTGATCTTGGCGATGACCTTCTCCGGGCCGACCGTGAAGGGCAGCTCGGTGACCACCAGGCCCTTGCGGCGGGCGGTCACGGTCTCGATCTCGACCGTCGCGCGGATCTTGAAGGTGCCGCGGCCCGTCTCGTACGCGTCCCGGATGCCGGAGAGGCCGACGATCCGGCCGCCCGTGGGCAGGTCGGGGCCCGGGACGTACCTCATCAGGGTGTCCAGATCCGCGTTCGGGTGGCGGATCAGGTGGCGGGCGGCCGCGATGACCTCGGAGAGGTTGTGCGGCGGCATGTTGGTGGCCATGCCGACCGCGATGCCCGAGGAGCCGTTGACCAGGAGGTTCGGGAAGGCGGCGGGCAGGGCCACCGGCTCCCGCTCCTGGCCGTCGTAGTTGGGGGTGAAGTCGACCGTGTCCTCGTCGATCGACTCGGTCATCAGACTTGTCGCCGCGGCCTGCCGGCACTCGGTGTACCGCATGGCGGCCGGCGGGTCGTCGTTCCCCAGCGAGCCGAAGTTGCCGTGGCCGTCGACCAGCGGCACGCGCATCGAGAACGGCTGGGCCATGCGCACCAGGGCGTCGTAGATCGACGCGTCGCCGTGCGGGTGCAACTTACCCATGACCTCGCCGACGACGCGGGCGCACTTCACATAGCCGCGGTCGGGGCGCAGGCCCATCTCGTTCATCTGGTAGACGATGCGACGGTGCACCGGCTTGAGGCCGTCGCGGGCGTCCGGCAGGGCGCGGGAGTAGATGACCGAGTAGGCGTACTCAAGGAAGGAGCCCTGCATCTCGTCGACGACGTCGATGTCGAGGATCTTCTCCTCGTACGAGTCGTCGGGCGGCGGGGTCTTCGTGCTGCGGCGGGCCATCGCTGCCGGCTCCTTCTGTCTGCTGGTCGCGCGAGCGTTTGACGGGTCTGACGCGGACCATTGTGGACTGCGGCACTGACAACCTCCGACCAGGACCCGTTGTCGGGCTCTCGCCAGGGGTCCGAGAAGTGTCGCCGACGTCCGCCTTTCCCCGCACGCGGGGCGGGAAGTTCATCGGCGGCCGCACCCTGCCGGGCCGCGCGAGCCTGCGGTGGCCGACTGATCCGGCGGCACCGGGAGCCGCGACGGCAAGCCCATGCCGCCCGGGCGTTCACTCCCCGGAGTGATGGGCCGGAACCGGTGCGGGGGCGTCGGCAGGGCAGGTGCGGGCACGACGTTCCGACCGGGAACTTCGCCGACCCTTCGGACGCTGCATACAGTGGCAGGAACTCAAGCCGAACTGCTCGGCACAACGCAGTGCATGCGACCGGAAGGACACCTTGCCCATGGGTCACACGGCCACACCGGAGGCACAATCCGGCGGCCTCACCGCGACGGAGCACCGCCTGGCCAACGGCCTGCGGGTAGTGCTCTCCGAGGACCACCTCACGCCGGTCGCGGCGGTCTGCCTCTGGTACGACGTCGGCTCCCGCCACGAGGTCAAGGGCCGTACCGGACTCGCCCACCTCTTCGAGCACCTGATGTTCCAGGGCTCGGGAAGCGTGAAGGGCACGGGTCACTTCGAGCTCGTCCAGGGCGCGGGCGGCTCGCCGAACGGCACGACCAGCTTCGAGCGCACCAACTACTTCGAGACCATGCCCGCCCACCAGCTGGAGCTCGCGCTGTGGCTGGAGGCCGACCGCATGGGCAGCCTCCTGACGGCGCTCGACCAGGAGAACCTGGACAACCAGCGCGACGTCGTCAAGAACGAGCGCCGCCAGCGCTACGACAACGTCCCCTATGGCACCGCGTTCGAGAAGCTGACCGCCCTGTCGTACCCGGACGGGCACCCGTACCACCACACCCCGATCGGCTCGATGGCCGACCTGGACGCGGCCAGCCTGGAGGACGCCCGCGCGTTCTTCCGCACCTACTACGCGCCCAACAACGCCGTCCTGTCGATCGTCGGCGACATCGACCCGGAGCAGACGCTCGCCTGGGTCGAGAAGTACTTCGGCTCCATCCCGGCCCACGACGGCAAGCCCGAGCCGCGCGACGGCTCGCTGCCCGACATCATCGGCGAGCAGCTGCGCGAGGTCGTCGAGGAGAACGTCCCGGCGCGCGCGATGATGGCCGCCTACCGGCTCCCGACGGACGGCACGCGCGAGTGCGACGCCGCCGACCTGGCGCTGACCGTCCTCGGCGGCGGCGAGTCCTCCCGGCTCTACAACCGGCTGGTCCGCCGTGACCGTACGGCCGTGGCGGCCGGCTTCGGCCTGCTGCGCCTGGCCGGGGCGCCGTCCCTGGGCTGGCTGGACGTGAAGACCTCCGGCGATGTCGAGGTCCCCGTCATCGAGGCCGCCGTCGACGAGGAGCTCGCCCGCTTCGCCGCGGAGGGCCCGACCGCCGAGGAGATGGAGCGCGCCCAGGCCCAGCTGGAGCGCGAGTGGCTGGACCGGCTCGGCACGGTCGCGGGCCGCGCCGACGAACTGTGCCGGTACGCCGTCCTGTTCGGCGACCCGCAGCTCGCGTTCACGGCCGTCCAGCGCGTCCTCGAGGTCACCGCCGAGGAGGTCAAGGCCGTCGCCGAGGCCCGCCTGCGCCCCGACAACCGCGCGGTGCTCGTGTACGAGCCGGTCGCCGGCGAGGCCGAGGACCTTCAAGCCGCCGACGGGGCCACGCCCGCCGGGACCACCGACGAGAACGAGGAGTCGGCGCAGTGACCGAGCTCGCCAGCATGGAGTTCCACCCGCAGCCCCAGGCCGGCGAGGCCCGGCCCTGGGCGTTCCCGGCGCCCGAGCGCGGCAAGCTGGACAACGGCCTGACGGTCCTGCGCTGCCACCGCCCCGGCCAGCAGGTCATCGCCGTCGAGGTGCTCCTGGACACGCCCCTGGACGCCGAGCCGAAGGGCCTCGACGGCATCGCCACGATCATGGCGCGCGCCCTGTCCGAGGGCACCGACAAGCACACCGCCGAGGAGTTCGCCGCCGAGCTGGAGCGCTGCGGCGCCACCCTCGACGCCTACGCCGACCACCCCGGCGTCCGCGTCAGCCTCGAAGTGCCCGTCTCCCGCCTGCCCAAGGCACTCGGCCTGCTCGCCGACGCCCTCAGGGCGCCCGCGTTCGAGGACGCCGAGGTCGAGCGCCTGGTGCGCAACCGGCTCGACGAGATCCCGCACGAGCTGGCCAACCCCTCGCGCCGCGCCGCCAAGGAGCTCTCCAAGGAGCTGTTCCCGGCGACCTCGCGCATGTCCCGGCCGCGCCAGGGCACCGAGGACACCGTCGGCAACATCGACTCCGCGGGCGTACGCGCCTTCTACGAGCGGCACGTCCGCCCCGCCACCTCCACCGTCGTGGTCGTCGGCGACCTCACCGGCGTGGACCTCGACGCCCTGCTCGGCGACACCCTCGGCGCCTGGACCGGCTCCGCGGCCGAGCCGCGGCCCGTGCCGCCGGTGACCGCCGACGACACCGGCCGCGTCGTCATCGTGGACCGTCCCGGCGCCGTCCAGACGCAGCTGCTGATCGGCCGCGTCGGCCCCGACCGGCACGACCGCGTCTGGCCCGCGCAGGTGCTCGGCACGTACTGCCTCGGCGGCACCCTCACCTCCCGTCTGGACAAGGTCCTGCGTGAGGAGAAGGGCTACACCTACGGGGTGCGCGCATTCGGACAGGTCCTGCGCTCGGCCCCGGACGGCACGGGCGCCGCCATGCTCGCCATCAGCGGCTCCGTCGACACCCCGAACACCGGTCCCGCACTGCAGGACCTGTGGACGGTGCTGCGCGGCGTCGCCGCCGACGGGCTCACCGACGCCGAGCGGGACTTCGCCGTGCAGAACCTCGTCGGGGTGGCACCGCTGAAGTACGAGACCGCCGCCTCCGTGGCGAACACGCTGGCCGACCAGGTCGAGCAGCACCTGCCCGACGACTACCAGGCGACGCTGTACCAGCAGCTCGCCGCGACCGGCACCGTCGAGGCCACCGCCGCGGCCGTGAGCGCCTTCCCGGTGGACCGTCTGGTGACGATCCTCGTCGGTGACGCGGCCGAGATCCGGGAGCCCGTCGAGGCGCTCGGCATCGGCGAAGTCACCGTCGTGGCAGCCGAGTAGAGGAAGCGAGCGCCGCGCAGCGGCACGCGCACGCAGGGGCCCTGGTGACGGAAGAGTCACCAGGGCCCCTTTATGCCCGAATTGAGGGAGAGGTTGCCTGTATTGCCTGTGGGATGCGCTACAAAAGCCCTGATCCGTTTGGGGATTGAAAGATGCCCCGCTTAGCGTCTTCCGGGCTGTCCGTCAGGCAGTGCGCCGCGCCCGCGGCACCGGACAGCCATCGCCGAGTCCCCGTACGGCGCGAGCCAGGGGAGCCGGGGACCCACCCGTAGTCCCTGGGGTGAATCGGACGCCCGCGCGAGCCGCGAGGGGGTCCGTAGGAGACCTTCCTGCTCCGAACCCGTCAGCTAACCCGGTAGGCGAGAGGGAAGGAAAGGACCAGCCACTTCATGGCGTTCACCTGCGCCACCGGGAAGCTCACCGAGAAGAAGCGTCCCACCGGGAAGCACCGCCGGCCCGGCCGGTTCGAGCGCACCACGGCCCGCGCGGCCGGCGTCGCCGCTCTCACGGCCACCGGAGTCATAGGCACCCTGGCCGCCCCGGCGCTCGCCGCGGAACCGGCCGCGGAGCAGACCGGCCTCATCCCGGTCATCACCGTCGACAACTCCATCGCCGACCAGATCGACGCCCAGGCCGCCGCACAGGAGCAGGCGGCCAAGGAGGCCGCGGCCCTCAAGAAGGCCGCCCAGGAGGCCGCGCGCAAGAAGGCGGCCGAGAAGGCCAAGAAGGAGCGCGAGGCCAAGGAGCGCGCCGCCCGCGAGGCCGAGCGCAAGCGCCTGCTGTCCTACGTCGCCCCGATCGCCGGCTCGTACATCTCCACCGGCTACAAGACCGGCGGCGCCGTCTGGTCCTCCGGCAGCCACACCGGCGTCGACTTCCACGCCGCCAGCGGCACCTCCGTCCACGCGGTCGGCGCCGGCACCGTCGTCGAGGCCGGCTGGGGCGGGGCGTACGGCAACAACGTCGTGATCAAGATGCACGACGGCACGTACACCCAGTACGGCCACCTGTCGTCCATAGGCGTCTCGGTCGGGCAGACCGTCACGCCCGGCCAGCAGATCGGCCTGTCCGGCGCCACCGGCAACGTCACCGGCCCGCACCTGCACTTCGAGGCCCGCACGACGCCGGAGTACGGCTCCGACATCGACCCCGTCGCCTATCTCCGCTCGCACGGCGTGAACGTCTGACACCCTCACCCCGCGTCTCACCGGGGCCCCGCCTCACGAAGCCCCGCAACCCCGAAGCCCCGCCTCCCCGAGCCGGGGCTTTCGGCGTTTCTGAGACGATCCGCTGTCCAAAAAATATCCATGGATTCCGACCCGCCGTCGGAAATTCCGGCCGGTTGCCATAGAGTCACTCATCACACGTCATTCGTCGACGTTTCACGGGGATTAAAGCGGAGGTCGGTCATGCGTATTCCGGCGCACTCGGTATGCACGGCGATCCGGGACGACATCGTCGCCGGTGTCTACGAGCGCGGCAGCCGGCTCACCGAGGAACTCCTCGCACGCCGCTACGGCGTCTCCCGCGTCCCCGTGCGGGAGGCCCTGCGCACCCTGGAGGCGGAGGGCTTCGTGGTGACCCGGCGGCACGCGGGCGCGTGCGTCGCCGAACCGACCGAGCAGGAGGCCTCCGACCTGCTGGAGATGCGCGGCCTCCTGGAGCCGCTCGGCGCCTCGCGGGCCGCCCAGCGGCGCACCGAGGCCCATCTGAAGGTGCTGCGCGGCCTCGTACGGCTGGGCCAGGAGCGGGCCAGGAGGGGGAACAGCGACGACCTGCGCTCCCTGGGCGGCTGGTTCCACGAGACGCTGGCCCAGGCCTCCGGCAGCCCCGCCCTGACCTCGATGCTGACCCAGCTGCGGCACAAGATCGCCTGGATGTACGCCGTGGAGTCGCCGGCCGATCCCGTGGAGTACTGGACCGAGCACGGCGCGATCGTGGACGCGGTGGCGCGCGGCGACGGCGAGCGCGCCCGGGCGATCACGGCGCTGCACACCGAGCGCGCGATCTCCGCCCACCGGCTGCGGTTCGGCTCGGGCGGTGACCGCGCGGAGCGTGTGAGGAATTCGCAACATCCCGTAAACATGCAGAGCCTGCGACATTAACACGGGCGCCGTATACAAAGAGGTGATATTCGGCGGCGGGGAATTTCCGCTGCCCTTTTTCGGGTCTGCGGTGAATTCATGTGACTGCTGCTCGAAAACAGCGAAGCCGCGTCCGCCGGAAAGGCAGACGCGGCTTCACCGCTAACCGCGGAGATCCGACCGGTCCGTTCAGACCGTCTCGGGCAGCTCCTCGAGACCCTCGGAGACCAGCTTCGCCAGACGGTCGAGTGCGGCGTCCGCACCCTCGGCGTCGGAGGCGAGGACGATCTCCTCACCGCCCTGGGCGCCCAGGCCGAGGACGGCCAGCATGGAGGCCGCGTTGACGGGGTTGCCGTCGGCCTTGGCGATCGTCACCGGGATACCTGCGGCCGTGGCGGCCCGGACGAAGATGGAAGCGGGGCGGGCGTGAAGGCCCTCGGCCCAGCCGACGTTGACGCGGCGCTCAGCCATGTGATGCTGCCCTTCGGTGTTCAGGGTTGTCTAGACCAGTTTCCCACACGCGTGAAGCATGCGGGGAGGGACAAACCGCCCCTCCTCAAGTGGCCGTCGGGTCGCGGCCTCGACCCGACATACGTCCTCCACAGACTGCCTCGCGCCGTTGTCGGACGCGAGCCGTACTCTGGGCCCCATGCAGAGCGCCTCGGACCGGCACGAGTACCCCGCCCACTGGGAAGCCGACGTGGTGCTGCGCGACGGCGGCACCGCACGCATCCGCCCCATCACCGTTGATGACGCCGAGCGTCTGGTCAGCTTCTACGAGCAGGTGTCGGACGAGTCGAAGTACTACCGCTTCTTCGCGCCCTACCCGCGACTGTCCGCGAAGGACGTCCACCGCTTCACGCACCACGACTTTGTGGACCGGGTGGGACTCGCGGCCACGGTGGGCGGCGAGTTCATCGCAACCGTACGCTACGACCGGATCGGCCCCGACGGAACGCCCGCGTCGGCACCCGCCGACGAGGCGGAGGTCGCCTTCCTCGTCCAGGACGCCCACCAGGGCCGCGGTGTCGCCTCCGCTCTCCTGGAGCACATCGCCGCCGTCGCCCGCGAGCGCGACATCCGCCGCTTCGCCGCCGAGGTGCTGCCCGCCAACACCAAGATGATCAAGGTGTTCACGGACGCCGGGTACACCCAGAAGCGCAGCTTCGAGGACGGCGTCGTACGCCTGGAGTTCGACCTGGAGCCGACGGACCGCTCGCTCGCCGTGCAGTACGCGCGCGAGCAGCGCGCCGAGGCGCGGTCCGTGCAGCGGCTGCTGGTGCCCGGCTCCGTCGCCGTCATCGGCGTCGGCCGCACGCCGGGCGGGGTGGGCCGCAGCGTCCTCGGCAACATCAGGGACGCCGGGTTCACGGGGCGGCTGCACGCCGTGAACAAGGCGTTCCCGGAGGACCTCAAGGAGCTCGACGGGGTCCCGGCCCACCGCTCCGTGCGGGACATCGACGGGCCGGTCGACCTCGCGGTGGTCGCCGTGCCCGCCGAGTACGTCCCCGAGGTGGTCGCCGAGTGCGGCGAGCACGGCGTGCAGGGGCTGGTCGTGGTCTCCGCCGGATACGCCGAGAGCGGGCCCGACGGCCGCGAGCGCCAGCGTGCGCTCGTCCGGCACGCGCGCGCGTACGGCATGCGCATCATCGGGCCGAACGCCTTCGGGGTCATCAACACTTCGTCGAGCGTCCGCCTGAACGCCTCACTGGCGCCCCAGATGCCCCGCCCGGGACAGATCGGGCTGTTCGCGCAGTCCGGCGCCATCGGTATCGCGCTGCTGTCCCGGCTGCACCGCCGCGGCGGCGGAGTGACCGGCGTCACGGGTGTGTCGACCTTCGTCTCGTCCGGCAACCGGGCCGACGTGTCCGGCAACGACGTCCTGCAGTACTGGTACGACGACCCCGACACCGATGTCGTCCTCATGTACCTGGAGTCCATCGGCAACCCCCGCAAGTTCACCCGCCTCGCCCGGCGTACGGCGGCCGCGAAGCCGCTGGTCGTGGTGCAGGGGGCGCGGCACGGCGGCGCCGCACCGCAGGGACACGCGGTACGGGCGACGCGGTTGCCGCACGCCACGGTGTCCGCGCTGCTGCGGCAGGCCGGGGTGATCCGGGTGGACACGATCACCGAGCTGGTGGACGCGGGGCTGCTCCTCGCGCGCCAGCCGCTGCCGGCGGGGCCGCGAGTGGCGATCCTGGGGAACTCCGAGTCGCTGGGGCTGCTGACGTACGACGCGTGCCTGTCCGAGGGCCTGCGGCCGCTGCCGCCGCTGGATCTGACCACGGGAGCCTCGGCGGCGGACTTCCATGCGGCGTTGTCGCGCGCGTTGGCCGACGAGACATGCGACGCGGTCGTCGTCACCGCCATTCCGGCCATCGGGGACGCCTCGACCGGTGACGCGGAGCTGGCCCAGGCGCTGAGGTCGGCGGCCGAGCGGGTGCCGGGCAAGCCGGTGCTGGTGGTGCACGTGGAGCTCGGCGGGCTGGCGGAGGCCCTGTCGGCCGCGGCGAGCACCGCCCCGCAGGCGAGCACGAAGACGCCCGGCACCGCGAGCCGGGCCCACCCCTTCCGCCCCCTGGACTTCCCGGCCGAGGCACCGCCCGAGGAGCCGGACACCACCGAGGACACCCCCCGCCTCATCCCCGCCTACCCCGCCGCCGAACGCGCCGTCCGTGCCCTCGCCGAGGCCGTCAAGTACTCCCAGTGGCGGCGCGAGGCCGCCGACCCCGGCAAGGTGCCCGAGTACGAGGACATCGACGAGAAGGGAGCCGCCCGCCTGATCGACGGGCTGCTCGCGCGCGGGCAAGGCCTCACGCTCGGTACGGACGAGACCTGTGACCTGCTCGGGAAGTACGGCATCCAGGTGCACCGCGCCCTGCACGCCCCCACCCCGGACACCGCCGCCGACGCCGCCCGCACCCTCGGCTACCCCGTCGCCCTCAAGGCCACCGCACCCCACCTGCGCCACCGCGCCGACCTCGGCGGCGTACGGCTCGACCTCGCGGACGAGGAGCAACTGCGGCGGGCGTACGCCGAGTTGACCGCGCTGTTCGGCAAGCCCGAGGAACTGCGGCCGGTCGTGCAGAGCATGGCACCGCGCGGCGTCGACACCGTCGTACGGGCCGTGATCGACCCGGCGGCCGGCGCCGTGCTGTCCTTCGGGCTCGCCGGAGCCGCCTCCCAGCTGCTCGGGGACATGGCGCACCGGCTGATCCCGGTGACCGACCGGGAGGCAACCTCGATCGTCCGCTCGATCCGGACGGCCCCGCTGCTCTTCGGCTGGCGCGGCTCCACTCCCGTCGACACCCCTGCCCTGGAGGAGCTGCTGCTGCGGGTGTCGAGGCTGGTCGACGATCACCCGGAGGTCGTCGCGGTCACCCTGGAGCCGGTCGTCGTCGCCACCCACGGCCTGAGCGTGCTCGGCGCCTCCGTACGCCTCGCACCGCCGCCCGCCCGCGACGACCTCGGGCCGAGGACCCTCCCCGCGTACTGAGACCGTCGTGAGCGGTGCCTCGCAGTCACTGGTCCCCCGTAGGATGGGCGTCATGGCCAAGACCAGTACGACGACCCAGGGGCTGCGTGCGGCGATCGAGCGCAGCGGCTACTACCCGGCCCTCGTGGCCGAGGCGGTGGAGGCCGCTGTGGGCGGCGAGCCCATCCGGTCGTACCTGGTCCATCAGGAGACGACGTTCGACCAGAACGAGGTGCGGCGGCACGTGACCGTGCTCGTCCTCACCCACAACCGCTTCATCGTCAGCCACACCGACGAGCAGGCCGCGGACAACACCTCCCCGACGCCGTACGCCACGACGTCCACGGAGTCCGTGAAGCTCGGCCGGATCTCGTCGGTCGTCGTCAGCCGTGTCGTCGCCAACCCGGAGCAGTACACGCCGGGCACCCTGCCCCGCGAGGTCGTGCTGACCATCGGCTGGGGCGCCGTCTCCCGCATCGACCTGGAGCCCGCCGCCTGCGGCGACCCCAACTGCGAGGCCGACCACGGCTACACCGGCAACTCGACGGCGGACGACCTCAGCCTCCGGGTCAGCGAGGCCGGTGACGGCCCGGAGACGGTGCGCCAGGCGCTCGCCTTCGCGCAGGCTCTCTCCGAGGCGACCGCGGACGTCGCCGGCTGATGGTCCAGCACACCGCCTGGGATCCCCATCCGGAACCCCTCGCCGTCACCTCCGCGCCGCCCCCCGAGTACGGCATCGGCTCGCTCGCCGATCTGCTGCCCACCCTGGCCGCCGGCATGGCCGTACCGGACATGACCGCCGCGATCCCCGAGCTGACCCCCGCCGACCGGAACTGCGTGTTCCTGATCGACGGCCTCGGCTGGGAGCAACTGAAGGCGCACCCGGAGGACGCCCCCTTCATGAGCTCCCTGCTCGGCAGCTCACGCGGCGGCACCGGCCGACCGATCACCGCCGGCTACCCGGCGACCACCGCGACCTCCCTCGCCTCCATCGGCACCGGATTGCCGCCCGGCGCCCACGGCCTGCCCGGATACACCGTGCGCAACCCGGAGACCGGCGAGCTGATGAACCAGCTGCGCTGGCAGCCGTGGACGTCGCCGCGCGACTGGCAGCCGTACCCCACCGTCTTCGAACTCGCGCACCAGGCGGGCGTGCACGCGGCCCAGGTGTCGTCGCCCACCTTCGAGAACACCCCGCTGACCAAGGTCGCGCTCAGCGGCGGAAGGTTCGTCGGACGGCTGACCGGCGAGGACCGCATGGACCTCGCCGCCGAGCAACTGGCCGCCGGCGACCGCTCCCTGGTCTACACGTACTACGCCGAGCTGGACGGAGCCGGGCACCGCTTCGGCGTCGACTCGGACACCTGGCGCGGCCAGCTCATGTACGTCGACCGGCTCGTCCAGCGCCTCGCCGAGCAGCTGCCACCGCGCAGCGCGCTCTACGTCACCGCCGACCACGGCATGATCGACGTGCCCTTCGACGAACAGCACCGCATCGACTTCGACGAGGACTGGGAGCTGCGCGCCGGGGTCGCCCTCCTCGGCGGCGAGGGCCGGGCGCGGCACGTGTACGCGGTGCCGGGTGCCGAGCAGGACGTCCTGACCTGCTGGCGCGAGGTGCTCGGCGAACAGTTCTGGGTGGCCTCCCGGGACGAGGCGATCGCGGCGGGCTGGTTCGGGCCGCGGATCGACGAACGGGTCTACGGCCGTCTCGGCGACGTGATCGCGGCCGCGCGGGACGACGTCCTGATCATCGCGTCCGAGCGGGAGCCGAAGGAGTCGGCGATGGTCGGCAACCACGGTTCGATGACCCCCGCCGAGCAGTTGGTCCCCCTGCTCGAAGTACGCTCCTGACGCCTCCCCCCTCCTCCTCGTTGCCGAAAGGTGCTCAACTCAACATGCCCGAGCTGGTGTTCTTCTGCGGAACCATGGACTGCGGGAAGTCGACGCTGGCTCTCCAGATCGAGCACAACCGTTCGGCGCGTGGTCTACAGGGCATGATCTTCACCCGCGACGACCGGGCGGGCGAGGGCAAGCTGTCCTCCCGGCTCGGCCTGGTCACGGACGCGGTGGAGGTCGAGGACGGCGCGGACCTGTACGCCCATCTCGTCGACCACCTCTCCCAGGGCGGCCGCGCGGACTACGTCATCGCCGACGAGGCCCAGTTCCTCGCGCCGGAGCAGATCGACCAGCTCGCACGCGTGGTCGACGACCTGGGTCTCGACGTCTACGCCTTCGGCATCACGACCGACTTCCGCAGCAAGCTCTTCCCGGGTTCCCAGCGCCTGGTGGAACTCGCCGACCGGGTCGAGGTGCTCCAGGTCGAGGCCCTGTGCTGGTGCGGGGCCCGCGCCACGCACAACGCCCGCACGATAGGCGGCGAGATGGTCGTCGAGGGCGCCCAGGTGGTCGTCGGCGACGTCAACCAGGCCGACGCCGTCGGCTACGAGGTGCTGTGCCGCCGCCACCACCGCCGCCGTATGACGGCGGCAAGCGCACGGGCCGCGGCGCTGTCGCCCGACGTCCTGCCGGTGCAGCCGGCCTGAGCGGCCGTCCCGTTCGACAGCCCGGCTCCCGGGTGGTGTCAGTGCGGGTTCTCGATGAGGGAGAACCGCGCCCCCTCCGGGTCCGACACCGTCGCCACGCGGCCGTGGGCGCTGTCGTGGGCCGGTGCGAGGACATGGCCGCCGAGCTCGACGATCCGGGCCAGCGTCTCGTCCGTGTCGGCGACTTCGAAGTACGTCATCCAGTGCGGGCCCCGGTCACGGGGCAGGGCGTGGCCGACGCCGTGGATGCCGGCGACCGGGCGGCCGTCGATGTGCAGGGTGACGTAGTCCAGGTCGGCGGAGACCACCGGCTCCTCCTCGAAGGCGAACACGGTCCCGTAGAACTTGGCGACGTTCACGGTCTCGAAGGTCAGCAGCTCGTTCCAGGCGGGGGTGCCGGGCACGCCGGTCACGTCGGTGCCGCGATGGGCCGCCGTCTGCCATACGCCGAAGACGGCACCGGCGGGGTCGGAGCAGATCGCCAGCCGGCCGGCCTCGGCGGCGTCCAGCGGTCCCACGCCGACGGTGCCGCCGCACAGCCGTACCGTCTCGGCGGTCAGGTCCACGTCGTTCGAGGCGAAGTAGGGAGTCCAGGCGATGGGCAGGTGGCGGTCGGGCGGCAGCTGGCCGATGCCGGCCACCTCACGGCCGTCGAGCAGGGCCCGTACATAGGGGCCGAGTTGCTGGGGGCCCGGCTGGAACTCCCAGCCGAACAGCGCTCCGTAGAACTCCTGGGTCGCGGCCGGCCCGTGCACCATCAGGCTCACCCAGCAGGGCGTGCCGGGCGCGTGCCGAGCGTGCGTGTCGCCGATCGGGCCGGCCGACCCCCGTGCATCGGTCATCGTCACTCTCTCCTCGGCCCCTCGCGGTGGCCGCGTCGCTTCCGCTGTCCGGACCCCCGAGCCGATGCTGCACCACCCGTGGCCGCGCGCGCTGCGGGCGCGCCGCCGCACGACGGCCGGTGCCCGGAGGATGTCCGGTGTGCGATTTACCGCCCGTTTCCGTGCGATTGCCGACGGATGTCGATCGGCTGTACAGCATGTGCCTGATCCCGTACGCCTCGTGATCGGGCCTGTCCGGCGGGCAGAGTAACCGGAGCCGGGCGATGCGGCCACCCCGTGCGCAAGGATGGTGACCATGAACGCCATCATCTCCGCATCCGAACTCGCGAGCGAACTGACGGGCGGGAACCCGCCGGTGCTGCTCGACGTCCGCTGGCAGCTCAGCCTGGCCAAGGCGGCCGGTGAGCCGCCGTTCGACGGCCGGGCCGCGTACGAGGCCGGGCACATGCCCGGCGCGGTCTACGTCGACCTGGACCGGGAACTGGCCTCCGCCCCCGGTGCGCGCGGCCGTCACCCGTTGCCGAACCTGGCCGAATTCGGCGCGGCGATGCGCCGGTCGGGCGTGTCGTCCCGGACCCCGGTCGTCGTGTACGACGGCGGGCAGGGCTGGGCAGCGGCCCGCGCGTGGTGGCTGCTGCGCTGGACGGGTCACCCGGATGTGCGGGTCCTCGACGGCGGACTGCCGGCCTGGGAGGGGCCCCTGGAGACGTCCGTGCCGGCTCCGACGGAGGGCGACTTCCAGCCGGCGCCGGGGGCGACGGGGCTGCTCGACGCCGACGGTGCCGCGGCGCTCGCCCGATCCGGGGTGCTGCTGGACGCCCGTGCGGGGGAGCGGTACCGCGGCGAGGTGGAGCCGATCGATCCGCGCGGCGGCCACATCCCGGGCGCCTTGTCCGCGCCCACGAACGAGAACGTCGGAGCCGACGGCCGCTTCCTGCCCGCCGCGGAACTCCAGGCGCGCTTCAAGACGCTGGGCGCCTCCGAGGGAACGGAAGTCGGCGTGTACTGCGGCTCGGGCGTCTCCGGCGCGCATGAGGTGCTCGCCCTGGCGGTCGCGGGCATTCCGGCGGCGCTGTACGTCGGTTCGTGGTCGGAGTGGTCGTCGGATCCGGAGCGGCCGGTCGCTGTGGGCCCGGATCCGCAGTAACTCGGCGTTGCCCGGGGCTGGGTGTCGCTCACCGGCGCTGACCGGGTGCCGCCTCGGTGGGTCGGGAGCCGCCCCAGCGGCACGACTGCCCGCAGCTGGAGCGGGGGCGTGGGTTCGTGCTGCTTGGGTGGTCGGTGCCTCAGTGGCGCGGCTGCCCGCAGGCTGCGCCGGGGGATCCGATGGCCCCGGGGCACTGCCGTGCTGCAGGTCCACGCAGACCGAAGGCCGCGCTGCAACCAGCGCGGCCTTCGGCTTCGTACGGCCGACTGCACAGCCGTAGGACCGACTACTCCTGCTTCTTCCTGCGCGTCCCGAACACGATCTCGTCCCAGCTCGGGACGGCGGCCCGGCGGCCCGGGCGGACGCCGTCCGCTTCGGCCTGGCGGTCCGTGGCGCCGATGAGGCGGTCGCGGTGGCTGCCGACGGAGCGGGGCATGAGGACGTCCGCGTAGGCGGAGCCGGCACCGGCCGAGGCCGCGGGGGCGGGAGGTTCCTCCTCGGCCGGTTCGGCGGCGGGGGGCTCCTCCGCGTCCGGCTCCACCGGGCGCTCCGGCACCACCAGGTCGCCACGGAAGCTGGGCACCGCCTCCAGCAGGCTGGTCAGCGAGTCCCGGTCCTCCGTGGTCTCCTCGGCCGGTTCGGAGGCCTGGGCCGGCAGGCTCGGCCGCGCGGTCTCGAGGGCACGGTCCATCGAACGCTCGCGCGGGAGCCGGGCGATACGCGGCACGAACGGGAAGCTGGGCTCCGGCGCGGCGAGGTCGTCGGACTCGCCGATCAGCGAGCGCGCCTCGTCGTCGACGGCCTGGACGAGCCGCCGGGGCGGGTCGTACGTCCAGCTCGCCGAGTGCGGTTCGCCCGCCACCCGGTAGACCAGCAGCACCTCCCAGGTGCCGTCGTCCCGGCGCCAGGAGTCCCACTGCACGGAGTCCTTCTCGGCACCGCGCAGCAGCAGCCGCTCCTGCACGGCCTCGCCGAGCTGCGGCCCGGCGGCGTTCTCACCGGGACGGCGGACGGGGGTCTTGCGGGCTCGTTCGGCCATGAAGGCGCGCTCGGCGAGTACGGGGCCCTCGAAGCGCCGTACGCGGTCGACGGGGATGCCGGCGAGCTGGGCGACCTCTTCCGCCGTGGCGCCAGCGCGTATACGCGCCTGGATGTCGCGGGGGCGGAGATGGCTCTCGACCTCGATCTCGATCTGGCCGAGGCGGGGACGGTCGCCCCGCACGGCGGCGCGCAGGCGCTCGTCGATCGGAAGCGTGTACTCCGTAGAGTCGGCAGCCTTCAGCACCAGCCGTGTGCCGTCATTCGAGACGGCCACGACACGCAGTTCGGGCATGGGGACCTCCCGGGTGGTGCCTGCCGACGTCACGTGCGTCGCTGCTTCCGCTAGTCGAGTGTGGCCTGCCCGGGTGCAGCCTGCCACAACCTTGCCGAGTTGCCCGGCGTGTCGGGCGCGGGCCCTGGATCGCCGTTATGGCACGGTTACCTATTCGCAACGCTAAGTGACCAACTCCGTCACCCTGTGCAACTAGCCCCCTCCCGGCGGTCCTTGAAGGCCACGGACGCCCTGGCGGGAGACCGGACCCAGGGCTCGCAACAGTACTCCATTTGGGCCACGTGCGTGGATTGGCACGCCGCCCAACTTCTGACAAGAAGCGTGACCCGGCCGCCGGTTGAGCGGTTTTACGATCTTCAAAGTGGCGTACTTCACGCAAACGTCAGAAACGGAACCAATGCTTACGTCCATACGTCCCGTTCTCGCGCAGTTGGTCGAGTGAGCCGGGTGGGCCGGTCGACGGCTACGCCCCCAACACCCTCCGCAGGTAGTCGTTCTGGAACCGGCGGTCGGGGTCGAGCCGGTCCCGGAGTGCGGTGAACTCGCCGAAACGCGGATAGACCTGCGCGAAGTACTCGGCGTCCCGGGTGTGCACCTTGCCCCAGTGCGGCCGCCCCTCGTGCGCGGTGAAGATCCGCTCGGCAGCGGTGAAGTAGCGCTGGTACGGGGTGCCCTTGGCCATGTGGACGGCGATGTAGGCGCTGTCGCGGCCCGAGGCGGTGGACAGGGTGATGTCGTCGGCCGGGGCGGTGCGCACCTCGACGGGGAAGCTGACCCTGAGGCCGGAGCGGTCGACCATGGCCTTCAGTTCGCGCAGCGTCTCGACGACGGCCTCGCGCGCAACGGCGTATTCCATCTCAACGAACCGCACCCGGCGCGGTGATGTGAAGACCTTGTAGGGGATGTCGGTGTAAGTCCGCGCGGACAGTGCCTTGCTGGAGATCCGGGCGATCGCCGGGATCGTGGCCGGCGCCGCGCGGCCGACCCACTGGGCCACCTGGAAGACGCCGTTGGAGAGGAACTCGTCCTCGAACCAGCCCGCGACCTGGCCCACCGGCTTCTCCGGGCCCGCGCTGCGGTTGTTGCGCTTGGTGTTGGTGCTGCCGGTGTGCGGGAACCAGTAGAACTCGAAGTGCTCGTTCTCGGCCCACAGTTCGTCGAAGTCCGCGAGGACCTTGTCGAACGGCATCGGCTCCTCGCGCGCGGAGAGCAGGAAGATCGGTTCCACGGCGAAGGTGATCGCGGTGACGATGCCGAGCGCGCCGAGCCCGATCCGGGCGGCCGCGAAGACCTCGGGGTTCTCCTTCTCGGAACAGTTGAGCACCGAGCCGTCGGCCGTGACCAGCTCCAGCCCCTTGATCTGGGCGGCGATCGAGGCGGAGTCACGGCCCGTGCCGTGCGTGCCGGTGCTGGTGGCGCCGGAGACCGTCTGCTCCATGATGTCGCCCATGTTCGTGAGTGACAGGCCTTCGCGCGCCAGGGCCATGTTGAGTCTCTTGAGCGGGGTACCGGCCTCGACCGTGACCGTCATGGCCTCACGGTCAATGCTGCGGATGCCGGTCAACAGTTGAGGGCGGATCAACACACCGTCGGTGGCGGCGATGGACGTGAACGAGTGTCCGCTGCCGACCGCCTTCACCTTCAGGCCGTCCTCGGCGGCCCGGCGTATCGCCGCTGACAGCTCCTCCACGGAGGCCGGAGTGACCTCCCGCGCGGGGCGGGCGGCGACATTGCCGCCCCAGTTACGCCACGTGCCGTTCCTGCCGCTCGCTGTGCTGCTCAACGGTGCCTCCCCGACGCGGAGCCGGCCTGCTGAGCCGGCGATACCCCAGGAAACCGACCGCGACCGCGACGGCCCCGGACACCGCCGGAACCCCGTACCCGGCGTCCGCACCGGCGGCGTCGATCACCCAGCCGGCCATGGAGGAGCCGAGCGCGACCCCGACCGCGAGCCCGGTGCTCACCCAGGTCATGCCCTCGGTCAGTTGCGCGCGTGGTACGTGCTCTTCGATCAGGGACATGGTGGTGATCATCGTGGGAGCGACGGCCATGCCCGAGGCGAACAGCGCCACGGCCAGAAACGGCAAGTTTCCGACCAGTAGGAGGGGGATCATACTCACGGCCATCGCGCATATGCCCAGCAGCCAGCGAGGTTCGGGCGCTCCCTTGAAGCGCAGCAGTCCGAACACGGCGCCCGCCGCGCAGGAGCCCGCCGCGTACAGGGCGAGGACGATGCTGGCGGCGCTCTTGTGCCCCTGTTCGTCGGCGAAGGCCACGGTGACCACGTCGACCGCCCCGAAGATCGCTCCCGTCGCCACGAACGTGGCCACCAGCACCTGCAGTCCGGCCGAGCGCAGCGCCGAACCGCCACCGTGGTGCTCGCGCGGATGCGGCGCGGGCTCGGTGGCCCGCTGCGCGGTCAGCCAGAACACACCGACCGCCAGGAAACAGCCGGCGAGCAGCGGCCCCGCCTCCGGGAACCAGGCGGTCGACAGGCCGATGGAGATGATCGGCCCGAAGATGAAGCACACCTCGTCCACCACGGACTCGAAGGAGTACGCGGTGTGCAGCTGCGGCGTCCCCCGGTACAGCGCGGCCCAGCGGGCCCGGATCATCGCCCCGACACTGGGCACGCATCCGATGCCGGCGCAGGCCGCGAACAGCACCCAGTCCGGCCACCCGTAGTGCGCGGCGAACAGCAGCACGGCCCCTGCCGAGAGCGAGACCAGTGTCGCCGGGCGCAGCACCCGCCGCTGCCCGTGCTGGTCGACCAGCCGCGAGACCTGCGGCCCCGCCACCGCCGCGGCGAGCGCGATGGTGGCCGACAGGGCACCGGCGAGGCCGTAGCGCCCGGTCAGCTGGGAGATCATCGTGACCACGCCGATGCCCATCATCGACAGCGGCATCCGGCCGAGGAAGCCCGCGGCGGAGAAGCCCTTGGTGCCGGGGGTGGCGAACAGGGCGTGGTAAGGGCTGGGCACGGGGGTCTCCGGTCGGGCGGGCGGGAGCGGCGCGGGCTGCGGCGGCTCGGGAAGGCTCAGGGGCTCAGGAACTAAGGAACTCAGGAACTCGGGAAACTGAGGAAACTCAGGGCCACTCGGTAAGGCGCGTGGATGGCCGATACAGCTTACGAGTTAGGTGACCCTAATGCACCCTGCCGGACGAACCGGGAACCCGGCTGGTCACCCCGCCGTTTCCCGGCTGTCAGTACCGGATGACAGGATCGACCCATGCCAGACGCGCGCCATGCCAGCCCCTACGACGCCCTGCTGCTGCTCTCCTTCGGCGGCCCCGAGGGCCCGGACGACGTGATCCCGTTCCTGGAGAACGTCACCCGCGGGCGGGGCATCCCCAAGGAACGCCTGAAGGAAGTCGGCGAGCACTACTACCTGTTCGGCGGCGTCAGCCCCATCAACGACCAGAACCGCGCCCTGCTGGACGCCCTGCGCAAGGACTTCGCCGAGCACGGCCTGGATCTGCCGGTCTACTGGGGCAACCGCAACTGGGCGCCGTACCTGACGGACACGCTGCGCGAGATGGTCGCCGACGGCCGTCGCCGCATCCTCGTCCTCGCCACCAGTGCCTACGCCTCCTACTCGGGCTGCCGCCAGTACCGCGAGAACCTCGCCGACTCGCTCGCCGCCCTGGAGGCCGAGGGCCTGGAGCTCCCGACGATCGACAAGCTGCGGCACTACTTCAACCACCCCGGCTTCCTGGAGCCGATGATCGACGGCGTGATCGACTCCCTCGCCGACCTCCCCGAGGACGTCCGCGACGGCGCCCACATCGCCTTCTCGACCCACTCCATCCCGACCGCCGCCGCCGACACCTCCGGCCCGGTCGAGGACCACGGCGACGGCGGCGCGTACGTCGCCCAGCACCTGGACGTCGCGCGGCTGATCGCCGACGCCGTCCGCGAGCGCACCGGCGTCGACCACCCCTGGCAGCTCGTCTACCAGTCCCGCTCCGGCGCCCCGCACATCCCGTGGCTGGAGCCCGACATCTGCGACCACCTGGAAGAGCGGCAGGCCGCCGGCGTCCCCGCGGTCGTGATCGCCCCCATCGGCTTCGTCTCCGACCACATGGAGGTCCTCTACGACCTCGACACGGAGGCCAAGGTCAAGGCCGAGGAGCTCGGCCTGCCCATGCGCCGCTCGGCCACCGTCGGAGACGACCCGCGCTTCGCCGCCGCGATCCGCGAGCTCGTCCTGGAGCGCGCCGCCGTCGAGCGCGCGGAAGAGGTCACACCCTGCGCCCTCGGCGCGCTCGGTGCGAGCCACAACCTCTGCCCGGTCGGCTGCTGCCCGTCCCGCGCGCCCAAGCCCGCCGCCGCGGGCGCCGACAGCCCCTACGCCTGAGGAGCCCCGTGACCGACCCCCTCGACCACCCTCTCCACACGGACCTGCTCACGCTGGCCCAGGAGGCCGCCCGCCGCGCGGGCGAGCTGCTGCGCGACGGCCGCCCGGCCGACCTCGCCGTCGCCGCGACCAAGTCCAGCCCGATCGACGTGGTCACCGAGATGGACATCGCGGCCGAGAAGCTGATCACCGACCTGATCTCCGAGCACCGCCCGGCCGACGGCTTCCTCGGCGAGGAGGGCGCCTCCACCGAGGGCACGAGCGGCGTCCGCTGGGTGATCGACCCGCTCGACGGCACGGTCAACTATCTGTACGGACTGCCGACCTGGGCCGTCTCCATCGCGGCCGAGCAGGACGGCGAGACGGTCGCCGGGGTCGTGGCGGCCCCGATGCGGGGCGAGACGTATCACGCGGTGCGCGGGGGCGGTGCGTGGGCGACGGGGGCATGGGACGGCGAACGCAGGCTCGCCTGCCGGCCCACGGCGCCGCTGGAGCAGGCGCTGGTCTCGACGGGGTTCAACTACGTCACCGAGGTGCGCGCACATCAGGCCGACGTGGCCCAGAGGCTGATCCCGCTGCTTCGTGACATCCGACGCGGCGGCTCGGCCGCGATCGACCTGTGCGACCTGGCGGCGGGACGCCTCGACGGGTACTACGAGCGGGGCCTCAACGCATGGGACCTCGCGGCGGGCGACCTCATCGCCCGGGAAGCGGGCGCGCTGACCGGTGGGCGGCCCGGAGAGCGGCCGTCACGCGATCTGGCGGTTGCCGCCACGCCGGGGGTGTTCGAGCCGCTTCAGCGGCTGCTGGAGGATTTCGGGGCCTGGCACGACTGACGGGGCTCACGTCACCGGTGTTGTGAGGGGGAGTCCTGCAGCCGGGGTGCCGAATGTCTGGCTCGGTCGCCTTCGGGGCGCCACATGCCGGTGTCGAGAGCACGACCGTGCTCGGCGCTGCGCGCCTCCGCGCGCTCGTGCTCTCGACACCGGCGCGCCCCTGCGGCTCCCTCGCGGCCGGTGTCGTCGGCCCGGTGCAGGTTGGTGGGCACTTGCCCGGCGTCCTATGGAGACAGTGCGGGGTGGTGGGCACTTGCCGTTGGCTGGGTACGCAACAGGCCCCCGGCGCTGGATTCGCCGGGGGCCCGCTGGTGTGCTCACGAGCTGATCAGACGCTGTACGCGCCGACCTCCACACCGTGCTCGGCGGCGAGGCGGCGCAGGTCGTCGAGCTCGCCCTGCTCCACCTCGACGAGGAAGTCGTCGCCCTCGTCACGAGCCCGCGTCAGGTCGGACTCGGTCGCCTTTATGCGCTGCAGAAGTCCTGCGGTGAATGCGTCCATGCTGCGCCCCCTCGTCCTGGGTCGTGGGTCGGTGGCACGGGGGTGTGCCGTTCGGAAGGGGCGATCACGTCTCCAGTAGATGCCCAGCGCTGCCCGTGCTGGGCGGCGACGGTGCCGGACACCCACACCCACTCTGCGGAAAGCGGATCGCCTCGTACCGCATGGTGGTGCGGCACAAGCAGAGCGTGATCGCGGGGTGTACAAGCCGTCCTCCCCCCGCTCTCTTCCGCGGAAACCTCAACCGGAAGAGAAAATCTCGCATTCCCCGGCTTCACACCCGCCCTTCATGGGCCGCTCACCCGTCTTACCGCCGACTTATGGCGGAAAAGGGCAGGATGGAGGCCAAGACACCCCGTCAAGAAGACCCTGCCCGCGCGCCGGACAAGCGCTACGCGGGTGGACACAGGAAGGACAAGCGACGTGCGCGTACTCGTCGTCGAGGACGAGCAGCTGCTCGCCGATGCGGTGGCCACCGGACTGCGCCGGGAGGCCATGGCCGTCGACGTCGTGTACGACGGTGCGGCAGCCCTGGAACGCATCGGCGTCAACGACTACGACGTGGTCGTCCTCGACCGCGACCTCCCGCTGGTGCACGGCGACGACGTCTGCCGCAAGATCGTCGAACTCGGCATGCCCACCCGCGTGCTGATGCTCACGGCCTCCGGCGACGTCAGCGACCGGGTCGAAGGGCTCGAGATCGGCGCCGACGACTATCTCCCCAAGCCCTTCGCCTTCAGCGAGCTGACGGCACGCGTGCGTGCCCTCGGCCGCCGTACGAGCATCCCGCTGCCGCCCGTGCTGGAGCGCGCCGGCATCAAGCTGGACCCGAACCGCCGCGAGGTCTTCCGGGACGGCAAGGAGGTGCAGCTCGCGCCGAAGGAGTTCGCCGTGCTGGAGGTGCTGATGCGCAGCGAGGGCGCCGTCGTCTCGGCCGAGCAGCTGCTGGAGAAGGCCTGGGACGAGAACACCGACCCGTTCACGAACGTGGTGCGGGTGACCGTCATGACGCTGCGGCGCAAGCTGGGCGAGCCGCCGGTCATCGTCACCGTGCCCGGTTCCGGCTACCGGATCTGATTCCCATGGCAGCGACACCCGCGCCTCCCCAGGCGCCCCCGAAGCCCACGTGGGACCCCCGCAGGCCGGAGCCCACCTTCCCGTGGCTGCGCCCCACCATCCGGATACGGCTCACTCTGCTGTACGGCGGCATGTTCCTGATCGCCGGCATCCTGCTGCTGTCGATCATCTACCTGCTCGCCGCCAACGCGCTGAACGTGGGCAGTGAACTGCCCTTCAAGATCCTCTCGGGGCAGGTGGCCAGCGAGAGCTGCAACTTCCCGAGCGAACCGACCGCGACCGAACTCAACCGCGCGATGGCCGAGTGCGCCAACCTCCAGCGCAAGCACGCCCTGGACGACCTGCTCAGCCGTTCCCTGCTGGCCCTGCTCGGTCTCGCCATCATCGCCTTCGCCTTCGGCTATGCCATGGCGGGCCGTGTCCTGTCCCCGCTCGGCCGGATTCTGCGCACCGCGCGCTCCGTGGCGGGCTCGGACCTGTCCCGCCGTATCGAGCTGGACGGACCGGACGACGAGCTCAAGGAACTGGCCGACACCTTCGACGACATGCTGGAGCGGCTGCAACGGGCCTTCACCGCCCAGCAGCGCTTCGTGGGGAACGCCTCGCACGAGTTGCGCACCCCGCTCGCGATCAACCGCACGCTCCTGGAGGTGCATCTGTCCGATCCGAACGCGCCGGTGGAGCTGCAGCAGCTGGGCAAGACACTGCTGGCCACCAACGAGCGCAGCGAGCAGCTCGTCGAGGGCCTGTTGCTGCTCGCCCGCAGCGACAACCAGATCGTGGAGCGCAAACCGGTGGACCTGGCGGAGGTGGCCGAGCAGGCCGTCGACCAGGTGCACGCGGAGGCGGAGGCCAAGGGGGTGGTGATCCGCAGCGAGCAGAAGCCCGCGGTCGTCCAGGGCAACGGCGTGCTGCTGGAGCGGATCGCGCTCAACCTGGTGCAGAACGCCGTCCGGTACAACATCCCGGAGGGCGGCTGGGTCGAGGTCACCACCGAGGTCCAGCACGGGCAGGCGGTGCTGGTCGTCGCGAACACCGGCCCGGTGGTGCCGGCGTACGAGATCGACAACCTCTTCGAGCCGTTCAGACGGCTGCGCACGGAGCGCACGGGCAGCGACAAGGGCGTAGGCCTGGGACTGTCCATCGCGCGGTCGGTGGCCCGCGCGCACGGCGGGCACATCTCGGCGCAGCCTCGCGAGGGCGGAGGGCTCGTCATGCGCGTAGCCCTGCCGATCTGAGAACATGTGGGCCGACGCAGGGCCGGTAACGCGGGGATGTTCGCTTTGCGCGGAATTTTCTGGGCACTCGGCGAGCAGTTCCGTGTGTGATCGATCACAAGAGCGGTTTTCCGGCCATCTACTCTCCGTGATCATGTGGCCTGCCGGAAAGCCGGGAAAATCCGGGTTTTCAGGGGTCCTGATCACGGGAAGTACACGGTGAGACGCCTTTGAACTGCGGCATTAGGACCGTGTACGGTCCCGTTCGCCATCCAAGCCGATCACTCTTGAGGAGTCCGGTTGGGTGTCGATTGAGTAACAGACCTTGATGTGAGGCAAAATCTCCGCCTCGGGTCGGGCACAAGTCCGGCCTCTCACGCGTTACGTGCGCTGGAGACACCGCAGACACCCAGAGGGGGAGAGCGACATGGCAACGGATTACGACACCCCACGCAAGACCGACGACGACGTCGACTCGGACAGCCTTGAAGAGCTCAAGGCCCGGCGGAACGACAAGTCGACCTCCTCTGTGGACGTCGACGAGTTCGAGGCCGCGGAGGGGCTTGAGCTGCCCGGCGCCGACCTCTCCAATGAGGAGCTGGCCGTCCGGGTGCTGCCGAAGCAGCAGGACGAGTTCACGTGCATGAGCTGCTTCCTGGTGCACCACCGCAGCCAGCTGGCCCGGGAGAAGAACGGTCAGCCGATCTGCCGCGACTGCGACTGAGGCCGGGTCGGCCGTGACCGGCTCGACCCCTCCTCGGAAGCGCCGCTTCCCGCTGTGGAAAGCGGACCAAGGGCCGTCCGACGGCCCGCACGGCGCGCGTGACGACGAGCGGGGCTCACCCGGTGCGGGAGCCTCGCTCGAACCGACGACGCCCGCCCGGGCCGGCGTCCCGGCCCCGGCGGGGGTTCCCGCGCCCGTTTCCCGGCGAAGGGCCGCGGTCATCCGGGAAAGGGCCAGGGAAGGCCTCCGTAAGGGCGGCAGCCGCGCCAGGGCGGGCGTCGGGTACCTCGCCGACCGGATCATCGAGAACGCCCCGCGGATCCCCGTACGGGACCTCGCGACGCTTCGACGGCAGTTCCCGGGCCTCGGGCCCGAGCAACTCGCGGACAAGCTCGTGGCCGGCGCGGCGAACGCGACCTCGACGGTCGGCGCGGGAGTCGGCGCGGCGGCGATGCTGCCGGTGCCGCCCGCGATGCCGACGGAGCTGGCCGCCGAGATCACCGGGGTGGCCGCGATCGAGCTGAAGCTGATCGCCGAGTTGCACGAGGTGTACGGCGTCCGCCCGCCCGGCAACCTCAAGGACCGCAGCACCGCCTATCTGTCCTCGTGGTCCGAGGAACGCGGCATCGACCCGATGAAGCCGGCGACGGTCAACGCCGCGCTCGGCGGGCAGATGAAGCGGGAGCTGCGTCAGCAGATCATGAAGCGGATGGTCCGGAATCTGCCGAACCTGATGCCCTTCCTGGTGGGCGCCGCCGTGGGCGCGGTCATGAACCGCCGGGACACCAAGAAACTCGCGGCGCGGATCCGGGCGGACCTGCGGAAGGTCCAGGTGCCCTGGGACGAGTTGCCGCAACTGCCTCCGCTGGAGCGTCCGGCGCGGCCGCTGGAGATCGAGGACATCACGCGTCCGCGGGGGCGCAAGGAGCTCGGGGGCGGCTGAGGCTGCGAAGTTTTTGCGGCCGGCAGGACAAGTTTTGACCAGGCCGGTGACGGCCCGTTCGGGTGTGCTAGGCCGAGGCCTTGGCCGCCTTGATCGCCTCCGCCAGACGCTCCGGCTCGCGGGTCGACAGATACAGGTACGGGGTCGGGTCCTCGGGGTCCGTGACTTCCACGCGCAGGGCCGTGGGGATGTAGGCGCGCAGCAGCAGGAAGGCCCGGGTGTCGGCCTTGTGGGTGCGCCAGGCGCGGGCCTCCTCCGCATCGAGGACGTGTGCCTCGCCCAGGGCCCGCACCGGGATCTTCGCCTCGCCCGCGATCAGGGAGTCGCCCACCACACGGATGCGGAGCGAGCCGTAGGAACTGGCCACGACGGCCGCCGCGGCGGTGCCGCCGACCAGGGCGGCGAGCATGGGCAGCGTGCCGAAGGGCAGGACGATCAGAGCCAGGGAGACCCCGGCCAGGAACGAGATCAGCCACCAGGAGCGGGGGGCGGTGAGACGTTCTTCGTACGGGGTGGCGGAGAGCTGCATGGAGCCAAGCTTGGCACGGTGTCCTGATACCGCCGACGCGCGGGTAAGGTCTGCGGCTGTGAGTGGTATTTCAGCGGCTCTCAAGCCCCCGGCCGACGCCGTGAAACCGGCCCGTCACCCTGATGCTCCCGCGCCGGGTGAGCTTCTCGGTGCGCACTACGGCCAGTGTTTCGGCTGTGGCGGCGAGCAGGCGCACGGGCTGCATCTGGAGGCGCGGGCCGGGGACGGCGTCAGCATCACCGCGGAGTTCACCGTGCAGCCCGCCCATCAGGGCGCGCCCGGCCTCGCGCACGGCGGTGTTCTCGCGACCGCCCTGGACGAGACCCTCGGCTCCCTCAACTGGCTGCTGCGCACGATCGCCGTGACGGGGCGGCTGGAGACCGACTTCGTGCGGCCGGTTCCGGTGGGCACGGTGCTGTATCTGGAGGCCGAGGTGACGGCGGTGGCGGGCCGCAAGATCTACTCCACGGCCACCGGACGGATCGGCGGCCCCGAGGGGCCGGTCGCCGTCCGGGCCGACGCGCTCTTCATCGAGGTGAAGGTCGACCACTTCATCGACAACGGCCGCCCGGAGGAGATCCGGGCCGCCATGAGCGACCCGGACCAGGTCCGGCGTGCCCGTGCCTTCGAGGTGAACCCGTGAGCCGTGAGCCCCGTCGAGAACTCGACGTGCTGATCCGGCGCGTCGACCCCGACGTACCGCTTCCGACGTACGCGCACCCCGGTGACGCGGGAGCCGATCTGCGCACCACCGAGGCCTGTGAACTGAAGCCGGGGGAGCGGGCGGTGCTGCCCACCGGGGTGTCTGTGGCCCTGCCTGAGGGGTACGCGGCCTTCGTGCACCCCCGTTCCGGCCTCGCCGCCCGCCTCGGTGTCGCCCTGGTGAATGCCCCGGGGACGGTTGATGCCGGGTACCGTGGGGAGATCAAGGTGATCGTGGTGAATCTCGACCCGCACGAGAGCGTGCGGTTCGAGCGCTTCGACCGGATTGCCCAACTGGTCGTCCAGCAGGTCGAGAGGGTTCGCTTCCAGGAGGTCGCGGAGCTTCCCGACTCGGCGCGGGCCGAGGGGGGCTTCGGGTCCACCGGCGGCCATGCCGCCGTGGACGGCTGGGGCGGCACAAGCGAGACAAGCGTTGAGGCCGCCGATGGCGGCACTACGGGTGGGAATCGATACGCTTCGGTCGTATCCGACCGGGAAGGACAGTGACGTGTTCGGACGTCGCAAGAAGAAGGGTGCCGCCGAGGACGCGGCCGGCGAGCCCGAGCAGGTCGTCGACATCGACACTGAGGCGGACGACGACGGCACGCGCGAGCGCGTACGGCTGGAACCGGAACCGCGGCCCGACGGGCCCTGGGACAGCTCCGAGGTCCGGGACCCCGGCGAGGGCCGGGTGGACCTGGGCGGCCTGTTCGTGCCGGGCGTGGACGGCATGGAGCTGCGCGTCGAGGTCGCCGGTGACGCGATCGTCGCGGCGACCGTCGTGCTGCGCGACAGCGCCATCCAGCTGCAGGCCTTCGCCGCGCCGAAGCGCGAGGGCATCTGGGGCGAGGTGCGCGAGGAGATCGGCTCCGGCATCACCCAGCAGGGTGGCATCATCGACGAGGTCGAGGGCCCGCTGGGCTGGGAGCTGCGGGCCCAGGTGCCGGTGCAGCTGCCGGACGGCACGGGCGGTTTCCAGGTCGTGCGGTTCGTCGGCGTGGACGGTCCCCGCTGGTTCCTGCGTGGTGTGATCTCGGGCCAGGGCGCGGTGCAGCCGCAGGCCGCGGGTCTGCTCGAGCAGATCTTCCGGGACACGGTCGTGGTCCGCGGCGAGGGCCCGATGGCGCCCCGTGACCCGATCGTCCTGAAGCTGCCGAACGACGCCCAGATGGTTCCCGAGGGCGTCCAGCAGGAGGAGGCGGGCTCCCGCTTCTCCGGTGGCATGGGCCAGCTGCAGCGCGGGCCGGAGATCACCGAGGTTCGCTGAGCGTCGTAGAGACCCGGCAGCTGTCGTAAAGACACCAGGGCCGCACCCCTTCACGGGGTGCGGCCCTTTTTCGTGCGTGAACTCTTGACGGCGCATTGGTCTGTACCTACCGTCTCCGGCCAGCGCGCCTGTTCATAAAGGCGCTTCACGTTCATATACGAGAACGGAAGGCCCCCCACGCATGCGCAGAACCGCACTCTTCGCGGCCGCGGCCGCCCTCGTCGCCGGTGTTCTCGCCTGGCCCGCCGACGCCGCTCCCCCCACCTTCGTCCATCCCGGAGTCACCGTCTCCAAGGGGCAGTTGGACTTCACCCGCTCCCAGGTCAACGCCGGCGCCCAACCCTGGAAGGGCGCCTTCGACCGGATGATGGCGAGCAAGTACGCCGATCTGAACCGCACCCCCAAGCCCCGCGCGGTCGTCGAGTGCGGCTCGTACTCGAACCCCAACCACGGCTGCACCGATGAGCGCGAGGACGCGATCGCCGCCTACACCCAGGCCCTGGCCTGGTACATCACCCGCGACGAGCGGCACGCGAAGAAGGCCATCGAGCTGATGGACGCCTGGTCCGCGGTGATCAAGGACCACACCAACAGCAACGCGCCCCTGCAGACCGGCTGGGCCGGCTCCTCCTGGCCCAGGGCCGCCGAGATCATCAAGTACACGTACACCGGGAGCTGGCCGAACTCCGGCCGGTTCGCCACCATGCTCCGCAGCGTGTATCTGCCCGAGATCCTGGGCGGGTCGAACTCCAACGGCAACTGGGAGCTGTCGATGATGGAGGCCGCCGTCGGCATCTCCGTCTTCCTCGAGGACAAGGCGTCGTACGACAAGGCCATGGCGAAGTTCCGCACCCGTACCGCCGCCTACGTCTACCTGTCCTCCGACGGCGACCTGCCGAAGACCGTGCCGAGCCAGCACCTCGACACCCGCGAGAAGATCGTCAACTACTGGCAGGGGCAGTCCACCTTCGTCACCGGCCTCACCCAGGAGACCTGCCGCGACCTCACGCACACCGGATACGGCATCTCCGCCATCTCCCACGTCGCGGAGACCAGCCGGATCCAGGGGCAGGACCTGTACGGCACCGACGTCGGCGAGCGGCTGCGGCACGCGCTCGGGTTCCAGGCCAAGTACGAGCTCGGCGCGGCCGTGCCCAGCTGGCTGTGCCGGGGCTCGCTGAAGCTCGGGCTCGGCCCGGTCACCGAGGTCGGGCACAACGCCCTGGCGAACCGTCTCGGCCACGCCATGACCAACACCGAGACGCTCACCGAGCGGGGCCGCCCGGCCGGCAGCAACAACCTGTTCGTCGCCTGGGAGACCCTCACCCACGGCGACAACCCAGGCTGAGACCCGTGGCCCGGCGGGAGCGTCAGAGTTGCGTCAAAGACGCTCCCGCCACTCCACCCGGCCCCATTTGTCTCGATTATTGGCCGTAAGGTCGACGCTGCGTAGGCAACAGTGGCCGGAACACAATGGGGACCATGGGACGCGGCAGGCTTCGGATCTACCTCGGTGCGGCACCGGGCGTCGGCAAGACGTACGCGATGCTGTCCGAGGCGCACCGCCGTGCCGAGCGGGGCACCGAGTGTGTGGTCGCCTTCGTGGAGCACCACGGCCGGCCGCGCACCGAGGTGATGCTCCACGGCCTCGAGCAGATACGGCGCAGGGACCTGACGTACCGGGGGAGCGCCTTCACCGAGATGGACGTCGACGCCGTCCTGGCGCGGCGCCCGCAGGTGGCGCTCGTCGACGAGCTCGCCCATACCAACGTCCCCGGCTCGCGCAACGCCAAGCGCTGGCAGGACGTCGAGGAACTGCTCGCCGCGGGCATCGACGTCGTATCGACCGTCAACATCCAGCACCTGGAGTCACTGGGCGACATCGTCGAGTCGATCACCGGCGTACGGCAGCAGGAGACCGTGCCGGACGAGGTGGTGCGCCGGGCCGACCAGATCGAGCTGGTCGACATGTCGCCGGAGGCGCTGCGGCGGCGGATGGCGCACGGCAACATCTACCGGCCGGACAAGGTCGACGCGGCGCTGTCGAACTACTTCCGCCCCGGCAACCTCACCGCACTGCGCGAACTGGCCCTGCTGTGGGTGGCGGACCGGGTCGACGAGCACCTGAAGCAGTACCGCAGCGATCACCGGGTGTCGGCGATCTGGGGTTCGCGGGAGCGGATCGTGGTCGGGCTGACCGGCGGCCCGGAGGGACGGACCCTGATCCGGCGGGCCGCCCGCCTCGCGGAGAAGGGCGCCGGCGGTGAGGTACTGGCCGTCTACATCGCCCGCAGCGACGGCCTCACCTCCGCCTCACCCAAGGAACTGGCCGTGCAGCGCACCCTCGTCGAGGATCTGGGCGGCACCTTCCACCACGTCGTGGGCGACGACATCCCGGCAGCACTGCTGGCCTTCGCACGCGGGGCGAACGCCACACAGATAGTGCTCGGCTCCTCACGCCGCAAGAGCTGGCAGTACGTCTTCGGACCGGGCGTGGGCGTCACGGTGGCCCGGGAGTCCGGCCCCGACCTCGACGTGCACATCGTCACGCACGACGAGGTCGCCAAGGGGCGCGCACTGCCCGTGGCCCGGGGAGCGCGCCTCGGCCGGCCCCGGGTGCTCTGGGGCTGGCTCGTCGGCGTCGGCGGTCCCGCGCTGCTCACCCTGCTGCTGACCCACGTCGACACCGACCTCGGCCTCGCGAACGACATGCTGCTGTTCCTGACCCTGACGGTGGCGGCGGCCCTGCTCGGCGGGCTCCTCCCCGCGCTGGCGTCGGCGGCGGTCGGCTCGCTGCTGCTCAACTGGTACTTCACGGCGCCGGTGCACCACATCACGATCGCCGACCCGAAGAACCTGCTCGCGCTCGTGATCTTCGTGTTCGTGGCGGTGTCGGTGGCCTCGGTGGTCGACCTGGCGGCCCGCCGCACCCACCAGGCGGCCCGGCTGCGCGCCGAGTCGGAGATCCTGTCCTTCCTCGCCGGGAACGTGCTGCGCGGCGAGACCAGCCTGGAGGCCCTCCTGGAACGGGTCCGCGAGACCTTCGGCATGGCATCGGCGGCCCTGCTGGAGCGGCAGAGCGACCTCGACCCCTGGACCTGCGCGGGCCGGGTGGGCCTGGGGCGGGCGCCGGCGCGGCCGGAGGACGCCGACGTCGACGTACCGGTGGGCGACCACATGGCGCTGGCGCTGACCGGCCGGGTGCTGCCCGCCGAGGACCGTCGGGTGCTCGCCGCCTTCGCCGCGCAGTCGGCCGTCGTCCTGGACCGCCAGCGCCTCCAGCGCGAGGCCGACCAGGCCAAGGAGCTCGCCGAGGGCAACCGCATCCGCACGGCACTGCTGGCCGCCGTCAGCCACGACCTCCGTACGCCTCTCGCCGGCATCAAGGCGGCGGTCTCCTCGCTGCGGTCCGACGACGTGGCGTGGTCCGAGGAGGACGAGGCGGAACTGCTGGAGGGCATCGAGGACGGCGCCGACCGGCTCGACCACCTCGTCGGGAACCTCCTCGACATGTCCCGGCTGCAGACCGGCACGGTCACGCCTCTCATCCGCGACATCGACCTCGACGAGGTGGTGCCGATGGCGCTGGGCGGGGTGCCGGAGGAACGCGTCGAGCTGGACATCCCGGAGACGCTGCCCATGGCCGCCGTGGACCCGGGGCTGCTGGAGCGGTCGGTGGCCAACCTGGTGGAGAACGCCGTCAAGTACAGCCCGGACACCGGGGCCGTCCTCGTCTCCGCGAGCGCCCTCGCGGACCGGGTCGAGGTCCGGGTGGTCGACCGGGGGCCGGGCGTCCCCGACGACGCCAAGGAGCGCATCTTCGAGCCCTTCCAGCGCTACGGCGATGCCCCGCGCGGAGCCGGAGTGGGCCTCGGCCTCGCGGTCGCGCGCGGCTTCGCCGAAGCCATGGGCGGCACCCTCGACGCCGAGGACACGCCGGGCGGCGGCCTCACCATGGTGCTCACGCTCCGGGCGGCGGGAGCGCGCCCCGAAGCTTTTGAAGAACGCCTCGCAGAACCCGAAAGGCAGGTCACATGACCCGGGTGCTCGTGATCGACGACGAGCCGCAGATCGTGCGCGCCCTCGTGATCAACCTCAAGGCCCGCAAGTACGAGGTCGACGCGGCCCACGACGGGGCCACCGCCCTCGACCTCGCCGCCGCCCGCCACCCCGACGTCGTCGTCCTCGACCTGGGCCTGCCCGACATGGACGGCGTGGAGGTGATCCGCGGCCTGCGCGGCTGGACCCGGGTGCCGATCCTGGTGCTGTCCGCCCGGCACACCTCCGACGAGAAGGTCGAGGCGCTGGACGCGGGCGCCGACGACTACGTCACCAAGCCCTTCGGCATGGACGAGCTGCTGGCCCGGCTGCGGGCCGCCGTCCGCCGGGCCGAACCCACCGGGGGCGAGGACGACGTGATCGTGGAGACCGAGGAGTTCACCGTCGACCTGGCCGCGAAGAAGGTCAACCGGGGCGGGAAGGACGTACGGCTGACGCCCACGGAGTGGCACCTGCTGGAGGTGCTGGTGCGCAACACGGGGCGCCTCGTCGGCCAGAAGCAGCTGTTGCAGGAGGTGTGGGGGCCGTCGTACGGGACGGAGACGAACTATCTGCGGGTGTACATGGCCCAGCTGCGCAGGAAGCTGGAGGCGGACCCGTCGCATCCCAAGCACTTCATCACCGAGCCGGGGATGGGGTACCGCTTCGAGAAGTGACCGGCCGATGCGGCAAGTGACCGGTCGATTGGGGAAAAGGGGCCGGTCGGAGAGGGTCGGTTCGCGGGTGGGTACCACGGGTACGTAGGTGTCGGTGCACCCCGGTAGGCTTCAAGTCATGAGTGCTGTTCCTCGTTCCGAAAAGTCGGTCGGCCGGTTCCGGCGCATGCTCGACCGGCTCTCCTCGTCGCAGGAGGACCTGGAGTCCGAGGAGCTGCGTGAGGACGCCGAGACGGCCGGCTGTATCAAGATCGGTGACTGCCATGACCGCCAGATCGTGACGGTTACTGGTACCTTGCGCACGGTCACCCTGCGGCCGCGTGCGGGAGTCCCGGCCCTGGAGGCCGAGCTGTTCGACGGCTCCGCCGCCCTGGACGTGGTGTGGCTCGGCAGGCGCTCCATAGTCGGCATAGAGCCGGGGCGCCGGCTGATCGCATCGGGCCGGATCTCCATGAGCCGAGGCCGCCGGGTGCTGTTCAACCCGAAATACGAACTGAGACCCCTCGGACGGGAGTAGCCGGTGACGTCGCTCGACAAGCCGACTGAAGACACCACCGCAGACGCCGAGCAGTCCGAGCAGGACACCCGGGCGGTGACCGAGGCCGCGCTGTTCGAGGCCTTCGGCGGCATGCGCGGCATGATCGAGACGGTGCTGCCCGGTCTGCTCTTCGTCACCATCTACACGATCAACAAGGACCTGCACCTGTCGGCCATCGCCGCGCTCGTGGTGTCCCTGGTGCTCGTCGTGGTGCGCCTGGTGATGCGGGACACCGTCAAGCACGCGTTCAGCGGTGTCTTCGGCGTCGCGTTCGGTGTCGTGTTCGCGATGATGACCGGCAACGCGAAGGACTTCTACCTGCCCGGCATGCTCTACACGCTGGGGCTGGGGCTCGCGTACATCATCACGACGCTGTGCGGGGTGCCGCTGATCGGGCTGATCCTCGGGCCGGTGTTCAAGGAGAACCTCTCCTGGCGCAAGCGGAACCCCGGGCGCAAGAAGGCGTATGCGAAGGCCAGTTGGGCGTGGGGGCTGATCCTGCTCGCCAAGTGCGCGATCCTCTTCCCGCTGTACTGGTGGGCGGACACGACGCAGCTGGGCTGGGTGCTGGTCGCGCTGAAGATTCCGCCGTTCCTGCTGGCCGTGTGGCTGACGTGGGTTTTCCTGGCGAAGGCGCCCGCGCCGATCGACGTGTTCGCCGAGATGGAGGCGGAGGAGAAGGCGCGGGAGGCTGCCGCGAGGTCGGCCGAGTAGGCACCCGGCGTCGTCGTTGCCGTCAACTGGGGGCTGCCGCCCCCAGACCCCCGCTTCGGCCCTGAACGGGCCTCGTCCTCAAACGCCGGACGGGCTGAAATGCACTGACCGGCGCTGAGAGGTGCCATGACGCGAAGGGCGCCCTGGGATCCCAGGGCGCCCTTCGTCGTCGTAGCGCGGGACTCGGCTAGCCCGCCGTGTCCTCCCGCCGCACCGACAGCAGGTCCTCCAGCTGCTCCTCCCGCGCCTGCGCGGCCACGAACAGCAGCTCGTCGCCCGCCTCCAAGGAGTCCTCGCGGGACGGGGTGAGGACGCGGGTGCCGCGGATGATGGTGACCAGGGACGTGTCCTGCGGCCACTCCACGTCGCCGACCTGGGTGCCGGCCAGGGCCGACTCCTCCGGGAGGGTCAGTTCGACGAGGTTGGCGTCGCCGTGGCTGAAGCGGAGGAGGCGGACCAGGTCGCCGACCGACACCGCTTCCTCGACCAGGGCCGACATCAGGCGGGGCGTCGAGACCGCGACGTCCACGCCCCAGGCCTCGTTGAACAGCCACTCGTTCTTGGGGTTGTTCACGCGGGCCACGACGCGCGGGACGCCGTACTCCGTCTTCGCCAGGAGCGAGACGACCAGGTTGACCTTGTCGTCGCCCGTCGCGGCGATCACCACGTTGCAGCGCTGCAGCGCCGCCTCGTCCAGGGACGTGATCTCGCAGGCGTCGGCCAGCAGCCACTCCGCCTGCGGGACGCGCTCGACCGAGATGGCGGTCGGCGCCTTGTCGACGAGCAGGACCTCGTGGCCGTTCTCCAGCAGTTCGCCCGCGATGGAGCGGCCCACCGCACCGGCACCGGCAATGGCGACCCTCATCAGTGACCGCCCTCCTCTTCGGGACCCTTGGCGAAGGACGCCTCGACCTTGTCGACCTCGTCGGTGCGCATCATCACGTGCACCAGGTCGCCCTCCTGCAGCACCGTCTGCGAGGTGGGCAGGATCGCCTCGCCGAGGCGGGTGAGGAACGCGACGCGGACGCCGGTCTCCTCCTGCATCGTGCTGATCTTGTGGCCCACCCAGGCGGCGGACGCGTGCACCTCGGCGAGCTGGACGCCGCCGGTGGGGTCCCGCCACAGAGGCTCGGCGCCCGAGGGGAGCAGACGGCGCAGCATCTGGTCGGCCGTCCAGCGGACCGTGGCCACGGTGGGGATGCCCAGGCGCTGGTAGACCTCGGCGCGGCGGGGGTCGTAGATCCGGGCCGCGACGTTCTCCACGCCGAACATCTCGCGGGCCACGCGCGCGGAGATGATGTTCGAGTTGTCGCCGCTGGAGACGGCGGCGAACGCGCCCGCCTCCTCGATGCCCGCCTCGCGCAGGGTGTCCTGGTCGAAGCCGATGCCGGTGACCCGGCGGCCTCCGAAGCCGGGGCCCAGCCGCCGGAACGCGGTGGGGTCCTGGTCGATCACGGCGACCGTGTGCCCTTGTTGCTCCAGGGTCTGGGCAAGAGCGGAGCCCACCCTTCCGCAACCCATGATGACGATGTGCACGGCGCTTACCCCGCACTCCTCGTTAGGCGTCTGACTTGCGTGAACGTGGCGCTCATATCCTTCTCTCGGTTCGCCGGGCAACGGGCGCGGGCCGGTCGCGGACCGCTGGGCAACATCATGCCGGGGAATCCCACCGATGATCCCTGGCGGTTCGGATCGTGGGCTCACGGGGTGCCTCAGTCCACCGTAACGTCAGGGTCGGACACACCCGCCAGGCACCGTCTCACGCGACGACCGGCCCCCTCAACGGCGGTTGAAGCTGCGGAGGCTGGCCAGTGCCAGGGCAGCGAGTCCGGCGAGCGCGACGAGGGCACCGACGAGCTGAGCGGTCGTCTGCGACATGAGGTCTCCCGGATGTGATGAGCGTACCGACGCAGGTCATGGAGGCATGCGGCCGTCTCCCGGACCGGAACCCGGCGCGAGCGGAGGACCGAATTCACCCCCGCGCCGCGCGCGATTTCACCCGGATGTGCTCCGCCCCAGGCAGGGGGCCTACGATTCTCTGTTGTGTCCAAACTGACCGACGTGCCCAAACGGATTCTGATCGGGCGCGCACTGCGCAGTGATCGGCTGGCGGAAACGCTCCTGCCGAAGCGCATCGCCCTGCCCGTCTTCGCCTCCGACCCGCTGTCGTCCGTGGCGTACGCGCCCGGAGAAGTGCTGCTGGTCCTCTCCATCGCGGGCGTGTCGGCGTACCACTTCAGCCCCTGGATCGCGGTCGCGGTCGTCGTGCTGATGTTCACCGTGGTCGCCTCCTACCGGCAGAACGTGCACGCCTACCCCAGCGGCGGCGGCGACTACGAGGTGGCGACCACCAACCTGGGTGCCAAGGCGGGCCTGACGGTGGCGAGCGCCCTGCTCGTCGACTACGTCCTGACGGTCGCCGTCTCCATCGCGTCCGGCATCGAGAACCTCGGCTCCGCCGTCCCGTTCGTCGTCGAGCACAAGGTCGAGTGCGCGGTCGCCGTGATCGTGCTGCTGACGCTGATGAACCTGCGCGGCGTCAGGGAGTCCGGCAGTCTCTTCGCGATCCCGACGTACGTCTTCGTCGCGGGCGTCTTCATCATGATCGCGTGGGGTGCGTTCCGCGGGCTCGTCCTCGACGAGACCATGCGGGCGCCCACGGCGTCGTACGAGATCAAGGCGGAACACGAGGGACTCGCGGGCTTCGCGCTCGTCTTCCTGCTCCTGCGCGCCTTCTCCTCCGGCTGTGCCGCGCTCACTGGTGTGGAGGCCATCTCCAACGGCGTCCCGGCCTTCCGCAAGCCCAAGTCGAAGAACGCCGCGACCACGCTCGCGATGATGGGCCTGCTGGCCGTCACCATGTTCTGCGGCATCATCGGGCTCGCGCTGGTGACCGACGTCCGCATGGCCGAGAACCCGGCCGTCGACCTGCTGAAGAACGGCGTCGCGGTCGGCGCCGACTACGTCCAGAACCCGGTGATCACCCAGGTCGCGGAGGCCGTCTTCGGCAAGGGCAGCTTCTTCTTCATCGTGCTCGCCGCGGCTACCGCCCTCGTGCTGTTCCTGGCCGCCAACACCGCCTACAACGGCTTCCCGGTGCTCGGCTCGATCCTCGCCCAGGACCGCTATCTGCCGCGCCAGCTGCACACCCGCGGCGACCGGCTCGCCTTCTCCAACGGCATCGTCCTCCTGGCGGGCGCGGCCGCGCTGCTGGTGTGGATCTACGGCGCCGACTCCACGCGACTGATCCAGCTGTACATCGTCGGCGTGTTCGTGTCCTTCACGCTCAGCCAGACCGGCATGGTCCGCCACTGGAACCGCCTCCTGGCCATGGAGAAGGACCAGGCGAAGCGCCGTCACATGGTCCGCTCCCGCGCGATCAACGCCTTCGGCGCCTTCTTCACCGGACTGGTCCTGGTCGTCGTCCTCGTCACCAAGTTCACGCACGGTGCGTGGGTCGCCCTGCTTGGCATGGTGATCTTCTACGTGACGATGACGGCCATCCGCCGCCACTACGACCACGTCTCCGAGGAACTCGCCGCCCCCGAGGGCCCGGCCGACGACCTCGTACGGCCCTCCCGTGTGCACTCCGTCGTCCTGGTCTCCAAGATCCACCGCCCCGCCCTGCGCGCCCTGGCCTACGCCAAGCTGCTGCGCTCGGACACCCTGGAGGCGCTCAGCGTCAACGTGGACCCGGTGGAGACCAAGGCGCTGCGCGCGGAGTGGGAGCGGCGCGGCATCGACGTACCGCTGAAGGTGCTCGACTCGCCGTACCGCGAGATCACGCGCCCGGTCATCGACTACGTGAAGAGCCTGCGCAAGGAGTCCCCGCGCGACGCGGTGTCGGTCATCATCCCCGAGTACGTCGTCGGCCACTGGTACGAGCATCTGCTGCACAACCAGAGCGCGCTGCGGCTGAAGGGCCGGCTGCTGTTCACGCCGGGCATCATGGTGACCTCGGTGCCGTACCAGCTCCAGTCCTCCGAGCTGGCGAAGGCCAGGGCCCGCAAGCGGCAGGAGTGGAACGCACCGGGTTCGGTGCGGCGCGGGCCCGCCCAGGAGCGGGCGAAGGAGCCGGACGCCCAGCGCTGAGGCGGGCAGGGCACGGCGGCGCGGCGGGGAGCACGTAGACTGGTGGGCTGTTGTCAGGCCCTCCGCGGAGCCGTCCGTGGCCCACTGTCGAGGGCCGTATCCCCTTCTCGATCTGGAGTCACCCCGCCATGCAGGCAGAACCGAAGAAGTCGCTGGTGGGGGAGGAGTACGAGGTCGAGATCGGCCCCGTCGCCCACGGTGGGCACTGCATCGCCCGCACCGACGCCGGCCAGGTGCTGTTCGTCCGGCACACGCTGCCCGGTGAGCGGGTCGTGGCCCGGGTGACCGAGGGAGAGGAGGGCGACCGGTTCCTGCGCGCCGACGCCGTCGAGGTGCTGTCCGCCTCCAAGGACCGCATCGAGGCGCCCTGCCCCTTCGCCGGTCCCGGCCGCTGCGGCGGCTGCGACTGGCAGCACGCCAAGCCGGGGGCGCAGCGCCGGATGAAGGGCGAGGTCATCGCCGAGCAGCTGGAGCGGCTCGCCGGACTGACGCCGGAGGACGTCGGCTGGGACGGCACGGTCATGCCGGCCGAGGGCGACAAGCTGCCGGCGGGGCAGGTGCCGCAGTGGCGGACGCGCGTGCAGTACGCGGTCGACGCCGACGGCCACGCCGGACTGCGCCGGCACCGCTCGCACGAGGTCGAGCCGATCGACCACTGCATGATCGCCGCGGAGGGCGTCAGCGAGCTGGGCATCGAGAAGCGCGACTGGACGGGCATGGCGGGCGTGGAGGCGATCGCGGCGACGGGGTCGCAGGACCGGCAGGTGATCCTGACGCCGAGGCCGGGAGCGCGACTGCCGCTGGTGGAGCTGGACAAGCCGGTGTCGGTGATGCGGGTCGGCGAGAAGGACGGCGGGACCCACCGCGTCCACGGCCGCCCCTTCGTCCGCGAACGCGCGGACGGCCGGACGTACCGCGTCGGCAGCGGCGGCTTCTGGCAGGTCCACCCGAAGGCCGCCGACACCCTGGTGACGGCCGTCATGCAGGGCCTGCTGCCGCGCAAGGGCGAGATGGCGCTCGACCTCTACTGCGGTGTCGGGCTGTTCGCGGGCGCCCTGGCCGACCGGCTCGGCGAGCAGGGCGCGGTCCTCGGCATCGAGTCCGGCAAGCGCGCGGTGGAGGACGCCCGGCACAACCTGGCCGGCTTCGACCGGGTACGGATCGAGCAGGGCAAGGTCGAGGCCGTGTTGCCGCGTACCGGCATCACCGAGGTGGACTTGATCGTCCTGGACCCGCCGCGGGCGGGGGCGGGCCGGAAGACGGTCGCGCATCTGGCGTCGCTGGGGGCGCGCCGGATCGCGTACGTCGCGTGCGATCCGGCTGCGCTGGCGCGGGACTTGGGGTACTTCCGGGACGGGGGGTATCGGGTGCGGATGCTGCGGGCGTTCGATCTGTTCCCGATGACCTCCCACGTGGAGTGCGTCGCGATCCTGGAACCCGTCGGAAAGGGCTCTTGACCTGTGGTTTTCTGACTTCCTTCGTCGGCTCGACCTGTTTGGGAGGCGGGAACGGGTGAAGTCGGACGATGCCGCGTGACCTGGACATTCGTCTGAGGAGGAGGGGCGCGGGGGAGTGGCGGAGCCCGTTGGTTCTTGCGGCGTGACGCACGAATGACGCACGGCTTCCTCGTATGCCGGGAGCGCCGTCGGCCTGTTGATTCCTACCGGCTCACCTGGCCCGTAGGACGTCGAGCGCTGTGAGTGCCACGTGTAGTTCGGTGCGGTGTTCGCCGGACTCGAGATCGCAGTCGAGTATCCGCTCGATGCTGCGCAGACGTTGGTAAACGGTCTCGCGGGACAGACAGCCGGAGCGGGCTGCCAGGGTCTTGTTGCCGGCCGCGTCAAGGTAGTGGCGCAAGGTCGTCAGCAAGTCCGTCCCGTGGCGGGCATCATGGTCGAGGAGTCGGCTCAGCCGGCGTTCGGTGAAGTCCTGGATCCGGGTGTCCTCCCGGAGCGCGAAGAGCAGGCGGCGCAGGCCGATGTCGGATGGCTGGTGGTAAGAGCGTCCCGGCGGGAGCGGCCGGCCGGGCTCGGTGGCTTCGCTGACGCGGGTCGCCTCGCGGAAGGATCGGGCGACATCGGAGAGGTCCGCCGCCTCGCTGCCCGCGCTGACGGTGGCCCCCGGCGCCAACTCGAGTACGGTGCGGCTCAGATGTTCGACCACGGGTGGGCAGGGCCGGCCGGGGCGCAGGGACAGGAGGATGCCGAGGCGCGTGGGGCCGAGAACGCCGATGAGGGCCTGTGTCCCCTGCTTCCTCAGCTCTTCGCCGAGGAGGGCCTCGCTTTTCGTCGCGTCCGTCTCTTGAGGAAAGTCCGCGAGCACGGCCATGAAGCCGCAGTCCTTGGTGGACAGACCCAGTGCGGCGACCCGGGCCTCGGCGTCCGCAGGAGAGTGGTGACGTTGTCCGACGAGGTCGCGCAGGAGATTGCGGTGTGCGGTGCGTTCCCAGGGCACGGGGTGGATGACGCGGGCGATGGTGAGGGCCATCGCAGATCTCTCCAGAACCGTCACCGCCGTCGGGCCGAATGTCGAGGGGGTGGGCCGGTCTGACGGAGCGGGCAGCACGACCAGCCTGCCCCAGCTTTCGCCCTGGTACTCCACGGATGTCACGAGCCAGCCGCCGGGCCCGGACACGGATGCGCGGCCGGTGGGAGGTGTCGCTCGTGAGCGCCGTTCCCAGTCGCTGAGCGCTGCCTCAACCGTGCCTGCGGAGGGCGCGCAGATCAGTGCCTGGTGGGCCAGGTTCTCCAGCACGACGGTGTGGCCGCTCATCTCGGCGGCGGCGTGTACGACCTCCTCGGGCACGGCGCCGCGCAGCGTGAGGGCGGTGAACGCCTCGTGAATGCGCTGGGTCCGGCGCATCTCCTCGGCCTGGTTGCCGAGGATGAGAGCGTGGACGACCTGTGTGACCTCAAGGAAGTTGACGTCCTTGGCCAGGGTCACGAGGGGGAGCCCGCGGGCCGCGCAGGCATGGACCAGGGCGTCTGGCGGGCGGTGGTAACGGCGGACCAGTTCGATGACCAAGGCCGCCGCGCCGACGTCGGCGAGTTCGTTCACGTAGCGGCGTACGCCGGCCGGCTCCTCGGGCAGGGGCATACCGGTGGTCAGTACGAGCTCGCCACCCTTGAGGAAGGAGGCCGGGTCGGTCAGCTCGGTCATGTGAACCCAGCGGACGGGGCGGTCGAGCAGGTCTGCTCCGGTGACGACCCGCGGCTGCCCGGCGGCGAGGACGGGGAGGGTCAGAACGTCGGCCACGGTGAGCGGATGGCCAGCGGTGGCCACGTCCGGGCCTGCCAAGGAGGCGTCAGGACCGTCGGTGACGGGCCTCGCGGCCGTGTGGTGCTTCTCGCGCATGGGACCTCCCTGGGTGCTCCGTCACCCTGACAATCCTCGCTGACCTGCGCAAGAGCTCTGAAAGGGCTGCTGTGAGCAGGACGGGCGGGGCGTGTTGCCGGGTGCGGCTGACACAACGCCCAGATGCCGCGGCGCGGGCGGACAGATCGAGCATTGGCGTCATCGAGGTACGCGGAGATGCTCGACCGGACCGGAGCCAGACCGACAACCCGCCGGGAGACGAACATGACCGCACTGTCGCCGCACCTTCGCCAGGCCACGCCCGTGGTGGCGGTCCGGGGAGAGGGCGTCCACCTCTACGGTGAGGACGGCCGCCGCTACCTCGACTTCACCGCCGGCATCGGCGTGACCAGCACCGGGCACTGCCACCCCAAGGTCGTAGCGGCTGCCCAGGAACAGGTGGGCACCCTCGTCCACGGCCAGTACACGACAGTCATGCACCAGCCGCTGCGGCGGCTCGTCGACAAGCTGGGCGAGGTCTTGCCCGAGGGGCTCGACAGCCTGTTCTTCACCAACTCCGGCAGCGAGGCGGTGGAGGCGGCGCTGCGGCTGGCCCGGCAGGCCACCGGCCGCCCCAATGTGATCGTCTGTCACGGCGGCTTCCACGGCCGTACGGTCGCCGCCGCCTCCATGACGACCTCCGGGACCCGCTTCCGGTCCGGCTTCTCCCCGCTGATGAGCGGTGTCGTCGTCACTCCGTTCCCGTCCGCGTACCGGTACGGCTGGGACGAGGAGACCGCGACCCGCTTCGCCCTGAAGGAACTGGACTACACGCTCCAGACGATCTCCTCGCCCGCCGACACGGCCGCGATCATCGTCGAGCCGGTGCTCGGCGAGGGGGGATACGTCCCCGCCAACCGTGCCTTCATGGAGGGCCTGCGGGAGCGGGCGGACCGCCACGGCTTCCTGCTGATCCTCGACGAGGTGCAGACGGGCATCGGCCGCACCGGCCGCTTCTGGGGGCACGACCACTTCGGCGTCACGCCCGACATCCTCGTCACCGCCAAGGGCCTGGCCAGCGGCTTCCCGCTGTCCGGCATCGCCGCCTCCGAGGAGCTGATGGCCAAGGCGTGGCCCGGCTCGCAGGGCGGTACGTACGGCGCCAACGCCGTCGCCTGCGCCGCGGCCTGCGCCACCCTCGACGTCGTCCGTGAGGAGAGGCTCGTCGAGAACGCCGAGGCGATGGGCAAGCGTCTTCGCCAGGGCCTGGAGGCGGTGGCCGACCGGACCGCAGGCATCGGTGACGTACGCGGCCTCGGGCTCATGCTCGCGACCGAGTTCGTCACCGAGGACGGCAGCCCGGACCCCGAGACCGCCGCCCGCGTGCAGCGTGCCGCTGTCGACCAGGGCCTGCTCCTGCTTCTGTGCGGCGCCTGGAACCAGGTCGTGCGGATGATCCCGGCCCTGGTGATCGACGAGACGGCGGTGGACCAGGGCCTTGAGGCATGGGCGGCCGCGGTGGAGGCCGGCACATCGGGAGCGGCGCGGCGATGACGCGGTTGCGATCTACCGCCGGAGTTCAATCAGCGGTGACCGCGCTTCGGTGACAGAAACGGTCACCGCACCGGGGGTCCGTGCTTCGTCGAGGCTGTCCTTCACGCAACCATGGTCGGGACCGTCGAGTCGTCGGCTGCTGCGTTGAGGGACAGAGGGTGCGTAATGGATATTCGGCAGCTGGAGTACTTCCTTGCGATCGTTGATCGTGGGGGGTTCAACCGCGCGGCCTCGGCTCTCTACGTGTCGCAGCCGTCGCTGTCGCAGGCCGTGCGGGCACTGGAGCGTGATCTCGGTTCCGAGTTGTTCCATCGCATCGGGCGTAGGGCAGTGCTGACGGAGGCCGGAAGGGCTCTGATCGAGCCTGCCCGGGAGGCCGTGCGGAGTTTGGAGACGGCGCGGGCGAGTGTCGCGGCGGTGCATGAGCTGCGGGAGGGGCGCCTGGACGTGGCATCCGTGCCGTCGCAGGCGGTGGAGCCGCTGACGAGTCTGGTGAGCGCGTTCAGCCACCGGTATCCCGGCGTCTCCGTGGCCATCAAAGCGGCGTTCACCTCGCGTGATGTGATCGACATGGTGCGCACGGGTGCCGTGGAACTGGGGCTCTTGGCGTCCGCCGGGCCGTTCTCCGACAAGGAGGTCGTCTGCCATGCGCTGGGGCGGCAGCGCTTTGTGCTGATGGTGCCGGCCGACGGCCCGTTCGCTGATCGCACGGCTGTCGAGTGCCAGGAGCTTGCCGGACAGCGGCTGATCGTCGGGCAGCCGGGTACCGGGATGCGCGCCTACGTCGACGCGCTGCGGGAACAGGGCATCGAGTTCACCGTCGCCGCCGAGACCGAGCACCGGGTGTCGCTCATGCCCCTGGTACTGGCCGGTGTGGGACTCGCGGTGATCATGGATTCCTGGCGGGACCTCGCCCGGCAGCTGGGCGCCCGCGTCCTGGACATCGAGCCGGAGAGCGCCTTGGACATCGCTCTCGTCAGCCGCCGCGGCAGCCTGTCGCCGGCGGCTGCCGCGTTCGTCACGGCCGCCGTCTCGGCTTCCGGCAGCTGATAGGCGCCCCTTATAAGGGATATCCGCTTTGCGTCTTGGACGCCCCGCGGACCGCCTTGCTGCAATCGACGGCATGAAGACCAACCACCGCATTGCCCTGATCCCCGGCGACGGCATCGGCGCCGAGGTACTCCCCCCAGCACAGCAGGTGCTCGATGTTCTCGGCCGCCGCCACGGCTTCAGCCTCTCCTACACGTCGTACGACTGGTCGTGCGAGCGGTACCTGCGGGAGGGTGCCATGATGCCCGCCGACGGGATCGACCAGCTGCGCGACAAGGACGCGATCCTGCTGGGCGCCGTCGGCTACCCGGGGGTCCCGGACCATGTCTCGCTGTGGGGGCTGCTGATCCCGATACGGCGCAGCTTCCGTCAGTACGTCAACCTCCGGCCCGTCCGTGTCTTCGCGGGCATCGACAGTCCGGTGCGCGGCGCGCAGCCGGGCGAGGTCGATCTCGTCGTCGTTCGGGAAAACGTCGAGGGCGAGTACAGCGAGATCGGCGGACGGCTGAACCAGGGCACGCCCGAGGAACTGGCCGTCCAGGAAGCGGTGTTCACCCGGGCCGGGGTCACCCGTGTCGCCGACTACGCGTTCTCGCTCGCCGCCCGCCGCCGAGGGAAGCTCACCTCCGCCACCAAGTCCAACGGCATCATTCACACCATGCCGTTCTGGGACGAGCTGATCGCCGAGCGGGCCGCCGACCACCCCGACGTCACCTGGGACCAGGAGCACATCGACGCGCTGGCGGCCAAGTTCGTCCTCGACCCCGCCCGCTTCGACGTCGTCGTCGCCTCCAACCTCTTCGGCGACATCCTCAGCGACCTCGCGGCCGCGGTCGCCGGATCGATCGGCGTCGCCCCGGCGGCCAATCTCAACCCCGAGGGTGAGTTCCCCTCGATGTTCGAGCCGGTACACGGCTCCGCGCCCGACATCGCGGGCCAGGGCATCGCCAACCCTCTGGGCGCCATCTGGTCCGCGGCGATGATGCTCGACCACCTCGGCCACCCAGCCGCGGCCAGGGACATCACGGACGCGATCGCGTCGGTCCTGGCCAAGACCGATACCCGCACCCGTGACCTGGGCGGAACCGCGACCACCGCCGAGTTCACCGACAGGCTGATCGAGCTCCTCTGAGCCATGTTCCTCCGCGGTGGGCGGCAGGGACGACGCCGCCCACCGGTCATCATTCCCCCGCGCCCTCTGCCGCTGCTTCTCCCGCGTCCAGAACCAGCACCGCGACGTGCAGGGACGTGCGCTCCAGTCCTGACTCCAGGTCGCAGCCGAGGAGCCGCTCGATGGTGTGCAGGCGCTGGTAGTACGCCTGCCGGGACATGCCGGCGCGTTTCGCCGCGACCGACTTGTTCCCGGCCGCCGCCAGATAGGCGCGCAGTGCCGGGAGCAGATCGCCGCTGTTGCGGTCGTCGTGCTCGATGAGGCGGGTCAGTTGCCGTTCGGCGTACCGCTGAAGACGGGTGTCCTCGCGAAGGATGCCCAGCAACTCCGGCAGCCGGACGTCAGCGGGGACGTAGAACCACCGCTCGGGGGAGGCCCGTGTGATGGCCTCGGCCGTCTGCTCCGCCTCCTGCCACGATCGGGCGATCCCGCCGAGATCGGTCACCCCGGGGCCGACGGCGACCACTGCCCGCGGTCCGAGTTCTTCCCGGACCAGGCGGCCGATCCGTTCGGCAACCGGCTGCCAGGCGCTCGCCTGTGCCAGAGCCATGAGGACACCGATGTGGCCCGGGGCCGTCTCGCCGACCAGGGCGCGGACACCGGTGTGCGTCAGTGCCTTCGCGATCCGTTCGTCGAGGTGCTCCCCCTCGGTGCCGGTGTAGGGGTGGCGGATGACCACGGCGAACAGGCGGTGTCCGAGGGTGGGCAGTCCCAGTGCCTCGGCGCGGGCGCGGGCGTCCGCGGGGGAGCGGAAACGCCGTTCGTACAGGTCCCGCAGTACGGAGCGGTGGGCCCGGCGCTCCCACCAGGCTTGCCCCGCCAGACGCGCCATGGTCAGTGCGATCGCCGCACGCTCCAGCACCAGGACGTGCTCCGGGTCGGGCTCGGCGCTCAGCCGGTCCTCCAGCAGCACCAGCCGCCCCCACGGGCCGTGGTGGTCCTGTACCGGCGCGATCAGCCACCCCTCCGGGCCGCTCGGCGTGATCCTCTCCGGCGTCGGGGCGGCCCGCGAACGCCGCGACCAGGCCGACACCACCGGCTCGTACGGCCGGCCGAGCAGCTCGCACATCAGGACCCGGTGGGTGAGGTCCTCCAGCACCACGGGGGCTCCGGTGAGCTCCGCGGTGGTGTGCACCAGTTCCTCGGGGTCCGCGCCCCGCAGCGTCAGGGCCGTGAAGATGTCCTGGATGTCCCGCCCGCGGCGCAGCAGGGCTCCCTGGGCGTCGAGGATGAGCGCGTGCACCGCGTGCGTGACGTCGATGAACCGGACGCCACGGGCCAGCTCGACCAGCGGCACATCACGGGCACGGCACGCCGCCACCAGCTCGTGGGGCACCTTCTGGTACCGGTAACCGAGCTCCACGATCAGGCCCGCCGCGCCGACGTCCGCGAGCTGGTCGACGTAGCCGCGCAGCTCGGAGGCGTTCTCAGGATGCGGCACACCGGTCGTCAGGATCAGCTCGCCACCCTCCAGGAAGTCCGCGGGGTTGAGCAGCTCGGTGACATGCACCCAGCGCACCGGGCTGTCCAACCGCGCCTCGCCTGCCAGCACGCGAGGCATCCCTTCGGCGAGCACGGGCAGGCGCAGTACCTCCCTGAGCGTGGGGAAGTGCCCGGTTGCGTGACGTCTGGGTGGCATAGGTGGTGCTTTCATCCGAGGGGAATCGGGCTCACCTTCGCATCGGCCACTCATCGTGACAAGAGGCGGCCCGTCATTCGGGCAGTCCGGTCGTCCGCCGTGACAGACCGTCTCAAGAAGGCCCCGTGGCGGAACACAGTGTGGGTTGCTCTGCGGGTTCTCCCGGGCGGAGAGTGAACGCCATCCCCAGCAGGACGCGAACCGGAAAGGTCCGCACGGTGTCCGCACAGTGCTGGGGCCCCACTGCCACCCACCACACCATCGAGAGGAGCGACCTCATGCGCATCCCGAAGCGCGTCGCCGTGATCGGTGCCGGCAGCATGGGCAGCCAGGCCATGTGGCGACTGGCCGCCCGCGGAGCCGAGGTCATCGGCTACGACCGGTACGCACCGGGTCACGACCGCGGCGCGGCCGGGGGCGAGAGCCGTATCTACCGGGCCGCCCACCTCGGCGAGCCGGGGTACATTCCGTTGCTGCGGCTGGCGGACCGGATGTGGGAGCAGCTCCAGGCGGAGACGGCCCGGTCGCTGCGGCGCCGCAGCGGGAGCCTCGTGATGGGAGAGACCGCCTCACCGTCCATGCGCCTCCTCCTGTCCACCAGCGCGGCCCAGGGGCTGGATCACGAGGTACTGGACCGGGAGGAACTCGCCCGCCGCTACCCACAGCACCGGCTCCCGGACGGACACACCGCGGTCCTCGACCGGTTGGGCGCCGTCATCAGGCCGGAGGCGTCGATCCAGGCCGCCGCCGCCCGTGCCGAGCAGCTGGGCGCCCGGCTGCACCGCTACACCACGGTGCGCGAGGTCGTCCCCGCGGCGGGTGGCGGGGTGCGGGTCGTCACCGACCTGGGCACGGACCATGTGGACGCCGCCGTGGTGACCGTGGGCCCGTGGATCAACACCCTGCTCCCGGACCTGCCCCGGACCGTCGACGTCCGCCGGGTGGTCTGCTCCTGGCACCTGCCCACCCGGCACGACTGGTTCGCGGGCGGCGGGCCGTCCTTCGTGCGCGCCGCACCCCATGACTGCTTCGGAATCCCGTCGCCCGACGGCATCTCCGTCAAGCTCGGTCTCTCCTTCAAATACCATGCGCCGGTGCCCGAGCCCGATCGGCTCGACCGCACCGTCCGCCCCGACGAACTCGGTGTCTTCCGCGAGCTCATCGATGAACTTATGCCCGACCTGAACCCCGACCCCATCAGGATGTCGGCCTACATGGAGGGCTACACGGAGTCCGGAAACCCGCTCGTCGGGCATCTCCCCGGCGAGGACGACATCATCGTCATGGCCGGGTTCTCCGGCAGCGGTTTCAAGTTCTCGCCCGCGATGGGAGAGATCGCCGCCGACCTGGCGCTCGACGGCACCACGGAGCACCCTGTCGACTTCCTCGCTCCGGCAGGAGCCGGCGCCGCCTGACCCCGGCGGTTGCCGACGTCATCACCCCCACTCCCGACGTCTTTGTCGTGAGCATGCCTAAAAAGGGCCGCGCCGGCCCTGCCCAGTTCCCCGACGCAAGAAAGTGGAGCCCGTCCATGCCCATTCCCTCGTTCCAGTTCCGCCCGAAGTACGTCTCGTTCGACTGCTACGGCACGTTGATCGAGTGGCCGATGACCCCCATCACGCGTGAGCTCGTCGGCGACCAGATCCCCGCCGAGCAGTGGGACCAGTTCGTCAAGGAGTTCCGCGGCTACCGCTACGACTCGGTCCTCGACAAGTACTACCCCTATGAGCAGACGCTGCAGGCCGCCTTCGAGGGGGTCTGCCGCAAGTGGGGGATCAAGGCGGTCCCGGACGCGGGCAAGCGGCTCGCCGACGGCGTGCGCAGCTGGGGCCCGCACGCCGACGTGCCGGAACCCCTGAAGAAGATGGGCGAGAACTACAAGCTGGTGATCCTCTCCAACGCCGACAACGCCTTCCTCGCGGAAAGCGTGCCGCAGCTGGGCGCCGACTTCCACGCCGTCTTCACCGCCGAGCAGGCCGGCTACTACAAGCCCCGCTACGCCGCGTTCGAGTACATGCTCGACCAGCTCGACGCGTCCCCCGAGGACTTCGTCCACGTCTCCTCGCACACCCGCTACGACCTGATGCCGATGCACGACATGGGCTTCCGCAACCTCGTCCTGCTGGACCGCGGGTGCGACCCGGTCACCCACGGCTACGACTACGTGACTGTCAAGTCCCTGGACGAGCTCAACCAGATGCTGGGCATCTGACGCGCGCCGCGCACCCCGCTCACCCGCCCCCCGTCCGATCCGCACGTCGTCCCCGCATCACGGATTCCCCGTATCCCCGTATCCCCAGGAGGCACCGCCATGGAAACCAACCGGACAGGCCGCAGAAACGCATTCCGCACCGCAGGCGCCGTGGCCGCCGCGATGCAGGTCAACAGACACCTGAGCATCCCGCTCGTCACCACCGCCCTGGCCCTCGCGCTCGCCGCGTGCGGGTCGACCGGCACCGCGCAGAACGCGGGGGCGAAGGGCACGACGCAGGGCGGGGGATCCGGCGCGTCGGCCGAGCACACCGACGACATTTCGGTCGGTGTGAAGCCGGACGCGAAGGCGGTGAAGCTGCTGCCCGCGGCGGTGAAGGCCAAGGGCACGCTCTCGGTGGCCATGGACCTGTCGTACCCGCCCACCACGTTCATGGCATCGGACAACAAGACCCCGATCGGCTTCAACCCGGACATGTCCCGGCTGATCGCTGCCAAGCTCGGCCTGAAACTCCAGATCAACAACGTCAAGTTCGACACCATCATCACCGGCCTGCAGGCCGATCGGTACGACTTCACCAGCTCCACCATGGGCGCCACCAGCGACCGGCTGAAGGTGCTCGACATGGTCGACTACATCAACTCAGGGACAGGCGTGTCCGTCCCCTACGGCAACCCGCAGAAGCTGGGCACCCACACGCTGTGCGGGCACCGCGTCGCCGTCCCCTCCGGCAGCACCGCGGAGCTCCAGTGGCTGCCCCAGCTGTCCAAGCAGGACTGTACGAGCCAGGGCAAGCCGGCCATCAAGTCCGTGACCCTGCCCAGCGTGAACGACGCTCTGACCCAGCTGGTCTCCAATCGGATCGACGCGGTGATGTACGACTTCACCTCGCTCGAGTGGGCGGCCGCGCAGCAGCCCAAGACGTTCGACGTCCTCAGGCCCCTGGTGGCCACCAAGCCCGCGACCGTCGCGCTGAAGAAGGACTCGCCGCTGACACCCGCGGTGAAGGCCGCCATCCAGTCGATCATCGACGACCCCAAGTACACCCAGGCGCTCGGTCGCTGGGGTCTCAAGGACCTCGGGATCAAGACCGCGGCCATGGCCGTCCCGCAGGACTGACATGTCCACGGATCTGATCGGTACGAAGACCGGGAGCCGACCGATGTCACCCTTGCTGGCCGAAGAAAAGAAGCGGATCACGCCGAAACGTCCGCGCGACTACGTCGCCTGGGCCGTCGCGATCGCGATCGTCGCCGGCCTGGTGTGGACCGCGGTGACGAACGAGAACTACCGCTGGCCGGTGGTGTTCAGCTACTTCACCACCGAGACCATCCTCAACGGCCTGCTGATCACGCTGCTCCTGACGGCGGCGAGCATGGCTCTGGGCACGCTGCTGGGGCTGGTGCTGGCGGTGATGCGGATGTCGCACCTGCGGCCCGTCTCCGGGCTGGCCCAGCTCTACATCACCTTCTTCCGCGGCACCCCGGTGCTCGTGCAGCTGGTCTTCTGGTTCAACATCGCGGCCCTGTATCCGCACCTCTCGATCGGCATCCCGTTCACCGACATCTCCACACCGGTGAACGTGAACGCGATCATGACGCCGATGACCGCGGCCATCGTAGGGCTGACGCTCAATCAGGCCGCCTACATGTCCGAGATCATCCGCGGCGGGTTCGCCTCGGTCAGCCGCGGACAGCACGAGGCGGCGGAGTCCCTGGGCATGTCGGGGTTCACGAAGCTCCGGCGCGTGATCATCCCGCAGACCATGCCGGCGGTCATCCCGGCCACCGGCAACCAGGTGATCGGCATGCTCAAGGAGACCTCACTGGTGAGCGTGCTCGGCGTCGCCGACCTGCTGAACAGTGCACAGTCGATCTACGCCCGCAACTACCAGACGATCCCGCTGCTGATCGTGGCCAGCCTCTGGTACCTGATCATGACGCTGGTGCTGAGCGTGCCGCAGTCCATGATCGAGCGGCGGTTCTCCCGCTCGACCCGGACGCGGCTGACCCCGGCCGCCGCCTCGGCCGAGCCGGGGGCGGGCCAGCCAGTTCCCACCACGAGGGAGTCCCTGCTGTGAACGCCGACGGAACGATCGTCGCACGCAAGCTGTGCAAGAGCTTCGGACGTCACCAGGTCCTGCGTGACATCGACCTGACCGTCGCGGCCGGGGAGATCTCCTGCATCATCGGGCCCAGCGGATCCGGCAAATCCACCCTGCTGCGCTGTATCAACGGTCTGGAGACCGTCGACCGCGGAGTCCTCAAGGTCAACGGAGAGGACTTCGGCTACGTCGAGAAGGACGACGCCTACCACGCCGTCCGCCCGAAACGGCTGGCCGAGCAGCGCGCCCGCATCGGCATGGTGTTCCAGCAGTTCAACCTGTTCCCGAACATGACCGCCGAAAGCAACGTCATGTCCGGACCGGTGCTGGTGCAGAAGAAGGACCGCGCCACCTGCCGGGAGCAGGCACAGGAGCTGCTGGCGAAGGTCGGCCTCAAGGGCTGCGGCCACAAGTACCCCGCTCAACTCTCCGGCGGCCAGCAGCAGCGGGTGGCCATCGCCCGCGCGCTGGCGATGGAACCCACCATCATGCTGTTCGACGAACCCACCAGCGCGCTGGACCCCGAGCGCGTGGGTGAAGTACTCGCCGTCATGCGCGACCTCGCCGGCAACGGAATGACCATGCTGCTCGTGACCCACGAGATGGGCTTCGCCCGCGAAGTCGCCGACGAAGTCCTGTTCATGGACGAAGGCATCGCCGTCGAACGCGGCGACGCACGCGAAGTCCTGGGCAACCCCCGTGAGAAACGAACCCAGGCGTTCCTCGAAAGGGTGCTGTAACGCCTTCCGGTTCGACGTCGACCCGACCGTCACCGTCGTCAGCGCGGTCTGCATCGGCCTGGTGATCCTCGGCGTCACCCGAGCCCCCGGGCCGGCATGGGCCGCGCCGACGCTGACTTCGCCGTCGGCCGGGCCCCTGGTGCTGCCCGGCCGCGCCTCCTTCGAAACTCCCCGCTAAGGACCCGACATGAAGACGATTCCCTACTGGATAGAAACCGCCGGGGCGTTTCCCGACCGATCCGGCAAGCCGCTGACCGAGGACACCGACCTGGTGGTCGTCGGCGCCGGCCTGACGGGACTGTCCACCGCCCTGCACTCCGCCCGCAAGGGCGCCCGCGTCACCCTCGTCGAAAAGGGCCAGATCGGCTCTGGTGCCTCCGCCCGCAACGGCGGCATGGCCAACCTGGGCTTCACCATCGGCGTGGGCCAGGCCATCCGCCGGTACGGACTCGAACGGGCCCGCGAGATCTACAACTCCTACGGCGAGGCCGTGGACACCGTCGAGCGGCTCGTGAACGAGGAGTCCATCGACTGCCAGTTCCACCGAGTCGGACGCCTGGGTGTCGCGTCCCGCCCCGCCCACTTCGAGAGCAAGAAGGCACAACAGCTCCTCCTGGCCAAGCACTTCGGACACGAGACCACTCTGATCGGCAAGTCCGAACTGCGGTCCGAGATCGGCTCCGACGCCTACCACGGCGGCCTGCTCGACCCGTTCAGCGCGGCCCTGCACGTCGGCCGCTTCGTGCGCGGTATGGCCGAGGCGTGCGAGCGCGCCGGTGTCGAGATCCACGAGCGCAACGCGGCCATCGGCGTACGGCGGACCGCCGCCGGCCGATTCGAGGTCAGCACCGAGCGCGGTGTCATCCGTACCGGGCAGGTCATGATGGCCACCGACGCCTACACCGACAAGAACTTCCCGTGGCTGCGCCGACAGCAGGTCTGCGTGGGCAGCTTCATCATCGTCACCGAGCCGCTCGGCGAGGAACTCGCCCGGGACATCATCCCCAAGGCCCGCCTCATCGTCGATTCCAACAAGGTCTGCCACTACTTCCGGCTCACCCCGGACAACCGGCTGCTGTTCGGCGGCCGCGCCCGCTTCGCTCCGTCCGACCCCACCTCGGACAAGAAGAGCGGGGCCGTCCTGTTCCGTGAGATGTGCGAGATCTTCCCCCAGCTCTCCCGCACCAGGATCGAGTACGTGTGGGGCGGCTCCGTCGGCTTCGCCATGGACCGCATCGTGCACGCCGGGCAGACCGAGGACGGCGTCCACTACTCCATGGGATACGCCGGCCACGGCGTCCAGATGGCCACCCACATGGGGCACGTCATGGCCGAGGTGATGGACGGCCACCCCGAGGTCAGCCCCGTCCGCGACATCGCCCCGCCCCGCATCCCCCTCTACAACGGCACCGCCTGGTTCCTGCCCTTCGCGGGCGCCTACTACAAGACGCTCGACCGCATCCGCTGACCGGTCGGCAGCTCTACACCCACAAGGAGATACCCACGATGACTGTCGTCCGTGATGTTCCCAAGCAGCTGTTCATCGGCGGCGATTGGCAGGACGCGGAGTCCGGCCGGACCCTGTCCGTCGACAACCCGGCCACCGGCGAGGAACTGTGCCAGATCGCCGACGCCTCACCCGCCGACGGCCGGCGTGCGGTCGAGGCGGCGGTCGCCGCGCAGGCCGCCTGGGCCGCCACCCCGCCGCGCGTGCGCGGCGAGATCCTGCGCCGCGCCTACGACATCATCATCGCGCGCACCGAGGATCTCGCGCTGCTGATGACCCTGGAGATGGGCAAGCCCCTGGCCGAGGCGCGTGCCGAGGTCGCCTACGGCGCGGAGTTCTTCCGCTGGTTCTCCGAGGAAGCCGTGCGTATCGACGGTGGCTTGATGACCGCCCCCGACGGAAAGAACCGTCTGCTGGTCGCCCGTCAGCCCGTCGGCCCCTGCCTGCTCATCACCCCCTGGAACTTCCCCCTGGCGATGGGCACCCGCAAGATCGGCCCCGCCGTCGCCGCCGGCTGCACCATCGTCCTCAAACCCGCCCCCCAGACCCCCCTGACCAGCCTCGCCCTGGCGGAGATCCTCAGCGAGGCGGGTCTGCCGGCCGGGGTGCTGAACATCGTCACCACCACCGACGCCGCCGGCGTCGTCGAACCCCTCCTGCGCGGCGGGAAGATCCGCAAGCTCTCCTTCACCGGCTCCACCCAGGTCGGGCGGATCCTGTTGGCCCAGTGCGCCGACACCGTCATCCGCACCTCCATGGAACTGGGCGGCAACGCCCCCCTCATCGTCTTCGACGACGCCGACCTCGACACCGCCGTCGAGGGCACCATGGTCGCCAAGATGCGCAACATGGGCGAGTCCTGCTGCGCGGCCAACCGCATCTTCGTCCACACTGCCGTCGCCGACGAGTTCGCCCAGCGCCTCACCGCCCGCATGGCCGCCCTCACCGTCGGGCCCGGCACCGAACCCGGCACCGACGTCGGCCCCCTCATCGACGCCGCCGGCCGCAGCAAGGCACACGACCTGGTGCGGGACGCCGTCAAGCGCGGTGCCACCGTCCTGACCGGCGGTGAACTCCCCGAAGGGCCGGGCTGCTTCTACCCGCCCACCGTCCTCACCGGTATCGCCCCCGACTCCGCGATCATCGACTCCGAGATCTTCGGCCCCGTCGCCGCGATCCGCACCTTCGAGACCGAGGACGAGGTCGTCGCCGCCGCCAACGACACCGAATTCGGTCTGGCCGCCTACCTGTTCACCCAGAACCTCGACCGTGCCCTGCGTGTCGCCGAACGTCTCGAAAGCGGCATGATCGGCATCAACACCGGACTGGTCTCCAACCCCGCGGCACCCTTCGGCGGCGTCAAGCAGTCCGGCCTTGGCCGCGAAGGCGGACTCGTCGGCATCGACGAGTTCCTGGAGTACAAGTACATGGCCGTCCCCGTCGGAGCCTGACATGCGCGAGCGACTCGTCGTCCTCTACCGCGGCAACCGGCCCCCCGCCACCGAACTCATCGAAAGCCTCGCGGACACCGTCTACGCCACGGAGGAGGAACTGCCCTACCTCCTCCCCGGCGCCGACGTCCTGCTGGCCTGGGTGACCATCACCCCGGCCATCCGGGAGGCGTGGCCCGACGATCCGCAGAAGGCGCCCCGCTGGGTCCACGCGTCCTCCGCAGGCGTGGACTCCTTGCTGTTCCCCGCCCTGGTGGACGATCCGCGGGTTGTCCTGACCAACGCCCGCGGGGTCTACGAGCAGCCGACCGCCGAGTACGTCCTGGGCCTGATCCTCGCCCTCGCCAAGGACTTCCCCGGCACCTGGGAGCACCAGCGGCGCCGCGAGTGGCGTCCGCGCCCCAGTGACGGCATCACCGGACGCACTGTGCTGGTCTGGGGGACGGGGCCGATCGGCCGGGCCATCGCCCGGCTGCTGCGCGCCGTCGGGATGCGGGTGAGCGGTGCGGGCCGCCAGTCCCGCTCGGACGATCCCGACTTCGGCACTGTTCACGGTGCGACGACCCTGCGCTCCGCCCTGACAGAAGCGGACTACGTCGTCCTGGCCGCCCCCCTCACCCAGGGCACCCGGGGCATGGTCGACGCCCCCGTGCTCGCCGCCATGAAGCCGGGGGCGCGGCTGATCAACGTAGGCCGGGGCGGACTCGTCGACGAGGAGGCGCTGGTCGACCACCTCGCCGCCGGACGGCTCGCCGGAGCGGCCCTGGACGTGTTCGCTCAAGAACCGCTGCCTGCCGGATCACTACTGTGGGACATGCCCGGCGTGATCATCTCCCCGCACACGGCGGGCGAGACCACCAGCGAGCGGGAGGCGCTCATCGAGGTGTTCCTCGACAACTTCGCCCGCCACCTCGAGGGCCGACCGCTGCGGAACTTGGTGGACAAGCGGCGGGGATACGTGGTCGACGACACGCGCCCAGCCTGAAGGCGAGTAGCGGGGGGGGGGGGGGCGGGGGGGCCCGCGGGGGGGGGGGGGGGCCCCCCCCGCGCCCCCCGCGGCCCCCCCCCCCCGACACCCCGCGGGGTCGGTGGTTGGGGGTGGGGGGCGGGGGGCGGGGGGGCGCCCCGCCCCCCCCCCGCCCCGCCGGGGGGGGCCCCCCCCCCGCCGCGCGCCCCCCCCCCCCCCGCGCCCCCCCCCCCGCTACTCGCCTTTCCCTCGTCCTGCGCCGCCATACGTTCACCGGTGGCTTTCTGCTGGACGTGCCGTCCGGCGGCGGGCATCGTCACTCACCCCCCGCGGGTCGGGGAGGGCCACTTCCATCTGGAACTCTCGGATGGGACCGGTCGGTAGCCGCCCGGTCCCATCGCCAGTACCCGTCGCTCATCTGAACTTATGCCACAGTGCGCGTCTCAGGGCATCGAAAGCGTGCACCTTTCGGCCAGGCTGCCCTCGCGGGAGGCCGCGACGACGATCGCGTCCTGCGGCATCGGTGTCACGACACGGTCACGTAGATCTTGCGCACGGTTTCGATGGTCTTCCAGACACCGACGTAGCCCGGTTGCATGACAAAACTGTCGCCTGCCTTGTAGACCACCGGCTCGCCGCCTTCCGGCGTGAGTTCGATGACGCCGGAAAGGATGTGGCAGAACTCGAAGAGCTCGCCCTTGATCGAGCGCGTCTCGCCGGGCGTTGCTTCCCAGACACCCGTTTTGATCGTTTCCCCGCGGGCGGCGTCCTGGGCCCAGGTCTTGTAGGTCGGGTCGCCGGAAATCAGGCGTTCCGGCAGCGGGCCGGACTCCTGGGGTGCGAAAGAGGGGTTGGGATCGATGGTCTTCAGTAGCGACATGTTCTTCTCCACTGGTTCTGGGAACGGTGCAAATCGGGTGCGGACATACCGGGCGTCACCCGGTCGAGTCGGATCAGGCCCATCACCCATCCAGGGCCAGGGCCTGACGGCTGCCCGCCACGGTCTCGGCGCGCAGCAGACCGGCGAGCCTCTCGGCGGGCAACAGGCCCTTCTCCTGAGCGAGTCAGGCCACGCACCGGCGGGCGAGGGCCTCGCGGTGCTGTCCGGCCTCCGCCGCCATGGTGGTGACGTCGTGCCGATCACCGATCGCGACCTGACGGGCGACCTCGGCAACCACCGGTTCGACCTTGCCTGGGCATGATTCGGACGGGCCTGCACCGGCGGCGTGGACCGCGCGCCTGTTGCCGCCCATCGAGTGTCTCCGACGCCCCGCCCCGAGCCCAGACGTGATCTGTCCGTTGCGGGCACGATCTTCGGACGTTGTGTCAAGCGTGGGACTGGGAGGCGACACTCACGGCCCGTTGAACGAGGGGATGCTGAAACCTCCGCCGTATGCTCCCGCAGCGGTGCCTTCCGGCCAGTTCCCGCTGCCAAGGCTCGGACGTCCGTCGCCCACCGGGCGCGGCTCCCGCATGCCTGAGCCGGCACCGTGCCCAAAGCGTGTCCATGAGAGCGGACGACCACGGGCAACATCGGGTCTCATACCCGCTCCACAAAGATCAACAACGCCGGGAGGATCAAAGATACCTACTGAGCCAACGGAGACCTTCACTCGTGCCGGCGCGGGGGCGGTACTCGCAGCCGATCCAGCCGTCGAAGCCCAGCTCGTCGACTGTGTCGAGCAGGTGGCGGATGTTGATCTCACCACGGTCGGGCTCGCCCCGGTCGGGCACGCCCGCGATCTGCAGATGACCGACCCGGCCGGTCGGCAGGTCACGGCGCAGGGTCGCGGTGAGGTCGCCCTCGACGATCTGGCAGTGGTAGAGGTCGAGCTGCACCTTGAGATGCGAGGCTCCCACCTCCTGCACCACGGCGTGGGCCTCGGCCTGGGTACTCAGGAAATAGCCGGGCATGTCGCGGCCGTTGATCGGCTCGATCAGGAGCTCGACGCCCGCCGCGACGGCCTGTTCCGCGGCCCAGGCCAGGTTGGTCAGGTAGGTGTCGCGGTGCTCGGCCCGCTCGGCCGGTGTCGCGTCAGGCCGGGCCAGTCCGGCCATGAGGTGCACCCGTGGGCAGCCCAACGCCGCCGCGTACTCCAGCGCCCGGTCGACCCCGGAACGCACCTCCGCCTCGCGTCCGGGCAGTGCCGCCATCCCGCGCTCTCCGGACTCCCACGCCCCGGGAGGTGCGTTGAAGAGCACCTGCCTCAGGCCGTGGTCGTCGAGCCGACGACGCAGCTCGGCGGCGTCGTACGCATAAGGGAAGAGGTACTCGACGGCCTGGAAGCCGTCGGCCGAGGCCGCGGCGAAGCGGTCGAGGAAATCGTGCTCGGTGTACATCATGGACAGGTTCGCTGCGAACCTCGGCATGCTGGCTCCTGAGTTCCGGCCGGGGACGGCCAAGGGCAGTGGTCGACGGCCTGTTTCTTTGGGCTGTCGCAGGGGGAAAGGCGTACTCCCGGTCCGTGCAGGCCGTGCTCACCTGTGCAAAGGGAAAATCTGGGCGGTGGTCCCGGAGCAGGCCGACCAGGCGGCCAACCGCAAGGAAAGAGCTCTGGCGGAGGTCGCCCGGTGGGCCACGACGCCGCGGACCTCAGAGAGCGCAACACCGTGGACCGCGCCGTCGAAGCCGGACCGCAGTGACGCGGTGCCATTATCCGGCCCCGCAGCCCCCCTGCCCTTCTACGGTCTCGAAGGCCCTGACCGCGGCATGAACCGGTTCAGCCGTCTGCTCGTTCAGCACACGCACCGCGTCCTCCGCTCCGCTGCGCGGGCTGGAGAGCACGGGCTTGCCGACGGCTTCGGCGATCGCGGGAGCCAGCCGTGCCATGGACGCCTGGGCCAGCACGATCACGTCTACCTCGGTGGCCAGCACCCGTGCCCCGTGCAGCACCATCGCGTCGTGGCGGTCGCGGTCACCGGACATCAGCACCGAGAAGGCACCCTCGCAGAGCTGCTCCTGGACGGTGATGTCGCGACCGGCCGCCCGGGCCTTCTCCTCGACGAGGGAACGGGTCGGCGGCAGCGTCGTGGGGACCGTGGCCAGGACGCCGACGGCGTCCGCGGTCTCGACCGCTGACGCGGCCATCGCGTCGTCGATCTTGACGATCGGGACGGAGACCAGGCGTCGGGCCACGTCGATGGCCGGACCGACCGAGGAGCAGGCGGAGAAGATGACGTCGGTGCCCGCGGCCTCCGCCGCCTGGGCCAGGTGCACCATGCGCTGGGTGCTGGCAGGTGAGACCTCACCGTCGCGCACCACGGCTGCGAGCACGTCGCTGTCGACGAAGTGCAGGACCTTGGCGTCCGGCGCGAGTTCCGCGAGGTACTCGTTGATGACCGAATCGGGGTTGACGAACAGCAGGCTGGTATGCAGAACGGCGATCGAGGCGGTGGTGGACATGCGTGGCTCCAACAGGGTGAGGTATCGGCTCGCGTGCCGAGGAGGGCACGCGAGCACGAGACGCAGCGGTGCGAACCGCGCGCAGCGCGCACGGCCGGGGGCGTACGACGGTCTTGTGTCCGTCGCTGTGGTGCGGCTCGGACAGCGAGGCTGAGTTCAGGTCACGCGCTTCCCCCCTCGACGTGGGGGCTGAGGCGGCCGATGACCTCCAGGGCTGCGTCCCGGACCGCGTCGCGGCCCGCCGCCCACAGGGAGACGACGTCGGAGCCGGGCAGCGCGGACGGGAGGGTCACGCGGACGGCCTCCAGGTAGGCGCGGCGCAGTTCGGCGTTGACGTTGACCTTGGCGACGCCTCGGGCGAGGGCGCCGTGCAGTTCCTCGACGGGCAGACCGCTGGCGCCGTGCAGGACGAGCGGGACCGGTACGGCCTCGTGGATCGCGGCCAGCCGCTCCAGGTCCAGGCGGACCGGGTGCTTGGTGAAGCCGTGGACGTTGCCGACGGCGACGGCGAGCGCGTCCACGCCCGTCGCGGCCACGAATGCGGCCGCCTGCTGCGGATCGGTCATCGCGGCGGCCTGCGCGACGGCGTCGGTGGAGACGTCCTCGTCGCCCGGCAGGGCACCGAGCTCGGCCTCCACCCAGGCGCCGTGGTCATGAGCCCGCCGGACCGCCTCCTTCGTCAATGCGATGTTCTCGGCGAACGGCAGATGGGAGCCGTCGACCATGACGGAGGTGTAGCCCGCCTCCAGGCAGTCGGTGATCTCCTCCAGGTCCCGGCTGTGATCGAGGTGCACACCGAGGCGGGCGGCGGAGTGTCCGGCCGCGTGCAGCGCCAGCCGCATCAGGGCCTCGCGCCCGGCGTGCTTGAAGGGACTGGAGCCCGCCTGGATGACGACCGGCTGTCCGGCGGCCTCAGCGGCGGCCGTGATGCCCTGGACCGTCTCCAGGTTGTAGGCGACGAAGCCAGGCAGGGCGTGACCGGCGGCCGCGGCCGCCTTCAGGGCATGGGTTCCATGCAGCAGCATCAGGCACTCCTGAGCAGGTCGAGGGCGTCGGCGAGGGCGTCGGAGCCCCCGACGTTCCCGGCGAAGACGATGTAGGGGATGCCGGCGGCGGGGCCGTCCGCGGGCTCCCAGAGCGAGACGATGCCCGGCAGCAGGGTGCCCCGGGCCCAGGCACGGCGGATCCCAAGGCCGTGGGTGGCGGTGTCGCTGGAGGTGATACCGCCCTTGGCGACGACGAAGGCGGGCCGCCGGGTGGCGTTGACCTGGCGTACGGCCTCGACGAGCGCGGCGGAGACCCGGCGGGAGATCGCGAGACTGTCGTCCGCGTCGGCACCCGTCACCAGCACGCGAGAGGTACAGATCACGGCGTCGGCCGAGTCCAGAGCGCCGGCGGCCGCGGCCGCGACCTGGGCGATGTGGGCGTCACGCCGCTCCTCGTCGAGCAGCAGGGCCACATCCAGCTCGTACTCGGCGATCCCGCCTCGCTCCCGCAGCCGGTCCAACTGCCGTGTTGTGAGCGCCACATGAGACCCCACGACGATGAGACCGTGCGGTGCGTCCCCGCGCAGCGGGCGCAGTTCGGCCGGGGTGAGCGGTGCCCGCGCCGCCTGTCCGGCGCGGGCCCTGACGAAGGACGGCCCGACCCGGTACAGCAGTCGCGTGCCGTTCTCCTCCGCCTGTGCGAGGGCCAGGGCGAGCACCCGCAGATCGTCGTCGCGCACCGCGTCGACCACGGCCGTGCGTCCGCCGCGCAGCGAGGACAGCAGCCGCGCCGTGTGCGCCGGGCCGCCGCCGCGCAGGTCGTCGAGGGTGACGCGCAGAACCTCGTCCGCGGGGATGCGTCCGCCCGTCTTCTCCTCGACCCACTCGGGCAGCGACGAGCTGCGGTAGCCGAAGGTGGCGTCGCGGGCGAACTCGCTCATCCCGACCGGAAGCAGCCCGTCGGCGGTCCGCATCCAGTGGCGGGAGCGGGCGGTCAGCCGGCCCGCCTCGATGTAGGCGGGGACCACTACCACGCCGTCCGGAGCACCTGCGCCCAGCTCCGTCAGCTCCTCTGCGAGGACATCGGTCTCCAGCGGGAAGTGACCGCGAAGCGTGGAGTCCCCGCGGCTGGCCAGGACGTAGCCGGTGCCCTCGGCCGCCGACGCCGCGTGCAGGGCGCGCACCACCTCGCGGTTGCGGGCGGCGGCGTCCTCGGGGGACAGGCTGCGGGTGTTGGTGAGGACGAAGAAGACGGCGCTGTCCTGGCGCAGCGCCCAGCGCAGGTCGTCCACCGTCCAGGACGTCAGGACGGGCACGTCGGCGACCGTCTGGGTGCCGGTCGGATCGTCGTCGAGGACGACGAGACGGGGGCCGCCGGATATGCGGGCGGCCACTTCCGCGGCGCTCACCTCGTGGACTGGAGGCAGCCCTTCCAGCACCGCTGCCTCGGGGACGGCCCGCGTCTGGGCATGAAGGGGTAGAGACATGGCGAATTCCTGCTCTGGTACGAGTAGTTGAGGGGGAACGTCAGTCGAGGTCGCGCCTGATCACGTCACACCAGGGCTTGACCGGGTCCCGCGACGGCCTCGGGACGGAGCAGCTGGGCGAGGGTGCCGGCGGGGAGGAGGCCCTTGTCCAGTACGAGTTCGGCGACTCCGCGTCCAGTGGCGAGGGACTCCTTGGCGATGCCGGTGGCCGCCTCGTAGCCGATGTACGGGTTGAGGGCGGTGACCAGGCCGATGGAGTTCTCCACCGCCGCCCGCAGCACCTCGGTGTTGGCCGTGATCCCTGCGACGCACCGCTCGGTCAGGGCCAGGCACGCGCGCTCCAGGTGCGTGATGCTCTTGGAGAGGGAGTGCAGGATGACCGGCTCGAAGGCGTTCAGCTGGAGCTGCCCGGCCTCGGCGGCCATGGTGATGGTGACGTCGTTGCCGATCACCTCGAAGGCGACCTGGTTGACGACCTCGGGGATCACCGGGTTGACCTTGCCGGGCATGATGCTGGAACCGGCCTGCACCGGCGGCAGGTTGATCTCGTTCAGACCCGCGCGCGGCCCGGACGACAAAAGACGCAGGTCATTGCAGCTCTTGGAGAGCTTGACCGCGATCCGCTTGAGCACGCCGGACATCTGCACGAACGCCCCGCAGTCCTGCGTCGCCTCCACCAGGTTGACCGCGGTCACCAGCGAAAGCCCGGTGATCTGCGACAAGTGGCGCCGCACCGACTCGGCGTACCCGGCAGGAGCATTGAGGCCGGTGCCGATCGCCGTGGCGCCCAGGTTGATCTCGTGGACCAGCTCCACCGCCTCCGCCAGCCGGCTGCGGTCCTCCTCCAGCATGACCGCGTACGCCGAGAACTCCTGCCCCAGCGTCATCGGCACTGCGTCCTGCAACTGGGTGCGGCCCATCTTCAGCACGTCACGGAACTCCACCGCCTTGGCCGCGAACGCGTCCTGAAGCACCGCCATCGCCTTCAGCAGCCCGCTCACCGCATATACCGTCGCGATCTTGACGGCGGTCGGATAGACGTCGTTGGTGGACTGGCCGAGGTTGACGTCCTCATTCGGGTGCAGGAATCCGTACTCTCCCCTGGCGTGGCCCAGCAGCTCCAGGGCCCGGTTGGCGATCACCTCGTTGGCGTTCATGTTGGTCGAGGTGCCGGCTCCGCCCTGGATGACGTCGACGACGAACTGGTCGTGCAGCTTGCCGTCACGGATCTCACGGCACGCCTCCACGATGGCGGCGGCCTTCCTCGGCTCCAGCAGGCCGAGTTCCTCGTTCGCCCGGGCGGCGGCCTCCTTCACGGCGGCCAGAGCGTCGATCAGATGCGGGTAGGCGGCAATCGGCGTCCCCGTGATGGCGAAGTTCTCCCTGGCGCGCAGGGTGTGGACGCCCCAGTACGCCTCGGCGGGTACGTCGCGGTGGCCGAGCAGGTCGTGCTCGCTGCGGTGAGCTACGGCGGTCATGGCAGGCCGGGCCTTCTCTCGGAGCATGTTCAGGCGGGCGTGTTCGTGGGGTGCGGCAAGGGGGCGAGCGAGCCGACCCGCCAGGGCGGCGGGGACTTCCCACGATCACGTGGCGGAAGTCTGCGCAGTGTCACCGCCGTGGGTATCGGCTCGGAACGACCTCTCCTTCGCCTTGCAGTAGGCGCGGCCGAACGGCAGGAACCGGGCGGGCGGCAGGACCTCGGTCCCGCGGTCCCGATGCCGTCACCGGGGATGAGGGTGATGCGGTGGTTCTGGGTTCGTCATAGGGCCGATTGCAGCAGCGGGCCGGGCAGCGCGTCCAAGACGCAATGCCGATGTTCCTTATAGGGGCGCCCTATAAGGTGGCTTTACTGCGGTTCCGTCAGCTCCGCCCAGGAAGTACGTCGCCGACAGGGACACTGGGCCGCGGCGGCTGATCTGCCGGCGCCCGGCCAGCCCTTCGCGAGCCACTGTCCTGCCCGGAGGGACAGGCCCCGGACCCGACGCCGCGAGCGTAGTCCGGCGAAACGCGACGGACGCCGTACGGCGAGCGCTGAGCAGCGGGCCGCAGGCCGCCTCCGTCCGAGACATCGTGCAGGACTGGTGGCGCGACCAGGCCCCGGCCACCGGCGTCACGGCCCGCGATGACATGCGTCAGGACGTCTTCCGCCCGCTTCCCGTTCACCTCGGCGCGCTGGGCGAGACCCTGACGTGGTGCGGCGAAGCCGCCGAGGCAGTCGGCACCCGCATTGACGTCGAGCTGACGGTTCAGGACGGCACGCTGCACGTCTGGCTCGCCCTCGACAAGGTGGACGTCTGGGCGGCCTGCGCCGATTTCGCCCGCCTGCTGTCCCACACCCTTCCGTTCACCGACTGCCTGGGCGGCGACGACCATGCACTGCTGCGCCTGCACGGCGATCTTGAGACGGCTGCCCCCCACCCTCGGGCCACAGCGGGCATGGATGCCTACGTTTCCGTGCCGCTTGATCGGCGGAGGCTCACCAGGGAAGTCGCCGACGGGCCAATAGGAGCACAGGACATCGTCGTGGCGGTGACGCACGTATGACGCATGAAGGGCTCCGGAAGGCTGGATTTCGCCCTCGAAGTAGCATCTGACCTGCACTTTTCCTGGAATGGCTCAAACTCAACGCCTTTCCGATGACGCATCACGTGGAGTGCGTGGCGATTCTGGAGCCTGCTCAGAAGGGCCGCTGACCGTACCGGCGGCGCGCATCGCCGCCGTCGGCGGCCGCGGTGAAGTCCGCGAACCAGGCGAGCATCTCGGAGTGCGTCACCGATCCTGCGCTGCTGACGTCGGTGACGCGGGAACCCTGCAGGATGCGCTTGACGGGTACTTCGAGCTTCTTGCCGGTGAGCGTGCGCGGGACGGCGGGGATCTGCACGATCACGTCGGGCACATGGCGCGGGGACAGGTGGCGTTTGAGGGCCGTGGTGATTCGCTCGCGCAGTCCGTCGTCGAGTGCGGTGCCGTGGGCCGTCACGACGAAGAGCGGCATGAAGTAGCCGCCGTCCGGCTGTTCCACGCCGATGACGAGGCTGTCCGCGACGCCGGGGAGCTGTTCCACGACGGCGTAGATGTCGGCGGAGCCCATCCGTACGCCCATGCGGTTGAGGGTGGAATCGGAGCGGCCGGCGACGACGACCGAGAGGTCCGCGTCGATCGTGACCCAGTCGCCGTGCCGCCAGATGCCGGGGTAGACGTCGAAGTAGGCGGCCCGGTAGCGGGTGTGGTCGGGGTCGCCGACGAAGTGGAGGGGCATGGACGGCAGCGGCGCGGTCACCACCAGCTCGCCCTGTTCACCCGTCAGAGGGTGCCCGCAGGGGTCCCAGGAGGCCAGCGCGACGCCGAGGGCGGGGCACTGGATCCGGCCCACGTGTACGGGCAGCAGGGCGGACCCGCCCGCGAGAACCGAGCAGACGTCGGTGCCGCCGCAGATCGACTGCAGCCAGATGCCGGGGGCGAGCCGTTCGCAGACCCACCGCCAGGTGCTGGGCGGCAGGGACGATCCGGTCTGGAGGATGGAGCGCACTCGCCCGAGGTCGAGCTCGGCGGCAGGGTGCGTGCCGGACTTCTCGACGGCCGTGAGGTAGGCCGCGCCCACGCCGACCATGGTGGCACCGGTCCGTTCGGCGATCCGCCAGGCCCCGTTGATGTCCGGAAAGGTGGGGCTGCCGTCGTACAGGATGATCGTGCTGCCGTGCAGCAGGCCGCCGACGAGGAAGTTCCAGACCATCCAGCTCGTGGACGTGAGGAAGAGGTAGCGGTCGTCGGGGCGCAGGTCCGCGCCCAGGCCGAGTGCCTTGAGCAGTTCGACCACGATGCCGCCGTGACCTTGGACGATTCCCTTGGGTATCCCGGTGGTCCCCGATGACCACAGGATCCACAACGGGTGGTCGAAGGGTACGTCGGCGAACTCCAGTGGTGCTTCGGCGGCCGGCAGGGCGGACCATGCGTGCTGTTCGAGGCCGGGGCGTGCCGACCAGGGCTCGGTCGGGGCCGTGAAGAGGTTGTCGACCGCGAGGATGTGACGGAGCGTGGGCAGTCCGTCCGCGAGCTCGGCGACCTCCGCGCGCCTGTCGTACGTCTTGCCGCCGTAGCGGTATCCGTCCGCGGCCACGAGGACGGCCGGCCGTGCCTGCTGGAGCCGGGCGAGCACGCTGGGCGTGCCGAAGTCCGGGGAGCACACCGTCCATACGGCGCCGACGGCGGCGGTGGCCAGCAGGGCGACCACGGTCTGCGGAAGGTTGGGAAGACAGGCGGCCACGCAGTCGCCGGGTCCCACGCCCATGCGGCGCAGGGCCGCGGCGACATCCGCGACCTGGCGGTGCAGTTCCTGCCACGAGGTCTCCACGGGGGTGCCGCCCTCGGCCACGGCGATCAGCGCCGGGCGGGCGTCCGTGGCCTGGGCGAGGCACCGCTCGGCGAAGTTCAGCCGGGCGCCGGGAAACCAGACGGCGCCTGGCATCGACGCATCGCGCAGCACCTCGTCGTACCGGGTGACCGAATCCAGCCCGTAGAACTCCCACACCGCCGACCAGAAGCCGGGCAGGTCCGTGGAGCTCCAGCGCCACAGTGCGGCGTAGTCGGAGAAGTGCAGCCCCCGCGTCTCGCTCACCCAATCCAGGAAGCACGCGACGTTGGAGTCCTCCAACTCGCGGCGACCGGGAGACCACAGCAGGTCTGTGTGGGTGTCGGTGTCGGTCTCGGTGTCCATCGTTGCCTTTCGCGGGGGCCGCACGGGGGATCAGCTCTGTTCGAGCTCGCGGAGCAGTTCTTCGGCGTCCGGCCAAGGGCCGTAACCGGCGGCGGGGTTGAGGTGGCCGACCTCGCCGAGTTCCACCAGGCGGCCGGCCCAGTTCCGGGTCAGCTCGGCGACGCGGTCGAGGGGGCCCAGAGGGTCGTTCGAGCTGGCCGCGACGATGCTGGGGAAGGGCAGCGGGGAGCGGGGTACCGGTGTCCAGCCGTGGGCGTCGAGCACCTCGGGGGTGGGGTAGCCCTCCGGCAGCGGCTTCTCGAAGTCCGGCGGGGTCACCAGCAGCGCCCCCCGCACCTGGGCCTCGTGCCCTTGGGCCCAGTGGACGGTGGTGATCACTCCGGCGCTGTGGGCGACCAGCACGACCGGCCCGGCGATCTCCGAGATCACCTTGTCCAGGGAGGCGACCTGGGCCCTGCGGCTCAGCCGGTCCTGCGTCAGCGGGGGAACGGTGCGGACCGTGCGTCCGGCCTCGGCGAGCCGGGCCCCCAGCCGGGTCTGCCAGTGTTCCTCGACGTGGTCGCGCAGGCCGGGCACGATCACGACCGCCGGCTCGGTCCTACCGCTCATCTCGCCGGTACGGCTCATCTCGGTGGTACGGCTCATGGTGACACCTCCGATTCCTTCGGCTCTGCGACCGGGGCGAGTCCGGTCAGACGGCGCAGATCGCGGTCGTAGTGGCGGCGGCCGGTCAGGAAGCATCCGGTGGCCGCGATCGCCACCAGCGGGACGAGTTGGAGCGCGCCGAGCAGACCGAGCCGGTCGGCGAGCGCGCCGGTGACCGCGGGGCCCGGGGCCAGTCCGAGCAGGCTCTGGGCCAGCGTGAGCGTGGCGAAGGCCGTCGCGGCGATGGCCGCGGGGGTCAGGTTCGCCACCATCGCGGCTCCCGGTCCGGCCGTTCCGGCGCACAGCAGGGCGCCGAAGGCCAGCACCAGCAGCTGCGCCGGGCCGGCCGGCAGGCGGAACGCGGTCATCAGCAGGACGAGGGAGCCCACGCTGCAGCTGATGGCGACGGTCCACTTGTGGATCGGGGCGCGTCGGCTGATCCGGTCCGAGGCGATTCCGCCGACGATCATGCCGACTCCGATGACCAGGGCGAAGAGTCCCGCGGTCGCTCCCGCCTTCGCGGTGGGCATGTCGTAGTAGCGGTTGAAGTAGCTGGGCAGCCAGGCGATCAGGGCGCCCGCGATGAACAGCTGGAGACCGCTGCCGATGTAGGCGCTGACCACCGAGACGGAGGAGAACAGCCGCGGGAGGAGGACGCGGAGACGGTCGCGCCCGTCGGCGCCGCCGGACTCGTTCTCGGACGGATCCCCGGCCGGGTCCTTCCCCGGGGTCAGCCGCTTCTCCGTGACCACGGCGGCGTAGACGCCCGCGAGCACCAGGCCGAAGACGCCCATCACGCCGAACGCCCAGCGCCAGCCGTACGCCTGGGCCACGGCACCGCCGATGGACATGCCCAGGACCGAGCCGAAGGCGCCGCCGGCGATGAAGGCCCCCGACAGCGTCGCCCGCAGGGCACGCGGGAAGACGCTGAGGACCACGGCGATGCCGACACTGCCGTACGCGGCCTCACCGACGCCGACGCAGAGGCGGCCGACGAACATCTGGCCGTAGCTCGCCGCGACCGCGCAGCCCAGCGTCGCCAGGCTCCACAGCGTCGCCGCGACGACCAGGAACCTCACCCTGCCCCAGCGGTCGGCCAGCAGCGAGAGGGGGAAGGTGAGCAGACCGACCATCAGCGCCACGATGCCGCTGAGGGAGCCCAGTCGGGCGTCCGAGAGCAGCCAGTCGGCCTTCAGCATCGGGAAGACGGCGTTGAGGACCTGCCGGGACATGTAGTCCGAGAGCAGGAGTCCGAAACTCAGTGCAAAGACGACCCAGGCGTAGCGCCGGGAGCCGGGCCACTCCGGGGAACCGGATGCGGTTCTGCCCGGGGCGGGTTCCGCAGTGGTGAGAAACCCCATTGTCATCACCTCGACTGCTGTGGAAGGAAAAGAGGGAAGGGTCAGAACGGTCTGTCGCCGACGATCCCGGCGCGCTCCATCTTGCGGACGGCGGGCCAGTAGTCCTGGACGGCGTAGTGCTGGGTGGAGCGGTTGTCCCAGATGGCGACGCTGTTGGGTGTCCAGCGCCAGCGCACCTGGTACTCGGGAACCGCGGCCTGGCTGATCAGGTAGTTCAGCAGGAGGCCCGCACCGGGGGCGTAGTCCTGCCCGAAGCGCACGTTCCCGGGCGTGTGGTAGTTGACGAAGTGCGTGGTGAAGGCGTTGACGAAGAGGATCTGTTCGCCGGTCTCGGGGTGGGTGCGCACGACGGGGTGCTCCGCGTCGGGGAACTGCGCCCGGAGCGCGTGACGCTTCTCCTGCGGCATGACGGCGCCGAAGGTGGCCTCGATGCTGTGGCGGGCCCGCAGGTCCTGGATCTGGGTCCTGATGTGCTCCGGCAGCCGGCGGTGGGCCTCGGCCATGTTGACCCAGATCGTGTCGCCGCCCACCGGGGGCGACTCGATGCAGCGCAGTACGGCGCCCATGGAGGGGTTCCCGCGCCAGGTGCCGTCGGTGTGGAGCGCGTTCTCGTAGTGCTCGGCCGGGCTGTCCAGGTCCTTGTAGATCCGCACCAGGCCGGGGTGGTCCGGGTCGCTGCCGGCCACCGGGTGGTCCTCCAGCGGGCCGAAACGCTCGGCGAAGGCGACGTGCTCGGCGCGCGTGATGTCCTGGTCCCGCAGGAACAGGACCTTGTACTTCAGGAGCAGGGCCTTGATCTCGGCGAACAGCTCGTCGTCGCGCGAGGCGTCGCCGAGGTTCACGCCGAGGAGTTCGGCGCCGATGGTGCAGGTCAGCGGTTCGACCTTGATCGAGCCGCGGGAGTGGGCGCGCACCAGCGTGGGCGCGCCCTGCGGCGAAGCGAGAGTCTTCTCCATCGTGCTTCCTCCAGGAGAGGGTGGTGGGCGTGATCCCGCAGAGGGCTCAGAAGTCTCAGAGGCTCAGAAATCTCAGAGGGCTCAGAGGACGAAGACGGACGACCCCGTGGTCCGTCCCGACTCCAGCTCGCGGTGCGCCCTTACGGCGTCCTCGAGCGCGTAGCGCTGGTTGACCTCGATGACGATGCGGCCGGAGGCGACGTGGTCGAACAGCTCGCCCGCCAGCTCCGCCCGCTCCGCCGGTTCGGCGATGTAGTCGGCGAGCGCCGGCCGGGTGACGAACAGGGAGCCGCTGACGGCCAGTTGCATGGCGTCGATGGGAGGCACGGGCCCGGAGGCCGTACCGAAGCAGACGAGCAGACCGCGGCGCCGGAGCGAGGCGAGCGAGGTGGCGTAGGTGGTCCGGCCGACGCTGTCGAAGGCGACCGGGACTCCGGCGCCGTCGGTCAGTTCGCGCACCCGCTCGGCCACGTTCTCACGCCGGTGGTGGATGACGTGGTCGCAGCCGTGCGCGCGGGCGGCCTCGGCCTTCTCCTCGGTGGAGACGGTGCCGATGACGGTCAGGCCGAGCAGCTTGGCCCACTGGCAGACGATGAGGCCTACGCCGCCCGCCGCCGCGGTCAGCAGGATCGTGTCACCGGCTTTCAGCGGGTGGATCCTGCGCAGCAGGTACGCGGAGGTGAGGCCGCGCATGGTCATCGCGGCGGCGGTCTCGAAGCCGATGCCGTCCGGCAGCCGGATCAGCGAGTCGGCGGGCATGACCCGTTCCGTGCTGTAGGCGCCGAGCGGGCTTCCGGTGTACGTGACCCGGTCGCCCTCGGCGACGTGGGTGACGCCCTCGCCCACCGCCTCGACCACACCCGCGGCCTCGACACCCAGCCCGGCGGGCAGCTGCGCGGGATACAGGCCGCTGCGGAAGTAGGTGTCGGCGAAGTTGAGTCCGACGGCTTCGTGCCGGATCCGTACCTCCCCCGGGCCGGGGTCGCCGACGACGACCTCTTCCCGGCGCAGGACGTCGGGACCGCCGGTCTCCTTGAAGCGAATGGCGTACGCCATGGACGTGCTCCGTTGTTCGTGAGAGGTGGGGCAGGGAGAGGGCGCCGGTGCTTCCGTGCCGCGATCAGGCGTCGCGCAGCATGAAGCCGCGCCGGCCGGGACGGCGGTTCGGCACCATGCCGAGGCGGGCCAGCGTCTCGTCGGCGTCGGAGTAGTACTCGCCGAGCTTGTAGATCTTCTTGGCCTCGGCGCCGGTCGCGATGTCGCGGCCGAGGGCCTCGGAGATCTGCACCATCTGTTCGATCTGCTCGACGGTGGTCATGCGCTCGCCCTTGCGCCGCCAGAGGTTGTCCTCGTTGCCCACGCGCACGTGGACGCCGAGCGCGATGCCGATCGCGTTCATCGGCGCGACGGCGCGCATGGAGCTCTCGATGGTGAGGACGGCGCCGTCCGGGGTGCGGCGGACGAACTCGATCAGGTCGGCGGGGTGACGGCCCGCGAAACCGCCGCCGATGGCCACGTAGTTGAGGATCAGCGGACCCGTGTGAATGCCGGCCCTGATGAGCCGTTCCACGGTTTCGAGCTGGGCCAGCGTGGCGAGCTGGAAGTGCGGCTGGATGCCGTTCGCGTGCAGCCGCTTCAGGTGCTCCAGATAGAACGCGGGGCCCGCCTCGACGACCATGTCGCGGTAGGCCTTGTAGTACTCGGGCTTCGCGATCGAGGTGCCCTCCAGGTCGTCGTCGGTCATGATCTCGACGATGTTCATCTGGCTGGTGTTGATCGCGATCGTCACCTGGTCCGGTGCGGGGGTGAGGTCGGCCAGCAGGTGGCGGGTGTCGTAGCTCAGCCACTTCGCCTCGCTGCCCTCGTCCTCCGGGGCGAACGAGATCGAGCCGCCGATCTGCAGCACCATGTCCGGCACCGCCTCGCGCAGCCGGCCCAGCAGTTCGTTGAACATGGACATCCGCTTGGAGCCCCTGCCGTCGAGCTCACGTACATGGATGTGGAGCACGGTCGCGCCGGCGTTGTAGCAGTCGACGGCCGCCTGGACGTGCTCGTCCATCGTCAGGGGAAGGTCGTCTGCGTCCCCGGGCAGCCACTCCGGCCCGTAGGGAGCGGCCTGGATCACCAGCTTCTCCTGGTTCTCCGGGAAAAGTGAGTCGTCGTGGAAGTGCACGGTCGTCTCCTTCGTGCGATCGGTGATCACCCGCCGGGGCATCGCCGCGTGAGACGTGCGAGGGGCGATGCGAGGGGCCGAGAGGTCCGGCGAGGATCGATGCGGGAAACCGGGCGACAGGGCCTCAGGACGGCCCCGGTACGATCGACCAGGTCCGGAGGAGAGGTGCACAGGGGGAGTTCACGGACTCCTCCGGCGGTCGACCGCGTCTCTGCGGTCCTGCCAAGGTAGGGCGAGCGATCGGTGATCGCTTGACCCTCGGGGACGGATGACTTGCCATTTGGGGACATCAGGGCCGCGACCGAGCGCGTGGGCATGATCGTGGGCGGCTGCGTCCCGCCTCGGATATCAGTCCTGACCTGGGAGTTTCTGCTGGCTTTGCCTGGTGCGCCACGCCCTCGGGCTGCACCCGAACCGCTCGCTGAACCAGCGCGAGAACGCGCTCAGCGAGGAGAAGCCGAGCAGGTCGGAGATCTCCGTCAGTGAGCGCCGAGGGTTCGCGACGAACTGCTCCGCGAGGTGCATGCGGGTGGCGTTGAGGAGCGAGGAGAACGTCTCGCCCGAGGAGGCCAGCTGGCGGTGGACGGTGCGCCGGTCGACGCCCAGGCTGCGCGCCACCTGTTCGATCGAGCAGCGCCCGCTGGGCAGCAGGACCTCGATCAGCTCCCGCACCCGGTCCGCGACGGTGGCGTCCTTGGGGACCACGATCGACTCGAAGTACTGGCGGGCGTACTCCCGCAGCAGCGGGTCCGCCATCGCGTTGGGTGCGTCGAGGTCGTCGGAGTAGAAGACGATGCCGTCGAACTCGCGGCCGAACCCCACCATGGGCCCGAACGCGCGCTGGTGCGTCGCGGTGTCCGCGGGGGCGGGGTGCCTGAACCAGACGGAGAGCGGCTGCCACCGGGCGCCCAGGAAGCCGCGCAGGATCCGGTGGAAGGCGGCGACAGCGAGCTCCGTGGCCTGCCGGGCTTCCATCGCCTCGCCGATCTGCAGGTCGACCTTCAGCGTGGCCAGCCCGTCGCCCTCGGACAGCCGGGCGTGCAGGACCTCGTTGTACATGTGCTGATGACGGATCAGCAGCCCCAGCGCGCTCCGCACGTCGGGTTCCTCGCGGACGACCAGACTGACGGGGCCGAGGTTGGCGAAGCGCCGGAACTCCGCCATCAGCAAGCCGAAGTCGTCGTGCCCCGAGGCGGTCGCCGACAGTTCCAGCAACTGGACGGCGGCCGCGCCGGAGATCCACCGGTCCTGGACCGCGAGGGCGGCGGTGTCCAGGCCCACGCGCTTCATCAGCGCCTGCGGGTCGATGCCGAGCGTGCGGCACAGCTCGACATAGCCGCTGAGGGCTGCGGTGCGGACCAGGGGTTTCATGGGCACACTCCAGGACTGCCCCGGCAGTGTCCCGAAAAGACAAATCACATGTCACGCCAGGACAAGCGAGGCGGGGATGCGCAACCTAGCATGGCGCCGTTCACCGGCCCGGACCACACGTGGCGACAGCTCCGGGCCGGTGAACTCCTGATGGTACGGAGGCGCACATGACCGGTATGACGGACGCAGGTGAGGCGTCGCACGCGCCCTGTTCGGGGCCCTCGGTGTGGCGTGGCGGGCATCTGGCGAACGACCCCGAGGAATGGATCGTACGGCTCTCGCCGCACCAGCCGGCCGAGATCGACTCCGCCGTGACTCAGGCGCGCAGGCGCGACCGCACCCTGCTGAAGCTGACAGCCGCCGACTTCCCGCTGCCCACGCTCGCCCATGAGCTGGGACGCATCGCCGAGGAGCTGGAGCACGGGCGGGGGTTCGTGCTCGTCAAGGGCATCGAGGTCGAGGAGTTGGGCGAGCCGGCTGCGCGTACGGTCCTCTGGGGCCTCGGTCAGTACCTGGGCGGCCCGTCCCGCAGAACGCGGACGGGCACCTGCTCGGCCATGTCAGGGACACCGGCCGCAGCCTGGCCGATCCGGCGGCGCGCGGCTACCGGACCCGGGCCGCGCTGCCGTTCCACACCGACGGGGCCGATCTGCTCGCGCTGCTGTCCCTGCGCGGGCCTCGCACCGGGGGCCGCACCTCCCTGGTCAGCTCGGCGGCGGTCCACGACGCGGTGCTGGCCCGCCGCCCCGATCTGGCCGAGCGGCTGTACCGCACGTACTTCTTCGACCGCCGCGAGGAGCACGCTCCCGGGGAGCCGCCGTACGCCGCCGCCCCGCTCGCCGTCCGGAAAGGCGGCGCACTGAGCATGCGCTACAACCGCTGCTACCTGGAATCCGCCCAGCGCTTCCCCCAGGTGCCGCGTCTGGAACCCGCCGACGTGGAGCTGTTCGACCTCATCGACGACGTGGCGGGCTCGCCGGAGTTCCGGCTCGACATCGACCTACGGGCCGGCGACCTGCTGCTGCTCAACACCCACACGATCATGCACGCGCGAGCGGAGTTCGAGGACCACGACCGGCCCGAACTCAAGCGCCACCTGCTGCGGCTGTGGCTGGCCCGGCCGCACCGCCCCCGTACCGACGACGCCCGCGCGGGGGTCGCCCCTCGTGACGTGATCCGGCCCCGGATCGTGGTCACCGGTCCGTGAGACCCACACCGACGGGCCTGCCGCGAAGGGCTCCTGGCCTTCGGCTCTGTGCCGCCACACGCACTGTGTGGCATGGATCACGGCCTCGGAGCTGAGTGCTGCCCGGGGGCACCTTCCGTACCACCCACGACGATCGGCCTCCGGATGCAAGGATGAGGCGCCATGACTGCCGGGTGGTGTTCTCGCGCGTCGCGGGCCGCGGTGTTCGCGGCCGTCTGCGTGGCGCTCGCCGCCGTGGCCCACGTCATGATGTCCGGCAGCCATGTCCCCGCGGGGACTCTGGTCGGCGGAGCTGCCACGACGGGAGTCGTGGGCTGGTGTCTGGCCGGGCGTGAGCGCGGACCTGCGCTGATCGTGTCCGTGGTGGTCGCCCTGCAGACAGCTCTGCACCTTGCCTTCTCACTCGTGCCGCAGGAAGCCGTGGGTCAGGCGCAGGCGTCTACGGGCATGGGCTCCATGAGCCACACCATGCCCCCGATGCACATGGATTCCACGGACCTCGGTCACCTGAGCTTGCGGCACCTGGACCACGGCGGACATGTGACAGGCGGTACGTCGTCGGCCGGCATGGTCGCCGCCCACCTGCTGGCCGCGCTGCTGTGTGGCCTCTGGCTCGCGTACGGGGAACGCGCCGCCTTCCGCATCCTGCGGGCCGTGGCCGGATGGCTGGCCACACCGCTGGGGCTGCCGCTCGACCTGCCCGCCCCGCCGCACCGCCCGCGTATCCGGGTACGCCGCCGCCACGACGACCGGTCACCGCGCCGGCTCCTTCTCACCCACTCGATCACCTCACGGGGCCCGCCCCTGGCGACCACTGTCGCCTGACGACAGCCGGTGCCCCGATGCGGTCCGTTCCGCCTCGGGGCAGTCGTGGGCGCGCGTCTGAACGTGCCTACGACCGCTTCCTCACCTCACCGGCCGCAGTGGCCGTACCTCGCATGCCCTCACGTGGTTCTCCGGAGCCCGCGAGGGACACCAGACCGCAACCAGGGGGAACCCGTCATGCACAGCTCCACCCGCTCCGTCCCCGTACGCAGCCTGTGCCGGCTCGGCGCGCTCACGGCACTCGCTCTGGCGGCCACCGTCGTCGCCGCGGGACCGGCCTCGGCCCACGCCGAGGTCGAGGCGGAGGGCGCCCGCGCCCTCGACCGGAACGTCGCACTGACCTTCACCGCGGAGTCGGAGTCCGCCTCCGCCGGGATCAGCAAGCTGGAGGTGATCCTCCCCAAGGGCCTCACCCCGCAGGACATCACGTACAAGAAAGGCCCGCAGGGGTGGAAGTTCGCCACCAGCGACCGGGGCTACACCGTCTCCGGGCCGAAGCTCGCTGTGGGCGAGGACGCCGAGTACGTCGTGACCGTACGGCAGTTGCCCGATGCCGAGGAACTGGTCTTCAAGACGTTGCAGACCTACAGCGACGGCCAGGTCGACCGCTGGATCGAACTGGAGGAAGAGGCCGAGGACGACGGCCACGGGCACGGCCATCCCGCGCCGCGCCTGGAGTTGAAGCCGGCCGCACCAGGCGCGAAGCCCGTGAGCCCCAGCCCCACCGCGGAACCCGCCGGCACCACCCCCTCGTCGGGCAACGGCACGGGCGAGCCGACGACCGGGGCGTCATCCCCGTCGTCACCCCAGTCGTCGGCGCAGCCTGTCGCGGACAGCGCGCAAGAGGATGACGGCATGCCGCCGGCCGTGCCCGTCGGCATCGGTGTGGCCGTGCTTGCCCTCGGCGGCGGCGTGTGGTGGTTCAGGAGCCGCCGAAGCCGGGATGCCTGAGGCGGAGTGCGGGGCGGGTGAGGCGTGCACGACCGGCGGCGGGTTCTCATCGTCGCCTACGACGGTGCGCAGATCCTCGACATCGCCCGCCCCGGCGGCAGCGGCTGGAGGCGGTCACCGGACGCCGCGCACTGGGGCTGGGGAGAGCGCCTCGGACTGGCCTGCGGAGTGGGCGGCCTGACGGGCGGTTACCTGGGCGCGGCGCTCGCCTTCAACCCCGCTTGCACGAGAGGACTTCCGCCTCCTGCTGGGCACCCTCGCCGCCGCGGTCGGCGCCCTCTGCGCGGGGTCCTAGGTCCAACGCCTGATCGAAAAGACGCCGCTCTTGCTGTTAGCGTGCAGCTGCACATCATTCGCAATAACGTCGGAGGACGTTGGACATGGCGGTTTACACGCTCCCGGAACTTCCGTACGACTACGCGGCGCTCGCCCCGGTCATCAGCCCGGAGATCATCGAGCTGCACCACGACAAGCACCACGCGGCCTACGTGAAGGGCGCGAACGACACGCTGGAACAGCTCGCCGAGGCGCGGGACAAGGAGTCGTGGGGCTCGATTAACGGGCTGGAGAAGAACCTGGCCTTCCACCTTTCCGGCCACATCCTGCACTCGATCTACTGGCACAACATGACCGGTGACGGCGGCGGCGAGCCGCTGGAGAAGGACGGTGTGGGCGAGCTGGCGGACGCGATCGCCGAGTCCTTCGGGTCCTTCGCCCACTTCAAGGCGCAGCTGTCCAAGGCGTCGGCCACCACCCAGGGTTCGGGCTGGGGCGTGCTGGCGTACGAGCCGCTGAGCGGTCGACTGATCGTCGAGCAGGTCTACGACCACCAGGGCAACGTCGGCCAGGGCTCGACCCCGATCCTGGTCTTCGACGCCTGGGAGCACGCCTTCTACCTGCAGTACCGCAACCAGAAGGTCGACTTCATCGAGGCCATGTGGCAGGTCGTCAACTGGCAGGACGTCGCGAGGCGCTACGCCGCCGCCAAGGAGCGCGGCGACAGCCTGCTGCTCGCGCCCTGACGCGGTGACCGCGACGAAGGGCTCCCCCGCGGAGGTGACGTGGGGGAGCCCTTCGGGGTCCGGGGGGAGCGGACCGGGCGTCAGGGGTGGGCGGGCGCGGCCGGCAGTACGTGGTCGCCGACCTTGTCCGTGCTCAGGCAGAGCGAACAGACGACGGCGTCGTGGGTCCGACAGGCCGTCAGGTCAGGGCGCTCATAGGGCTGATGGCAGACATGGCAGTCGTACGTCGTCGCACTCGGGTTGCCCTCGGCGTCCAGCAGCGGCTCGTCGATGCCGTCGTCGGTGCGGCGCAGGTAGTACTTGCCCTTGGTGACGACGGCCATGAGCGGGGTGAGGACGAACGCGATCACGGCCGCGGCGACCGGGGAATACGGCTGCACGGTGTCGCCCAGCAGGTGGAAGTACATCGCGATCGACAGACCGGAGGCGGCGACGAAGGCCACGACACCGACCGGGTTGACCGCGTAGAGCATGCCTCGGCGGAACTCCGGCTGGAGCGGAGACAGCTTCAGCACGTACTTGTTGATGCCGATGTCGGTGGCGACGGTGACGACCCAGGCGATGGCGCAGTTCGAGTAGAAGCCCAGGATGCCGTTGAGGAAGCTGAACATGTCGGCTTCCATCAGGGCCAGCGCGAAGGCCAGGTTGACCAGGACGAAGACCATGCGGCCGGGGTAGCGCCCGGTGACCCGGGTGAAGGAGTTCGTCCAGGCGAGGGAGCCGGAGTAGGCGTTGGTCACGTTGATCTTGATCTGGCTGATCACGACGAGGGCCACGGCCAGCGGGACGACCATCCAGGACGGCATCATCGCGTCGAAGGCGCCGCGGAACTGCTGGATCGGCTCGGGAGCGGCGGCCGGGCCGACCTCGGCGAGGATGTAGACGGCGAGGAAGACACCGATGGCCTGCTTCAGCGCGCCGAGCACCACCCAGCCGGGGCCGGCCATGACCACCGCGGTCCACCAAGTGCGCCTGTTCGCCTCGGTCTTGGGCGGCATGAAGCGCAGATAGTCGATCTGCTCGCCGATCTGCGCGATCAACGACAGGCACACGCCCGCGCCCAGCAGCACGGAGGCGGTGTTGACGCCGCCGTCGCCGTCGGTGCCGGCGTAGGCGAGGAAGCGGTCGACCGTGCCGGGGTCGGTGGAGATCAGGTAGACCAGCGGGGCGACCATCAGCAGCAGCCAGACCGGGGTGGTCCACACCTGGAGCTTGCTCAGGGCCTTCATGCCGTAGACGACCAGCGGGATCACCATCAGCGTGGACACCAAGTAGCCCAGCCACAGCGGCATTCCGAGGCCGAGCTTCAGGCCCTGGGCCATGATCGAGCCTTCGAGGGCGAAGAAGATGAAGGTGAAGCTGGCGAAGATGACGCTGGTGAGGACGGAGCCGTAGTAGCCGAAGCCGGAGCCGCGGGTGATCAGGTCGAGGTCGATGTTGTAGCGGGCGCCGTAGTACGCCAGCGGGAAGCCCGTGATGAAGATGACGACGGCGGCGACCGCGATCGCCACGAGCGCGTTGCCGGTGCCGTGGGCCAGGCCGATGCCGGCGCCGATGGAGAAGTCCGCCATGTAGGCGATGCCGCCGAGTGCCGTGGTGGCCACGACCATCGGTGTCCAGCGTCGGTAACTGCGGGGCGCGAAGCGGAGGGTGTAGTCCTCCAGGGTCTCCTTGACCGCCTGATCTGTACCGCGTGCCGCCTTCTGCGCCGGTTCCGGCTCGGTGACTTCTGCCAGCCGTGGCTCGATGCTCACGCCTCGCCTCCTTGCTGCGGGTGGGGGACTGCAGTCGTGGCCATGAGGAGGGACGGTAGGCAGAAGTCGTTACACCTAAATACTTCCCGTATGAAGGAAGTGTTTCCGGTGGAATCGATCCGGGCGGCAGCGGGTCCGGCTGTCTGACGGCGACTCAGTGGGCGTTGGTGCAGGCCCGGTTGGCCGTCACGAGATCGCGAGCATCGGCGTGCCGTGAGAATATATTGGGATTTTTCCTTTTAATCTCTTTTCACTGCACGCAGCTGATCCCTCACGGATCGCATCCACCTCACTCCATCGGAGATGACATGCACAAGCTTCGCAAGGCTGCCGTCCTGGTCGTCGCCCTTGGCGGCGTCGGACTCCTCGGCACCGGCACGGCCACCGCTCAGGGCCTCGGCGGCAAGGACGGGGACAAGGTGAGCGTCCTGCAGAGCTCCAGCTGCAAGTCGCACGACCTCAATGTCGACGTCCTCGGCCAGGTCGGCGTGCTCAACGGCGCGCTGGGCAACGCGCTCGGCGGCGAGGGCAACTCGGGTGGCCAGGACGACACCCACCTGGGCTCGGGTATGGGCTGCAACAACGGCGCCTTCTAGGCCGAGCCCCCTGGTTGCCGGGCGCCGGGACGAAGGGCGCCGGGATCAGCGGCGCAGCCCCAGAGCCTGCGCGCCCGCGTACCGCGCCTGTGCGCCCAGCTCTTCCTCGATACGGACGAGTTGGTTGTACTTGGCGGTGCGGTCGGCGCGGGACAGTGAGCCGGTCTTGATCTGGCCGCAGCCGGTGGCGACGGCGAGGTCGGCGATGGTGGTGTCCTCGGTCTCGCCGGAGCGGTGGGACATCACGACGGTGTAGCCGGCCCGGTGCGCGGTGGCGACGGTGGCCAGGGTCTCCGTGAGGGTGCCGATCTGGTTGACCTTCACCAGGATCGAGTTGGCGATGCCGTCCCGGATCCCGGCGCGCAGCAGCGTCTCGTTGGTGCAGAAGACGTCGTCACCGGTGAGCTGGCAGCGCTCGCCGAGGCGGGCGGTCAGGTCGCGCCAGCCGTCGTGGTCGTCCTCGGCCATCGGGTCCTCGATCGAGGCGACCGGGTAGCGGTCGACGAGCGTGGCGAGGTAGTCGGCGTGTTCGGCGGGAGTCCGGCGGACGCCCTCGCCCGCGTAGTCGTAGACCCCGTCGCGGAAGAACTCCGACGTGGCCGGGTCCATGACGAGGGTGATGTCGGTGCCCGGCTTGTAGCCGCTCTGCTCGATGGCCCGGACGACGAAGTCCAGGGCCTCGTCGGCGGTGCGCAGGTCGGGTGCGAAGCCGCCCTCGTCGCCGACGTTCACGCCATGGCCGGCCGTGATCAGGTTGCCGCGCAGGGTGTGGAAGACCTCCGAGCCCATGCGGACGGCTTCGGCGAAGGTGGCCGCGCCGATGGGGGCGATCATGAACTCCTGGAAGTCCAGCGGGTTGTCGGCGTGCGCGCCGCCGTTGACGATGTTCATCATCGGCACCGGCAGCAGGCGGGCGTCGACTCCGCCGACGTAGCGGTACAGCGGCAGGCGGTGGGCGGCCGCGGCGGCCTTGGCGGTGGCCAGGGAGACACCGAGCAGGGCGTTGGCGCCGAGCCGCGCCTTGGTGTCCGTGCCGTCCAGCTCGATCATGGCGTGGTCCACGGTCGCCTGGTCCTCGGCGTCGAGGCCGATCACGGCGTCCGCGATGCTCTCGTTCACCGCGTCGACCGCGCGCCGAACTCCCTTGCCGTGGAAGCGGGTCGGATCCCCGTCGCGCAGTTCCACCGCCTCGCGGGCGCCCGTCGAGGCACCGGACGGGACGGCGGCGCGGCCGAGCGATCCGTCCTTGAGTTCCACGTCGACCTCGACGGTCGGATTGCCCCGGCTGTCGATGATCTCCCGTGCGACGACCCGGCTGATGGCGGTCACGGTGTCTCTCCTCGCGTTGGGCCCGCGCGGCGGCGGGCGTAAGTTCCCCGTAGGAACAAAGTGAGTCCCGAAAGGGAACCTACTATGGGTGCATGAGGATGCACAACGCCGACGAGACCTGCGGCATCGCCCAGGCCGCCCTGGTCCTGGGGGACTGGTGGAACGTACTGGTGCTGCGGGAGGTCGCCCGCGGCCATGTCCGCTTCGACGCGCTGGCCGCCGAGATCGGCCTGTCCCGCAAGGTCCTCACCGAGCGGCTCGGCCGGCTCGTCGCGTCCGGGGTCCTGCGGCGCAGCCTCTACCAGCGACGCCCGGTGCGCTACGAGTACGTCCTCACCGACGCCGGGGCCGCACTGCTGCCCTTGCTGGTCGCCATGCAGGACTGGGGCGACCGGTGGGTGCTGGGCGACGGAGGCCTCACCGCGACCGCGGAGGCGGACGGCGCCGAACACGCCCGCGTCCACGCCCTGGTGGGCACCCCAGTACCGGACGGCCTCGAACTGCCCGGCACCCAGGGCGGGGATCTCCCCGTCGTCCCGCCGGACGCCGCCGCCACCGTGCTGTTCACCTACCCCGGCACCGGGATCGAATGGGGCCCCATCCCCGGCGCCGCCGGCTGCACGCTGGAGAACCGGCTCTTCCGGGACGCCTGGCCCGACTTCCGCCGTGCAGACGTGGAGGTGCGCGGAGTCAGCACCCAACTCACCCACGAACAAGCGGAGTTCGCCCGAACCGAGGAGATCCCGTACCCGCTCCTCTCCGACGCCGCCCACCAGCTGGCCGCCGCCCTGCGGTTGCCGGCCTTCCGTGGCGCGGGCCGGCTGCGCCACAAGCGGCTGATCCTGGTCGTCGACGCCGAACGGACCGTACGGCACGCGGTGTTCCCGGTCGTCGACATCCCGCACGCGGTCGACGAGAGCCTGCGCGTGGCGGCGCGGTGCGCGCGGGCGGCGTGAGCGGGGTGACAGGGGACCCCGCGGACTCACCTAGCGGTCGCCCGGCTCATAGGCGCTGATGTCGTAGCGGGCCTCGTCGTCGATCGCGTTCTTCTCCCAGTCCAGGGAGATGCTCACCGGATGCCCGTCGGCCGCGTACTGCGCCTCGGCGGTGTCCGCGTCGTCCCGCCGTGCCTGTTCGAGCTCGCCCAGGAGTTGCCCGATCGTCGGCACCGCGTCGGGCATGTCCTCGACCAGGCGCCGGCCGCTGTCGTCGAGTCCCTCCGCCTTGACCACGGCGCCGTCGCGGACCGTGATCCGGAAGGCGCCGAGCAACGCCCGCTCCCCTTCGCTCGATCGGAGCGTGTACGTGTACGACGCGGGTTCCTGCCACGGGACCCGGCTCTGGGTCCGCGCGCTCTGGGTGCCGTTGCCGCAGGCGGCGACCGCGCCGAGCAGCCCTCCGATCAGTACGGCCCGGCTCACGGCACGGCGGGTGAGAGATACGGCGGAGGTCATGGCGGCAGCCCCTTCGACGACGACTACCGCTATGACGCCGGTCGCCCGGGGAACGTTCGGCGGAGCCCGGCCGACCACGCTCCGTGTTTTGGACGAGCCCTTCTCGTGCGCTTGATCAGCCCTGTACGGGCCCTAACTGCCCTTTCGCAACAGTGGCATCACCCGCCCCACCAGGGAAGACACCAGAAGGGAAGAGTGCCATGGGCAGTGCCTCGCTTCCACAGCGCCGAGCCGTTCTCGCCGGAGGGCTCGTGGCCACCGCGGCCGCGATCACCGGGTGTTCGTCGACGGCGGACGCCCGCACAGCGGCTCCGAAGGCCACGCCCGCCGCAGCCGCGTCGACCCCCTCGTCGTCCGCGGGCGCACCCCCCGCCACGCCTCGGGCGGCGTTCGACCGGCTGATGGAGGGCAACAAGCGCTGGGTCGCCGGAGCGCTCCAGCGCCCCCACCAGGACCTCGCCCGGCTCAAGGCCGTCGCCGAGGAGCAGGACCCGTACGGTGTCATCGTCTCCTGCATCGACTCCCGGGTGGATCCGGAGCTGAGCTTCGACACCGGGATCGGCGACCTGTTCGTGATACGCACCGGCGGCCAGGTGGTCGCCCCGGTGGTCACCGGCTCCGTCGAGTACGGGCCGCTGACCGCGGGCAGCCCGCTGATCGTCGTCCTCGGGCACCAGCGCTGCGGGGCGGTCAAGGCGTCGTACAAGGCGCTGAAGGAGGGCAAGCCGCTGGGCGGCAACCTGCAGTCGATCGTCGAAGCCCTCCGCCCGGCGTACGAGGCGATATCCAAGGAGAAGCACGCCGACCCCGTCGACGCCATGATCCGGGTCCACGCCCAGCGGACGGCGGCCGACCTGCGGCGCAACGCCAGTCTCGCGCCGCTCGTGAAGAAGGGCGAGCTCGCCGTCGTCAGCGCCTACTACTCGCTCGACACCGGCCGGGTGGAGGTCCTCTCCGGCAGGCCCGCCGCCTGACGGAGGGACGACCGGCCGCCGTTGGGGGGCGGCCGGTCATCATCCGGCACGGTCCGCGCGCCCCCGGCACGGACTCAACCCCGCGACTCCTGCTCACCCCCGCAACTCCCGCACCATGCGGGCCATCCCCGCGGCCACCCCGCCCGCGGCCACCCCCGCCGAAGCGAGCGCAAGAGCCCGAGCCCGGCGCCCCGGAGGTTCCGGCCGCGCCCCCGGGGCAACCCCGTACGCACTCGGCGCCACGTCGGACACCGGCAGTGCCGAGGCCAGCAGTTCCGCCAGGTGGACGGCCTCGTGGCCGCCGCTGTCGAACTCGTGGATCTGCGTACGGCAGCTGAAGCCGTCGGCGAGGACGACGGTCCCGGCGTCCTCCGCGCGCAGCCGCGGCAGCAGGACACGCTCCGCGCAGGCCCGGCTGACGTCCAAGTGGCCCTGCTCGAAACCGAAGTTGCCGGCCAGCCCGCAGCACCCGGCCGCCAGTTGCTCGACGTCCACCCCGGCGCGGCGCAGCAGCTCGTCGTCGGCGTCCCAGCCCAGTACGGCGTGCTGGTGGCAGTGCACCTGGGCGAGCGCGCGGGCGCTCCGGTCGGGCACCTGCGGGGGCTCGTACCCCGGGCTGTGCTCGGTGAGCAACTCGGCCAGTGTCACCGTCTGTTCCTCCAGCCTGCGCACATCCCGGTCGCCGGGGAACAGCTCGCCCGCGTCCGACCGGAACACGGCCGTGCAGCTCGGCTCCAGGCCGACCACCAGCCCGCCCTCCCGGAGATGCCCGGCCAGGTGGCGGACGGTCCGGGCCAGGACGCGTTCGGCGATGCCGAGCTGGCCGGTGGAGATCCAGGTCAGCCCGCAGCACAGCGGCTCGGTGGGCATGGTCACCCGCCAGCCCGCGTGCGCCAGCAGCTCCACCGCCGCCTGTCCGACATGCGGGTGGAAGAAGTTGCTGAAGGTGTCCGGCCACAGCAGCACCGACCCGCGCTCCCCGTCGCCGTAGCAGCCGTCCGGCGCACGGCGGGCGAACCACCGCTGCAGCGACTGCCGTGCGAACAGCGGCACTTCCCGGTCCTCGACCCCGGCCACCGCGACCGCCGCCCGGGACAGCGGCGGAGTATGGGTGAACGCGTTGACCACAGGGCCGAGCCCACCCCGCCCCACAGCCTGTGCGACGACCGGCAGCCAGCCCATCGACAGGTCCGAGCGGGGCCTGCGCCAGGGACGGCCGGCGTAGTGGTGCGAGAGGAACTCCGCCTTGTACGTGGCCATGTCGACGTCGGCCGGGCAGTCGCTCTTGCAGCCCTTGCACGCGAGGCACAGGTCGAGGGCGTCCTTCACCGCCTGCGAACGCCAGCCGTCGCGGATCGCGCTGTCGCCGTGCCCGTCGAGCATCTCGAACAGCAGCCGGGCCCGGCCGCGGGTGGAGTGCTCCTCCTCCAGCGTGACCTGGTAGGACGGGCACATCACCGCGCCGCCCTCGGTCTCCAGCCGGCGGCACTTGCCCACGCCCACGCACCGGTTGGCGGCCTCGGCGAACGACCCGCCGTCGTGGGGGAAGCGGAAGTGCAGGTCGCGGGGGTCGTACGGGGCCCAGTCGCCGCCGATGCGCAGGTTCTCGTCCAGCCGGTACGGCGCCACGACCTTCCCCGGGTTCATCCGGTCGGCCGGGTCGAAGACGCCCTTGAGTCGGCCGAACGCCTCCACGAGCGTCCGCCCGAACATCCGCGGCAACAGCTCGCCCCGGCTCTGCCCGTCCCCGTGCTCGCCGGAGAAGGAGCCGCCGAACTCGACCACCAGATCGGCCGCCCGCTCCATGAACCGCCGGTAGTCGGCCACCCCCTCGGCGCTGTACAGATCGAAGGGGATCCGCGTGTGCACGCATCCCTGCCCGAAGTGGCCGTAGAGGCTGGGCCCGGTGTCGCTCTGGTACCCGAACTCCTCGAACAGACCGCGCAGCCGCCGCAGATAGTCGCCGAGCCGCTCCGGCGGCACCGCCGAGTCCTCCCAGCCCTCCCACGTGTCCGGACGGCCGGGGATGTGCGCGGTGGCGCCCAGACCGGCCTCGCGGACCTGCCAGAGCTGCTCCTCGTGGGAGGGGTCGTCCAGGAAGGCGACCTCGGCCTCGTGCTCCGACTCGTGCAGCCCGTCCAGCATCCGGTGCGCCCGCTCGTCGGCCTCCTCGACCGTCTCGCCGCCGAACTGCACCATCAAGAAGGCGTTTCCTTCGGGCAGTTGGGAGATCGCCCGCTCGTTGAGGTGCTTGAGCCGCTCGTCGTACACCAAGTGGCGGTCGACGCCCTCCAGCGCGATCGGCTCGTACGGCAGGATCGCCGGTACGGCGTCCGCGGCGCGCATGATGTCCGGGAACCCCAGCACCACCAGCGAGCGTTCCTTCACCACCGGCACCAGCTCCAGCTCCGCCCGCAGGACGGTGACCAGCGTCGACTCGCTGCCGACGAGCAGCCCGGCGACGTCGAAGCCGTGCTCGGGCAGGAGCGAGTCCAGGTTGTAGCCGGAGACCCGGCGGGGGATGCGCGGGAAGCGGCGGCGGATCTCGTCGCCGTAGGCGTCGCGCAGGGCGCGCAGCCGCCGGTAGACGGCGGCCCGCAGATCGCCGTGCCGCTCGATCTCGGCGTACTCCTCGTCGCTCGTCTCCCCGCACCAGAAGCGGGTGCCGTCGTAGAGCAGCACCTCCAGGCGGGCGATGTTGTCGACGACCTTGCCGTTCGCCTGCGCGGTGGCGCCGCAGGAGTTGTTGCCGATCATGCCGCCGATCGTGCAGTTGGCGTGGGTGGCGGGTTCGGGGCCGAAGCGCAGCCCGGTCGGGGCCAGTTGCCGGTTGAGCTCGTCGAGGACGATCCCCGGCTGGACGACACACGTACGGGCGTCGACGTCGACGGACTCCAGGCCCGTGCAGTACTTCGACCAGTCGATGACGACGGCCGTGTTGGTGCACTGCCCGGCCAGCGACGTCCCGCCGCCCCGCGACAGCACGGGCGCGTCGTGCTCCCGGGCGACGGCCACGGCCTCCGCGGCCGCCTCGGGGGTGTGCGGCACGACCACGCCGATCGGCGTCTGGCGGAAGTTCGAGGCGTCGGTGGAGTACGCGGCCCGGCTCCCCGCGTCGAAGCGGACCTCGCCGTCGACACGCTCGCGCAGCACGGCCTCCAGGGCTGCCGGGTCGGGCGGGGGCGCCGCCTCGCGGCGGACGACGGGAGCGGGCAGGTCCAAGGTGCCCATGAACCCCTCCTCGGTGTCGGTACGGGCACCGCCCGGGTACCCGCAACCGCACCGGGGACTACTCCGGCCTCGCCTCGGCCAGGAAGTCGGGCATCAGAGCGCACATCGCCTGCCGCTGGGTAGGGCCCATGAACCGCGCCAGCGCCTGCTTGACCGTGTCGGCGAGGACCCCGGAAGCCTCCTCGATCAGGCGTCGGGCCTTCTCGGTGAGGGCGACCTCGACGCCGCGTTTGTCGCCGCAGACCGACTTGCGGGTGACCAGGCCGGCGTGCTGGAGGCAGGCGATCTGGTAGGTGAGGCGGGTCTTGGGGCGGCCCAGGAGCTCGGCGATCCGCGTCATGCGCAGGGCCTCGCCGGGGTCCGCGGCGAGCAGGCACAGGACCAGGAACTCGTCGTGCGAGACGTCCAGCCGTTCCTTGACGACGGTGCGCAGCTCCTGCTCGACGGCCCCCGTCGCGGCCAGCATCAGCATCCAGGCGTGCAGCTCGGCGGGCAGGAGTCCGTCGCCGGAGGCGGAGGGGCAGTCGGAGAGGTCGGCCATGAATTCGAGTGTAGCTGTTGTTCAAATTTGGAGTATCGGCTAGCGTGGGGTCATCCAAATTTGGACTACAGCCTCCGATGACGCCCCGATGACCAGGAGTGAAAGATCATGACCGTCGCCGTCGAAACCGGAACCTGGCAGCTCGACCCCGCCGCCTCCACCGTCGCCATCCGGCACAGGACGTTCTGGGGCCTGGTCACCGTGAAGGGCACCTTCGCCGCCGTCACCGGCAACGGCGAGGTCCGCCCCGACGGCTCCGCCGTCGGCACGGTCACCCTGGACGCCGCCTCCCTCGACACCAAGAACGCCAAGCGCGACGAGCACCTGCGCGGCGCCGACTTCTTCGACGTCGCCAACCACCCCGAGCTCACCTTCGCGGTGCGCAGCGCCGAACTCCGTGCCGACGACACGGTGCACATCGTCGGTCAGCTCACCGCCCGCGGCATCAGCCGTCCCCAGTCCTTCACCGCACGCCTCGTCGGCGCGGACGCCGACGCGCTCACCCTGGACGCCGAGTTCAGTGTGGACCGCGACCAGTTCGGCCTGGGCTGGAACCAGCTCGGCATGATCCGCGGCCTGACCACGGTCGCCGCCACGCTCCGCTTCACCCGGACCGCGGCAGCCTGACGTCGGCGCTCGAGAGCGTCTGCGGTACGGCCGTGAAGGCCCGCAGCCGGATCCGGGTGCCGGGACGGGGCAGGACGAACCTCCCCGCGGACGGCCGGAGTTCATAGCGGGCCGTCGTATGCGCGGGCAGAGCGGCCGGGCCCCGTACGACCGTCCAGTACGGGTTCATGCCCTGGCCCGTGGTCAGCGTGAAGTGGGGCGTGAGGGCGGCGGCGCCCGTGTTGACGACCTCGACGCCGAGGCCGGACACGGCGGTCGGCGTCGCCCACCGGACCGACGTCACCCGCATCCCCAGCGGCGGCGTCCCGGTCGCCGCCCATGCCGCGCTCGCCAGGGCCGGGACGAGCAGCAGCGCCGCCGCCGCGATCCGCGCCGGACGCCGGGCCAGGAACCGCGGGCGCGGCTGCCAGGCGGTGGCGAACTCCGCCGCCGGCGCGGTGACCGCCGCCGCCAGCCACAGCGGCGTCATCATCAGGTAGTAGCCGTCCTGCGACCGGGTCGCCAGAAAGAACGCGCACCACGGCAGCACGGTCGCCGCGGGCCCCAGCCGCCGCACGAACAGCACGAACAGCGCGAGCAGCCCCGCCGCCAGCAGCATGCTCGCGTGCGAGTACCAGTCGAGCCGGTCGCTGCCGTCCGTGAAGTACAGCGAGACGCCGACCACGCCCTGCCCGTGGATCACCGCGCCCTGCGTCAGCGGCAGCGCGATGCCCCGCAGCCAGGTGCCCGGCTCGCTGACGACGAAGTACGTGTTGATCAACAGCCATACGACTGCCGCGGCCCCGGCGGTCCGCGCCACCACCAGCGCCGCCGCCCGTGCCCCCAGTTCCCCGCGTCGCACGGCGTAGATCCCGGCCAGCAGGAACGGCGCCACGAACCACGGGAGTTGCTGCGCCGCACACGCCGCCCCGAGACACGCCGCCCGCGCCAGCCCGGCGCCCCCGAGCCGCCCGCCCCGCCCGATCCGCGGCCAGCGCACCACCACCGGCACCAATAGGGCCAGCGCCACGATCGCCGGATAGCCGAGGCGGCCGTAGGACGGAAGGAACCCGAAGCCGAGGCACACCATGGTCGCCGCCGACCGCCACGGCGTGGGCAGCATCCGCCACAGCGCCACCGTGCCGGCGAGGAGCGCGGCCGTGCCCACCGCGGTCGCCGGCGTGCCCCCGTGCCCCAGCCACAGCAGCGGCGCGGTCAGCAGCGGAGTCAGGGGCGGATAGCCGTACGTGAAGTCGTAGCCGCCCGTCACCGTCGGGGTGAGCGCGACGCCGTGGCCGAAGAGCCAGGGCCACGGCTGCCCGTACACGGGGTGCCCGGCGACCAGCTCACGGGCGGCCTGGGTGGTGAGGATCGCCTCGTCACTGCCCTGGTGGTTCATCGCCCACGCGCAGAGCGTCAGCGTCACGGCGGTCACCAGGACGCACAGGTCCAGCCGCGCCAGCGACCTCGTCCGCCGCACGACCAGCGCCAGCACGCCGCAGACCAGGATCGAGGCGTAGCACACCGAGAGGGCGGCGGCCACGACGAGACGGTGGCTCGCCGCCTGCGTCCAGATGGCGCGCGTGCCGATGAAGAGGCCGATGTCCGCGAGGAGGGTCAGGACGCGGTGCCACTGGGCGGGGGGCTCCGGTGCCGGGACAGCCGGCATCGACGGTTGTCTCCGCCGGGCGGGTGTCACCGGCTGCGGTTCTGCTGCCGACTGCACGGCACCGGACCGTAATCAGGCCTGGTGAGCGGGGTGCGGAGGGAGGTGAAGAGTCCGGTGTGAGGCAGGTGAGAAGAACGCCGCGATCCCCGGGACGGGTCAGTAGACGTCCCGGACGTAACGCTTCGCCGCCGCCAGCTGCTTCACATACGCCGAGGCCTCGGCCTCGTCCAGCCCGCCGTGCGTGACCGCGATGTCCCTCAGGGCCTGGTCCACGTCCTTGGCCATCCGCGAGGCGTCGCCGCAGACGTAGAAGTGGGCGCCGTCCTGCAGCCAGCGCCACAGCTCCGGGCCGTGCTCGCGCATCCGGTCCTGCACGTACACCTTCTTGCGCTGGTCGCGGGAGAAGGCGGTGTCCAGCCGGGCGAGGGTGCCCTCGTCGAGCAGCGCGGTCAGCTCCTCCTCGTAGTAGAAGTCACTCGCCCGGTGCTGCTCGCCGAAGAACAGCCAGTTGGGCCCCCTGTGCCCGAGGGCGCGCCGCTCCTGGAGGAAGCCGACGAAGGGCGCGACGCCCGTGCCGGGGCCGACCATCACCATCGGCGTCGAGGCGTCCGCGGGCGGCCGGAAGTGCGGGGAGCGCTGCACGAAGACCGGCACCTCGGTGTCCGGCCCGGCGTCGGCGAGGAACGGCGAGCAGACCCCGCCGCGTGGACGGCCGTGCAGGTTCTCGTACCGCACGACGGAGACCGTCAGCGAGACGCTGTGCGGGTCGACGAGCGGGCTGGACGATATGGAGTACAGCCGCGGCTGGAGCTTCTTCAGCACCCCGGCCCACTCCTCGGCGCCCGCCCGCACGGGGTGCTCGGCGATGACGTCCACGGCCTGCCGCCCCCAACTCCACTGCGCCAGCCCGTCCTTGTTGTCGGGCCGCAGCAGCCGGCGCAACTCCCGGTCGTCACGGACGTGTTCGGCGACGAAGCGCAGCAGGTCCGGGGTGATCCTCGTGATGTCGAGATGCCGGTGCAGGGCCTCCGCGAAGGGCACCGCGCCCACACCGTCCACCTCCACGGCGGCCGCCCCGTCGACACCGGTCACCGCGAGCCATTCCTCCACCAGCGCGGGCGAGTTGACCGGCCGTACACCGAGCGCGTCGCCCGCCTCGTACGTCAGCGGGGTCCCGCTCGTGTCGAAGGTGAAGCGCCGCACCTCCTTGCCCGCGCCGGGCCGGCTGAGCAGCCGGTTGCCGACGAGGCGGGCGGTGCTGGCGGCGGGCTTGGACCTGGCCTTCGGCTTCTCGGCGGCGGGGGCGCCGGTGCCGCCCAGCGCCGTGAGGACCTGGTCGAGCCACGCCACTGCGGACGGCTCGTAGTCCGGTTCGCAGTCCGTGCGGGGAGCCAGGCGCACCGCGCCCAGTTCGTCAAGCCGTGCGTCGAGGCGGCGTCCGTGCCCGCAGAAGTCGTCGTACGACGAGTCGCCGAAGGCGAGCACGGCGTACCGCACCCCGTCCAGCCGCGGGGCCTGCTCGTCGGACAGGGTGTCCCAGAAGCCGGAGCCGTTGTCGGGCGCGTCGCCGTCGCCGAACGTGCTGGTGATGAAGAGCAGGTCGGAGGTGCGGGCGAGGGCGGCGACGTCGGCCTCGTCCATGCCGACCAGCGTGGTCCGGTGCCCGGCCGCGCCCAGCCGCTCGACGGTGCTGCCGGCGAACTCCTCCGCGTTGCCGGTCTGCGAGGCCCACAGCACGACCACCTCGCGGCCCGGCCGGTGCGGCACGGCAGGCTCGCTCGCCGATCGCGAGTACATGCCGGCGAGCACGCCGTTGACCCACATCGCGTGCTCGGGGCTGAAGGGCGCGTCCGGCGGCAGGACAGGGACGCCGGGCGCGCCGGTCCGGATACCGGCGAGGAAGCCGGTCAGATAGAGGCGTTCCTGCGCGGTCAGGACCGGCGGCGCGGTGGTGTCGAGCCCGAAGGGGTTGGCGCCCGGCGTGACGGCGGCCGGCACGATCACCCCGGCGGGCTCCAGGGGGGCCGCAGCAGGAGCCGCCGCGGGTTCGCTGACCTTCGCCAGCGACACGGCGCACACCTTGAACTCGGGCTGGAAGGAGATCGGATCCACCGCGTCGCTCGTCACCGCGTTGACGCTCAGATACTCCCCGAACAGGTCGTTCCAGTGGAACGGCGCGAAACAGCCCCCCGGCCGCACCCGGTCGGTCACCACCGCCGGCAGCACGGCCCGCCCCCGCCGCGAGGCGACCTCCACCCGGTCCCCGTCGGCGATCCCCAGGGCATGCGCGTCCTGCGGGTGCACCTCAACGAACGGCCCCGGGTTCAGCTTGTTGAGCTTGGCGACCTTCCCGGTCTTGGTCAGCGTGTGCCACTGGTGCTGCACCCGCCCCGTGTTCAGCACGAAGGGATAGTCGTCGTCCGGCATCTCGGCGGGCGGCAGGTGCGGCCGCGCGTGGAAGACGCCCCGCCCGCTCGCCGTGGGGAACCGCAGACCGCCGTCGGCGTCGACGTACCGGATCGGATTGCGCTCGGGCCCGTCCACCTCGGCGGCGGGCCACTGCACGGGCGTTTCCCGCAGCCGCTCGTACGTCACCCCGCGCAGATCCCAGCCGGTCACCGGGTTCCAGGCCCGCCGTATCTCCTCGAAGACGTCCTCGGCGCTGTCGTACGAGAACCCCTTCTCGTACCCCATCGCACACGCGACGGCCGCGATGATCCGCCAGTCCGCCATCGCCTCGCCCGGCGGGTCGGCCACCGGCCGGGTCAGTGTGAGATTGCGCTCGCTGTTGACGAAGACACCCTCGCCCTCGGTCCACAGCGCGCCGGGCAGCACCACATCCGCGTACGCGTTGGTCTCGGTCTCGCCGAACACGTCCTGCGCGACGACGAACTCGGCGGCCTCCAGCCCCTCGATGACCGTACGGCGATTGGCGACCGAGGCGACCGGATTGGTGCAGATGATCCAGCAGGCCCTGATCTCCCCGTCGGCCATCTTCCGGAACATCTCGACGGTGCCCTTGCCGACCCCGTCGGCGCGCAGGGTGCCCGGCGGCAGCTCCCACAGGTCCTCGACGAAGGCCCGCTCGGCGTCCACGGCGACGGACCGCTGCCCCGGCAGCCCCGGCCCCATGTACCCCATCTCACGCCCGCCCATCGCGTTGGGCTGCCCGGTGAGCGAGAACGGGCCGGAGCCCGGGCGGCAGATGGCGCCGGTGGCCAGATGCAGGTTGACCAGGGCGTTCGTGTTCCAGGTGCCGTGCGTGGACTGGTTGAGCCCCATGGTCCAGCAGCTCATCCACTCGCCCGCCTCGCCGATCAGCCGGGCGGCCGTGCGGATGTCGTCCTCGGCGAGACCGGTGATCTCCGCGACGGCGGCCGGCGCGTAGTCGGCGAGGAACTCCGGCATCGCCTCCCAGCCCTCGGTGTGGGCGGCGACGAAGCCGGGGTCGGTGTGGCCGTTCTCGACGAGAAGATGCAGCAGCCCGTTGAGGAGGGCGAGGTCGGTACCCGGCTTGACCTGCAGAAACAGATCGGCTTTGGCGGCGGTGGCGGTGCGTCGCGGGTCGACCACGATGAGTTTGGCACCCGCCTTGACCCGCTCCATCATGCGGAGGAAGAGGATGGGGTGGCAGTCGGCCATGTTCGAGCCGATGACGAGGAAGACGTCCGCCTTGTCGAAGTCCTCGTACGACCCCGGCGGCCCGTCCGCACCGAGGGACAGCTTGTAGCCCATGCCCGCGCTGGCCATGCACAGCCGCGAGTTCGACTCGATCTGGTTGGTGCGGACGAACCCCTTGGCCAGCTTGTTCGCCAGGTACTGGGCCTCCAGGCTCATCTGCCCCGAGACGTAGAAGGCGACCGCGTCCGGCCCGTGCTCGTCGATGATCGCGCGCAGCCGCCGGGCCGTCTCGGCGATGGCGTCCGCCAGGGGAGAGGGCACCGGCTCCTCGCCCCGGTCGTCCCTGACCAGCGCGGTGGTCAGCCGCCCGGGCGCGGACAGCATCTCGGCGGTCGTCGCGCCCTTGGTGCACAGGCGGCCCGCGTTCGCGGGATGCGCCTTGTCGCCGGAGGCCTTCAGCACCGTACGCCGTCCGTCGGGCCCCATTCCGACGTCCAGCAGGATTCCGCAGCCGACCCCGCAGTACGTGCAGACCGTCCGGACCTGAGTCGTGGAGGTGGTCGAGGTCACGCGCTGCCCTTCTCCTGCGGCCTGGGGGGAACTGAAGCTGTCTGGAGCGTACGAATTGCCCGTTACGTCGATGTCACATCCCTTGATCATGAGGAGTTACGTCGGCCACACAGCGACCGGAGGCCCGATGTGAGGGGGTGACGATCGCGGGCCGTGGCGCGATGTGAGGGGTGTGGGACGGTCCGGTGCGGTCGCGGTCCGTGTCGCTGTTGGGCCGAACGGGTGACTTGGCGTAAGAATTGGCTGGTGCAGGCATTGAAGGCGAGTCAAGGCGGGGGGAGCCGGTGAACAGCCACGACGTCACCGATGAACAGTGGGAGGGGCTCGCCCAGGTCGTGCCGTTGCGCGGCCGTGACGCCTGGCCGTCCGCGGTGGACCACCGAGTGCCCCCGGAGGCGGTGACGGAGCCGCGTCGCCGGTTCGTCGTCCTGCGGGTCAACGTGTTCGCGGACGCCCGCGACGTCGCCGAGACGCTGATGGCGGGGATTCCGGTGCTGCTGGATCTGACCGGGGCGGAGACCGAGGTCGCCAAGCGCGTCCTCGACTTCAGCACGGGTGTCGTCTTCGGGCTGGCGAGCGGGATGCACCGGGTGGACCGGAACGTGTTTCTGCTGACGCCGCCGGGGACCGAGGTGAGCGGATTGATGGAGGGGGCCGGGGTTCCGGGCGCGTGAGGCGGCGGCCGGTTTCCGGGGCGGTCGCTCGATCGTAGGAAGGCCTCGGGGTGGAACGGTTCGCCTGACGGCCGGGGTCCTACGGTCCGGGCATGGGTGCGTCGTCTGTGTCATCAGCCTCCTCTGCGTCGGAGGTTTCTGGGACCTCTGGGACCTCTGGGATCTCTGGGGCGCCCGAGCTGTCTGCGGCGCGCCCCGCAGATGAGGCGACCCACCCCGACCGGCCCCGCCTCACCGAACTGCGGCTGTCCGCGTTCGCGGGGCATCGGCGGGCCGTGTTTCCGCTCGGGGCGTTCACGCTCCTCGCCGGGCCGAGCGGGTCCGGGAAGTCGAGTGCGTTACGGGCGTACGAGGCGCTGGCGCGGCTCGGTGGTGGCGCCGGTGTCGCTGAGGTGTTCCCCGACCCGGTGGCCTGTGTGCCGGAGCGCGCCCGGCCCGATGCGCAGCGGCGGCGCGGCTTCCGTATCGGCTGCACGGCCGACGGTCCCGAGGGGCCGGTGCGGCTCGATGTCGCCGTACAGGCCGAGCCCGATCTGCGCATCGTCGGGGAGCGGTTGAGTGCGGGCGGGGTGGTTCTGCTGGAGACGGCCCTGCGGGATCCGAGCCGGCCCTGGGTGCAGGCCGCCTGGCACACGGCCGGTCAGTCGCCGGTGACGCGGGCGCCGTTGCCCGACGACCGGCTGGGTACCGCGCTGCTGCCGCTGCGTGTGGCGGGCAGGACGGAAGGGCAGCGGCGGGTGCTCGCCGCCGCGGAGCAGATGGTGGTGGCCCTGCGGTCGGTCTTCGCCTGCGATCCCCGGCCCGAACGGATGCGCAGGCCTGTGCCGGTCGGGTCCGGGCGGCTGCTCGCCGGCTGCGACAACCTCGCCGATGTGCTGTGGCGGACCCGGGTCGAGTGCGGGCGGCGGCATGCACGGCTCGTGGGTGCCGTGCGGGCGGGGTGTGCCGGGGTGGTGGCGGATGTCGTCGCGGAGGTACTCGGGGACGGGACGGTGCGGGCGGTGCTCGACCGGGGGGACGGGATTCGGACGGAGCTCGGCCGGCTGGGCGACGGCGAGCTGCGGTATCTCGCGCTGGCGCTGGTGCTGCTGACCGGGCCCGGGGTGCTGGAGGTCGATCCGGTCGGTGAGGTACCCGAGGCCATGCAGACGCTGACCGTGCTGGCGGACGGGCTCGACCGGGGGCTGGATCCGGTGCAGCGGCGCGAGTTGGCGGGGTTGGCGGCGCGGATGTGTGAGCGGGGGCATATCAGGGTGGTCGGGGCGGTGAGTGACGTGGCGGGGCTGTCGGGGGCCGGTGGGACGACGGTGGTACACCTTGAGCCGTGACCGAACCTCTTGATGTCGCCGGGCTGCAGCGCAGGCTGGCCGAGTTCGCCGCCGCGCGCAACTGGCAGCCGTATCACACGCCGAAGAACCTCGTCGCGGCGCTGAGCGTGGAGGCGTCCGAACTGGTCGAGATCTTCCAGTGGCTGACTCCCGAGGAGTCGGCGCGGGTCATGGACGACGCGGAGACCGCGGAGCGCGTGACGGACGAGGTCGCGGATGTGCTGGCCTATCTGTTGCAGCTGTGCGAGGTGCTCGGGATCGATCCGCTGGCGGCGCTGGACGCGAAGATCGACCGGAACGAGCGGAGGTTTCCGGCGCCGTGAGGAGGAGTGGAGTCCGCTTTCACTCTCCGTATTCGTTTCCTGGTGCGTAACTGAAAAGTTGTCCACAGATTTCCGTCTTCCTCTGGCTTTTCGTCTCAGGGGCCTTCACTCTGGGTAGTGGACAAGGGAGTTCGGGAGTTCGGTGGACGCGTGGGCAGCGCGTCGGGACGGACGGGGACAGCGGATGGACGCGGTGCGGCTCATCGTGACGAGCAGGCGTGCGTTGGCCGGTAGTCGGGCCGCGCCGGAGATCATGACCGAGGTGTGGCAGGCGCAGGCCCTGGCCCAGGCGATAGGGAGTCGGCTGGCGGTCTTCGGTCCACCCGAACTGCGGGGCGAGGCACTGGGATTGACGGAGCTGGCCGGGCGCGGCTGCGGGGTCCTGGACACGCCGGATCTGACGGAGGGCGACTTACGCGCCGCACAGCTCACTGAGCTGGGGGATGCCCGTCTGGCGCTGATGCATTTGGGGAGCCTGCTGGGGGAGGTGGGGATCGCCCTGGTCGGGGTGGCCAGCGGCGCGGACGACGAGGCGACGTACTGGCAGTGCATGGAGGCGATCGACGCCGCCGACGAGTCGCGGGACCGGGTGCGGGAGATGCTGCGCAGACTGGCGGATCGGGATCAGGTGCTGGCGGAGAGGGAGGCGGGGTAGCCTCCGGCGGTCGGGCGGGGCTGGGCAGACGGTGAGCCCTGCAAGGGGCGGCCACCTTTCGGCGCCGGCCCGCGTCATCCAGCCCGTCCGGCGTTTGAGGACGAGGCCCTTTCAGGGCCGAAGCGGGGGTCTGGGGGCGGCAGCCCCCAGGGACCGGGGTCGAAGGGGCAGAGCCCCTGGGGGATGGGACGGGTAGGGGCGGCGGGGGCGAGCACAAGGAGGGCGTGGCCGGCCCAGGTCACCCAGACCGGCCCCACGGCCGTCCGGCCCCGGCGACCGGAACCTCAGCAGACCTCCCCGTCCTGCTGCGTCCCACGCCCAGGCCCCCCGGCCGACTGCAGATCCGCATCCAGCGCCGACAGGTCCGCGTTCAGCGCTGCCATCAGCTCCTCCATCTGCTGCAGCAGCCCCTTCGGCTGACCGGCGCCCCCGGCCTGCTGCGGTGTGGATTCCTCGGACATGACGGCCTCCTCGGCCTCCGGCCCCCGACCGAAAGGGGGCCGACACGGTGACGCTCCGGCGGTCACCGGCCGGCGCGGGCGCCGGGCGGTCCGGCTCCGACCGAGCCAACGATCACCGTCGGGGCCGGTCACTGGCCCGGCCCGGCGGCCGGGAAGGGCGTTGACGGAATTCACCCGACCGGGGAGGCGAGGGCCCGGGGGACCGGTGAGGCCGACCGGTGCCGCGGCGTGCAGGATGGGAGGTATGGATCTTCGCATCTTCACCGAGCCCCAGCAGGGGGCCACCTACGACACCCTCCTCACCGTGGCGAAGGCCACCGAAGACCTTGGCTTCGACGCGTTCTTCCGGTCGGACCACTATCTGAAGATGGGCTCCGGGGATGGGCTTCCCGGACCCACCGACGCCTGGATCACCCTCGCCGGCCTCGCGCGGGAGACCAAGCGGATCCGCCTCGGCACCTTGATGACCGCCGGTACGTTCCGGCTGCCCGGCGTCCTCGCCATTCAGGTCGCGCAGGTCGACCAGATGTCCGGCGGCCGTGTCGAACTCGGCCTGGGTGCGGGATGGTTCGAGGAGGAGCACAAGGCGTACGGCATCCCGTTCCCGAAGGAGAAGTTCGGGCGGCTGGAGGAGCAGCTCGCCATCGTCACGGGACTGTGGGCGACCAAGCCCGGTGAGACCTTCGACTTCCACGGCACCTATTACGACCTCACCGGGTCGCCCGCCCTGCCCAAGCCGGCCCAGGACAGGATCCCCGTGCTGATCGGCGGTCACGGCGCCACCCGTACTCCGCGGCTGGCCGGAAAGTACGCCGACGAGTTCAACATGCCGTTCGCCTCGATCGAGGACAGTGAGCGGCAGTTCGGGCGGGTGCGGGCCGCCGCCGAGGAGGCCGGTCGCAAGGGGGACGACCTCGTCTACTCCAACGCCCTGGTCGTGTGCGTCGGCAAGGACGATCAGGAGGTCGCCCGGCGCGCTGCCGCGATCGGGCGCCAGGTCGACGAGCTGAAGCTGAACGGGCTCGCCGGTTCCCCGGACGAGGTCGTCGAGAAGATCGGCCGGTATCAGGAGATCGGCTCGCGTCGGATCTACCTCCAGCTCCTCGACCTCGATGATCTGGACCACTTGGAGCTCATCTCCTCGCAGGTGCAGTCGCAGCTGTCGTAGCGCGTCGGGTGCCGGGACTCTCCTGGCGGACTCTTCTGTTCGCGGCCCTCGGGACCCCGTGACCGAGGGCCGCGGTGCGTCGCCACCCGGCCGGCTCGTGGCCGGTGACCCGTGACCCGTGGCCTGGGGGCGGTTGCCCGTGGCCCGGTCGCTACGGCGCGGTCACCGAGGTCAGCGCACGGCACAGCCGGTCCAGCCACTCCTCGGCGGTACCTCGCACCGCTGGGTGCCCGGCGCGAAAGGACTCCCAGTCCACGGACCAGGACCGCACCACGGCCCCGGTGGGCGCGGCCACCCCCGGCGGGAACACCGTGCGCAGCAGCCGCGGGGACAGCCGTATGCCCCGCGTCTCGGCGAGCAGGACGGCGTCGTACAGGTCCTTGCCCTGTGCGCCTGCCTCGGTCGAGGCGTCCGTGTGCAGCCACAGCAGCTTCCAGGCCAGGGACAGTTCCCGGCTCGCGGTCCGCACCACCGCGGGCGGGCCGCCGTCGCCGCGGGGCACCGCCGTGCACACGGGCGCCTGCGGAAGCCGTTCGTCGCGGGCGAAGTCCATGCGGGCTTCGCCGGGCGGCAGGCCCTCGGCACGCCAGGGAACCGTCACGCGGACACCCGGGGTGTCGTACGCGGAGTAGGTCCAGGTGCCGTCGTCGCGGGCCGCGTCCGGGTCGAGGACGACGCCCGGCGCGGCGACCGGCCGTTGCCGTACCAGGTCCAGCAACTCCCTGTGGGGCGGGGCGGTTTCGGGTTCCGGCTCGGGACCGGTGATCCAGCGCAGGCCCTCCGGGGGCCGCACGGCGCGCACTCCCCGGGTGTCGTACTCCTCCTGCTTCCACATCTCGTAGGCGCCGGCGCCGGCGCCGTCCGCCGTCTCCGGCCACTGCTGCACCACCGCCACGTCGTCCACGTAGGGATACGGGTCCAAGGGGTCGATCGGCACGATCAGCGGCCGCGGGACGATCCAGTCGAGGTCACCCGGCTCCCGGGCCCCGGCCCCGACCCAGGCCGGCATCACCATGCTGCCCCGCAGCACCAACTGGCCGGCCAGCGACGACTCGGCGACGAGTCGGAGCAGGTGGTCGAGTGCCGCGCGGTGTGCCCTGCGCCACCGCAGGCGGGCGGAGGTGCCGGCGGGCATGTCGGCGGGCGTGTCGGCGGTCATGCCGGTCGGCCGGTCCGTCACGGGTGAGCTCAGCCCCCGTCCGTGCTCTCGTCGACCCGGCCACGGTCCAGGTCCGGGCCGTGGCCGTGGACGACGAACCCGACGGCGCCCAACCGCTCGGTCCGGCACAGGAGTCGACCCTCCGCATCGCACGCGGCATCCGTCACCGGGGTGAGAGGGATCTCGGACCTCCCCGCGCATTCCATCACTGCGCCGCCGCCTGCCCGTCCAGTGCCGACAGCGTCGCCCGGGCCCGGGCGCGCAAGCGTTCGTCGGCGCGGATGATCTGGTCCTCCAGTCCCGAGTCGACCACCCGGCGATCACCGTCGGCCAGGGCGACCAGCCGGTTCAGCCGGCCGTCCGTGAGGTGGCGCCTGCCCAGCGACAGCAGCGCCTCGAATGCCGTGTCCGGGTCGGCGTTGTGCTCCGCCGCGACCAGCACCGGATCGGCCGGTGTCGGGCGCAGCTCCTCCTCGACGCCGGTCGCCAGCAGGGCCAGCGTGCAGGCCGGTGCGTGCAGCGGCGTGGCGAGCATGCGCTCCAGCGCCGGGCGCAGGGGGCGCGCGGCGGGCCCGAGCCGTGCCGCCAGCCGTGCGGCCCGGACTCCCGTCCAGGTGAACCACGGCCCGTCGGACTCCGCGAGCACCGTGTCGAGGATCCCTACGGCCTCAGTGGCGTCGCCGGTGATCCGCCACAGCGCCTCGGCCAGTTGCACGTCGGCGTCCAGCTGCGGGACGACCCGCTGCTGCCCGGGGTCACTGAGCGCGGCGCGCAGGTCGGTCACCAACTCCGCACCGGCCGCGCCCAGTTCCGCCGCGTGCCCGGCGGCGTCGCGGACGTCGTAGGAGCGGCCGCCGAGCCGGGAGCGTACGGCCGTGAGGAGCGGGGCCGCGTCTCCGGTCAGTTCGTACAGGGCGTGCGCCGCCGCGAGGTGACCCTCCTTGGGCCCCTGGTCCGCAGCCTCGCGCAGCCGGTCCTCGATGCGCCCCCGCACCGGGCCCTCGGTGGGGCACAGAGCCACCAGAGCCTTCGGCCCGACGAGTGGAATGCGGGGCAGCGCGTCCAGCACTTCGGGTACGGCGGCGGACGCCTGTGTGCCCCAGGAGGTGAGCAAAAGGGTGAGGTGGATCGGCTCGTTGCCGCGCACCTCCGGGTCGGCGAGGCGCCGTCGGACCGCGTCGAGGAGCAGGGGCTCGAAGGGCGGCGTCGCCTCCCGCGCCGTACCGGTGTCCCGCGCCCCGGACGCGACGGCGAGCGCCCGGGGGCGCCGGGGCAGGTCGCCGGCGAGCAGGCGCGCGGCACGTGCGGGGTCGACGGTCACGAGGGCCGCCAGTGCGCTGTCCGCCATGTCGCCGGCGTCGGCACCGGCGGCGATGCGGGTCAGCGCCTCTGCGAGCGTATCCGCCACCGGACCCGTCGCCAGGTCCGCGACCTTGTACAGCAGCCTCAGGACGGCCGGCGCGGACGACGGGTCGTCAAGAAGGGGCACCAGGCGGGGGAGCAGCCGTGCCGGGGCGGCCCGCGAGATCATGCAGGCCCCGTCGGCGGCCCACACCGCCTCCGCGCGCACCTCGGGCGCCGGAATCGCCAAAGCGGCCTCCAGCAGCACGAACGCGCCCTCGCGGTCCTCGTCCGTGTCCCGGCGCAGGAGGACGTCGACCACGGCCCGCAACGGCTCCCGCCGCCCCTCGTCCAACCGCTCCGAGACCAAGTCGTGCGCCGGGAGCACCGAAAGGGCCGCGTCGAGGAGGGCCGCGTCCCAGGGCAGACCCGCATCCAGACAGGCCAGCACGCCGGCCATACGCACCTCCGCCGGAGCCGAAGCATCCAGCGCCGCCACGGCCGTATCCGCACTCGCCGCCGGGTCGAGCCGGGCCATGGCGGTGAGCAGCTCCGCCCGGACGACCGGGTCCCGCTCCACGGCCCACCGCCGCTCCAGCGCCGGCCACGCCCGGTCCCGGGCGGCGGTGTGCCCGGACACCCACGCCGCCGCCTGCCGCACCTTCGGGTCCTCGCTGTCCAACAGCGGGAGCACCAGGGGCAGCCCGTCGGCGACGGCGCCGCGGCACGCACCGCGGGCCACCTCGTGCTCGTCGTCGCTCTCGGCCATGCAGCCGAGCAGGACCAGCAGCTCGGCGCTCCGGCACCCGGCCGCCGCCAGCCGTGCCAGGAACGGCACCGCCTCCACTGTGGCCGCATACACCGTGCCCTGGTGCCAGATGGTGCCGTAGAGCTCATGCAGAGCCTCCCCGGCCGCCTCCGCGTCGTCGTCGGTCAGCGCACGCAGCAAGGCAGGCACGTCCTCAGCGCTGCCGTACGCGTGCTGCAGGGCGGCCCAGGGCCGGTCGTCGAGCCCGGTGAGGGCATCCGCGAGATCCATGGCCGGATCTTGACAGAGAGCACTGACAACGAGGGCCGCGGGGCGAAAAACTCCGGGTGGTTCCCCCGCACGCTCTGTACGTTGTACAGGCGGCGCACATGCGCAGCTCAGACCCTATCCAAAGGCCAGCCCACCGTGTTCCTGACGATCACTACCACCGGCACCCCGGACCGCCCCGCCACCGATCTCGGCTTCCTGCTGCACAAGCACCCCGAGAAGGCGCAGGCGTTCTCCACCTCCTACGGCACCGCGCACGTCCTCTACCCCGAGGCGGATGCCGAGCGCTGCACGGCGGCGCTGTTGCTGGAGGTCGACGCGGTGGCGCTGGTCCGGCGCGGCAAGGGCAAGGGCCGGGGCGGCGCACCCGACGCGGCACTCGCGCAGTACGTCAACGACCGGCCGTACGCGGCCTCCTCGCTGCTCGCGGTCGCCCTCAGCGGCGTCTTCTCCAGCGCGATGCGGGGTGTGTGCAACGCCCGCCCCGAGCGCGCCGCCCAGCCGCTGCCGCTGCGCATCGAGGTGCCGGCGCTGCCCGCCCGGGGCGGCCCGGAGCTGGTCCGGCGGCTGTTCGAGCCGCTCGGCTGGGCGGTGACCGCCGAGCCCGTGCCGCTGGACGTGCAGTTCCCCGAGTGGGGCGACTCGCGGTACGTCCGTCTCGTCCTGGAGTCGGAGGCGCTGACCCTCGCCGAGGCCCTGCGTCACCTCTACGTCCTGCTCCCCGTGCTCGACGACGCCAAGCACTACTGGGTCGCCCCCGACGAGGTCGACAAGCTGCTGCGGGCCGGCGAGGGCTGGCTGCCGGACCACCCGGAGCAGAAGCTGATCACCAGCCGGTACCTGTCGCGGCGCTGGTCGCTGACCCGTGAGGCGATGGAGCGGCTGGAGCTGGTGCGGCTCGCGGAGGCCGACGACAGCGAGGTCGAGGACATCGACAACGCCGTCGAGGACGAGAGCGAGGCCGACGAGAAGCCGACCCCGCTCGCCGTGCAGCGCCGGGACGCGATCGTCGCCGCGCTCAAGACGTCCGGTGCCGCCCGCGTGCTCGACCTCGGGTGCGGGCAGGGCCAGTTGGTGCAGGCCCTCCTCAAGGACCCGGTGTTCACCGAGATCGTCGGCGTGGACGTGTCGATGCGGGCGCTCACCATCGCAGGACGGCGGCTGAAGCTGGACCGGATGGGGGAGCGGCAGGCCTCGCGCGTGAAGCTCTTCCAGGGCTCACTCGCCTACACCGACAGCCGGCTCAAGGGCTACGACGCCGCCGTGCTCAGCGAGGTCGTCGAACACCTCGACCTGCCCCGGCTGCCCGCCCTGGAGTACGCGGTGTTCGGCTCCGCCCGCCCGAGGACCGTCCTCGTGACGACCCCGAACGTGGAGTACAACGTCCGCTGGGAGTCCCTCCCGGCCGGCCACGTCCGGCACGGCGACCACCGGTTCGAGTGGACGCGCGAGGAGTTCCGCGCGTGGGCGGCGGCGGTCGCCGAACGGCACGGGTACGGCGTGGAGTTCGTACCGGTGGGACCGGACGACCCCGAGGTGGGGCCACCCACGCAGATGGCCGTGCTCGAGATGAACACAGCCGCGATCACCGTCAACGACGAGAAGAAGGAGGCGAAGGCCGCATGAGCGAGATCACCCAGGCACCGAACGGGCGTGTCCTGCCCGTCACCGACCTCTCCCTCGTCGTGCTCGTCGGCGCCTCCGGCTCCGGCAAGTCCACCTTCGCCCGCCGGCACTTCAAACCCACCGAGGTCATCTCCTCCGACTTCTGCCGCGGCCTGGTCTCCGACGACGAGAACGACCAGAGCGCGACGAAGGACGCCTTCGACGTCCTGCACTACATCGCGGGCAAGCGCCTGGCCGCCGGCCGCCGTACGGTCGTCGACGCCACCAGCGTGCAGCAGGACTCCCGCCGCCAGCTGATCGACCTCGCGAAGAAGTACGACGTGCTGCCGATAGCCATCGTGCTCGACGTGCCGGAGGACGTGTGCGCCGAGCGCAACGCGGCCCGCACCGACCGGGCCGACATGCCGCGCCGCGTCATCCAGCGGCACACCCGTGAACTGCGCCGTTCCCTGCGGCACCTGGAGCGCGAGGGCTTCCGCAAGGTGCACGTCCTGCGGGGCGTGGAGGACATCGAGAACGCCACCGTCGTCACCGAGAAGCGGTTCAACGACCTGACCCACCTCACCGGGCCCTTCGACATCGTCGGCGACATCCACGGCTGCGCGTCCGAACTGGAGGCGCTGCTCGGCAAGCTGGGCTATGTCGACGGTGTGCACCCGGACGGCCGTACCGCCGTCTTCGTCGGCGACCTCGTCGACCGCGGCCCGGACAGCCCGGGCGTGCTGCGCCGCGTGATGGCGATGGTCAAGTCGGGCAACGCGCTGTGCGTGCCGGGCAACCACGAGAACAAGTACGGCCGCTATCTCAAGGGCCGCAAGGTCCAGCACACGCACGGACTCGCCGAGACCGTCGAGCAGATGGAGGGCGAGAGCGAGGAGTTCAAGCAGGAGGTACGGGAGTTCATCGACGGGCTCGTCAGCCACTACGTCCTGGACGGCGGCCGGCTGGTCGTCTGCCACGCCGGTCTGCCGGAGAAGTACCACGGCCGTACGTCGGGGCGGGTGCGCTCGCACGCGCTGTACGGCGACACCACCGGGGAGACCGACGAGTTCGGGCTGCCGGTGCGCTACCCGTGGGCCGAGGACTACCGGGGCCGGGCGGCCGTGGTGTACGGCCACACTCCGGTTCCCGAGGCCACGTGGCTGAACAACACGATCTGCCTGGACACCGGCGCCGTCTTCGGCGGCAAGCTGACCGCGCTGCGCTGGCCGGAGCGGGAGCTGGTCGACGTACCGGCCGAGCAGGTCTGGTACGAGCCGACGAAGCCGCTGCGGACGGAGGCGCCCGGCGGGCACGACGGGCGGCCGCTCGACCTGGCGGACGTGCACGGGCGCAGGGTCGTGGAGACCCGGCACGCCGGCCGGGTGTCCGTCCGTGAGGAGAACGCGGCGGCGGCACTTGAGGTCATGAGCCGCTTCGCGGTCGACCCGCGGCTGCTGCCGTACCTCCCGCCGACCATGGCGCCGACGGCCACCAGTCACATCGACGGCTATCTGGAGCACCCGGCGGAGGCCTTCGCGCAGTACAAGGAGGACGGGGTCGCGCGGGTCGTGTGCGAGGAGAAGCACATGGGGTCGCGGGCCGTGGCGCTGGTGTGCCGGGACGCCGAGGCCGCGAGGAAGCGGTTCGGCGTGGACGGGCCCACCGGGTCGCTCTACACCCGCACCGGCCGCCCGTTCTTCGACGACGAGTCGGTGACCGAGGCGATCCTCGACCGCCTGCGGACCTCGATCGGCGAGGCCGGCCTCTGGGACGAGCTCGAGACGGACTGGCTGCTGCTCGACGCCGAGCTGATGCCGTGGTCGCTGAAGGCGTCCGGGCTGCTGCGCAGCCAGTACGCGGCGGTCGGCGCCGCCTCCGGGGCGGCGTTCCCGGGTGCGCTGGCCGCGCTGGAGGGCGCGGCGGCGCGCGGCGTCGACGTGACGGACCTGCTGGCACGCCAGCGGGACCGGGCGTCCGACGCGGCCGCGTTCACGGAGGCGTACCGCCGCTACTGCTGGACCACGGACGGGCTGGACGGCGTACGCCTGGCCCCGTTCCAGGTCCTGGCGGTCCAGGGACGCAGCCTCGCCGCGCTGCCGCACGACGAGCAGCTCGCGCTCCTCGACCGGCTGGTCGAGCACGACAGCACCGGCCTGCTGCAGACCACGCGGCGCCTGTACGTCGACACCGGCGACCCGGAGTCGGTCCGGGCCGGCATCGACTGGTGGCTGGAGATGACCGGCCGCGGCGGCGAGGGCATGGTCGTCAAGCCGCTCGGTGCGGTCGTACGCAGTGAAGCGGGGCGCCTCGTGCAGCCCGGTATCAAGTGCCGGGGTCGCGAGTACCTGCGGATCGTCTACGGTCCGGAGTACACGCGGCCTGACAACCTCGCTCGGCTGCGGCAGCGGTTCCTCAACCACAAGCGCTCCCTCGCCGTCCGCGAGTACGCGCTGGGGCTGGAGGCCCTGGACCGGCTGGCGGAGGGCGAGCCGCTGTGGCGGGTGCACGAGGCGGTGTTCGGGGTGCTGGCGCTGGAGTCGGAGCCGGTGGACCCGCGGCTGTGATCCGGGACCTCGGGCTCAGCCGACCAGGCGGAGCCGCTCCCGGCACACGCCCACCCGGACCGTCTGGCCCCAGGTCAGTTCCACCGCGTCCGTCTCCATCCCGTCCCCGAAGGCGACGAGCCGCTCGGACTCGACGGTGAGGTGGAGACGGCTCGCGGCGGCGAGTTCCCCGGCCACCAGTGACGTACCGGTGGCCGGGGACGGCCAGGCCTCGCGGACGTACCACAGCAGGCGGTCCTCCGTCGGGGCGGGCAACCGCAGGTGCGTGCCCCGTTCCTGCCACACCGACCGGATCCATCCGGTCGCCCCCGTCCCGGTGCCGACCAGCACCCCGGACGAGGCCTGGGCCTCGACGACACCCCCGTCGTCCTCGAGGCCCAGGCGATAACGGGCCGTCTGGTGTCCGACGGCGCCCAGATAGATCTCGTTCAGTGCGACGAGCCGCTGGGTGTCGTCGGCGACGGCCTCGACCATGGTGAGTTCGTCGACGTCGCCCTTTCCGGATTGCGTGGACACGAACAACTTTCCGGCGTCTTCGGGGCGGTGGCGCACCAGGACGCCCGGGTTGCGGCCGGGGTCGGTGTCGATGCCCAGCACCGGCTGGCCGGTGAGGTACTTGGCCACGTTCGCGACCAGTCCGTCCTGGCCGACGACGACCACGAGGTCCTCCGGCGCGAACAGGAAGCGGTCCAGGTCGGCTCGCTCGACCTGCGCCTGACGCCATGTCATCGGCACGGCCGAGGCGACTTCCGCGAGCGCCCGGCGGGCACGACGGTGGCGTTCGGCGACCTCCTCGATGTCCCTGCCGCGGGAGGAGAGGAAGAAGGCGGCCTGGCCGTGCGTGCCGTGCCGGGCCACCAGCTCCTCGTACTCCGTGGTGCGATGGACGAGGACGACCCGGGGAGCGAGGCTCACGCCTGCTCCTGGGTGCCGAGCCTGGCGAGCAACCCCGTCAGCACGTCCGGCGACACCGTCACGCTGTCGATCCTCGGCAGGTTCTCCGCCAGCCGTGTCCCGGTGAGGGCGTGCAGGGTGGCCACGTCCACCTCCGCGTGCACCCGCAGCCAGGCCGCCTGCGCCTGCGCCCGCGCTTCACCGACCTCACGGGCCCCCTCGGCCTCCGCCCGGGCCAGCCGTACGGAACGGGTGGCCTCGGCCTCGGCGAGCCGTACGGTCCGTGCCGCCTCCGCCTCGGCCCTGACCGCGTCGGCCGCCGCGTGCTCCTCCGCCTCCCGCCGCGCGTTCGTCCCCCGCTGGTCCACCAACTGCTCCTCGCGGCGGGCGAGTTCGATCTGACTGGCGAGTTCGTTCTCGGCGATGGTCCGCTCCCGCTCGACGGCCACCGCACGCCGCTCGTACGTCGCCCGGTCCGCCTCCTGCTGGATCTGCTCGCGCGCCGGGGTGCGCAGCGCCCGCTCCACCTCCGGTTCCGGGCGCAGCGCCACGACGCGTACGGCCACGACCTCGATGCCGGTCGCCGGGAGGCGGGGCTCGGCGGCCAGGCCCGCCGCGACCCGCTCGCGCACCGCCGCGACTCCGTCGACCAGGGCCGCGGACAGCGGCGTACGGGCCAGGACGTCCAGGGCGTGCTGCTGGGCCGTTTCCGTCAGGAGCGTCCCCAGCTGCTCCAGCGGGGTGCCCCGCCACGCGCCCGTGTCCGGGTCGATGGAGAAGTCCAGGCGGGTCGCGGCGACCGCCGGGTCGCTGATCCGGTAGGTGACCGTCGCCTGGACGGCCACGTCCTGGAAGTCGGACGTACGGGCATGGAAGGTCATCGCCAACTCCCGGTCGTCGACCGGGACTTCGGAGAGCGCGGCGGTCAGCGCCCGGAACCAGAAGCTGAGCCCGGGGCCGTCGTGCAGCAGCTTTCCGCCGCGGTGGTGGCGGATGTGGGCCGTGGGCGCGCCGCGCAGATGGCGCCAGCCGAGGCGCCGGGTGATGTCGGCCATGGAACCCCCTCTTTTTCGTCATGTAGACGATAATGGTGAGGCCTGCTTGTCGTCAAGGGGACGAAAACAAGAGGGGGGCAAGTAGGGGGTGAACGCGGCTCCCGATGGTCAGGATGGAGACATGGCATTCCATGTCGACTCCGAGGCCGGGCGGCTGCGCCGCGTCATCCTGCACCGGCCGGATCTCGAGCTCAAGAGGCTCACCCCCAGCAACAAGGACGCGCTGCTCTTCGACGACGTGCTGTGGGTGCGCCGGGCGCGCGCCGAGCACGACGGGTTCGCCGATGTGCTGCGCGACCGTGGTGTCGCCGTCCACCTCTTCGGCGACCTGCTCACCGAGGCCCTGGAGATCCCGGCGGCCAGGAAGCTCGTCCTGGACCGGGTCTTCGACGAGAAGGAGTACGGGGTGCTCGCCACCGACCACCTCCGTGCCGCCTTCGAGGGCCTGCCCGCGCGTGAGCTGGCCGAGGCCCTCGTCGGCGGCATGACCAAGCGGGAGTTCCTGGAGGCGCACCCCGAGCCGACCTCCGTGCGCTTCCATGTCATGGAGCTCGACGACTTCCTCCTCGCGCCCCTGCCCAACCACCTCTTCACCCGGGACACCTCCGCCTGGATCTATGACGGCGTCTCCGTCAACGCGATGCGCTGGCCGGCCCGGCAGCGCGAGACCGTGCACTTCGAGGCGATCTACCGGCACCATCCGCTGTTCCGCGACGAAACGTTCCACTTCTGGTCCGAGGGCCAGGCGGACTACCCCTCCACCATCGAGGGCGGCGACGTCCTGGTCATCGGCAACGGGGCGGTGCTGATCGGCATGAGCGAGCGGACCACCCCCCAGGCCGTCGAGATGCTCGCCCACAAGCTGTTCGCCGCCGGGTCGGCGCAGACGATCGTGGCCCTCGACATGCCCAAGCGACGTGCCCTGATGCATCTGGACACCGTGATGACGATGGTCGACGGCGACGTCTTCACCCAGTACGCCGGGCTCGGCATGCTCCGTTCGTACACCATCGAACCGGGCGCCGGCGACAAGGAGCTGAAGGTCACCGACCATCCGCCGGAGCACATGCACCGCGCGATCGCCGCCGCCCTCGGGCTGAGCGAGATCCGCGTGCTGACCGCGACCCAGGACGTCCACGCGGCCGAGCGCGAGCAGTGGGACGACGGCTGCAACGTGCTGGCCGTCGAACCCGGTGTCGTCATCGCCTACGAGCGGAACTCCACCACCAACACGCACCTGCGCAAGCAGGGCATCGAGGTGATCGAGATTCCGGGCAGCGAGCTGGGGCGGGGGAGGGGCGGGCCGCGGTGCATGAGCTGTCCGGTCGAACGGGAGGCCGTGTAGGGAGGTGAGGCCGTCCGGGGTCGAACGGGCGGCGGAGCTGAGCCGTCCCCGGTCGAACGGGTGGCCGTATAGAAATGCTGAACGTCGTATAGACTTCCATAGTCCCTGTTCCCGTACCTCTGGAGCGCCCCCATGGCGACTGTCCCGACCGCCCTCGCCGGCCGCCACTTCCTCAAGGAGCTCGACTTCACCGAGCAGGAGTTCCGCGGGCTGGTCGAGCTGGCCGCCGAACTGAAGGCCGCCAAGAAGGCCGGGACCGAGACGCAGTACCTGCGGGGCAAGAACATCGCGCTGATCTTCGCGAAGACCTCGACGCGTACGCGCTGCGCGTTCGAGGTCGCGGCCGCCGACCAGGGCGCCTCGACGACCTACCTGGACCCCTCGGGCTCGCAGATCGGGCACAAGGAGTCCGTGAAGGACACCGCGCGCGTGCTCGGGCGGATGTACGACGGGATCGAGTACCGCGGGGACAGCCAGCAGAAGGTGGAGGAGCTGGCGCAGTACGCGGGCGTGCCCGTCTACAACGGCCTGACCGACGACTGGCACCCCACCCAGATGCTGGCCGACGTGCTGACGATGACCGAGCACAGCCGCAAGCCGCTCAAGGAGATCGCCTTCGCCTACCTGGGCGACGCCCGCTTCAACATGGGCAACTCCTACCTGGTGACCGGCGCGCTGCTCGGCATGGACGTACGGATCGTCGCCCCGAAGACCTACTGGCCCGCCCAGGAGATCGTCGACCGGGCCCGGGAGCTCGCCGAGACCAGCGGGGCGCGGATCACCCTCACGGAGGCGGTCGAGGAGGGCGTGGCGGGCGCGGACTTCGTCGCCACCGACGTGTGGGTCTCCATGGGGGAGCCGAAGGAGGTCTGGGACGAGCGGATCGCCGCGCTCGGCTCTTACGCCGTGACGATGGACGTGCTGCGTGCCACGGGGAATCCGGACGTCAAGTTTCTGCACTGTCTGCCGGCTTTCCATGACCTCGGCACGAAGGTGGGGCGCGAGATTTTTGAGAGCCATGGTCTGGAGTCGCTGGAGGTGACCGACGAGGTGTTCGAGTCGGAGCACTCGGTGGTCTTCGACGAGGCGGAGAATCGGATGCACACGATCAAGGCCGTGCTGGTGGCCACGTTGGCTTGAGTCCGGAGGAGCGCCGTAGGGGTGTAAGTCGGCTGCCGGCTGCTGGTCGTGTGTGGCTGGTCGCGCCCACGCGGCGGTAGCCGCAAATTCAAAACAGCCCCGCGCCCCTTAGGGCATCACAGCGGGCGGCGTTGAGCCGGTACGGTCGGCAGGCGGAACCAGACCGCCTTGCCCGAGTCCGTCGGACGGTGGCCGCAGGACGAGCTCAAGGCGCGGATCAGGAGCAGGCCCCGTCCGTGCTCCTGCCAAGGATCCGGCTCACCCTCGGCCGGTCGGGTGAGGTTGCCCGGCGGTGCCGGGTCCGGGTCGTGGACCTCCACCTGGCAGCCGGACGGCAGCAGCTCCACCACCAGCTCTATGGGGCCGTCGCCCGCGGTGTGCTCCACGGCGTTCGCGACCAGTTCCGCCGTGAGCAGCTCCGCGGTGTCGCTGTCGGCGGCGTGCTCCAGCTCGGCCAGCGCCGTACGGATCAGCGCCCGTGCGACGGGCACGGCCGCGGCGGTGTGCGGCAGTGCGATGCGCCAGGAGGCGGAGGCGGCGGAGCGATCGTGCAAGGCGGGTCCGTTCATGAGCAGGCTGTCCTGCTTTCAACCTTATGAATGGTACGGCGCCACCCCGCAGCGACGTCCGGCGGGCACCGTTCGGGACCTTCGGCCCCGACTGCTGAGCGGCTTACCCGGATGAACGGCCGGCCTCGCGCGGCTGATCCCGCCGTTACGCGGGTGTCGACGAGCCGTGACGGATGTGACGGGGCCGGATCACATGGTCACACCCGGATGGCTTATTGCGTGCTCGTGACGACAGTCAAAGTTGGGTGATAGCTTCGAAGGTAGAGCTCGAAGGGGAGAGCTCAGTGCACCGGTGCCCGCCGTCCGCCCGAGGAGGCCGCACGTCATGAGTCCCTTCACCGGCTCCGCCGCCCGCACCTCCGAGTGGAAGCATCTGCGGGTCGAGCACACCGACGGGGTCGCCACCGTCACCCTCGCCCGCCCCGAGAAACTCAACGCGCTCACCTTCGGCGCCTACGCCGACCTGCGCGATCTGCTGGCCGAACTGTCCCGGGAGAAGGCGGTACGGGCCCTGGTGCTGGCCGGCGAGGGGCGCGGCTTCTGCTCCGGCGGTGACGTCGACGAGATCATCGGCGCGACCCTGGCCATGGACACCGCCCAGCTCCTCGACTTCAACCGGATGACCGGGCAGGTCGTGCGAGCCGTACGCGAGTGCCCGTTCCCGGTCATCGCGGCCGTGCACGGGGTGGCGGCGGGGGCAGGGGCGGTCCTGGCCCTCGCGGCCGACTTCCGGATCGCCGACCCCACCGCCCGTTTCGCCTTCCTCTTCACGCGCGTCGGCCTGTCGGGCGGTGACATGGGCGCGGCCTATCTCCTGCCGAGGGTCGTGGGCCTCGGCCACGCCACCCGCCTGCTGATGCTGGGCGAGCCGGTGCGCGCTCCGGAGGCGGAGCGCATCGGCCTGATCAGCGAGCTGACGGACGAGGGGAGGGCGGATGAGGCCGCGGGAGCACTCGCCCGCCGCCTGGCCGACGGCCCGGCCCTGGCGTACGCCCAGACGAAGGCCCTGCTGACGGCCGAGCTGGACATGCCACTGGCGGCGGCGGTGGAAATGGACGCCGCGACGCAGGCCCTCCTGATGAACGGCGAGGACTACGCGGAGTTCCACGCGGCCTTCACGGAGAAGCGCCCTCCCAAATGGAGGGGACGGTGATGGGGCCGACCTCAGGGGCGCGGGGCGGGGTTGAATCTGCGGCTACCGCCGCGCGGGCGCGACCAGCCCCCACAAACCCGCAGCCGCCGACGATGACCAGCCACCCCCTACGCGTCGCAATCATCGGCGGCGGCCCCGGCGGCCTCTACGCAGCAGCGTTGCTGAAACGCCTCGACCCGTCCCGCGAAGTAACCGTCTGGGAACGCAACGCCCCCGACGACACCTTCGGCTTCGGAGTGGTCCTCTCCGACGAAACCCTCGGCGGCATCGAACACGCCGACCCAGTCGTCTACGCGGCGCTCCAAGACCACTTCACCCGCTGGGACGACATCGACATCGTCCACCGAAGCACCCGCCAGACCTCCGGAGGACACGGCTTTGCCGCACTCGGCAGGAAACGCCTCCTGGAAATCCTCCACGACCGCTGCCACACCCTCGGCGTAGAACTCCGCTTCCGCTCCGAAGCCCCGTACCCCGCCTGGCTCGCCGAGACATACGACCTCGTCATCGCGGCCGACGGTGTGCACAGCACCACCCGCGAGGCCTACGCCCATGTGTTCCGCCCCCATGTGGCCGAACACCACTGCCGCTACATCTGGCTGGCCGCCGACTTCGCCTTCGACGCCTTCCGCTTCGAGATCGCCGAGACCGAGCACGGCGTGATGCAACTGCACGGCTACCCCTACGCGGCCGACGCCTCCACCGTCATCATCGAGATGCGCGAGGAGGTGTGGCACGCGGCCGGGTTCGACGAAGTCGCCCCGCAGGAGTCGGTCGAGCGCTGCGCCAAGATCTTCGCGGAAGCGCTCCGCGGACGGCCCCTGAAGTCCAACAAGTCGGCCTGGACCACCTTCCGCACGGTCGTCAACGAACGCTGGTCGCACGACAACATCGTCCTGCTCGGCGACGCCGCCCACACCGCCCACTTCTCCATCGGCTCCGGCACCAAGCTCGCCGTCGAGGACGCCCTCGCCCTCGCCGCCTGCCTGGAGGAACGGCCGGACCTCGGGGGCGCGTTGCGGGCGTACGAGGAAGAGCGCAAGCCGGTCGTCGCCTCCACGCAGCGTGCCGCCCGCGCCAGCCTGGAGTGGTTCGAGAACCTCGGTCTCTACCTCGACCAGCCGCCCCGCCAGTTCGCCTTCAACCTGCTCACCCGCAGCCGCCGCGTCACCCACGACAACCTGCGCCTGCGCGACGCCCACTTCACCGAGGCCGTGGAGCGAGCCTTCGGCTGCCCGCCCGGCACGCCCCCGATGTTCACCCCGTTCCGCCTGCGCGGCCTCACCCTGCGCAACCGCGTCGTCGTGTCCCCGATGGACATGTACTCGGCCACCGACGGAGTGCCCGGCGACTTCCACCTCGTCCACCTCGGCGCCCGCGCCCTCGGCGGCGCCGGCCTGGTCATGACCGAGATGGTGTGCGTCAGCCCGGAGGGGCGGATCACCCCCGGCTGCGCGGGCCTCTACACGGGCAGGCAGGCCGAGGCCTGGAAGCGGATCGTCCGGTTCGTGCACACCCAGGCACCCGGCACCGCGATCGGCGTGCAGCTCGGCCACAGCGGACGCAAGGGCTCGACGAAGCTGATGTGGGAGGGCATCGACGAGCCCCTGGACGACGGCAACTGGCCGCTCGTGGCCCCGTCCCCGATCCCGTACAAGCCGTACAGCCAGACCCCGCGCGAGCTCACCCGCGCCCAGCTCACCGACATCCGCGAACAGTTCACGGCCGCGGCCTGGCGGGCCACCCGCGCCGGCTTCGACCTCCTCGAACTGCACTGCGCGCACGGCTACCTGCTCTCCAGCTTCCTCTCACCGCTCACCAACCTCCGCACGGACGCCTACGGCGGCTCCCTCGACCGACGGCTCCGCTTCCCGCTGGAGGTCTTCGACGCCGTACGCGGCGTATGGCCCGAGGAGCGGCCCATGACCGTCCGGATCTCCGCCACCGACTGGGCCGAGGGCGGCACCAGAGCCGAAGATGCCGTCGAGATCGCCCGCGCCTTCGCAGCCCACGGCGCCGACGCGATCGACGTGTCGACCGGGCAGGTCGTGGCCGACGAGCAGCCGGAGTTCGGGCGGTCGTACCAGACGCCGTACGCCGACCGGATCCGGCACACCGCCGGCCTGCCGGTGATCGCCGTCGGTGCGATCTCCTCCTGGGACGACGTCAACTCCCTGATCCTTGCGGGCCGTACGGACCTGTGCGCCCTCGCCCGCCCCCATCTCTACGACCCCCACTGGACGCTGCACGCGGCGGCCGAGCAGGGCTACCAGGGGCCGGGCGTCGTCTGGCCGGCGCCGTACCGGGCGGGCAGTCGCCGCCCGCAGACCGGCCGCACGGACGCCCCCAAGCCCCGCCTGACGCTCGGCTGAGGATGGGGTGAGTGGTCCTCGGTGCGCCCGGTCACAGGCCCACGAACACGGCCCCCGCGTCCCGCAGGCGTGCGTGCAGTTCCCGGAAGACGGCCGCCGAGCGCGCGCCCGGCCAGTCCTCGGGCAGCAGCCGGGCGGGCAGGCCGGGGTCGGTGTACGGGAGGTGGCGCCAGGAGTCGAGGGCGAGGAGGTAGTCGCGGTACGCCTCCTCGGGCGGAGTGTCCTTCCGGCGCTCCCAGTCCTGCAGTACGCGCGCGTGCCGGTCGAGGAACTCCTCGTGCTCCTTGGCGATCGCGGCCAGGTCCCACCAGCGGGCGACGGCCTCCGCGGTCGCCGCGAAGCCCAGGTGCTCGCCGCGGAAGAAGTCGACGTACTCGTCCAGCCGCAGCCGCTGCAGGGTGTGCCGGGCCTCCTCGTAGAGCCGCGCCGGCGCGATCCACACACCGGGAGCCGCCGTGCCGAAGCCGAGTCCGGCCAGCCGGGAGCGCAGCACATGCCGCTTCTGCCGCTCCGACTCCGGCACCGAGAACACCGCGAGCACCCAGCCCTCGTCCTCGGGCGGCGCGGTCGTGTAGATGCGCCGGTCGCCGTCGTCGAGCAACTGGCGGGCGTCCGGTGACAGTTCGTACCCCGCCGCGCCCTGTGCCGTACGGGCCGGAAGCAGCAGCCCGCGCCGCTTCAGCCGGGACACCGACGAACGGACCGACGGGGCGTCCACGCCGACCGCGGCCAGCAGTCTGATCAGCTCGGCGACCGGCACCGGGCCGGGCATGTGGCGGCCGTAGGCGCCGTAGAGCGTGACGATGAGAGACCGTGGTGCATGCTGGTCGGACACGTTGATCATCTTAGGTCGTACGGATCACTGCTGGTCACCCTGCGGGTCACCACCGTCGCGCAGCCGGAACCGCTGGAGCTTGCCGGTCGCGGTGCGCGGCAGCGCGTCCAGGAAGACGATCTCACGCGGGCACTTGTACGGCGCCAGCTCCGCCTTGACGAACGAGCGCAGCGCCTCCGCGTCCCGTCGCGCACCCTCCCTGAGCACCGCGTATGCCACCACGACCTGCCCGCGCGCCTCGTCGGGCCGCCCCACCACCGCTGTCTCCAGTACGTCCGGGTGGCGCAGCAGCGCCTCCTCGACCTCCGGGCCCGCGATGTTGTAACCGGCCGAGATGATCATGTCGTCCGCGCGGGCGACATAGCGGAAGTAGCCGTCACTCTCCCGGACGTAGGTGTCGCCGGTGACGTTCCAGCCGTCGCGCACGTACTCGCGCTGGCGGGGATCGGCGAGATAGCGGCAGCCGACCGGCCCGCGCACGGCCAACAGCCCCGGCTCCCCGTCGGGCCTCTCCCGGCCCTCCTCGTCGACCACGCGCGCGTGCCACCCCGGCACCGGCACTCCCGTCGTGCCCGGCCTGATGTGCTCGTCGGCCGCGGAGATGAAGATGTGCAGCAGCTCGGTGGCGCCGATGCCGTTGATGATGCGCAGCCCGGTCCGCTCGTGCCAGGCCTGCCAGGTGGCGGCGGGCAGGTTCTCGCCCGCGGAGACGCAGCGGCGCAGGGAGGTGATGTCGTGCGAGTCGAGTTCGTCGAGCATCGTGCGGTAGGCCGTCGGCGCGGTGAACAGCACGGACACCCGGTGTGCGGCGATCGCGGGCAGCAGCTGCTTGGGTCCGGCCTGTTCGAGCAGCAGGGCGCTGGCGCCGGCCCGCATCGGGAAGATGACGAGCCCGCCCAGTCCGAAGGTGAACCCGAGCGGGGGACTGCCGGCGAAGACGTCGCCCACACGGGGGCGCAGCACATGTTCCGAGAAGGTGTCCGCTATCGCGAGCACATCCCGGTGGAAGTGCATACAGCCCTTGGGCCGTCCGGTGGTGCCGGAGGTGAAGGCGATGAGGGCGACGTCGTCGGCCGCGGTGTCGGCGGCGGGATACGGCGCGTCGGGCGCCGGGCGGCGCAGCAGGTCGTCGGGGGCGTCACCGCCGTACGTGGTGATGCGCAGCCCGGGTATCTCGGCCTTGGTGAGGTCGTCCACGGCGCGGACGTCGCACAGCGCGTGCCGCACCCGGGCGATCTCGCACATGGTCCGCAGCTCGTGCGGGCGCTGCTGGGCCAGCACGGTGACGGCCACCGCGCCCGCCTTCAGTACCGCCAGCCAGCAGGCGGCCAGCCAGGGCGTGGTCGGGCCGCGCAGCAGCACCCGGTTGCCCGGGACGACGCCGAGGTGGTCGGTGAGCACATGTGCGAGCCGGTCGACGCGGGCGCGCAGTGTGCCGTACGTCCATGTGGTTCCGGACGGTGTGTGGAACACGGGCCGCTCGTCGTCGGGGCCGGCGAGCAGTTCGGCGGCGGCGTTGAGCCGTTCGGGGTAGCGCAGCCCCGGCAGGTCGAAGCGGAGCTCGGGCCACTGGTCGGGCGGTGGCAGATGCTCGCGGGCGAAGCTGTCGACGTGGGCGGAGCGGTGCAGACCGGCCATGGCGGTTCGCCCCCTTGCCGTGTGGGCTGCCTTGTGGGCGTCGTGCTGCTGGGCGTGGTGGTGGGCTCGCACAGGGAGCGTATCGTGTTGGTGACGACAGTCAATGGTGCGCGATATCGTCGGAGAGGTCGGGCGAAGAGGTCCGTCGAGCAGGTCGTCGGGAGCGTCCGTCGCGGACGGCTCCGCCGGGAGGTCGGCAATGCCCGCATTCTCACTCGATCCGCCGCAAACCGCCTGGTGTGCCGAGCTGCGCACCCTGGCCGCCGAACGCCTGCGCCCGCTCGCGGAGAAGGGTGAACCGGGGCATGTGAACCGCCCGCTGCTCGCCGAGCTCGGTCGACTGGGGTTGCTGGAGCGGCTGTTCACCTCCGGCGCCGTCGATCTCTGCCTGATGCGCGAATCCCTCGCGTACGCCTGCACGGAGGCGGAGACCGCACTCGCGTTGCAGGGCTTGGGCGCCCATCCGGTCCACGCGTCCGGCACCCCGGCCCAGCGGGAGCGCTGGCTGCCCAGGGTGGCCGACGGGAGCGCGGTCGCGGCTTTCGCGCTGAGTGAACCGGGGGCCGGGTCGGACGCGGCGGCGCTGGAACTTCGGGCGGAACCGGAGCGGCCTCGGAGCGGCGGGCTTGGAGCTGTCGAAACAGGGGGCACTGACGCGCCCCTGAAGGGGCGCGGGGCAGTGTCGACCAGCGGCTCCGCCGCGGGGCGCGACAAGCCCCCACCGGCCCGCAGCCGGCCAACCACCAGCACCCGGCAGACGCTGCACGCCACGCCCGACGGCCCCACCCGCTGGCGGCTCACCGGTGAGAAGTGCTGGATCTCCAACGCCCCCGAGGCCGACTTCTACACCGTCTTCGCCCGCACCACCCCCGGCGCCGGCGCACGGGGTATCACCGCGTTCCTGGTCCCGGCCGACCGCCCGGGCCTTACCGGAGCGGGCCTCGACATGCTGTCCCCGCACCCCATCGGCACCCTCGTCTTCGACGGCGTCCCCGTCACCGCCGACGACGTGCTCGGCGAGCCCGACCGCGGCTTCCGGGTCGCGATGGGCACCCTCAACCTCTTCCGGCCCAGCGTCGGCGCCTTCGCCGTCGGTATGGCCCGGGCGGCCCTGGACGCCACCCTCGCCCACACGGCCGAACGGGACGCGTTCGGCGGCAAGTTGAAGGACCTCCAGGCGGTCGCGCACCAGGTCGCCGAGATGGCCCTGCGCACGGAGGCGGCCCGTCTCATGGTGTACGCGGCGGCGACGGCGTACGACGAAGGCGCCCCGGACGTCCCGAAGCGCGCCGCGATGGCGAAACTGCTCGCCACCGAGACCGCGCAGTACGTGGTCGACACGGCGGTCCAGCTGCACGGTGCCCGTGCCCTGCGCCGCGGTCACCTGCTCGAACACCTCTACCGCGAGGTCCGCGCCCCGCGCGTCTACGAGGGCGCCAGTGAGGTCCAACGCGGCATCATCGCCAAGGAGTTGTACGCGACCATGGAGGCCGGCCAGTGAGCACCGAGCGCGTCAACCCGCCCGACCTGTCCCCGCCCACCGGCTTCTCCCACGCGGTCGTCGCCACCGGCTCACGGATCGTCTTCCTGGCCGGCCAGACCGCCCTCGACACGGACGGCAAGGTCACCGGCGACACCCTGCCCGAGCAGTTCGAACGGGCCCTGACCAATCTGCTGGCCGCACTCGCCGCAGCCGGAGGAACCCCCGCCCACCTCGCCCGCGTCACCGTCTACGCCACCGACGTCGCCGCGTACCGCGCCCAGGCGGCTGAACTCGGCCGCGTCTGGCGGCGGTCGGCGGGGCGTGACTACCCCGCGATGGCGGTCGTCGAAGTCGTACGCCTCTGGGACGAACAGGCGCTGGTGGAGCTCGACGGATTCGCCGTGCTGCCGTAGCTCCCGCTCATGCGCGGGTCCCGCTCACGCGGCCATCGCGAGCCGCTCGGCCGGCACCCGGTGCGGCGCGACGACGCGGCCGTCGGGCAGCAGCTCACCGCTGTCGTCGAAGACGATCGCGCCGTCGCAGAGCAGGCTCCAGCCCTGCTCGGGGTGTGCGGAGACCACATGGGGGGGCGTGGCTGTCGGAGGAAGGGCACGAAGGCTGGTGGGAACACATGGCGCACCTCCATATCGGGTGGACGAGCCGTGTGGTTCGTCCATATGGGTAGACCATGCTCCCGCCTCGCAGTGTCGATATGCGGCTCCGCCGCGGGCATCGGAACGGCCGGTCGTGAACCGTGACAACACGCGGACAACACGCTGACCGATCCACGAAGGTCGAAGCGGACTCGCCACCGAGTGGGTGACGGTCACGTCCGCGGGCACACCCGCCGGGTACGAGTGGAAGGCCCCACTCCGCTCACTCGGGAGGTCATCCCATGCCCCTGCGCCCCGCTCTCGCCACCGCTGCCTGCGCCGCCCTGCTCCTGCTGGTCGCCGCACCCTCGGCCCCCGCCGACTCCACGGCGCTCGCCGACCCGAAGGAGACCGTGACCATCGACTCCGTGGGCACCATGGCCGCGGACGGCACCGTCACCCTGTCCGGCACCTACCGCTGCGTCGACAACGTGGGTCCGGTGTACGTGAGCTCCTCCATCGGGCAGCCGTCCGAGAACTACCGGTACTCCATCGGCGGCACCCCTGCCGTGTGCGACGGCAAGCTGCACCGCTGGGAGAACACGAGCAGGCCCTCCCCGACCACCCTCAAGCACGGCAAGGCGGACGTCGAGGCCACCATCGTGGAACTCCACCCCGTCGGCATCCTGCCCCTGCCCCGCTTCCACGCGCTGATGAAGGAGGACATCACTCTGTCGAAGGCGTGACGGAGCCCCCTACCGCATGACTCGGACGGTGCGCGCCCCTCCCCCTTTCCGACCGGCAGGGGCGCTGCCGATCGTCCGGCTCATGCACGCTCCTCCGGATCGCCGTCGGTCCGGGCCTCCAGCGCCCGCAGCACGGCAACCATGTCCTCGCCGCCGTGACCGTGTGCCACGGTCTCCTGGAAGAGGGTGTGGCAGACGTCGAGGACCGGGGAGGCCACACCGGCCTTGCGGGCGGCCTCGGCGATCAGCCGGTTGTTCTTCAGCACGTCCCCGGCGGCCGCCTGGACGCCGAAGTCGCGGGCCAGCAGCTTGGATCCCTTGGCGCGGGAGACGGCGCTGGCCATCGGGCCCGCGTCCAGGACGTCCCGGAGCAGGTGCTGGTCGAGTCCGTGCCGGCCGGCGAAGTGGAACGCCTCGGTCAGCCCGGTGACCAGAGTGATCAGGAACAGGTTCACCGAGAACTTCATCAGCAGCGCGCCCGGCACCGGACCACAGCCGAACGTCTCCCGGCACAGGGGCGCGAGCAGCGGCCGTACGGCCGCCACGGCGGCGTCGTCGCCCGCCAGCATCCCCACCAGTTCGCCCCGCTCGGCCGGAACGCGGGAGCCGGAGACCGGGGCCTCGACGTACCTCCCGCCCGCCGCCCGGACGTCGTCCTGGAGGCCGTTCGAGTACTCGGCCGAGGTCGTGCCCATGTGGACGACCGTGTGACCGGCGACCCGCACGGCGAAGTCCGGGGTGCCGCGCCCCAGCACCGCATCGACGGCGGCCTCGTCGGCCAGCATGAGGATCACGGTGCCGGCCCGGTCGAAGACCTCGGCGGCGCTCGCCGCGACCTCGGCTCCGGCGGCGCGCACGGGCGCGCAGCGGCCGGGAGTGCGGTTCCACACGACGAGCGGCGTCCCGGCGCGGGCGAGGTTGAGCGCCATCGGCTGCCCCATGACCCCGAGGCCGATGAACCCACAGACCTGAGGCACCGCTGAACCCGTGGACATGGGGCACCACCACCGCTTCCGAGCCGCCGGACCGACTATGACAGCGGTCATAGTAGTCGCCGCTATGACGGCGGTCATAGGGTGGATTCCAGGCCGGAACGCTGACGAGGCCGCAACGTTCACGACAAGGGAAGAGGGGATGGCGGTGTCCGAACGAGGGCCGCGCGAGCGGATGGTCTTCAGCGCGGCTCAGCTCATCCGGCGCGACGGGGTCGCCTCCACCGGGATGCGCGAGGTCGCCGCCCACGCCGGCGCGCCGCGCGGTTCGCTCCAGCACTACTTCCCCGGCGGCAAGGAACAGCTGGTCAACGAGGCGGTGGGCTGGGCGGGACGCTACGCGGGCAACCGCGTCGCCCGCTTCCTCGCCGCGCTGCCCGAGCCGACGCCCAGCGGGCTGTTCGACCGGATGGTGCGGCAGTGGACCGACGAGTACGAGGCCGCAGGGTTCGCGGGCGGCTGCCCGGTGGCGGCCGCCACCGTGGACTGGGCGGGGTCCACCGCCTCCACGCGCGAGGCCGCCGCGGCCGCGTTCGCCACCTGGACCGGCCCGGTGGCGCGCGCCCTGGCCGACATGGGCGTGCCCGAGGAACGGGCCGACGCCCTCGCCACGCTCATGATCAGCACGTTGGAAGGGGCCATCCTGATCGCCCGCGCCGAGCGTGACGTCCGTGCCCTGACGACCGTCGCGCGGGAGCTGGGGCCGCTCCTCGACGCGGCGGTGAGCAAGGAGGGCTGACGGGCCCCGTCCGCGTCCGGCCGGATACGCGTGCGTCAGGCCGGATAGGCGTGCGTCTGTGCCGCCTTCACCGCCGCCCAGACCCCGGCGCCCGGATGGAGGCCGAGTTCGGCGGCGGCGACCGTGGTGAGGTCGGCGGTGAGTGGGAACGCACCGGTGAGGGCCGCGCGGATCTGGTCGCCGTGGGTTTCCAGGCCGGCCACCTCGCAGCGCCAGAGGTTGCGCGCGCTGGCGCCGGTCGGACGGTCGCGGTAGAGGGTCACCGCGGTCGGCGGGAAGGTGACGAAGACCGGTCCGGTGAGGTCCTCGGTGGTGGTGATCGCGGGGCCCGTGTCGAGTCGTACGGTGTGTCCTTCGGCCTCGCCCTTGTAGAGGTTCAGGCCCACGAGATGCGCGATGTAGTCCGTCCGCGGGTGGCGGGCGATGTGGGCCGGTGTGCCTTCCTGCACCACATGGCCGTCCTCGATGACGACCAGGCGGTCCGCCAGGACCATGGCGTCGAGCGGGTCGTGCGTGACGAGCACCGCGACCGCCTCGAAGTCGGCCAGGTGACGCCGGAGTTGGGCACGGACATCGAGGCGGGTGCGCGCGTCGAGTGCGGCCAGGGGCTCGTCGAGGAGCAGCAGCCGCGGGTGGGTGGCCAGGGCGCGGGCGAGGGCGACGCGCTGGGCCTGACCGCCGGAGAGGTGACGGGGCTTGGCGTCCGCGTGCTCGGCGAGGTCCATCCGCCGCAGCCACTCGGCGGCCCGCGCCCGTGCCTCCTTCTTGGTGGCGCCGTGGCAGCGGGGGCCGAAGGCGACGTTGTCCAAGGCGGTGAGGTGGGGGAAGAGCAGGTAGTCCTGGAAGACGACGCCGACCGGGCGCGACTCCGGTGGCGTACGGTCCAACTCCGCGCCGTCCAGCCGCAGATGGCCGTCCGTCAGCGGGACGAGGCCGGCCAGCGCGCGAAGTGCCGTGGTCTTGCCGGCGCCGTTGGGGCCGAGCAGCGCGACGACGTCACCGGGGGCGGCCTTCAGCTCCACGTCGAGGCGGAAGCGGCCCCGGTCGACCACGAGACGGGCATCCAGCCCCTCGTCGGCGGAACGTGAGGCGGCGTCGGTGACGGTGACGATGTCGGCCTCGGCACCGGCACCGGCACCGGCCTCCGTCTCGGCGTCGTGCACGGCCTTGTCGATCTCGCCGATCTCGCCGATCTTGTCGATATCGGTCATGAGGCAGTCATCCAGCGGTCGCGCAGCCCCGCGAGGACCGCGATCGAGACGGTCAGCAGGACGAGGCTGAGGGCGATGGCCGCCTCCGGGTCGCTCTGCAGGGCGAGGTAGACGGACAGGGGCATGGTCTGCGTACGGCCGGGAAAATTGCCCGCGAAGGTGATCGTCGCGCCGAACTCGCCGAGCGCCCGTGCCCAGGCGAGGACCGCGCCCGCGGCGACGCCCGGCGCGATCAGCGGCAGCGTGACCCGGCGGAACGCGGTGAAGCGGGAGGCGCCCAGCGTGGTCGCGGCCTCCTCGTAGCGCGGGTCGGCGGCCCGCAGCGTGCCCTCGACGCTGATGACGAGGAACGGCATGGCGACGAACGCCTCCGCGACCACGACCCCCGCGGTGGTGAAGGGCAGGGTGACCCCGAACCACGCGTCCAGCCACTTCCCGACGACCCCGCCCCGGCCGAGCGCCATCAGCAGCGCCACACCCCCGACCACCGGGGGCAGCACGAGCGGCAGCGTGACCAGGGCCCTTACGAGCCCGCGCCCGGGGAACTCGACGCGGGCCAGCAGCCAGGCCAGCGGCACGCCGATCACCAGGCTCACCGCGGTGGCCGCCGTCGCGCACAGCAGGGACAGCCGCAGGGCCTGCCACACCTCGGGGCTGGTCAGCTGGTCCGGCAGGCTGTGCCAGGGGGTGCGGACGAGCAGGGCGATCAGCGGCACGATCAGGAACGCCAGGCCCACGAGTGCCGGCAGGAGCAACGGCAGGGGCACGGGGCTGCGCCGACGCGACAGGGCCGGCGGCCGGCGGCACCACCCCGTGGCCCGGCCGTGCCGGCGCCGCGGCCCGCCCCTCAGGGTGTCGGCCGCGGCACCGGACTCGTCCAGCGGGGTCATGGCTTGAGGAACCCGGCCTCGGTCAGGACCTGCCGGCCCTCCGCGGACCGCACCAGCGCGATGAACGCCTCGGCGGCCTCCGCGTTGGGCGCGTCCTTGAGCAGGGTGATCGGATAGTCGTTGACGGCGTCGGCGGACTCGGGGAACTCCACGCCCTCCACCTTGTCACCCGCGGCCTCGACATCGGTCTGGTAGACGACCGCGGCGTCCGCCTCCTTCAGCTCGACCTTGGTCAGGGCGGCCTTGACGTCCTGTTCGTACGACACCGGCGTGAGCTTCAGTCCGCCGGCGTCGAGGGCCTTCTGCGCGGCGGCGCCGCACGGCACCTCCTTGTCGCACAGGACGACCTTCAGGCCGGACTTGGTGAGGTCCTTCAGGGAGGAGATCTTGTCCGGGTTGCCCGGCAGGGTGGCGATCTCCAGCCGGTTGCGGACGAAGGCGGCGGGCGTACCGGAAGCGTCCCCGGCGTCGGTGACGATCTTCATCGTCTTGGGGCTGGCGGAGGCGAACACGTCCGCCGGAGCCCCGCCGGTGATGCTCGCGGCCAGCGCGTCGCTGCCGCCGAAGCTGAAGGTCACCTTCGTGCCCGGGTGCTCCCGCTCGAACTGCCGGCCCAGCTTCTCGAAGCTCTCCTTGAGCGACGCGGCGGCGAAGACGGTGACCGTGCCGGACAGCTTCGGGGACACGGACGCCGATGCGGAGGAGCCCGATCCGGCGGACGAGGAGTCGTCGGAGGAGGAGCAGGCGCTCAGGGCCAGCAGCGCGGCGGCACTCGCGCCGGTCACCTGCAGCAGGCGGCGGGTGCGACGGGTGGGACGGGCCCGGCGCACGGAACAGGTTGTCACGGATCTACTCCTCCTCATGGACGCATACGCTGAGCATAGTGCCGCACATGCGAGGTGAAAGTCCCTTGTCGCTTCGCATGAGCCCGCACAGAGGTTGCGATGGCTGGTATATGCGTTCGTACGGGAGCTCCGTAATCCCGGTTGCCGCGCAACGATCTCGCGACCTACCTTCGAGTCCATGGCGGATGACGAACCCACGCGCGCGGCACGGCTGTTGGACGCTCAGGCGAAGGCCGAGCGGCTCTTCGCGGAGATCGAGGAGCGCGGCCTCGTCGCCCCGGGGGAGGGGGAGCGGGCGGTCAGCGACCGGATCCGGGATCTGGCGAACGAGCTGTTCGGCACCACCCGGCACTGGCACAAGCGGATCGTGCGCTCGGGGCCGAACACGCTGATGCCGTACCGCGAGAACCCGCCGGACCGGGTGATCGGCGCGGAGGACATCGTGTTCGCCGACTTCGGGCCGATCTTCGAGGAGTACGAGGCCGACTTCGGCCGGACCTTCGTCCTCGGCGACGACCCGGTCAAGCACCGGCTGCGGGACGACCTGCCGAAGATCTTCGCCGCCGGCAGGCGGTTCTTCGAGAGCGATCCCGACATCACCGGCAAGCGGCTGTACGCCGAGGTCGAGCGGCTGGCCGCCGACGCCGGCTGGGAACTCGGCGGCTGGCACGCCGGGCACCTGGTCGGGGAGTTCCCGCACGAGTGGATCGACGGCGCCGACGTGGAGTCGTACATCGCACCCGCCAACGACACCCCGATGCGGCGCACCGACAAGGCCGGACGCCGCTGCCACTGGATCCTGGAGATCCATCTCGTCGACCGGGAACGGCAGTTCGGTGGCTTCTACGAGGAGCTGCTCACCCTTGGCTGACGGTCCCGCCTCCCTCGCCGCGGCGGCCGCGGCCGTGGTCACGCTCATGCTGAGCGGCTGCGCCGAGCAGGCACAGTCCGTGCACACCGCCCGGAGCGAGGCACCCCGGGCGACCGCGGCGGCTGCTTCTGCGTCCCCCGGTCTCCGGCAGGACGAGGAGCCGGTGCGGGCACGCTTCCCGGAGTTCGGAGACTTCTCCTCCACGCTCTGGAAGGGCGAAGCGCTCGGCGGCACCGACCGGACTTCGGTGCCCGGTCCCACGGACGTGCGGATGTCCGGCATCGTCCGGCTCACCGACGCCGACGCGGCCCGGCTGCGGAAGGACTACGCCTGGCAGGACACGTCACGACAGCCGGAACTCCCCGGCGGCCTGCGCGCACAGGTGCCGGCCGGCGCCCGGTGGCAGACGAGCGCCGACTTCACCCGTGCCGTCACCGGGGACCGCTACACGGCGACGTTCCTTGCCGACCTGGAGCGGAAGGTGCTCATCTTCGACGCGGTGAACCCGGAGAGGAAGGGATGACGCCTCCCTCGAATGAACTTCCCCATCACTGGAGCATGCCGATCACTTCACGGATGTGCCCCAGCATGGAGTAGCGGTACTCCGATCCGCGGCCGACCTGGAGCATGGATCGATCGACGAGGTCGGAGATGATGTCGACCAGATGCGGCACGTCGTCGGCGACGGCCTCCCGGTCCGGACGGCCGAGGAGATCCTTGATCGTGAAGGCTTCGAGGGACGCGGACAGCCAGTGGAGAAGGCGGCGCTCCTCCTCCCCGAGCATCCCGTAGCTCCAGGTGACGCTCTCGACGAGGGTTCGCTGATGAGGAAGGCCGGCAACGCTCGGCTGGGTGACGATCTGGCGAACCGGCGCCTCGAGCAATGTGTCGATCGATAAAGAGCGCAGCCGCAGCGCCGCCACCTCCAGCGCGAAAGGCATTCCGTCCAGCTTGCGGCAGATCTCCGTGACGGCGGACCCGCGGCCGGTCAGGTCCAGGTCCGAGCATGCGGCCTGCGCGCGGTAGAGGAACAGCTGCTCGGCATCGACCGCGGACAGCGGCCGAACCTCCACGGTCTTCACCCCGGCTGCGGCCACGGCATGCCGAGAAGTGATCAAGATCCATAGATCGGGAAACTCCGCCAGCAGCCGCTGGCACGCCCGGACCGCGGGCGTCTGCAGATGTTCGATGTTGTCGATGACCACCAGCCGCCGCATCGCTGCGGAACCCTCGCCTCGCGATTCCTCGGCCGGCAAGGCCGCGCAGACCGCGTGCCGGATGGCCGTCTCGTCGTGGTCCTCGGACGTCTCTCCGAGACGGACGATCGAGACGCCTCCTGCGAACTGACTTCGCACACGGTCCGCGACGGCGAACGCCAGCTTCGTCTTGCCGACGCCCCCAGGTCCGACCAAGGTGGTCCACCGGCCTCGATGCAGACTGTCGCACGTGCGGGAGATGTCGTTCTTCCGCCCCACCAGCCAGTCGTGACCGTCTCCGGGACGCACGCCGTTCGACGTCGACACCCCTGCCGGTCGACCGGAAAGGGCTGCAGACCTTTCTGTCCCGTTCCTGTCGGTGAAATCCCGAAGCACATACTCGGCCTCGAAGAGCCCCGCCTCCTGGAAAGCCGCCACCACGAGCGACAGCGACGAGTTCCGGGGCGACTGCACCGCACCGGTCTCTATGTTCCGGACAGTTCGTACGCTCACTCCGGAGCGATCAGCGAGTTCCTCCTGGGACCAACCCGCATCCATACGTTGCCGGGCGAGTAATCCCCCGAGATTGTTGCCCTGTCTCATCGTGCACACCCTCGGTCCCAAGTCCTGAGATCGAGCAGACACCAAATCGCGCAGCAATCCATCCAGCATCGAGAATCAGAAGTACTCACAGGCCCCCGTAAGTCACTTCGCAATGAACTGGTCACGAACAAGCGTGCTACCAAGGCTTCCTGTCTGTGCCTCAGGCGTCAACCCTCGGTGGGACCTTGATCACATGGCGTCGGCAGAGCCGGGCGTCAACCCGCCCGCCCCTCGACATCCCCCTGTCAGGGATGACTTCATTCGGTAATCAACGACCGGATGGCGGGGGCGGGTCCCCGTATGATGTTGATCACATCGGATCTCATGGCGGTGAGTCGGCACGCATCAGAGCACCGAGAAAACCTCAGTCATGAAGCCACATTTCGTGATGACGGCGGAGAATCGCCGCGAGACGCGTCTCGCGGCGATTCCTGGTCGTATCGGCGCCGCACATAGGTGAGTGCGGTCATGAGTTCCGTGGAATGCATGGGGCGAGCACCGTTGATGTCGGCGATATCGCTGATCGGAAGGGCGCCCAGAGCGGTCCAGCGCAGGCGACCGTCGGAGTCGATGGCCGCGCGTGTACGCCCGGCGTTGTCAGGATGCAGGCAGAACGGGACGTCCAGGTATCCGCGACGGAATGCGGTGAGCAGTGCCCGGCCGACATCGGGATCAAGCTCCAGCACCGCGTCCACCAAGGCCCGTGCCTCCCGCTCGACGGTGCCCTCGGCGGGCACGGCGGCGCCGTGGCTCACCGCGTCGTGCCGCAGGTCCTCGGCGAAGGCCGCGGCGATTTCGAGTGCGTGGACGTTCTCGGCGACCGTGGGGATCCGCGATGCTTCCGAGGCCGTCTTGACGATGAGTCGCGCCGATCCGGTCCGCACCGCCAGCCGGACCGCCTCACGCAGCAGCAGGCGCGCACCGGTCGCCGTCTGCGGGTAGACGCCCATGTACGCATACACCACTATGTGCCGATCGATGTCGCCCAGACGCTCTTCGGCGATGCGCGCCAGAGCGTTGACGGCCTCGATGTCCTGGTCAGGGCTCGTCTGCTGGGCGTAGCTCAACGAGACATCGGTGATGCCGTGGTGGCGGAAGAAGCACGCCTCCAGGACGCTGAGCGCCACCAGCATGCTCGGCGGACACAGCTGGCCGAGCATGCAGCCGCCGAAGGTCTCCAGATGCGGCCTTCGACCGGTCCCGGTCGTTGCGGCAAGCTCCCGGCAGGCTGCTGACCACGCCGTGATCGAGGCGTCGAGTGGCGTCCTGCTGTACGGCAGACAGTAGGAGACCGGACCGCCCTCGGTCGCGTCGAGCCCGGCGGCGATCAGCGCGGACACGATCGCACGCGGGTCGGGTGCGCCGTGGCGGACCTGGACCGGGAAATCCGGGCCCATGACGCCTCGCAGGACCGACTCCGTCGTCGCCGGTCCGCGCAGCACGATCGGGTATCCGTTGAGCGGGGCGCCGTTCGCCAGCGCCTTCCGTGCGGCTTCGTGCTGGCCCAGCCGGGTGTAGCTGTCGACGGTGATCGTGCCCGCTGTCGTCGCTGCCGCAGACTTCGTAGCCATCAGCCCGGCCCGCATCCCGGCCGGATCGCTGAGTCCCATTCTCGGCTGGACCACGAGCCGACCGGCGGCGTGTGCAGCCGCGACGTACGCGCCGAAGGAAGGCGAAGGCGGGGCGGACGGCCGGTCGGCGCGGGCCATCACGAACTCCCGGCGGCCAGCGCGCAGACGAAGGAAGTGAATTCTCTGATCGCACCCGGGTTGTCGGGGTACACCGCGTCGAACCCGGCGGACAGAAGGCGCTCGGCATCCTGTCGTCCTCGGTCGGAGGTGCTGAGTTTGCCGCCGATGACGACAGGCATCCCGGCCGGCGCGCCCGGTGCCCGCAGATGCTTGATGGCTGTCAACGCGTCCTCCGTCCCGTGACCGTTGACGGTCCCGAGGACGAGCAGGTCGGGACGGAGCCGTGAGCACTCCTCCGCGAGGACCGTCGCGGGAACGCACGGACCGAGGTTGTGGACGTGATGCCCCGATTCCTCGAGCAGGAGCTGCAGGAAGACCAGGTTCCAGGTGTGCGCATCGGACTCAGTACCCGACACGACCACGTTCAGCTGCTTCCGCCCGGTCGGTTCCTGCACGGGTCCCGACGGTGCCGACGGCCTGGCGAGCAGTCGCGTCGGCGGCGATTCGTTCCCCATGGAGCCCGATGATGCACGCTGCCGGATTGCCTGAACCAGGCATGAACCACGGCAACTGACAGGCACGTTCGACGCGGCGCGGGCGGGAAGCCGGCCTTTCGGCCGGCTGACTTTGCCGCCCGAGTTTCCTGGTGCCGCCCGGCCGGGGGTGAGCATGATCGTGAACCACACGACTCGGATGTTCGCAGGAGGCGGGGCAGTCGGACGGACAACAACCGCGCATTCGACCTCATCGTCTTCACGGCGGACGTCGGATCAGGATCCTGGCGATGAATCACTGATCTCGACGCCCTCGGGGAACTGCTTGGCGTTGCCGGAGTCGGCCCACAGCACGGGGGAGTGGTAACGATGACTTCTGATCATGCTTCTGACCTGTCCGGAAACCTCTGGTTTCCGCGTGGAATCAGTACTCTGATCCAGGAGCGGGTGGCTGCCCACCCCGACGCCTCGGCGGTCTGTGACACCGCGGGCGCGACGCTCAGCTATGCCGAACTCTGGGAGCGGTCCGGGTGGCTGGCCGCCGATCTGGCCGGCCGCGGGATCGGTGCCGGCGATCGCGTCGCGCTGGCCCTGGGACGCTCGGTCGATTTCGTGGTCGCGGTGCTCGGCGTGATCCGTGCTGGGGCCGCCTACATACCGCTGGAGCCGATGGCCCCGCCCGAGCGGGTGGACGGCATCCTCGCCGATGCCGAACCCGCCGTGATCCTGGCCGCGCCGAATCCGGTCCCCGCTCTGCCGACGACACCGGCACCGGTGGTCACCGGTCTGCCCGACCGTGACCCGGGCACCCCGCTCCCGGACCCCGCCTCCGACCCGGAATCCGTCTTCTACATCGGCTTCACCTCGGGTTCGACGGGCCGGCCGAAGGGCGTCATGATTCCGCACCGTGCCGTCGAGCGGTTCGCCACCGCACCGAACTACATCCGCTTCGAACCGGGCCTGCGGGTCGCGTGTCTGGGGAACCCGGCGTTCGACATCATCCTTTTCGAGGTCTGGACCACCCTGGCCGGCGGCGGGACCGCGGTGGTCCTGCCGGACGCCGTCGACATCCCGATCACGGACTGGGCCGCCGTGCTGACCGGGGAGCGGATCGACATGCTGTTCCTGACCACGGCGCTGCTGGAGATGATCGTCCGGGAGAATCCCGGCGCCTTCGCCTCGGTGCGGACGGTGATCTTCGGCGGCGACGTCGTGGACCCGGGCGCACTGCGCGCGATCTGCGCGGCGCAGCCGCCGCACGAACTCGTGCACGTCTACGGTCCGACCGAGACGGCCACCTTCGCCAGTTCGCACGTGTGCCGGGGCGAGGAACTGCGCGACGCTCGCCGGGTCCCGATCGGCAAGGCGGTCCAGTCGACGACACTGTCGCTGCGTGACGCGGACCTGCGACCGGTGCCGTCCGGCGAGGTCGGCGAGATCTGCATCGGCGGGCCCCAGGTCGCACTGGGCTACCTCGGCCTGCCCGAGCTGACGGCGGAGCGCTTCGTCGTCCTGCCGGACGGCGAGAGAACGTACCGGACCGGTGACCTGGGGCGGCTGCTCCCGGACGGCACGTTCGACTTCGTGGGCCGCGTGGACCGCCAGGTCAAGGTGCGCGGCTTCCGGGTGGAACTGGGCGAGATCGAGGCGGCCGCGCTGCGCACCGGTCTGGTGGCGGCCGTGGTGGTGGAGCGGGTGGGCGAGGGACCGGAGGCGCACCTGGTGGGCTTCGCGGCCCCCACGGCCGAGGCCGATCCCACCGGTCTGCTCGCCGGTCTCGTCAAGGCTTTGAGTCAGACCCTGCCCGAGTACATGGTCCCCCACCGGTGGCAGCTGTTGCCCACGCTTCCGATCAACTCCAACGGGAAGGTGGACCGGACCGGGCTGCTGGCCGGCCTGGCGGAGTCCGCGGTCGCGACCCCGGCCGGCGTCGCGACAGACTTCGCCGAGCCGGAATCAGAAATCTGCGCCCGCCTGTGCGAGGTCGTGGCCGGCGTGCTTCACCTCCCGCAGGTCAAGCCCGAGGACAACTTCCTCGATCTCGGCGGCACCTCCATCCTGGCGCTGCAGGCGGCAAGCCGGCTGCGCAAGGCGCTGATGTCCGACGTGCTGCTGAACCCCGCCGAGATCCTGTTCGCGGACAGTCTCAGAGACCTGAGCCGAAGCCTCCTCGACCCGACCGACGCCGCACAGTGAGGGGCGAGTTCGGGGCGGCGCCGACGCGTCGCGCGGCCAGGACGGCGCCGCTGTCGTCGGCCCAGGAGTCGCTGTGGTTCCTGCGGGCCGCCGATCCGGAGGCGACGACCTATCACATACCTACGGTGATACAGCGACCGCAGGGCATTGACGTCGGCATCCTCCGTGCCGCCCTGACCGCGGTCGCGGCGCGTCACGAGATGCTCCGGACCACGTTCCCCGTGCGGGACGGCGGGCCGGTGCAGCGGATCGGGGATCCCGGCCCGATCGACGTCGAGGTGGTCGATGTGCACGATCACCCTGATGCCGAGCGTTTCGTGCTGGGCGATGCCCGGGACCGGTCCGCCGCGGCCTTCGATCTGGAGGACGCACCGCCGCTGCGTTGCGTGGTGTGGCAGGGACTGGCCTCCGGCGACGCGGTACTGCTCTGTGTCCACCACATCGCCATCGACCAGTGGTCCCTGGCGGTTCTGGTCGAGGACCTGGTCACGGCCTACGACGCCGTCGAGGCCGGGACCGACGTCCGGCTTCCCGAGGTCCCCCTCCAGTTCGCGGACTTCGCGGCCTGGGAGAGGGAAGCGCTCGACACCGATCGGGCGCGCCGGACGGAGCGGGAGCGGATCGCGGACCTGCGCGGTTACCCGAACCAGCTGCGGCTCGGCGCGCCGCCGCCCGGCGACGCCCCGCAGACCGGACCGGACAGCGAGCGCGGGCTGCTCGACCTGATGTTCCCCGAGAGCGTCGGCGAACTGCTGCCGCGACGGGCCCGGGAGCTGCGGGTGACGCCGTTCCTCCTGGCGCTCGCGGCCTTCCAGGAGACGGTGCGGCGCTGGTCCGGTCAGGAGCGGTTCCTGATCGGCACCACGTTGACCCAGCGCTCCGGCGCCGAGCTGGACCGGACCGTCGGCTACTTCCTGAACACGGTGCCGCTGCGCTGCCGGGTCCGGGCGTCCGCGAGTTTCGCAGAGCTCTGCGCCGTGGTCCGCCAGGAGTTCACCGAGGGCATGCGGTGCCAGTCGACGCCGTTCGACCGCCTGGTCCGGGGACTTTCGGTGAGCCGTGTCGGCCGGCCGCTGACGCAGCTGGCGTTCAGCGTGCTGCCGGCCGGGCCGGCCGAATCCGTGGGCCCGTGGCGCGAGTTGCCCGTTCCTCCGCTCGGCAGGGCGGCGTTCGACCTCACCGTGCTGGTCGCCGCGGGCAACGGCCGGCCGGCCGGGGTGATCGAGTTCGACCCGGCCGTCTGTCCGCGGCAGACGGTCGCGGCGCTGCATGACGACTTCACCACTCTGTTGGCTGCCGCCCTGGCCGACCCGGGTCTCCCGGTGTCCCGGCTGCCGCTGTCCCCCCGCCCCGGCGGCGGATCACAGGGAACGCTGATCGGGCCGCAGCTGGATCTCGTGACCATGGTCCGTGGCCGCGTGGCGACCACGGGGAAGAAAGGACGCGGATGACCGAGCAGACCGTCGACCAGAGTGCCGGGACAGCCCCCGAGGTGAATGCCGAGCCCTGGAAGGCCAGCGTGGGCCTGGTCGTCGACCAGGCGTACCTGGGCTCGCCGTACACCGGCGTCGACGCGTGGCGCGCGGCTGCGCAGGCCGGCGCGGAGTGGCTCAGCGTCGTCGTGGAGGCGTATGACCTCCCCGAGGAGAGGATCCACCAGCTGCGCGACGACGCCGACAAGGCCGGCATCCCGATCAACCTGGTCGCCTGTCCCGCCTTCGGGCTGGCCGACCCCCGCGACGCGGTCCGCGACTTCAACCTGGAATGGGCCAAGGCCCAGGTGGACTTCGCCCGGGGCGTCGGCGCGCGCCGGGTGAAGGTCCTGCTGGGCGAGTGGATCTGGAAGGGCAACTGGTCGAACGAGCTGCAGTGGCAGCTGGTCGTCGAGAACCTGCGCCGTCTGTGCGACTACGCGGAGCAGCACTCGATCATGGTGAGCGTCGAGCCGGAAGCGCTGGAGAACGCGTACGTCAACGACACGTACACCCTGGTGCAGTTGCTGGACGATGTGGCCTCGCCGGTACTGTCGGCGAACGTCGACACGTCCCACCTCGTGGTCCGCGCGGTCCACCCGAGTGGAATCAGGCTCCTGAAGGGCCGACTGGACACCGTCAACTTCTCCGACTCCAACGGCCGCTGGCACGAGCACCTGCCGCCCGGCACCGGCGTGAGCGACATGGCGGCCTTCGCCGCCGAGGTGACCAACGCCCGGCAGTCCGACGACGCGCTGGTCGCGGTAGTGGTCGGCCCGTTCGCCGACCCGGAGAACGCCTACGAGAAGGTGGCCGCGTCGGTGGGCGCCACCCGTCGGCTGTTCGGTGTGCCCCTGGATCCGGCCGACGGCGGGACGGGTCTGTGACACCAGGCGCACCGGATTCCCGCACCGAACTGCTCGACCTGGTCGACACGCAGCTGGCGACCGCCCCGGCGAGCGCGGGCGTCACCTGCGGCGGCCGGTTCACGCCCTACAGCCGGATCGACGCCTGGGCCCGGGAGGTCGCCGACGCCCTGCGAGGTGCCGGCGTCGACCGCGGCGACATCGTGCCGGTCGCATCCGGCCGGGGCGCCGCCATGGTCGCCGGCTGGCTCGGCGTGCTCCGCGCCGGGGCCGCCTACCTGCCGATCGACATCGACCTGCCGGACGAGCGCGTCGCCTACCTGGCCGCCGACAGCAAGGCGCGGGTGGCGCTGGTCGACGCCTCTCCGGGCGCGCCGACGGCGGCCTTCGACTCCAGCGTGACCGTGCTCGGCATCGACGATCTGCCGATGCCGGTTCCGTCCGCGGGCCCGGAGCCCGGCGCGGACACCGGACCGGCCGGCGCGTCGGCCGCCGGCCCCGAACTGGCCGAGAGCGACCCGGCGTGCGTCCTCTACACCTCCGGCAGCACCGGCCGGCCCAAGGGCGTGGTCATCGATCACGGGACCCTGCTCCAGGCGGCGCTGCGCTGGTGCTGGCTGTTCCCGTTCGAGCGCGGCGACCGCATCCTGTCGGCTGCCTCCGTGTCCTTCGACGCCGGCAACGCCGACGTCGCCGCGGCGCTGGTGTCCGGCGCGGACCTGATCCTGGCGACCGACGCGCAGCGCCGCGACCCGGCACTGCTGGCTCCGCTGCTGACCGCCGAGCCCGGCGTGAGCGCGATGTTCGGGACCCCCAGCGCCGTGCACGCCGCGCTGGCCGACGTCGCCCCCGGCACCGGCCGGGTGCGGCACGTCGTCATGGGCGGCGAGGTGCTCACCGGCGCCCGGGTCCGCGAGGCCCGCGCCAAGCTCGGCTGTCGGGTCACCAACGTCTGGGGCGTCACCGAGGCCCCGGCGATCACCACGACGCACACCGCCGACCCGGACACCGATCCGGAGCTGCCCGGCATCGGGACGCCGGTCCCGAACACCCGGGTCTACCTGCTCGGCCCGAACCTGGAACCGGTGCCGGACGGAGCGGTCGGCGAGCTCTACATCGCCGGCGCCGGAGTCGCCGGCGGATACTTCGGAAATCCCTCCCTGACAGCGCGGCGCTTTCTCCCCGACCCCTGGTCCGAGATCCCCGGCGCCCGCATGTTCGCCACGCGCGACCTGGCCGTCCTGCGGCCGGACGGCGGACTCGAATACCGCGGCCGGGCCGACCAGCAGGTCAAGGTGAACGGGAACCGCGTCGAGCTCGGCGAGGTACAGGCGCTCCTGGAGGCCGTGCCGGGCGTGCGGAGTGCGGCGGTGCTCGCCGATCGCGAGGCCGACCGCGACCGGCTCGTCGGCTACGTCGAGGTCGACGAGTCCGCCCCGCCGACCGCCGGGCAGGTCCGCACCGCCCTGCGCCGATGGCTGCCCGCGGCCGTCGTCCCCACGTCGGTCCGGGTCGTCGCGACCATGCCCCGCTCCGCGCACGGGAAGCTCGACGTCGCCGCGCTGCGCTCGGCCCCGTGGCGGAAGCCGGCCGCCGCGGCGGACGAGAACGGACCGAACCCCGCGGACCGCTCCGCCGACCACGATCTGTCCGTGCGCCTCTTCGCCCGGGCCCTGGGCCGGGACGAGGAGACCGCCGACTTCGCGGCGGACGCCGACTTCTTCGCCCTCGGCGGCACGTCGATGATCGCCGCACGGATGATCACCGAGGCTCAGACCCCGGACCGCCCCACGCTGGCGCTGCGCGACTTCCTCGCCGACCCGACGGTCGGCGGGCTCGCCAAGGCACTGGCCGCCGCGGCGTCCCCGTGCCCGTCCCCGGAAGCCGCGGCATCGGGAACCGCATCGTCCCCAGCCGCTCCGCCGGACGCCGGACACTCCGACAGAGCCGACGACACGTTCCCGGCCGACAGCGCCCAGCGACGGCTCTGGATCCTCAACCAGGTTCCCTCCTACCGGACCGCGTACCTGGTTCCCGGCGTGCTGGAGCTGACCGGGCCGGTGGATCCGCAGACGCTGTGCTTGGTGGTGCGGCGGGTGCTGGAACGGCATCCCATGCTGCGCGCCCGCTTCCGTCTGGCCGCCGACGGCCGCGGCGTCGAAGGCCGGCTCGGGCCCCCGCCCGACGTCGGCCGCCTGGATGCCGCCGGCCTGGATGACGCGGCGCTCGCCGCTCACGTCGACGCCCTGTGCGGCGACCCGTTCGACCTCCGTGACCAGGCGCCGGTCCGGGCCGAGGTGATCACCCACGGCGCCCGGACACTCCTGGTGCTGTGCGCGCACCACATCGCCGTGGACGGGGTGTCGCTCCGCTTGCTGCTCGGGGAGATCGCCACGACGTACCGGGCCCGTCGATCCGGCGCTCCGGACGCGGCGCTGCCCCCGACCCGGCTGCCGGCGCCGCCCGCGACGACCCGGGAGCGCACCGACGACCTGGTCGCGTCGCTGCGCGGCGCGCCGACCGACGTGCTGCTGCCGCACGACCGGCTTCGGCCGCAGACCGCCGACACCGCCGCCGCCTCCTGTCCGGTGCCGCTGGACACCGCGGTGGCGGCCCGGATCACGGACTTCGCCGCCGAGCACGACGTGAGCGTGTTCATGGTGCTGGCGGCGGCGGTGGCGGTCGCCCTGGCCCGCCGCTCCGGACAACGCGACTTCCTCCTCACCTCGCCGTGGGCCGGCCGGGAGGACGCGGACCGCGCCGAGGCGATCGGGATGCTGGTCAACACCCTGGCCATCCGGGCGGACCTGAGGGGCGCCCGGACCTGGACCGACGTCCTCGACCGCGTGCGGACCTCGGCGCTGACCGCGTACCGGCACGCCGACGTGCCGTTCGACGACGTGGTGGCCCGGCTCCAACCGGAGCGGGACCTGAGCCGGCCGCCGCTGACCCCGGTCGAGATCTCGCTGTCCGACGGCGTCCTGCCGCCGATGGACCTCGGCGCCGGCGTCGCGGCCCGCTGGCTGCCCACCGGGTTCGCGCGGGCCAAGTACGAACTCGTCGTCGACGCCCGGACCACAGGCGCCGGGCTGGATCTCGCTGTGGACTACGTGACCGCGCTGTTCGACGCCGCCACCGGCGCCCGGATCGCCGCGGACCTCGGCCGTGCGCTGACCGACCTGGTCACCACCCCGACCGCAGGGCTCGGGCTTCCCGAGACCGGCCCGGCCCTGCCGGTGGCGCTCGGCGCGCTGCCCGGAGCCCCGGACGACACGCTGATCCACCGCGACACCGAACTCACCCGCGCCGAGCTCGACGCCTGGGCCTGGGGCGTGGCCACGCGGCTGCGGGCGGCCGGGATCGGTCCCGGCGACGTGGTACCGGTCGTCGCCGCCCGCGGCCCCGGGATGGTGGCCGGCTGGCTGGGCGTGCTGCGCGCCGGGGCCGCCTACACGCCGGTCTCCGCCGACGTCCCGCAGCCCCGGCTGGCGTACATCGCCCGGGAGGTCCGGGCCCGCGTGGTCCTCGTCGACGACGGCGCCCGCGCCGCCGTGGACGACCTGGCGGCCGTCGACATCACCGGCCTGAGCGGGCCGGCGACCGCGCCGCCGCCGGTCACCGGAGCGGATCCGGCCGCGGTCCTGTTCACCTCGGGCACCACCGGCCATCCCAAGGGCGTCGTGGTCACCCACGGAAATCTGACCTCGTACATCGCCGCCATGCACGGGACGTACCCGCGCCTGGTCGGCACCCGGCACCTGCTGGCCAGCACCGCCGACACCGACTTCTCCGGCACCGTGGTCCTCGCCCCGATCGCCACCGGCGGGTCCACGGTCATCGCCGATGACGCCGAGTGCCTCGACGGCCGTCTGCTGGCCGACCTGGTCCGTCGGCACCGGATCGAGGTCGTCAAGTTCACGCCCTCGCACGCGGCGCGGCTGCTCGACACCCCGTTCGGCGCCGCACTGCGCGCTGTCGACGTGCTGGTGCTCGGCGGCGAGCCGATCACCGCCACTCTGGCCGGGGCGCTGGCCGCGGCGCGCCCGCCGGGCACGCTGACGATCAACCACTACGGCCCGACCGAGACCACGATCGGCGCCGTCACCCACGTGCTGGACCCGGGCGTCCCCGAGGCGCCGCCGGTGGGCCGGCCGCTGCCGAACGTCAGGGTCCTGGTCCTGGACGAGGACCTGCGTCCCGTGCCGGACGGCGAAGCCGGGATGCTCTGGATGGGCGGCCCGCAGGTGACGGCCGGCTACCTGCGCCGCCCCGCCGAGACGGCGCGCGCCTACCGCCTCCTTGCCGCCGACGCCGGGGCCGGGCCCATGTACCGGACCGGCGACGTGGCGGTCCGGTCGGCCGATGGCACCATCCGCCTGCACGGACGCATGGACGACCAGGTCAAGATCCGGGGCTTCCGGGTCGAGCCGGGCGAGGTCCGCGCCGCGCTGCTGGCCCTGCCCGAGGTACGGCAGGCCGAAGTGCTGGGCCACGAGGGCCGGCTGGTCGCCTTCGCCGTGCTCGACGGCGGCCGGTCCGCGGGCGGGGCGGCCGCCGGTGCGGACGGAGGGCCCGACGCCGCAGCCGGCCGGCACGTGCTCGACCGGCTGCGCTCGGCACAACCCGGCCACCTGGTTCCCGAACTCCTGGTTCCCGTCCCGGCGATTCCGCTGGCCCGGACCGGCAAGGCGGACCGGGCGGCACTGCGGGCCCTGCTGGCCGGAGAACCGGGCGCGGTGCCCGGCGTGGAGCATCGGGCCTCTGTCCCGCCAGGCGCATCCGTACCGGCCGCCGGGGCCTCTGGTCCGGCCATCGGCGCATCCGGTCCGGCCGCCGGCGCATCCGGCCCGGAGCAAAAGATCCGCGCCATCTGGTGTGCACTGCTCGACCGGCCGGACGTCGGGCTCGACCAGCCGTTCTTCGAGGCCGGCGGCAACTCGCTGCTGCTCATCGCGCTCCTGGAGCGACTTCGCGGACTGGGCGCCCGGGACGTGGCCGTCGGCGACCTGTTCTCGCACGTCACCGTGCGGGCGCAGGCCGCCCTGCTGGCCCGGGGCGACCTTCGGGCCGAGGGTGGGCGACCCGCCACGACGGGGCGGCGCGACGGCCTGGCGGCCCGGCGGAGCCGGGCGCGAGCGGGGACAAGCCAAGACAACGGGGTGCGTGAGGGATGACGTCACAAACCGACATCGCCGTGATCGGCGTCGCGGGCCGGTTCCCGGACGCCTGGCAGCCGGCGGAGTTCTGGCAGAACGTCCAGGACGGACGGGTCTCCGTCCGGGAACTCGATGACGAGGAACTCCGTACGGCCGGAGTGAGCGAGGACATGATCGCCGCGCCGGACTACATCCGGTTCGGTACGCCGCTGCCCGGCTACGACCTGTTCGCGGCCGACTTCTTCGGCATCACCCCGGCCGAGGCCGAGGTCACCGATCCCCAGCAACGGCTGTTCCTCGAAGCCTGCTGGGAGGCGCTGGAGGCGGCCGGGCACGCCGGCCGGAGCCGCGAGCGGCTGGTCACCGGCGTCTACGCCGGGGCGAGTTTCAGCACCTACGCGATGGCCCAGTACCTCGCGCGGGCGCGGGAGACCGGGTTCTCGGCCTTCTCCGACGGGGACATCCGCCGTGGCAGCCTCCCCGACTTCCTCCCCGCGGTCGTCGCCTACCGCCTCGGTCTGCGCGGCCCGGCGATCTCGGTCCAGACGGCCTGCTCGTCGTCGCTGACCGCGGTGCACCAGGCGGTGAACGCGCTGCTCGCCGGGGACTGCGACCTGGCGCTGGCCGGCGGCACCTCGACGGTGCACCCGCCCGACGGCCACCGGCGCGACCCGGCCGGGATCATGTCGGACGACGGCCAGTGCCGCAGCTTCGACGCAGCCTCGACCGGCACCACAGCCGGCGCGGCGGTGGGCGTCGTCGTGCTCCGGCGCCTGGCGGACGCGCTCGCCGACGGCGACCCCGTCCTCGCCGTCGTCAAGGGCAGCGCGGTCAACAACGACGGCCCCGACCGGCCGGGGTTCACGGCGCCCAGTCCGGCCGGGGTGGCCGACGTGGTGTCGACCGCGCTGCACACCGCCGACGTCCCGGCCGACCGCCTGATCTACGTCGAGGCGCACGGCTCCGGCACGCCGCTGGGCGACCAGGTGGAACTCCTCGGCCTGACCCGCGGGCTGCGCCGGACCACCGCGCGCACCGGATTCTGCGGCCTGGGCTCGGTGAAGGCGAACATCGGCCACTGCGGCTCGGCGGCCGGGATCGTCGGCATGATCAAGGCCCTGGGCATCGTGCAGACCGGCGACATCCCGCCGCTTCCGCATCTGCGCACCCCTCGCGATCCGGGCCTGCTGGCCGAGAGCCCGTTCGTCCTGGACACCGTGGCCCGGCGGAACGCCGCCGGCGACAGGGCCGTACTGGTCCACTCGATGGGGCAGGGCGGGACCAACGTCGCCGTGGTGCTGGAGCCGGCACCGGAGGCGGTCCGGACCGACCCGTCGGGCGCGGCCGATACGGTCGAGCCACCGGTTCGGCTGATCCTTTCCGCGCGCACCCGGGCCGCCCTGGACGCGGCATCCCGCGAACTGGCGGACGAGTTGGCGGCCGGCCGGCACCGGCTGCGGGATGTCGCGCACACCCTGCGCGTGGGGCGGCGGCACTTCGAGCATCGCCGGGTGGTGAGCGGCGACCGGTCGGCACTGATCGCCGCGCTCCGCGTCCCCCGGCCGCCCGCGGCGCGGACCGCGCTCGTCGAGCCGCGTTCGGCCCTGGTCGTCCGGACCGGCGACGGCACCGGGCCGACGCTGATCGCCGACGCGGTGGCCCGGGCGCTGGGGTGTGCGGTGACCGTCGCGGACGCGGCGGCCGAGCAGATGCCGCCTTCCGAGCGCGAGTTCGTGATCGTCGTCGGCCCCGGTGCGGCCGCCGCGCACCGCCACGTCGTCCAGTCGGCGACCGACGCGGACGACGACGAGATCGCCGGCCTCGTCGACGTGGCCCTGACCGCCGCATGGCTCGACGGCGTCGACGTGGACTGGTCGACGTCGACACCGGCTGCGGCCGGTGCCCGGCGTGTGCCGCTGCCGACCTATCCGTTCCAAAGGCGGCGGTTCTGGGCGCTCGACCGCATCCGGCACGTCTTCGCCGCCGGCGGGGCGACCGTGCCCGGCGGTTCCGTCGAAGGCGGCGCCCCGGCCGCGGCGGTCGGAACCCGCCCCGAGCACCTGGCATCGGCCGTGCCCGCGTCCGACGATGTCGAAGCCGATCTGGTCGGGCTGTGGCAGGAGATGTTCGGCTTCGCCCCGGTCGGTGTGACGGACGAGTTCTCCGCTCTCGGCGGGACCTCCCTCACCGCGACCCGGATGGCGCTGGAGATCGCGCAGCGCCACGACGGCTTCCAGGTGAACCTGCACCGCGTCGGCGGCACCCGGACGACGGTGCGTCGCATCGCCTCCGTACTCCGCTCGCGCGGGCTCGGCTCCGCCGCCTACGGCTCCGCCGACGCCGAGGGCGCACTGATCGACGACGACCTCGACCTGCCGCTGGGCACGGCGCGCCCGCCCCGGCCGGGTCCGCGCCGCGCGGTGCTGCTGACCGGCGCGACCGGCTACGTCGGCGCATTTCTTCTGCACGAGGCGCAGCTCGCAGGCCACGACGACATCCGCTGCCTGGTGCGCGCCCGTGACGAGGCACACGCCTGGGAGCGGGTCCGAGCCGCAGCCGCCGGCTACGGTCTGCCCGCGCCGGACCCCGAGCGGGTCCGGATGGTGCCCGGCGACCTGACCGACCTCCGGCGGGCGCTGGACGGGCCGGGCAGCGGGCCCGGCGGTGGACTCGGGCGCGCCGTCGGCCAGATCCTGCACTGCGCGGCGAGCGTCGTCTTCACCGAGACCTACCGGACGTTGCGCGCCGAGAACGCGTTGGCCACCGCCGACCTGCTGCGGTGGGCCCGGGAGAACGGGGTCCAGGACTTCGGCTACGTCTCCTCGCTGGCGGCGTGCTCGCCGACCGGCCCCGACCTGCCGATCGCCGAGACCCGCGCGCAGCCGCTGGCCGACCGGGCCGGCGGGTACGGCACCGGCAAATGGGTCAGCGAGCGGCTGGCCGAGCGCGCCGAACGGGACGGGATGCGGGTCCGGATCTGGCGACCGGGGCTGATCCTCGGCGACTCGCGCAGCGGTGCCTGCAATCCCAAGGACATGACGTGGCGGCTGATCGTCGCCGGCCTGGCCGTGGGCGCGCACCCGGCCGACGACCGGCTGCTGTACTCGGCCCCGGTGGACGTGGTGGCCAAGGCGATCGTGGCCGGGCTGACCGAGCCCGGCGCCGTGGGCCGGGCCCAGCACCTGGTCCACCACGAGCCGCTGTCCATACGCGGCCTCTTCGCGGCGTTGTCCGCAGCCGGGCTGCCGACCGCGCCGCTTCCGCCGGCACGGTGGCAGCAACTGGTCCGCGAGCGGGCACTGGACGCCGGCGACGACGCGATCGCCCCGGTCGCGCTGCTCGGCTTCGACGAGGAACTGGGCGACGTGGTCCGGGTCGAGGCGGAGGCGTGGCGGGGCTGGCTGACCCGAAGCGGACTGAGCTCCGCCGTGGACGGCCCGGCGCTGGCCCGCAGCATCCGGTGGCTGGCCGGCACCGAGGGCGGGATGTACCGGGAGTTGCTGGCGGGCGTCGAAGGGCACGGGGATTCCCCGCGCCACACCGTCGGCGCAGCGCTCGGAAGGAAGGTCGTGTGATGGACACCCCCATCGGCATCGGCGATATCGGCGTTCTGCTGCCGGACCGCTTCGTCACCCCCGCCGAGCTGGCCGAGGCCGAGCAACTGGACAGCGGTCAGCGGGAGTTCGTGGAGCGCTCGGGTATCCAGACCGTCGGCGTGCTGGACGAGGAGGCCCGGATCCTGGCCGCCCGGGCGGTCCGGACGCTGGTCGCGGACACCGGCGCCGATCCGGACGTGCTGGTGCTGGCCGCACCGCGGTCGCCGGACGTGCTGCTGGGATCCGACGTCGCCGCCGTCCAGTCCGCCGCGGGACTGCGCCGCGCCTTCGGCTTCACGGTCGACGGCCTGGGCTGTGTCGGGTCCAGTGCGGCCTGGGCACTGGGCGCCGACCTGCTGCGCGCCGACCCCTCCCGATCGTCGGTGATGATCGCGCACGCCAGCCGCCCGACCGGACCGGACCGGGTCCGGTTCCCGGTCACCGTCGTCGGCGACGGCGCGTGCGCGATGACGCTCGTGCCCGGCGGGCGCCCGGTGCTGCGGGCGCACCGCGCCGAGATGGACGGGCAGTTCCATGACCTGTTCCGGGTGGACTACAAGGCCGGCCCGGCCTACGAGTGGCGCGAGGTCTGCGACGACGTCGACGAGTACCGGTTCAAGCTCGCGCTGCACAGCCGGGACAGGCTCAAGCGGCTGGTCGACCAGGTCCTCGTCGATGCCGGCGTCGACGCCGACCGGGTCGCGGCGACCCTGATGCAGAACGTCACGGCGGGAGCCTTCGACTTCTACGAGAGTCTGCTCTCCCTGGACATCCACGACGTCTGCCGCGAGAACCTGCGCCGTTACGGCCACCTCGGGGCCATGGACGTGGTGCTCAACCTGCGCGATCTGCTCGCGGGCGGCGACCTGGCGCGCGGCGACCTCGTGCTGGTGCTGAACAACAGTCAGGTGGCGGCCTGGGCCGTGACCTTGTGGGAGGTCTGATGCGGCCAGGTGCAGTCCCAGTGACGGTCCGGAGACTGCGGAGGAGGACGCGGTGAGCAACGTGGACGACGCGGCGGGCTCGCCCGCGGACACCCCGGACGTCGCCGAAGCCGAGGCCGCCCCGGCTGACGCCGAGCGTCGTGCCGTGCCGGAAGGGGCCCGCGGCCGGGACGGCGCAAACCGCCTGATCGCGGCGGCGGGCGTGTCAGCGCTGGGCGACGGCCTGCGGGCCACCGCGCTACCGCTGCTGGCGGTCACCTACACCACCGATCCTGCGCTGCTCGCGCTGGTCACGGTGGCCGGCACCGTGCCGATGCTGCTGTCGCCGCTGGCCGGGGTGGCCGCCGACCGCTGGCCGCGCCGGAGCCTGATGGTGTGGCTGGACGTGGGGCGCGCGGTGATCGTCGGGCTGGTCGCCCTCCTCGTCTGGACCGAGTCCGCCGACCTGGCCGTGCTGTACGTGGCCGCCTTCCTGCTGGGCGTCGGCGAAACGGTGTTCGGCATCACCGCGCAGGCCTACCTGCCGGAGGTGGTGCCCGAGGCGAGGCTGACGTCGGCCAACGGCCGGCTCCAGGCCGTGCAACTGATCTTCCTGGACACCGTCGGGCAGCCCCTGGGCGGCCTGTTGTTCGCGGTGTCCGCGGCGCTGCCGTTCCTCCTGGACGCCGCGTCGTTCGCGATCGGTGTCATGGTCCTGCTGACCGTGCACTCGCTGTCCGCCTCCGCCGCGAAGTCCGCGCCGACATCGGCCGCCGGCACCGGCACCGGCTCGGCCCCGAAGCCGCCGGGCTGGGGCGAGATGGTCCGGGACGGATTCCGCTACCTGCGCGGCGACCGGCTGCTCATGCTGCTGGCCGTGATGCTGGGATGGCTCAACTTCTTCTTCGCGGGAGTCAGCGCGATCCTTGTGCTCTACGTCCTGGAAGTCCTGGGCCTGGGCAAGACGGCGTACGGGTTCTTCCTCGCCGTCGCCGCGCTCGGCGGGCTGATCGGCGGGCTGGCCGCGTCCCGGCTGCGGGAGCGGTTCGGGACGTTCCCGGTGGTGTCCGCGGCGCTGGTCGCGCTCGGCGCGGCCTGCCTGCTCATGGGCCTGGTGCACAACCCGGTGGCGGGGGTGGCAGGCTTCTTCGCCCTCAACCTGGCCGCGGTGGTGTACCAGGCGCTCACCGTCGCGTTCCGTCAGACGACGGTCGCGCGCGAGGTCATCGGCCGCATCAACGGTGTGTACCGGCTGATCGGCACCGGAGGCGCGCCGCTGGGCGCGGTCTGCGCCGGCCTGGTCGCCGGGCAGACCGAGGTCTGGACGCCGTTCGTGGTCAGCGGGGCCGCACTGCTGCTGCTCGCGGCGGTCACGTGGGGGCCGCTGCGGCGGCTGGGCGGGCCGCGCGGCGCAGAGGCGGGGGGCTGACCCGATGGTGATGATCACCGCGAATTGGTGGAGTCCGGACGAGGTGGCCGCGCCGGACCAGCCCCGCGTGCTGCTGTTCCCCTTCGCCGGCGGCGCGGCGCACTCGATGCGGGAGTGGATCGCCGAACTCGAACCCGAGTGGCGGCCGCTGGTCATGTAGTACCCGGGCCGCGGATCGCGCTCGCGGGAGCCGTTCGCCGCCTCGGTGGCCGACCTGGCCGCCGCCGCGTTCGCCGACTTCCTCGCCGTCGACGACGGACGACCGCCGCTGGTGTTGGGACAGAGCCTGGGCGGCTACGTGGCCCACGCGTTCACCGCGGCCCTGGAAGCGGCCGGGATCACACCTCGGGCGCTGGTCGTGGTGTCGGTACGGGCGCTGGGCGACGCCGGCGGTCCGCCGGGTGCGGCCGTCGGCCGGCCCGGCCGGGACCGGTGGCACCAGCAGTCGGACGATCACCTGCTCGCCAGGCTCCACGAGCTCGGCGGCGCCGACCTGGAGGTGTTCGAGCATCCGGCGCTGCGCGAGGCCCTGCTGCCGATCGTGCGAGCGGATCTCGCGATCGGTGACGACCACGTCGCGCACGCCAAGCCGCACCGCGTCCGCTGTCCGGTGCTCGCGGTGCACGGCATCGGCGACCGGCAGGTGAGCGCGGCCGAATCGGCGGCGTGGGCCACTTGGACCACGGGCCCCTTCCAGGCCGTCTCGCTGCCCGGCGGCCACTTCCTCCAGCAGCGGGGCCCGGTCGGCCTGCGCGGGATCCTCGCCGGCCTACCGACTTGACGACGGGAGCAGAACGATGACCGACACACCGACCGACGCTCAGCGGATGCGGGTCCTGGTCAACGACGAGGAACAGCACGCGATCGTCCCCGAGGACTTCCCCGCCCCGGCCGGCTGGCGGGAGGCGGGGTTCGCCGGCGGCGTCGACGCCTGCGAGCGCTGGGTCGAGGAGCACTGGCCGGACATCCGGCCGCGGTCCGTCCGGGAGGCGATCGCGGCCGCGCGGACAGCAACCACGGGGACCGTATGACCATCGCACACGGGGCGGCCGGGGCGGGCGGGTCCGCCGAGGCGGGAGAGACGGCCGGCGCAGACCGGGTTGCCGCGACCGGCGAGTCCGGTTCGGCCGCGGCTGTCGTATCCGCCGCGGGAGCCGGAACCGGCGTCGGGCCCGACCTGACCCGGCCGCGGGCCTTCGTCACCGGCGAGCTCGACCCCTACTTCGCCGAGCTGCGCCGGGACCGTCCGCTGGCCTGGCACGAGCCGCCCGCCGCCGGCGGGCGGGGCTTCTGGGTGGCCGGCCGGCACGCCGACGTCGCGGCCCTGGCCCGGGACACGACCCGGCTGTCCTCGGCGCGCGGCAACATGCTGGAGACCGTGCTGGACGGGGGCGATCCCGGCGGCGGCCGCATGCTCGTGGTCAGCGATCCGCCGCACCACACCGCGCTGCGCGGTCTGATGAAGTCCGAGTTCATGCCGGCCGCACTGGAGTCGCTCGCCGAGCGGATCCGCCGGGTCGCCCGTGACCTGTGGGTCCGGGCCGCAGGGGAGGGACACTGCGACGTGGCGGCGGACATCGCCGCGAAGATTCCCCTGGCGGCGATCTGCGACCTGCTCGGGGTCCCGGAGACGGACCGGGAGTACGTGGGCGAACGGACCACCGCGGCGCTCGGCTCGGACCTGGCCACTCCGGTGCAGGACGCGTCGCGGCTGGCGCAGGCCGAGATCCTCCTGTACTTCTCGCGGCTGGCCCGCAACGACCCGAGCGCCATGCTGCGGGTGCTGGCCGAGGGGTCGCTGGACGGCGTCCCGCTGACCCGCGACGAACTCGTCCTCAACTGCTACAGCCTCATCCTCGGCGGCGACGTGACGACCCGGCTGTCGATCGTCGGCGGGGTCGCCGCGCTGGCGGCCGACCCGGCGCTGTGGGAAGGGGTGCGGGACGGCGAGATCGAGATCGGGTCCACGGTCGAGGAGGTCCTGCGCTGGACCACGCCGGTGGTCCACCTGGCGCGCACCGCGGTCGCCGACATCGACCTGCACGGCCGGCGCATCCGGTCCGGAGACGTCGTCACCCTGTGGCCGCGGTCGGCGAACCGGGACGAGCGCGAGTTCGCCGACCCCGGGCGCTTCGATCCGGCGCGCCGCCCCAACCGGCACCTGACGTTCGGGTTCGGGCCGCACTTCTGTCTGGGCGCGCACCTGGCCCGGATCGAGGTGACGGCGGTGCTGGAGGGCATGCGCCATGCCGTCGACCAGATCACTCCCGACGGTCCGCCGCAGCCGGTGTACTCCGCCTTCGTCGCCGGGTATTCCGCACTGCCGGTCCGCCTGACGCCCAGCGTCGAAGCCCTGCGATCCGCCGTCGGCCGAGCCGGCTGAGCGCGCTGTCGCCATCGAGCCTTGCGAAGGTTGCCCATGGACATCCCGGACATACAGGCCCACCCGACGACGATCACCGCCCGCTTCGACGCGGTCGCCGCCGCGCACGCCGACCGCGTCGCGCTCCAGGACCGCGCCGAGTCCGTCACGTACGTCGAGCTGCAGCGGCGGGCCGAGGCGCTGGCGGCGTCATTCGGCCACGACCTGGCGCCGGAGACCCGGATCGCGCTGTACCTTCCGCGCTCGGTCGACCTGATCGTCGCGATGCTGGCGGTACTGAAGGCCGGCGGGACGTACGTGCCGGTCTCGCCGGAGTACCCGGCCGAGCGTGTACGCCTTCTGTTGGCGGACAGCGGCGCGTCGCTGGTCCTCACCTCCGACGGGCTCCGGCGCGACCCGGCGTTGGCCGGGCCGGCCACGGCCGCGGTCGACGACCCGCCGCCGGTCGCGGCGTCGGCGCCGCCGGCCCTCGCCACCGGAGCCGCCGGGCCGCTGTCGGCCGCATACGTCATGTACACCTCCGGTTCGACGGGGCGGCCCAAGGGTGTCGTCGTCACCCACCGGGGCGTGCTGAACCTGGTGCTGGACCAGGACTACGTCGCCTTCGGCCCGGACAGGACCGTGCTGCAGATGTCGCCGACGGCCTTCGACGCCTCGACGTTCGAGATCTGGGGTGCGCTGCTGCACGGCGCCCGGCTCGTGGTCGCCGCTCCGAGCTACCGGGCCGTCGACGAACTCGGCGCGACGATCAAGGAGTTCGATGTCAGCACCCTGTTCCTGACCCCGGCGCTGTTCCACGAGCTGGTCCGCGGCCGGACCGACGTCTTCGACGGCCTCGCCGAGCTGGTCGTCGGCGGCGATGTGCTGTCCCCGGCGCGCGGGGCCCGGTTCCTGGAGTACGCGGCCCTGACCGGTGGACCGAGGCTGGTCAACGGGTACGGCCCCACCGAGACGACCACGTTCGCGCTGACCCACCAGGTCCGCACCGCGCCCGCCGACGGCGGCTCGGTCCCGATCGGCACCCCGCTGCGGAACGTCCGGATCCACCTGCTGGACGACCGGCTGCGGCCGGTCGGGCCCGGCGAGGTCGGCGCCATCTGGATCGCCGGCGACGGCGTGTCCCGCGGCTACCTGGGCCGGCCCGGCCAGACCGCGCGCAGCTTCCTGCCCGAGCCGGAGCCGGCTCCGCCGGGCGCCCGGATGTACCGCTCCGGTGACCTGGGCCGGCTGTCGCCCGACGGGACCGTCGAGTTCCTCGGCCGCCAGGACGACCAGGTCAAGATCCGCGGCTTCCGGGTGGAGCCGCGGGAGACCGAGCACGCGCTGCTGTCTCTGGCCGACATCGCAGACGCCGCGGTCGTGGTGGTCTCCGACGCGGACGGCGTCAAGCGCCTGTCGGCGTTCGCCGTGCCGCGATCCGGAAGCGGGCTGACGGTGGAGCGGATCAGGACGCTGCTGGCAGACGTCCTGCCCGCGCACCAGGTCCCGGCCAAGGTCGCGCTGATGGACGCGTTGCCGCTGAGCCCTTCGGGGAAGATCGACCGGGCCGCCCTGGCCGGAGGCGCCACGCCGGGGCCGGCCGCCGCTCCCGTCGCGCCCGCCTCCGGTCCGACGGCGGATCAGCGGCTGCTCGCCGAGATCTGGGCCGAGGTCCTGGACGTGCCCGAGGTCGGGCTGGACGACGACTTCTTCGGCCTGGGCGGCGATTCCATCCTGGCGATCAGGGCGATCGCGGACGCCGAGGTCCGCGGTCTGGAGATCTCGCTGACCGACATGTTCGCCACGCCGACTGTCAGGGACCTGTGCCCGGGCTCGGGCGGTGCCGGCGGCACGGGCCCGGCGAGCGGCAGCGCCTCCGATGACACGACCGTTGACGGCGCCGGGCGCGAAAACATCGCCTCTGACGGCGCGTCCGCCTCCGCCGCCTCCACCGATGCCGCCTCCGCCGCCTCCGCATCGGCCGTCGAGCCGTCCGCCGACCTGCCCGCCGACGTCGAATGCAGCTATCCCGCGACCCTCCTGCAGCTCGGCTTGGTCTATGAGGCCGCCGGCAGCCCGGACCAGTCGCTCTACCACGACGTGGCCGCGCACCGCGTCGAGACCGCCCTGGATCCGGAGGCGCTGCGGACCGCGCTGCACCACGTCGCCGCGGCGCATCCGACGCTGCGCACCCGCCTGGATCTGGCCGACCCGGCCGGTCCGCGCCAGCTCGTCGAACGCGAACCGCGGCTGCCGCTGACCGTGCTCGACTGGCGCGACCGCGGCGGCCCGACGCTCACCGCGGCGCTGGAGGAGCTGGCCGCCGAGGCGGGCCGGCCCTTCGACGTCGAGGCCGGCCCGATGATGCGGGTGTACGCGGCAGCGGTCGACGACGCGTCCTTCTGGCTCGTCTACGGCTTCCACCACGCGATCATCGACGGCTGGAGCGAGTCCGTCTTCCTGGTCGACCTGCTCGCCGCCTATGCCCGCGCCCGCGAGGGCGCCCCGCCGCCCCAGCGACCCGCGTGGGCGGACGGCGGACGGCATGCCGAGTTCGCCCGGCTCCAGGCCGCCGCCATGGAGTCGGAGGACAGCCGCGCGTTCTGGCGCGGGCGCTTGGCGCGGATCGGATCGGACTCCCCGCCGCCGGCGCAGCCGCACTGGCGCAGCGTCGAGCGGGTCCGGGTCGGCGCGGATCTGCCCGCCGGCCTGCGCTCCCGGCTGGAAGCGGTCGCGGCCGAACTCCGCCTGCCGGTGAAGTCCCTGGTGCTGGCCGCCCACCTGGCGGCGCTCGGCGCCCATCGGGACACCGCGCGTCCCGTGACCGGGATCGTGCTCAACGGCCGTCCGGAGACCACCGACAGCGATCGGCTGATGGGCCTGTTCCTCAACGTCATGCCGATGGACGCGGACCTGGACGCGCCGAGCTGGGCCGCGCTGGCCCGCACGCTCTTCGAGGCCGAGACGGCGATCCTCCCGCACCGGCGCTACCCGTATCCCGCACTGCGCCAGATGGCTGGGCGGCCGCTGTTCGACACCGTCCTCAACTACGTCCACTTCCATGTCCGCAACCGGCTCGCCGACACCGGCCTGCGGGTCGGCGATTCCCGCATGTGGGACAAGTCCAGCCAACCGCTGCTGGTCGAGGTGATCGCCGACGCGGCCTCCCGCGAGCTGCGGCTCGACCTGACCGGCGACGCAGGCGTCTGGGACCAGGCCGCGCTGACCCGCTTGTGGGGTCACCACCACGACGCCCTGCTGGCGCTGGTCGCCGACCCGTCCGACGCGGTGCGGTCCGCCGGGTCCGAGGACGGCGTGCCACTGACGCCGATGCAGCGGGCGATCTGGACCCAGCAGCAGATCACCGGCGACCCGACGCTGTACCGGGAGCACATCGGCTACGAGATCCGGGGACCGGTGGACAGCGCCGACCTCGGGCGGGCCGTGGAACGCGCGCTGGCCGACCATCCGGGCACCGGCGCGGCGCTGGCCGTCGGCGGTGGCGTCCCGGCACTGCTGCCGGGCCGGCACACCATCAGGGTCGAGCACGTGCTCTGCGACAGCCCGCCGGACCCGGTCGGTCTCGCCGCCCTGGTCGAGGAGCAGATCGAGGCCGGGGTCCAGGTGCCCGACGGACCGCTGTTCCGCTGCGTGCTGATCACCGTGAGCGCCGAGCGGCACCTGCTGCTCTTCGTCTGGCACCACCTGGTGATGGACGGGTTCTCCTTGCGCGTCCTGCTCGGCGACGTCGTCGCGCACTTCGCCGATCCGGCCCGCGGACCCCGGGAGCCGGGGGTGAGCCTGGCCGAGGTGCACCGCCGCCATCTCGCGCACGCCGCCGACCCCGAGGTCGAGGGCCGGGCCGCCGCCCTGGCCGACCGCTACGCCGACCTCGACCCGGTGCCGCTGGGCGCCCGGGTCGACGGCGCCGGGCGGGCCGAGGTCGTCGTCATCTCCGACCGCCGCGGCCGGCTGCCCGGCCTGCGCGCGGCGGCGCGGGCGGCCCGGGTGACCGAGCCGGCGGTGCTGGCCACCGCCTATCAGCGCGCCGTCGGGGAAGTGCTGGGCCTGCGCGAGTTCCTGATGGGTTGTGTGGTCGCCGGGCACACCGCCGAGGACGAGGAGCGCGTGGTGTCCTGCCTGCTGAACACCGTCTTGATGCGCGGTGAGGGAGCGGCCGACCCCGAAGCCGCCGACGCCGACGCGCTCATGGCGACCGCCAAACGCCTCGTGGGCTCGGTCACGGACCAGGACATCCCGTTCTCGGCGGTGGCGAACCGACTGCTCCAGGACGTGCGGCCGCGGCCGCGCCAGTTCCCGCAGCTGTATCTGAGCATGGACTCCGTGACCCCGCTGGACCTGCCGGGCCTGGACTGCGCGGAGTACGTGATCCGGCTGCCGCAGCCCAAGTTCGACGCGGCGCTCGTCGTGCACTACGGCGAGGCCGGGGTCCGCGGCATGTTCCAGTACCACACGTCGGTCCTGTCCGCCGCCGTCGCGCACGACCTCGTCGACTCCTTCCTCGATCATCTCGCCGACCTGTGCCGGGGGCACGCATGAACAGTCCTGACTCGCACCGTCACGTCACCACGTCAGAGAACGAAGAAACCCGGGATGTCAGGGGTTCGATTCGATGAGGAATCTGCTCACCACTGAACAATCCGCAGGGCGGAAGCGGTTCCACGCGTTCGCCGCCGACGCGATCCGACCGCGGGCGGCGGAGGCGGACGCCCGGCAGTCCATGTCCCGCGACGTCGTCAAGGCGTTGGCGGCCGAGGGACTGCTGTCCGCGATGATCCCGGGTCCTGGCGGCGACCCGGCCCTGGGTCCGGTGGAGTACGGACTGTTCACCGAAGAGATCGGCTGGGCCTGCCAGAACGTCCGCAACTTCGTCGCCGTGTCGGACATGGTGGCGCACTCCGTGTGGCGCTGGGGCACCGACGCCCAGCGCGCTCGCTGGCTCGGACCGATAGCCGCCGGCGAGGTGATCGCGGCGTTCGCGCTCACCGAGCCCGGGATCGGCAGCGACGCCAAGAGCATCGAGACCACGGCGGAGCCGGCCGGGGACGGGATCGTGCTGCGCGGCCGCAAGAAATGGATCAGCTTCGGCGCGATCGCCGACGTGTTCCTGGTGTTCGCGCAGTACGACGGGAAGCACACCGCCTTCCTGGTGGAGCGTGATGCCCCGGGCTTGGACATCAGCCCGATCGGCGACCTGCTGGGACTGCGCGGCTCACTGCTGGCGGAGCTGACGTTCACCGACTGCCGGATCCCGGCCGCGAACCTGGTCGGCCGGCCGGGGACCGGTCTGACCTTCGTCGCGTCGTCCGCCTTGGACGTCGGGCGGTACAGCACCGCCTGGGGCTCGGTCGGTCTGGCGCGCGCCTGCGCCGAGGATTCCTCGGCCTACGCCGGCCGGCGCTCGCAGGGCGGCGGGCCGATCCGGGACCACCAGCTCGTCCAGGCGATGCTCACGGACATGCACGTCGACACCACGGCGGCGCGGCTGCTCTGCCACCGCGCCGGCCTGGCGCGCGCGGCCCGCGACCCCGAAGCCATCAACCAGACCCTGGCGGCGAAGTACTTCGCGTCCAGGGCGGCGATGCGGGCGGCCGCGGACGCCGTGCAGATCCACGGCGCCGCCGGCATCGGGAGTGAGGCGGCGGTCCAGCGCTACCTGCGGGACGCGAAGGTCATGGAGATCATCGAGGGCACCAGTCAGCTCCTCCAGTCCGTCCTGGGCGCCGCTGCGACCGGGGCGGGCGTGTGATGCCGAGTGCGATGCCGCGTGAAGAAGGGAGCCCGACATCATGACAGGGGATGACCAAAACCGCATGGACATTCGAACGATCGGCGTCGTCGGCGCCGGGACCATCGGGCGCGGCGTCGCGCACACCTTCGCCGAGCACGGCTTCGACGTCGTCCTGACGGACATCTCGGAAGCGCAGCTCGCCGACGCTCGCAAGTCGATCGCCGAACTCCAGCGCCTCCAGCGGTTCTACACCAAGCGCGAGGTGGTCGCCGACCCGGCCGCCGTACTCGACCGCATCACCTTCGACACCGGCCTGGAACTGCTGGAACGCGCGGACTTCGTCCTCGAGAACGTCACCGAGGACTGGGACGTCAAGCGCGACGTCTACCTCCGTCTCGACCAGATCTGCAAGCCGGACGTCCTGTTCGCGGTCAACACCTCGGCGATCTCGATCACCAGGGTCGCCGCCGTGACCGGACGTCAGGACCGGGTGCTGGGAATGCACTTCATGAATCCGGTCCCGCTGATGCCCATGGTGGAGGTGATCAGGGGATTCCACACCTCCGAACAGACCATGGCCGCGGGCCTGGAACTGCTGGACAGGATCGGCAAGGAGGGCGTGGTGGTGGCCGACCTGCCGGGCTTCATCACCAACCGGGTCCTGATGCTGACCGTGAACGAGGCCGTGTTCTGCGTCCAGGACCAGGTCGCCTCGGCGAAGGACGTGGACCGGATCTTCAAGGGCTGCTTCGGTCACAAGATGGGGCCGCTGGAGACGGGCGACCTGATCGGCCTGGACACCATCCTCAATTCTCTGACGGTGCTCTTCGAGAGCTACCGGGATCCCAAGTACCGACCGGCTCCGCTGCTCCAGAAGATGGTCCACGCCGGGCTGCTGGGCGTGAAAAGCGGCCGAGGGTTCTACGAGTACGCACGCTGAGTCGCCCGATCCGTCCCGCAAGGAGGCCCGAATGTCGCGCAACGACGTCATCGACCGCATCCGCACCTTCCTCGCCCCGCACATGGGCGAGCACGTCCTGGCCGACGAGGAGGACATCTTCGCGGCCGGCATCGTCAATTCCCTCTTCGCCATGCAGCTCGTCGTGTTCATCGAGGGGGAGTTCCAGGTGACGGTGACGCCCGAAGACCTGGACATCGACCGCTTCCGGTCGATCTCGGCGATCGCGGATCTGGTGCTGGCGAAGACCGGTGCCGTACGCCATGCCTGAGGCGAACCTGATCCTGCCGACGCCCTTGCCGGCGGCGCTCGCACCGGAGATCGCCCGCCGGGTCTACTTCGTGGACGCACGGATCTCCGACTTCGCGCTGGTGGAGCGGGACGGGCTGATCACGTCGATCGAAGTGAAGACCGACACCGCGGTCGACGTGGATGAGCTCGCGGCGCGTGCGGCCGCGGTCGTCGAATCCGAGGTCCTGCCGCACGGGGTGCTCCGGAGGAAGGTCATCTGGGAGTCGGGTGTTCGGCGCCCGGCGCGGCCCGAGGTCTTCGACGACCTGGTCGCCGCGGGAGAGGTGTGCTCGCTCGGCGAGGGCCAGATCGGCATCGGCGGCAACCTGCTCGCCCTCATGGACTGCCTGGACGACCTGATCCGGGACCTCGTCGTCGGGGAGTTCGGCGCCGTGGAGTTCCGGTATCCGACCCTGATACCCACCCGTGTCCTCGAGAAGTGCGACTACTTCGCGTCCTTCCCGCAGTTCCTGATGTTCGTGACGAGGCTGCACAGCGACTCACGCACCTACGGAGCGTTCCGTGAGTCCTACGTCGCGCGCCGTCGGGTGTCGGCCGACATCCTGGCCGACTGCGACAACGTCGACTACTGCCTCCCGCCCACGATGTGCTTCCACACCTTCAGCCAGCACGAGGGGACACAGCTCCCCGGCTCGGGAGACCGGGTCGTGACCGCCAAGGGGAAGTCCTTCCGCTTCGAATCGCGCTACGCGACGACGCTGGAGCGCCTGTGGGACTTCACGATCCGCGAGATCGTGTTCATGGGATCCCGCGACTTCGTGACCGAATCCCGCCGCCGCTTCATGGACCTGGCCTTCGAGCTCATCACCGACCTTGGCCTCGAAGGCCACGCCGAGGTGGCCAACGACCCGTTCTTCTCCGCCGAGGACGGGATCGCGAAGACCGTATCCCAGCGCCTCCTGGAGCTGAAGTACGAACTGAGGCTCAAAACCGGCCTCGACCGGACCATCGCGGCCGCCTCCTTCAACTTCCACGACACGTTCTTCACCGAGCGCTTCGACATCCGCGAAGCGGACGGCGCCACCGCCCACAGCGGCTGCGTCGGCTTCGGCCTCGAACGGGTGATGTTCGCCTTCCTGTGTCAGCACGGCGCCGATCCGACAGCCTGGCCGGACCGGGTGCGCGAGCGGCTCGGTGGGGCGAAGCTCTCACCGCGGGGCCGGTGACCGTGCGGCGCGGCGCGGCGCACCGTCGGCGATCAGCCCGGCCGACGCTCCCGCCGTTCTTTGCGTGACCGCCCGGGCAGATGGGCTCTCATCCGCACTCGGACCGCTCCTCAGGTGCGGCCACATGGTCCTGGGCGGTCACGCCACCGCGTTCAACAGGTCGGCCAGTACGTCGGGCCGTTCCAGGGCGATGAAGTGGCCGGCCCTCGGCACCTGCGTGAAGTCGGCGGCCGGCAGCAGCTGCTTGTTGGCCGCCCGGTCCGAGGGCCGGGACCAGTCCTTCTCCCCGTAGACGAGGTGGACGGGGGCCTTGACCTCGGGGTAACGCGAGCGGGCCGCGATGAGGCCAGGCAGGTTCCGGTACACGCCCCGGGCGACGGCCGGGTAGCCGGGACGGCCGCCCACCTGGAGGAGTTCGTCCACGTAGTCCTCGTGCAGCGCGCTTTTGTCGCCGAGTCCGCCCTGAAGGATCTTGCGGAGGGCGGGCTTTGGTTCCACACCGGCGATCACCGGGCCCACTCCGGGAGCCAGGACACCACTGACCACGACGCGGGCGAGGAGGCTGGAGCGGGCGATCCCGCCGCGGAAGTCGTAGGCGTTCACCGCGACCACGCGCCGTACCCGCTCCGGCAGATCGGCCGCGGCGGTCAGGGCGAGCACCGCCCCCATGGACTCCCCGAGCAACGTCACGTCGTGCAGGTCGAGTTCGTTGAGGAGCCGCTCGACGCCCGCGCGCATGGCCGGCTCGTCGTACGACGCCCCGGGCACGATCTCGGAGTAGCCCATCCCCGGCAGATCGAGGGCGTACACGGTGTACTGCTCCGCGATCAACGGGATGAGGAGACGGAAGTGCTCGGCCTGGGTGCGCACGGTGTGCAGCAGGACCAGCGGGGCACCGCTGCCGGCCTTGAGGTAGCGCAGCGTTCCCTCGCGGCCGACACGTCCCGCGCGAGGGGCGATGGTGTGCGTGGTGGTCCCCGGGATGTGAATCGTGGGACGTGACTCCTGGCTGGGCATCTCGCCGTCTCCCTGTTCTGTCTTCCCTGTCCTACTTGGCCAACTGCTCGTACAGCCCGGCCAGGTCGCCGGCCAGGCCCGCCTTGACCTGGCGCGTGATGTCGTCGGCGAGCACCTCGTACGCGCCCGTCTCGACGCCGTCGAGGGCGAGGGCGGCGACGTCACGAGGGTCGGACTTGGGTGCGTCGACGCCCGCCGCCAGGTCCGTGTCGACGTATCCGACGTGCAGTCCGGTGACGGCGATGCCGCGGGGCTGAAGCTCCAGGCGCAGGGAGTTGGACTGCGACCACAGGGCGGCCTTGGAAGCGCTGTAGGAGCCGCCGAGGGCCAGCCAGGAGAGCACGGAGTGCACGTTGAGGATGTGGCCGCCGCCGTTGCGCTCGATGACCGGTACGAAGGCGCGGGTGAGCAGCAGGGGGCCGTAGAAGTTGGTCTCGAACTCCTTGCGTATGTCGTCGACGGGGGAGCCGAGGTAGGAGGCGCCGACCGCGGCGCCCGCGTTGTTGATCAGCACGGTGACGTCCTGCGCCTGTGCGGCGGCCGCCGCCACGGCGGCCGGGTCGGTGACCTCCAGCGCCACCGGGACCGCGTCGGGGTGCGTCACCGTGCGCGGGTCGCGGGCCGTGGCGTAGACCTTGGCGGCACCGCGCGCGTACAGCTCTTCCACCAGCGCCTTGCCGATGCCCCGGCTGCCGCCGGTGACGAAGACGTTTGCGTCCTTCAAAGCGGTCATGACAGACTCCACAAGAATCGGAAACCGATCGGTTTCCATCAAGGTAAACCGATCGGTTTCCGAGCGCAAGCCCGGTGGCCGCGGAGTGCTTGAGTGCCCGCCTGGGTCCGGCGGCCGTGTCCGCGGTCGCCGCACCCCGAAGGTGAGGTCGCACAGTTCACGGCTCCCGTCCGCGTTCCGCCGGTGACTCGGGCTTGCGTGCGGAAACCGATCGGTTTACGGTGGTGAAACTGATCGGTTTCTCGCCGTGGAGGCGGGTGAATCCCGACCCGAATCACCAGGAGCACGGATGACTGCCGCGCGCGACCCCGAGGGGCACCCGACGGCCCCGACTCCCCGGCTTCCGGCGAAGCTGGCCGCCCACCCGTCGGTACAGGCCGTACTCGCCCGGCGCGCAGCCGGCGACGCGGCAAGTCCGCCGGCGGTGATCGACGCGGCCTGGCTGCGCGAGCTGTGCCTGGCTGCCGGTGCGGACGACGCGGCCGCGGTGAGCCTGGACCACCCCGACCTGGCCGGCGAGCGCGCGTACGCGCAGTCCGCGCTGCCCGGCACCCGCACCCTCATCTCGATGGCGGTCCGGATGAACCGCGACAACTGCCGCTCCCCGGCCCGCAGCGTGGCCAACCAGGAGTTCCACCAGACCGACGAGCAGGCCAACCACGCCGCGCGCAGCGTCACCCAGGCACTCCAGGACGCCGGATATCGCGCACTCAATCCGTCCGTCGGCTTCCCCCAGGAGATGGACCGCTTCCCTCATGAGCGGATCTGGGTGGTGGCGCACAAGACGGTCGCGGTGGCCGCCGGGCTCGGCGTGATGGGCCTGCACCGCAACGTCATCCACCCGAAGTTCGGCAGCTTCGTCCTGCTGGTCACCGTGCTGGTGGACGCGGAGGTGAGCGAGTACGGGCAGGCGCTGGACTACAACCCCTGCATCGACTGCAAGTTGTGCGTCGCGGCCTGCCCGGTCGGCGCCATCGCCAAGGACGGCGCGTTCGACGCGCTGGCCTGCACCACGCACAACTACCGCGAATTCATGAGCGGGTTCACCGACTGGGCGCAGACCGTGGCCGACAGTGAGGACGCAGCCGACTACCGCTCCCGGGTCACGGATTCCGAGAACGCCTCCATGTGGCAGAGCCTGTCCTCACCCCCCGGCTACAAGTCCGGCTACTGCCTTGCCGTCTGCCCCGCCGGCGAGGACGTCCTCGGCCCGTACCTGGACGACCGCAAGTCGTTCATGGACACCGTGCTGCGCCCGCTCCAGGACAAGAAGGAGACGCTCTACGTCCTGCCGGGCTCCCACGCGCAGGAGTACGCCCGGCGCCGATTCCCCCACAAGCCCGTCAAGGAAGTCACCGGCGGCTGGCAGCCCCCGGCACAGCGTTCCGCGTCCACCGAGCGAGAGAAGCGCGCGTCATGAGCGGCATTCCCCCCTTCCGCGTCCTGCGCGCCAAACCTCTGTGGATCGCCAACGGCGTCATCACAGGCGTACTCGCGCTGCTGTTCGCCGTGTTCTATGTCGGCGCCAACATCGATCCGGTCGATCACCTGACCAAGCTGCCCGTCGGCCTGGTCAACGCGGACGAAGGAGTGGGGCGGGTCAACCTGGGGGCGCGGATCACCGAGTCGATCAAGAAGGCCACCTCGGGCGGAGACAAGATCGACTGGAAGGTGATGGACGAGAAGGAGCTGACGGAGGAACTCGGCAAGGGCAAGCTGTTCGGCGCGCTCGTCGTGCCCGCCGACTTCACCGCCTCCGTCATCGCACTGACCGGCACCGCGACCACGGGGGCCCCGGTCCGCCCCACGCTGACGGTCCTCACCAACCAGTCCGCCGGGAGCCTCGGCTCCGGCCTGGCCCGGACGGCGACGACGCAGGCGGCCGAGAACGCCTCGCTGCAGGTGGGCAAGGAGCTGACCGCCCGGACCGGCACCGCGCAGGCGAAGCTGCCCGCCGCGGCACGCGTCCTGCTCGCCGACCCGGCCGCCGTCACGGTGAAGGACGGCCACCCCCTCGACTCGCACAGCGGCCTGGGGCTGACGGCGTTCTACTACGCACTCACCCTCGTGGTCGTCGGCATGCTGTCCGCCAACGTCATCAGCGGCCAGGTCGACCACGCCCTCGGCTACACCCACAACGACATGGGCCCACTGCGCCTGCACCGCCCGCTGATCCGGGCGACCAGGGTGCAGACCCTCGCCATCGGCAGCACCCTCATGGCCGGACTGTCCCTGCTGATGGGCACCGTGGTCATGATGGGCGCGGTCGGCATCATGGGCATGGACGCCTCTCATCTGCCGCTGCTGTGGCTGTACTCGGTGTGCGCCGTCGCGGTCGCCGGGATCGGCGCGCTCAGCCTCCTCGCGGTCTTCGGCACGCCCGGCATGCTCGTGGTCACGCTGGTCTTCATCGGGATGGCGGTGCCGACCGCCGGGGCCACCACCCCCCTTGAGGCGCTGCCCGGCTTCTACCGCTTCCTCGCCGAGTTCGAGCCGCTGCGGCAGATCACCGGGGGCATCCGCTCGATCCTCTACTACGACGCCCAGGGCGACGCCGGTCTGACCCGGGGCTGGGGCATGATGGCGGCCGCCCTCGTGGCCGCCGCACTGTTCGGCTTCGGCGTACTGAGGTGGTACGACCGCAAGGGGCTGCACCGCATCCCGGTTGAGGCGACGCCCGAGAAGACGGCGGCCCCGGCATAGCGCAGGCCACCCTCCACCCTGGAAACCGATCGGTTTTCATTTACTTCCCTTTGGGTTAACCTCGCGGTATGACCACCGAAGCGAAACCAAGCTCCAGGGAGCGGCTGCTGGAGGCGGCGGCCACGCTCACCTACCGGGACGGCGTAGGCATCGGCGTCGAGGCGCTGTGCAAGGCGGCGGGAGTTTCGAAGCGCTCCATGTACCAGCTGTTCGACAGCAAGGACGAACTGCTCGCGGCGAGTCTGGAGCGGCGCACCTCCGCCTACGTGTCGGCCCTGCTGCCCGCGGCGGACGACGGCCGTTCCCCCCGGGAGCGGATTCTGCACGTCTTCGAGCAGGTGGAAGCGCAGTCGGGTGGGCCCGAGTTCTACGGCTGCCCCTTCCTGGCCGCGCAGATCGAGCTCAAGGACCAGAGTCACCCCGCGAGCCGGGTCGCCCATCAGGTCAAGGAGAACCTGACCGCCTTCTTCCGCGCCGAGGCCGAGCGGGGCGGGGCGAGCGATCCCGGTCTGCTGGCCCGGCAGCTCAGTCTGGTCTTCGACGGTGGCAGCGCCCGCGCGGGCATCGGCGCGGACCGATTGGCGGGACTCATCGCGCCCACGGTGATCACCCTGCTCGACGCGGCGGGCGTGCGCTGACGATCCGTCCCTCCGGAACGCTTCCTACCGCCCCGCGTTCGGGGCAGCCCCATAGCCGCAAGAGTGTCGCCGAGCATGCCGCAGGCGAGGAAGCTCGCGGTCGCGTCGGCATCGTCGCCCCGCGCCCCGGCGGCCGCCACGGTGACGTTCGGCCGCCGCGCCCTTCCCGTACCCGCTGAGCAGCAGGCTGGACCGGGTGCGGCGGCACCGTCGTATCAGATGTCCCGGAAGATCTCGATCTGCGCCCCGATCGAGTTCAGCCGCTCGGCGAGGTCCTCGTAACCCCGGTTGATGACATACACGTTCCGCAGGACGGACGTCCCCTCCGCCGCCATCATCGCCAGCAGGACGACCACGGCCGGCCGCAGGGCGGGCGGGCACATCATCTCGGCGGCGCGCCAGCGGGTGGGGCCCTCGACCAGGACGCGGTGGGGGTCCAGGAGCTGGAGCCGGCCGCCGAGGCGGTTGAGGTCGGTCAGGTAGATCGCGCGGTTGTCGTAGACCCAGTCGTGGATGAGGGTCTTGCCGGAGGCGACGGCGGCGATGGCCGCGAAGAACGGGACGTTGTCGATGTTCAGGCCCGGGAACGGCATCGGGTGGATCTTGTCGATCGGTGCCTCCAGCTTGGAGGGCCGGACGGTGAGGTCCACCAGTCGCGTACGGCCGTTGTCCGCGAAGTACTCGGGCGTACGGTCGTGGTCGAGCCCCATCTCCTCCAGGACCGCCAGCTCGATCTCCAGGAACTCGATCGGCACCCGGCACACCGTCAGCTCCGACTCGGTGACGACAGCGGCGGCCAGCAGGCTCATCGCCTCCACCGGGTCCTCGGACGGCGAGTAGTCGACGTCGACGTCGATGGTCGGCACACCGTGCACGGTGAGGGTGGTGGTGCCGATGCCCTCGACGCGGACGCCGAGCGCCTCCAGGAAGAAACTCAGGTCCTGGACCATGTAGTTGGAGGAGGCGTTGCGGATGACCGTGACGCCGTCGTGCCGCGCGGCGGCCAGCAGCGCGTTCTCGGTCACCGTGTCGCCGCGCTCGGTCAGCACGATCGGACGGTCGGCGCGGACGGACCGGTCGACCGTGGCGTGGTACTGGCCCTCCGTCGCCGCGACGTCCAGCCCGAACCGGCGCAGCGCGATCATGTGCGGCTCGATGGTCCGCGTGCCGAGGTCACAGCCGCCCGCGTAGGGCAACTTGAAGCGGTCCATACGGTGCAGCAGCGGGCCGAGGAACATGATGATGGACCGTGTCCGTACGGCCGCCTCGGCGTCGATCGCCGCCATGTTCAGCTCGGCCGGCGGCACGATCTCCAGGTCGGTGCCGTCGTTGATCCAACGGGTGCGTACGCCGATGGAGTTGAGCACCTCGAGCAGGCGGTAGACCTCCTCGATGCGGGCGACCCGGCGCAGCACCGTGCGCCCCTTGTTGAGCAGCGAGGCGCACAGCAGGGCCACGCAGGCGTTCTTGCTGGTCTTGACGTCGATGGAACCGGACAGCCGGCGTCCGCCGACGACCCTCAGATGCATCGGACCGGCGTACCCGAGAGACACGATCTCGCTGTCCAGGGCCTCGCCGATACGGGCGATCATCTCAAGGCTGATGTTCTGGTTGCCGCGCTCGATGCGATTCACGGCGCTCTGGGAGGTGCCGAGCGCCTCGGCGAGCTGCGTCTGTGTCCAGCCACGGTGTTGCCGGGCGTCACGGATGAGCTTGCCGATGCGTACGAGGTAGTCGTCTGCCATGAGGTTGAGGTTATCTCAGATATGAGATGGTACATCCCAAGGGGGCCATTCGGGTGACGGCTCGTCAACGCCGCCTGGTCGTACGGGTACGACGCCACCCGAAAGGTCCGGGCAAATCCGTCGATGTCGTATGACGTCCTGTGCTGCTGTGGGTGTGTCGCGGCCCGTGCCGGCCGCCGGTGGTGAGAGACCAGGAGTGCCGGTTGATGTTCAGCCGCACTCCCGGAAGAATCCGAAAACTCTTACGAAACGTAAGAGGCACGATCGCCTCCCTCCGAGGTCACGGTACGTCCCCTTCGAGTACCCCGACTTGGCCGATCGATGGCACCTCGTCACGCGGAGGCGGCGGAGACGGCATCGGCGATGTGCTGGGCGACCTGTGGAGGGGACAGCCGGGCGGTGTCGACGACCTTGCCCTCCCGGCCGAGCCAGGGCAGGGCGTCCTGGTAGGCGGCCAGGTGGTCGAGCCGCCACCGGCTCGGGGCGTCGCCCCGGCGGGCGTTGGTCTCGCTGTCGTTCTCGATGCGCCGGACGAGGGTGTCCCGGTCGGCGTGCAACACGAAGTGGTGGACCGGGATCCCGGCCTTTTCCGTTGCGCGGCGGTTTCCACCACCAGGTGGCGCCACGGCGGCCAGTGCCGGAAGTCGCTCACGTGGGGGAAGCTCTCGACGTGTTGCAGCATGTAGCCCGACCTGCTCCGGGTCGAAGAGTGTCGCTCTGGGAACGAGGCCGACCAACTCTCGCGGTGGTCGTCTTCCCTGTGCCGAAGGTTCCGTTCGGCCAGATGATCACCCGGTGAGCCTAACCGCGCGGGGCGGCCGGCACTGGGCCAGGACGAAAGCGGCCGACTCGACGCCCACAGCGTCGAGTCGGCCCCTTCCGGTGGTCCATGCCCTCGTGGTGCTCAGTCCGTGCCGGACTCCATCGCGGCGCGGTCCAGCAGCGCGTCCTCCTCCGAGACCTCGCCGCGGGAGGCGATGGCCTCGGCGCCGCCCTCGGGGAGCTCCGGCATGGTGCCGATCAGGCCCGTGGCGGCGGCCTGGGAGGCGCCGATGGTGGGGCTGCCGGTGCCGATCAGGCCGAGGCCCGCGTACTGCTCCAGCTTGGCGCGGGAGTCGGCGATGTCGAGGTTGCGCATGGTGAGCTGGCCGATCCGGTCCACCGGGCCGAACGCCGAGTCCTCGGTGCGCTCCATGGACAGCTTGTCCGGGTGGTACGAGAACGCCGGGCCCGTCGTGTCGAGGATCGAGTAGTCCTCGCCGCGCCGCAGGCGGAGGGTGACCTCGCCGGTGATGGCCGCGCCGACCCAGCGCTGCAGCGACTCGCGGATCATCAGCGCCTGCGGGTCCAGCCAGCGGCCCTCGTACATGAGGCGACCGAGGCGCCGGCCCTCGTTGTGGTACTGGGCGAGGGTGTCCTCGTTGTGGATGGCGTTCACGAGGCGCTCGTAGGCCGCGTGCAGCAGGGCCATGCCCGGGGCCTCGTAGATGCCGCGGCTCTTGGCCTCGATGATCCGGTTCTCGATCTGGTCGGACATGCCCAGGCCGTGGCGGCCGCCGATGGCGTTCGCCTCCATCACCAGGTCGACGGCGGAAGCGAACTCCTTGCCGTTGATCGTCACCGGGCGCCCCTGCTCGAAGCCGATCGTCACGTCCTCGGGGGCGATCTCGACCGACGGGTCCCAGAACCGGACGCCCATGATGGGCTCGACGGTCTCGATGCCGGTGTCCAGGTGCTCCAGGGTCTTGGCCTCGTGGGTGGCGCCCCAGATGTTGGCGTCGGTGGAGTACGCCTTCTCCGTCGAGTCCCGGTACGGCAGGTCGTGGGCGACCAGCCACTCCGACATCTCCTTGCGGCCGCCGAGCTCGGTGACGAACTTCGCGTCGAGCCACGGCTTGTAGATCCGCAGGTTCGGGTTGGCGAGCAGGCCGTAGCGGTAGAACCGCTCGATGTCGTTGCCCTTGAAGGTCGAGCCGTCGCCCCAGATCTGGACGTTGTCCTCCAGCATCGCCCGCACCAGCAGCGTGCCGGTGACGGCGCGGCCGAGCGGCGTGGTGTTGAAGTAGGCGCGTCCGCCCGAACGGATGTGGAACGCGCCGCACGTCAGCGCGGCCAGCCCCTCCTCGACCAGTGCCGCCCGGCAGTCGACCAGGCGCGCGACCTCGGCGCCGTAGGTCTTGGCGCGGCCGGGCACCGAGGCGATGTCGGGTTCGTCGTACTGGCCGATGTCGGCGGTGTAGGTGCACGGGACGGCGCCCTTGTCGCGCATCCAGGCGACCGCGACCGAGGTGTCGAGACCGCCGGAGAAGGCGATGCCGACGCGCTCGCCGGTGGGCAGGGAGGTGAGGACCTTGGACATAGGAAGAGTATGCATGATGACGCATGATCATGCAAAGGGCCCCCATGGAAGCCCGCGATTGCCGTGGTGGCTCGCGTGACGACGTGAGTACTCCAGTCCGACTTCGCGATCTTGCGGTGGCTCCGGTCGGGAACGGGTACGGCCACCGCGTGATCATCGGGGGTTGTGGACTCCTGGAGATCGTGCGGTGGCCGCGGGCCATGGCGTAGACCCTGCCCGCTGGCGGGCGATGTTCGACCAGGTGATGGCCCACCTCGCGGGTCGGTTCGGGCGGGCCGCCCCTGGGCGACCGCCCGCGCCTATGTGCTGGGACTGCTGTCCGGCCGCCGAGCGGAGAACTGTCGGCGGCTGGCCGAACAGGCCGGTCAGGTCCGGCCGGGGCATCCGCAGCAGCGTCGAGGAACGCCAACAGGCCGCCAAGAGCCAGGCCGGACTCGACCACTACCAGGTCAGACACTGGACCTCACGGCACCGCCACATCACACTCGCCATGCCGCACCGATACACCCGTCCCACCGACCGTCCCGGAGATCCGCCACCTTCTCGCCGCCGTCCTCACCACTCCGGTCACCTCCACAGCCAGGCTGCCGCACTGGTCCAACCGGCGCAGAGACCACCAGGCCGCAGCCCGACGCTGTCACTACCAGCGACGATCCGCCGACCAACTCACCGGATAGATCATGAGACCCGACTGGAGTGCTGGGCAGGAGCACCGACAGGGCCGGAGTCGCTGATTCTGTCCGTCGTCTGTATGACGGCCAGGAACTGCCGGGCCGTCGGCCCATCGCGCGGGGAGTGCGGGGCCGGCGGCGCCGGTCGGCGGTCAGGCGCCCGGATGCAGTCCGAGCGAGCCCGGCGTCGGGTCTCCCTCGACCTCTCCGAAGTAGAGAGCGAACGTCTGCTTCCAGCGCTCGATCGCGGCGCGGTCGGCCATGAAGCGGGGGAACCCGTCGAGGTTCCCGTTCGGGTACTGCCAGACGGGCTTCAGGCCCGTGGGCGGAGTGACGTCCGTGCGGACCGACCAGCCGTTGGTGGCGGCCTGCTGTTCTCCGGTGGACAACCGCCAGTTGAGGTAGAGCTTGGCAGCGGTGGAGTTCTTGGCCTGCTTCAGGATCGCGGCCCGCTGCCCCCAGGACATGAACGGCGTCGCCCCGTCGGGGAGCACCCACTTGACGGGCCCGGAGGCCAGGGGCGCGCCGGAGCCACCGATGCCGATGGCCTTCTGTCCATTGGTGACGGCCTCCCTGGGACTGAAGCTGCCGCGGGCGAACTGCGGGTCCTGGGCGGCCAGTCGTGCCAGCCAGTCCCATCCGTACTTCTGCACATAGAGCGTGTAGAGGTAGAGGACCGCGTCGTCGTCGTGCGGATAGGAGGAGGCGATCCGCCCCTTCCACTTGGCGTCGACGAGGTCGAGCGGGCTCGTGGGCACGTCCGAACCGACCGCCGCCGGACCGTACATGAAGCTGAAGGCACTCACCTGCACGGCGACCCAGGCGCCATGCGAGTCCTTGAAGGGGGCGTACACCTTCGAGAATCCGGCCGGCTTGTAAGCGAGCAGACGCCCTTGCTCCTTCCAGCGCACGAAGTCCTGGACGGTCTGCAGCTGTACGACATCGGGTATGAGGGTGTCGGTGGCGAACTGGTTGTCCACCCGGACGTCGTGGTACTTGCTGTAGTCGACGACAACCGTCAGATCGATGCCGGGAAAGCGGTTCTTGAAGCCGGTACGCAGGCCGTCCGCCTGCGTGGAGATGTCACCGCCCGCGTAGATCACTAGCTTTCCGCCCTCCGCGAGGGCGGCTTGGTAGAGCTCGTCGAGCGAGCGGGTCTCCTCGGGGCCGGCCGCGTGCGAGGACGCCGAGGCCGAGGCCGAGGCGGAGGCGGAGGCCGTTGAGGCGCCGAACACTCCGGCGCCGAGAGCGGCACCAGCACCTGTCGCGAGGATACGTCGCCTGCTGGGGAGGATGGACATACCGGTGAAACCTTCCTTTACGGGGGTGGGGGGACAGGGATCGCGCCGGGGGCGGTACTCATTCGCATGCGGGCGAACCCGGTTGCGCGTCATCCAGGGGATGGAAGGCGCGCTCAAGAAGGTGGAACCTGAGTCCGACCATTCGGTTGAAATCCGCTTTGGTAGGGCGGTGGAGCAGCACATCACCCGCGCGGTGCGCGAGTGATGTGCTCTGCCGGACGGACGTCAGAACATGGTGTTGTCGTTGGCGCTCTTCTCCGGCACTTCCTGGATCACGTCCCAGTGCTCGACGATCTTCCCGTCGACGACGCGCCAGAAGTCCGCGACGGCCATGCCCCGGTCGCCCGGCTTGAGGTGCAGATTGCTGTGGGTGACCACCAAATCGCCTTCGGCGACGGCCCGCTTGATGTCCAGGCGCAGGTCGGGGAACTGCCCGCGCAGCCAGTGCACATAGCCGACGAAGGCCTGCGGGCCGTCCTGCGCCTCGGGGTTGTGCTGGGTGTAGCGCTCACCGAGGTGCGCGGCGGCGGCCGCCTCGGGCTGGTAGTCGTTGAAGGCCTGCTCGTAGAAGGCGATCACGAGCGCCTTGTTGTCAGCGGCGGACATACGTGTCTCCTGCCTGGGGAGGGATGGGTGCGGTACGGCTCAGTCGGTCATGGCGTCGCGGACGAGCGCCGTGTCCACGAACTGCTCGAAGCGGACGATCAGGCCGCCGCGTACGACAAAGTGGTGAGCGACGCGGACGTCGATCGGCTTGCTCGTGGCCTTGTTGACGGCGGTGTAGCGGGCGAGGACGACGACGTTCTCGCCGTCGACGACGTAGGTGTCGTCGTGGGCGGCCCAGCCGTCCCAGTCCTGGCCGAGCTTCTCCATGACGTTCGAGGTGACGCCCTCGGGCGTGCGATAGGTCCCGGCCAGCGGGAAGCCGGCCATCTCCGTCCACTCCACGTCCGGGGCGAGGGTGGCACGCAGGGCGTCCAGGTCGCCGGCGGCCGAGGCCAGGTACTGGCGGCGGACGACGTCGGCGGGCGCGGTCGAGGTGGCGAACTCGCTCATGGTCAGCCCCACTTCATCTCGCCCTTGGCGACCTTCGAGCCGATCTGGGCGGCGATCAGCATGCCGTTGTCCGGGAAGCGCTTGACCAGGGCTTCGTTCAGCGCGGCACCGTCGGCGGCCTTGCCGAGTTCCTCCTCGAAGGCGATCAGGTAGTCGCGGGTGGCGGTGATGGCGGAGGCGTCGGCCGCGGTGCCGGGGAGGCGGTGGCCGGGGACGACCAGTACCGGGTCGAGGGCGGCCATCTCGTCGAGCAGGTCGATCCAGGCGGCGCGGTCGTCGGGGGTGGGGGTGTCGGCGACCCAGACGTGCTCCTGCTGGAAGAGCAGGACCCCGCCGAGCAGGGCGCGGTGCTCGGCCTGCCAGAGGTAGTGGCGGTCGGGCAGGCCGGCCGGGCCGCCCTTGAGCTCGAAGCGGTGGCCCTCCAGGGTGAGGTCGCCGGTCAGCGGCTCCAGGTCGACCAGGCGGGTGGGGAGGTTCGGGCCGAGCGCGGCCCAGGCCTTGAGCTTGCCCTCGTAGGAGTGGGCGATGTGCTCGATGACGATCGGGGTGGCGACGAACTTCGCCTCGGGGAAGGCATCGGCGATCGCCTCGGCGCCGAAGTAGAAGTCGGGGTCGCCGTGGGAGACGAAGACGGTGGTGAGGGTCTTGCCGGAGTCGAGGATCTCGGCGGCCAGGCGGTGGCCGTCGGCCCGGGTGAACGCGGCGTCCACCAGCAGCGCCTCGCTCTCACCGGTGACGAGGGTGGCCGTCTTGTTCTTGCTGCCGGCCGGGAAGTCGAGGTCGAGGACTTTGAAGGAGAGAGTGCTCATGCGTGCTTCCTCGGGTGAAGGGTGAGGGTCGGGGGAATCGCCTCGCGGCGAGGTGTACGACGTGAACCGGATCGAGGTGGGCAGCCCGTGTCGAGCAGGGGTTCGGCCTTGGATGCCCCGCTGGTCGATCGGGTGGCGTCTGAGGACGTCGGGTCGGACAAGTTGGCGCCGTGCACATGGCCGATGCAGAGGCCGAGGCGGGCCTCGTAACGGTCGAGGGCAGCGCGGTCGCTCATGAACTGGCCGAGGCCGAGCGGGTTCATGGTGGCGTGGTCGAAGATGCCCTTGCGGCCGGCGGGCGGGGCGACGTCCGGGCGAGCGCGATTGCGTGCACCTGCGCGTCCCTGGACAGCAGCCGGCTCAGGTACAGCTTGACGGCGGCCTGGTATGGAGCGTTCTTGAGGAGAGACGCCGGTCTGCGGCCAGGCCACCCAGCGGCAAGTGTCGGTGAGCTCCTTGATCTGCGGGTGGACCGTGTTCCAGCCGACCGGTGTGCAGTTCTCCAGTGACCCTTCCTTCTTCCGGCGCAGGAAGTCGTCGAGGGTCTGCAGGTGGACGACGTCGGCGATCACGTGGTGCTCGGCGGCCTGATGGTCGACGCGGGCGTCATGGTTCTTGCTGAAGTCGACGACGATGTCGACCTTCGTCTTGGGGAACGTCTTCGCGAACGCGTTCTTGAGGTAGTCGTCCTGCCCGGACCTGTCACCACCGGTAAGGACGACGAGCCGGCCGCCTTCGGCCACGGCCTGCCGGTATGGCGCCCACAACTGGGCCTCCTTGCTTGAGCCGGTCCGTTCGGCGGTGGAGGAGGAGGTGGCGGCGTCCGCCGAAGTGGGCGCCGCAGACAGGCCGGACGCGAGGACGCCGTCCATGGGAGCTACGACGCCGAAGGCGGCCAGGACGCGCTTTCCCATGGGGCGGACTCCACATCTGTGGGGTGGACACGGCGAAGTATCTGCCGTCGCAGACAATATATCTGCTGCAACAGATATTGCAACGGCAGATTCTTCCGCTCATGCCCTTCTGTCATCCTTGAGGAGTGAACGAGCAACTGCTGAACGACGACGACGTGACACTCTTCGGTCTCTTCGTGGAGGCCTACAGCCGCATCAAGCCCCTGGTGAACCGCGATCTCGATATACCGCAGACCTGGTTCGAAGTGCTGCTGCGACTGGGCCGCACCCCCGGCCACCAGCTCCGCATGACGGACCTGGCAGAGGCCGTGTCCTTCAGCTCGGGCGGCTTCACCCGGCTCGCCGACCGCATGGAAAAGGAAGGACTCATCCGCCGAGACCCCGATCCTGCCGACCGACGAGCCGCACTCGCCGTACTGACCGACAAGGGCGGTCAGGCGCTCGACCACGCACTGACCGCCCACGTCTCCCACCTGCGCAACCACGTCGCCGGACCACTCTCGGCCGAGGACCGCCGCCACCTTGAGCGAATCCTGCGCACGCTCCGCGACGCGAACGCGTAAGTTCCTGCCCGCCTTCGCGCAACGCGCCCGCTTGATCCGTACGTACGTCACCGAAGCCGGATCTTCACCCACCGGCACCGTTGCCGGGCAAGGCGTCACACCGACACGCCGCGCAAGCCCTGCCGCCTTGCCTGATGTCTCCTCGCCGATGCGTCGGGCATCCGCGCTGCACCCGGCGCCGACAGCCGATCGCTGATCCTGCGGTCAGGACCGGGCTGCTGGTGCCGCAGCGCGGGCCCGGTGCGCGCGGATCTCGTCGTGGTGGTCGGCGGCCCAGCCGATCAGGGATGTCACGATCTCGTGGAGGCCGCGCCCCAACGGGGTGAGGGAGTACTCGACGCGCGGTGGCACCTCCGCGTAGGCGGTGCGGGTGATCAGACCGTCCTCCCGGAGCTGGCGGAGCGTGAGGGTGAGCATCCGCTGGGAGATTCCCGGGACCTGGCGCTGCAGGTCGGTGTAGCGCAGCGGGCCGGCCTCCACCACCGCGATGAGCAGCAGGCTCCACTTGTCGCCGACGCGGTCGAGGACCTGCCGGATGAACTCCATGTGCTCGGCGGGGATGCGGGCACAGGGCCCCACCGCCGCCGCGCCGCCCGAACTGCCGGTGACCTCCATGACGCACATTCCTCTCCGGCACGAACACCGATGTGCCTTTTGTATCGACCTCCATACTGGCCCATCATGGCGCTACGAACAAAAAGTAGGAATCAAGCGCAGGCATCGGAGGCGCGCGTCATGAAGATCGAGATCTGGGCCGAGGTCACCTGCCCCTGGTGCGGACTGGGCAGCCACCGTCTGGACCGGGCTGTGGAGCGGTTCGAGCACGGCAATGAGGTGGAGGTCGTCCACCACTCGTTCCCGCTGAGCAGCTCCTTCCCCCTGGGTGAGACGTTCAGCGTCCGTGACGCGCTGCTGCGCCGGCACGGCATGGGCGGCTCCCGGGCCGAGGCATCCACGCGTCGGATCGAGGCGCTGGCCGAGGCCGAGGGACTCCGCCCCTACAGGGTGCTGGACAACCTGGTCGGCAACACGGACCTGGCGCACGAGTTCCTCGCCCACGCCTCCGCCGAGGGCAGGAACCGCGAAGCCTGGGACGCGATCTTCCGCGCCTACTTCGGCCAGGCCCGCCCCGTCTTCAGCATGGACGACCTGCTCGACCTGGGCCAGGAGATCGCTCTGGACCACGAGGGCACCCGCCGGGCGCTCACCGAGCACCGCTACCGGCGGCAGGTCCGCGACGATGCCGCCCGCGCCCAGCGCCTGGGCGCCACCGGCGCGCCCTTCATCGTCGTCGACGGCAAGTACGGCATCGCAGGGGCCCAGGACAGCGACGGCCTTCTCGACGTGCTGCGCACGGCCTGGGACGAGTCCCACCCGCTCACCCTCGGCACCGACGGCGACGCTCCGGTCTGCGGCCCCGACGGCTGCGCCGTACCGGCCCGCAGCTGACCTCCACCGGTCACTCCCCGACCCACCCTTGATCGACTTGAAAGGCCGAATTCTTCATGTCCTACCTGCTGCACATCGACGCCTCCTCGCTCGGCGAGGCATCCGTCTCCCGTCAGGTCGCCCGGTCCTTCCGTGACGAGTGGAAGGGTGCGGTCGTCCACCGCGACCTGGCCGTCTCCCCCGCCCCGCACCTCAGCGCGGCGGGCATCACCGCCCGCACCACCGACCCCGCCGAGCACACCCCGGAGCAGGCGAAGGCCGCGGCGGTCCAGGACGAGCTGATCGAGGAATTCCTCGGCGCCGACGCCTACCTGTTCACCGTGCCGATGTACAACCTCACGATGCCGTCCGTGTTCAAGGCATGGCTGGACCAGATCATGGTCGCCGGGCGCACCCTGAGCTTCGACGGACCCCCTCCCACCCTCGGTCGCCCCGCCACGGTGATCTCCGCACGCGGCGGCGGCTACGGCCCCGGCGCCCCCAAGCACGGCATGGACCACCTGGTGCCGACGCTGGAAACCGTCCTGGGCCACCCGACCAACCTCGGCCTCGACCTGACGACGGTCCTGCCCGACCTGACCATGGCCCCGTACGTGCCGATGATGGCCCCGCTGCTGCCGATGCACGAGGCGTCCATGACGAAGGCGCACGACGAGGCCCGCCGCCTGGGCTCTGCCCTGACCGGCCGGCCGGCCGCCTGATCCACCCCTGAACTGCCCGAAAGGCGTTTGATCACCATGAGTAGCCTCCTGATCCTCGGCGGCAGCGGCCGCACCGGCGCCCACGTCCTGGAGCACGCGGCCCAGCGCGGCCACCGCGTCCGCGCCCTCGTCCGCAACCCCGACAAGGTGCAGGCACCGGTCGGTGTCGAGCTGATCCAGGGCACCCCCGCGAACATCGACGACATCCGCCGGGCCGCCGAAGGCACCGAGGCGGTGATCAGCGTGCTGAACAACGCCCGCGCCTCCGACAACCCCTGGGCCAAGCCGGTCAGCCCGCCGATGTTCATGACCGACGCCGCCCGCCGCACGCTCACCGTCATGGGCGAACAGGGCATCCGCCGCATCGTGCTGACGTCTACGCAGGGCGCGGGCGACGACTGGGCCCGGCTCAACCCGGTGGTCAAGGCGTTCATCAAGCTGTCGAACATCAAGGCGGGCTTCGAGGACCACACCGGCGTCGACCAGGTCGTCCGCGCCTCGTCCGGCATCGACTGGACCCTGGCCCGTGCCGTCGCCCTCACCGACAAGCCGATGAGCGGCCCTCCGCGCGCCGCCGTGGCCGGCACCGAGAAGCCGGGGTCACGGATCAACCGCGCCGACCTCGCCCGCTTCCTCCTCGAGACGCTGGAGAAGGACACCTGGATTCGCAAGGCCCCCCTCGTCTGGAACACACGAGGATGACCCGCCCCATCTGGCCCGGACTGGCAGACCCAAAAAGCGTGCGAATTCGGCCGCGATCATGCGTGCGGTCGCCGCGGGTGGGACGGTGATGTAGAGCACCGGGATGCGGTCGGCGACGTCTGGGTGGCGGGCCCGGTCGAGGAGTTCGTGAGCGAGCCCGAGCTGGGTGAGAGCACTGGTCTTGCCCGTGCCCGGCAGCCCCGAGACCATCAGGCCGCGACGGGCGCTGATCGCGTGCCGGTTGAGCAGGACCAGCCGTCGGCCGCAGACCACTGTCTTCTCGACGAACGAGGTGGCGACCACAGCATCCGGGCGTGATGATCGAGCCGATCCTCGTCATGGGCGTCTGCTCGACCGGGGACAGGCGGTCCAGTTCAGTTGGGGTCAGCAGGGTGGGGGACGGGGAGGGCCAGCGGCGAACTTCCGCCACCCTTCCAGGGTGGTCAGCTGCCGGTTGGCCTCGGCATCGGCCTCCCGCAGAGAGGCTGGCCGGGCTGCGGGTTCGGAGATGGTCACGGACGCCTCCAGGGGTTCGCGAGCGGATCGAACAGGCCCAGCGGGATGACCTTCGCCGCCTCGGTGTCCGCCTGGTCGTCCTGGACTGCTTCGGCGGTGGGCGGATCGGGGACCGGCCGGTCGCCGGTAGTGACCCGGGTCTGCGCGGCGACGCGCCGGGACCGCTTCGTCGTACGGTCCTCCGGGTGTTGGTCCGCCGTGTGCCCGCCGCAGCAGGGCAGCGGCGGCATCGGCGACCTGGTCCTCGGTCCCGCCCGGGGCCTGTTCGCGGGCGTGGTCCCAGGCCATCTCCCGGCTCCGCGAAATCCACCCCGACCGGTACGGCCACCCAGCACCCCCCAGCGCGTCCCCTCGTACGACTAGGTTCGCTGGCAAGGAAGACGAAACGACTGGGTCCGCTGTCAAACGCCTCGATTGGATGACAGCGGACAGCGGGGCCGGGCATGACCATCCCGGCCCCATGTACTAGAGTTATCTCGACATCGAGATATCTGCCGAGGCGCACCGCAGTCGCACGCCGTTATCGGGTCTGGCAGTAAGGCCTACCTAACTTAGCCTTACCTTAGCGGATCGGCCAAGCCGGCGTGGCGGCAGGATGCGGTGGTAAGCGCACCAAAATGAAGGAGACTGTCGTGTCGGCGAACAGCTTCGACGCCCGCAGCACGCTGCAGGTGGGCGACGAGTCTTACGAGATCTTCCGGCTGGACAAGGTGGAGGGCTCGGCCCGCCTTCCGTACAGCCTCAAGGTTCTCCTCGAGAACCTGCTCCGTACCGAGGACGGCGCGAACATCACCGCCGACCACATCCGCGCCCTCGGCACCTGGGACTCCCAGGCCCAGCCGTCGCAGGAGATCCAGTTCACGCCGGCCCGCGTGATCATGCAGGACTTCACCGGCGTGCCCTGTGTCGTCGACCTCGCCACCATGCGTGAGGCCGTCAAGGAGCTCGGCGGCGACCCGGCGAAGGTCAACCCGCTCTCCCCGGCCGAGCTGGTCATCGACCACTCCGTCATCGCCGACAAGTTCGGCACCAACGAGGCGTTCGCGCAGAACGTCGAGCTGGAGTACGGCCGCAACAAGGAGCGCTACCAGTTCCTGCGCTGGGGCCAGACCGCGTTCGACGACTTCAAGGTCGTCCCGCCCGGCACCGGCATCGTCCACCAGGTGAACATCGAGCACCTGGCCCGGACCGTCATGGTCCGCAACGGCCAGGCCTACCCCGACACCCTCGTCGGCACCGACTCCCACACCACCATGGTCAACGGCCTCGGTGTGCTGGGCTGGGGCGTCGGCGGCATCGAGGCCGAGGCCGCGATGCTCGGCCAGCCGGTCTCCATGCTCATCCCGCGCGTCGTCGGCTTCAAGCTGACCGGTGAGCTGCAGCCGGGCACCACCGCCACCGACCTCGTGCTGACCATCACCGAGATGCTCCGCAAGCACGGCGTCGTCGGCAAGTTCGTCGAGTTCTACGGCGAGGGTGTGGCGGCCACGAGCCTCGCCAACCGCGCCACCATCGGCAACATGTCGCCGGAGTTCGGCTCCACCGCCGCGATCTTCCCGATCGACGACGAGACCCTGAACTACCTGCGCCTGACCGGCCGCTCCGACCAGCAGGTCGCCCTCGTCGAGGCGTACGCCAAGCAGCAGGGCCTCTGGCTGGACCCGAAGGCCGAGCCGGACTTCTCCGAGAAGCTGGAGCTCGACCTGTCGACGGTCGTGCCCTCCATCGCCGGCCCGAAGCGCCCGCAGGACCGCATCGTCCTCGCGAACGCCGCCGAGCAGTTCAAGCTGGACGTCCGCAACTACGTCGACGTCGTCGACGAGGCGGGCCAGGAGTCCTTCCCGGCCTCCGACGCCCCGGCCGTCGCCCCGAACGGCGCCCCGTCCAACCCGGTCACCGTGACCGCCCCCGACGGCTCGACGTACGAGATCGACCACGGTGCGGTGACGGTCGCGGCCATCACGTCCTGCACCAACACCTCCAACCCGTACGTCATGGTCGCCGCCGCCCTGGTGGCCAAGAAGGCGGTCGAGAAGGGCCTGACCCGCAAGCCGTGGGTCAAGACCACCCTCGCCCCGGGTTCGAAGGTCGTCACCGACTACTTCGACAAGGCGGGCCTGACCCCGTACCTCGACAAGGTCGGCTTCAACCTCGTCGGCTACGGCTGCACCACCTGCATCGGCAACTCCGGCCCGCTGCCGGAGGAGGTCTCCAAGGCCGTCAACGACCACGACCTCGCGGTCACCTCGGTCCTCTCCGGCAACCGGAACTTCGAGGGCCGTATCAACCCCGACGTCAAGATGAACTACCTGGCCTCCCCGCCGCTGGTCGTCGCCTACGCCCTCGCGGGCTCCATGAAGGTGGACATCACGCGTGACGCCCTGGGCACCGACCAGGACGGCAACCCGGTCTTCCTGAAGGACATCTGGCCCTCCGAGGCCGAGGTCAACGACGTCGTGGCGAACGCCATCGGCGAGGACATGTTCTCCAAGTCCTACTCCGACGTCTTCGCGGGCGACGCCCAGTGGCAGGCGCTGCCGATCCCGACCGGCAACACCTTCGAGTGGGACGCCGAGTCGACGTACGTCCGCAAGCCCCCGTACTTCGAGGGCATGACGATGGAGACCACCCCGGTCTCCGACATCGCGGGCGCCCGCGTCCTGGCCAAGCTCGGCGACTCGGTCACCACCGACCACATCTCGCCCGCCGGTGCCATCAAGGCCGACACCCCGGCCGGCAAGTACCTCACGGAGCACGGCGTCGAGCGCCGCGACTTCAACAGCTACGGCTCCCGCCGCGGCAACCACGAGGTCATGATCCGCGGTACGTTCGCCAACATCCGCCTGCGCAACCAGATCGCGCCGGGCACCGAGGGCGGCTACACGCGTGACTTCACGCAGGAGGGCGGCCCGGTCTCCTTCATCTACGACGCCTCGCAGAACTACCAGGCCGCCGGCACCCCGCTGGTCATCCTGGGCGGCAAGGAGTACGGCTCCGGCTCGTCCCGTGACTGGGCGGCCAAGGGCACGGCCCTCCTCGGCGTCAAGGCCGTCATCACCGAGTCGTACGAGCGCATCCACCGCTCGAACCTCATCGGCATGGGCGTCCTGCCGCTGCAGTTCCCGGCCGGCCAGTCGGCCGACTCGCTCGGCCTGACCGGTGAGGAGACCTTCTCCATCACGGGCATCACCGAGCTGAACGAGGGCACCACCCCGAGCACGGTGAAGGTCACCACCGACACCGGCGTCGAGTTCGACGCGGTCGTCCGCATCGACACGCCCGGCGAGGCCGACTACTACCGCAACGGCGGCATCATGCAGTACGTGCTGCGCAGCCTGATCCGCAAGTAAGCGGTACGGCAAGGCGGTTCAGGGCCGCATCTCCGGTGACGGGGGTGCGGCCCTTCGCCGTGCCCGCGCCGGGTGCCGGTGCCCATTGACAGCGCGAGAGGCGTTTACAACCACGCCTCACGGCGCTAACTTCCGCAACAGGTGGGGTGGGAGCGCTCCCACACGGGTGGACCGGAACCTGCCCGAGGAGGCGCCCTCACCCCGCCCCTCCGCACACACGCATCCCTGTGGCCCGTACCTCAAGGAACGGACTTGCCTGTCATGATCCTGACAAAGCCATCGGCGTCATCACCCCGCCGATTAACCTTCCCCACTCGCGCCAGGGCCCTCTTCCTCGTCCTGGTCTCCCTGCTCGCCACCCTCCCGGCCGTCGCCCTCGTCATGAGCGCCGGCGGTCCGGCGGAAGCTCACGGCACTCCCATGAAGCCGGGCAGCCGCACGTTCCTGTGCTGGCAGGACGGGCTGACCGACACCGGGGAGATCAAGCCGGTCAACCCGGCCTGCAGAGCGGCCCAACAGGTCAGCGGCACAACGCCGTTCTACAACTGGTTCTCGGTGCTCCGCTCCGACGGCGCCGGCCGCACCCGCGGCTTCGTGCCCGACGGCCAGCTGTGCAGTGGCGGCAACACCAACTTCACCGGCTTCAACACCCCGAGCAAGGACTGGCCGCTCACCCACCTCACCTCCGGTGCGACGGTCGACTTCTCGTACAACGCGTGGGCCGCGCACCCGGGTTGGTTCCACGTCTACATCACCAAGGACGGCTTCGACCCGACCCGGACCCTCACCTGGGACGACATGGAGGAGCGGCCCTTCCTCAGCGTCGACCACCCGCCGCTCCACGGCTCCCCGGGCACGGTCGAGGCCAACTACTCCTGGACAGGAAAGCTTCCTGACAACAAGTCGGGCCGCCACATCATCTACATGGTCTGGCAGCGCTCGGACAGTCAGGAAACCTTCTACTCCTGCTCCGACGTCGTCTTCGACGGCGGCAACGGCGAGGTGACCGGCGTCAAGGAGCCCGGCAACCCGACCGACCCGGTACCCGGAGAGTGCTCCGCCACCCGCCGGACGACCGGCAGTTGGTCCGGCGGCTACCAGTCCGAGGTGACCGTCACCAACACGGGCAACGTCCCGATGCTCGGCTGGATGGTCGACTGGACGCTCCCCGCCGGCCAGAAGGTCGAGAGCCTGTGGAGCGGGAACCCGACCTACAACGGCCAGGCCGTGATGGTCCACAACGCCGACTGGAACGGCTCGCTGAGTCCCGGTCAGACCGCGACATTCGGCTACGTCGTCTCCGGTTCCGGCGGCGACAGTACGACGACCCTGCCCTGCCGGGTGGGCTGAACCGCCGACCCGCGCCGGCCCGGTGGGCGTCGAGCCGTCGCCCACCGGGTCCGTCGTCATGTCGGCATTCCGGGCCGAAGGACTATTTGACTGGAAAACAAACTGATAACAGCAGGCAACCGAAGGGTAATCAGCACGGTCTTGCCCGCCATGAAGATTTCTTTCCTGCTGCACCACGCCTACGGGATCGGAGGCACGATCACCACCACCTTCAACCTGGCCCAAGCGCTCGCCGAGCGGCACGAGGTGGAGATCGTCTCGGCGTTGCGGCACCGGGAACGCCCCACCCTCACCCTGGACCCGAAAGTCGCCTTGAGACCACTGGTCGATATGCGGCACGAGAAGGAACATCCCCTGCATCTGAGACCGGCGAGAGTGTTCCCCGAAGCCGAGTACCGCCACCGCCAGTACAGCGAGCTGACCGACCAGCGGATCGGCGAGTACCTGGCCTCGACCGACGCCGACGTCGTCATCGGCACCCGGCCGGGACTCAATGTGCACCTCGCGCTCCAGGCGCCGGAACACGTCCTCCGCGTCGGGCAGGAGCACCTCTCCCTCGACAACCATCCGCCCCGGCTGCGCAGCGCCCTGCGCCGGGCCTACCGCCGGCTCGACGTGCTCACCACCGTGACAGAGGGGGACGCCGCCGCCTACCGGCGCAGGATGCGGCTGCCCGGGGTCCTGGTGGAGGCACTCCCGAACAGCGTCCCCGATCCGGTGCTGCCCGCCTCGGACGGCACCGCGAAGGTGGTGGTCGCGGCGGGACGGCTGGCCCCGGTGAAGCGGTACGACGTGCTCATCGAGGCGTTCGCCCTGGTGGCCGCCGAACGCCCGGACTGGCGTCTGCGCATCTACGGCAACGGAGAGGAACACGCCCGGCTCCGGGGGCTCATCGACCGCCTCGGCCTGCACGAGAACGTCTTCCTGATGGGCGCGGCCGCCCCCATGGAGGCGGAGTGGGTCAAGGGCTCCATCGGCGTGTCCGCGTCCGACTTCGAGGCGTTCGGAATGACCATCGTCGAGGCGATGCGCTGCGGCCTGCCGGTCGTGAGCACCGACTGCCCGCACGGCCCCGGCGAGATCATCCAGGACGGCGTCGACGGCCGCCTGGTCCCGGTCGGGGACCGCGCCGCGCTGGGCGCCGCCCTTCTGGAGCTCATCCACGACGACGAGCTGCGCCGGCGGATGGGCCGTACGGCCCTGGAGAACGCGCGACGGTTCGCCCCGCTCCCGATCGTGGAGCACGCCGAGCGCCTGATGGACGAGGCGATGACGGCCCGCAGGACCGGAAGACCGCGCGCACCTGAAGCCGGCCGAATACGCAACGTCCTGGTCAGCCAGGGCTTCGCGGCGCGCGACACCGCGTACACCTTGGCCTCCCGCGCGCTGCACACCGTACGGAGGGGACGGCGATGACGACAGAACCCGGTGCGACGCGGGACACGCACCTGCGTGCCGACTGCACGATCGACTCGGACGGCCGGATCGCCTTCGCCCTCAGGCCACCCGCGGCCGTCGACTTTCAGTCCTCCCGGTTGTTGCTGCGGCTGCGCCCCAAGAAGGGGCAACCCGAGAAGATCCTGCACGTCCTCGACCTGGAACCCGTCGACGGCGGCCATCTGCGTGCCGTTCTGGAGCCGCAGCCCGCACTCGCCGAGGGCCGCTGGGACGTGTACCTCGTGCCCGAATCCGCCGAGCCCGGAGAAGCAGGAGAACCGGCAGCGGGGCGGCAGCGCATCCGCCCCGGTCTGCGTGATCTGCGGACTCTCGTCGACGGACAGTCCCGTGACCGGCCGTCTCCGGTGGCCGTGCGGATCCCGTACGCCACCAAGGACGGCTACCTCGCGGTGCGGGCCTGGCTGCGCACCGCCCACGCGGAGGTCGAGGGCATCGAGGTGACGGACGGGGCGATGACGGTCAGGGCGCGGCTGCACGGCGCCACGCTCGCCGACGGAGCCGCCGTACGACTGCGTCTTCGGGGCGGGAAGGACGTCGTACGGACCCTCCAGCCGCAGGACGCGAGCGACGGCCGGTCGTTCTCCTTCACCGTGGACTACGGGAAACTGGCCGCGGAGCAGGGCACCGGCACCCGGGTATGGGACCTTTCCGTGCAGCCCCGGCCCGCCGCGGAAGCCCCTCCGGTCCGGATCGGCCGCCTCTTCGACGACGTGGCGGACCGCAAGGAGATCTTCGTCTATCCGGCGGCAGCGGTCGGCGGTGCTGTCGTGCGCCCCTACTACACGGTCGACAACGACCTCTCCGTGGAGGTGAAGGCCGGCCCGGTGTGACGCCGTCCGGCTCAGGAGGGGGGCAACACGTCGGCGAGCCAGTCCAGTTGACGGCGCACATGCACCGCGTCGCCGCCTTCGTGGCCGTTGAACGGGTAGGCGTGGATCTCCTTGCGCGGGGCGGCCCCCGACAGCTCCGCATAGCGGTTGAAGGCGCCGTACGCCCCGCTCGGCGGGCACACCGTGTCGCGCAGCCCGACCCCGAAGTGGGCCGGGGCCCGGGAGCGTCGGGCGAAGGAGATCCCCTCCAGGTAGGAGAGCGTGTCGTACGCGGCCCGCTCGGCGCCCCGGTGCACGGCGAGGTACGCGGTGATCTCGCCGTACGGGGACGCGTCCGTGAGGTCCAGTGCGCGCCGGATGCCGCACAGGAACGGGGCGGTGACCAAGGCCGCCGCGAGGTCGGGAACCAGGCCCGCGACGGCCAGGGCGAGCCCGCCGCCCTGGCTGTTGCCGACGGCGGCGACCCGTGTGCCGTCCACGCCCGGCAGTGCGCGCACCGCCGTGACCGCCCGGACCGCGTCCGTGATCAGGCGGCGGTAGTGGTGGTCCCGCGGTGACAGCAGGCCGCGTACGGCGGGGCCCGGGCCGCCCGGTGCCGTGGCGTGCGGGTCGGGGGTGGCGCCACCGTTGCCGTACTGGTCGCCCTGGCCCCTGTTGTCCATCAGCAGATGCGCGTAACCGGCGTTCACCCAGGTCAGCCGCTCGTGCGGGAGGCCGCGGCCACGGCCGTAACCGGCGTACTCGACGACCGCCGGCAACGGTTCGCGCACCCCGGCCGGTCGGCTGAACCAGGCCCGCACCGGGTCGCCGGCGAACCCCCGGAAGGTCACGTCCCAGGTCTCGGTCAGCCGCAGTCCGGTCTCCACCGGGTGCGCCGCCACCAACACCTCCGGCCGGTCGGCCTCCTTGAGGGTGTCGTGCCAGAACTCGTCGAAGTCGGCGGGCTCGTGCGGGTCCGGGCGGTAGCGCTTCAGCTCCTCCAGCGGCAGGTCGAACGCGGGCACAGCTGCCTCCGATTGTTGCGGCTATCCAACAGAATGTTTCGTAGTCCCGGGCTCGTCTCAGTCACACCATCCTCAACTGGCCTTCCCTGTCAGTCCCATTGACAGCCATTACACCCGCCCATAACCTCGCCGCAAAGTTGCCGGTACGACTCCGAAACTTTCGGTGCCACCGGGAGGCCACCTGCATGAGCACCTCCACCACGTCGGCTCCACCGCCCGGCACACAGGGCCCGCCGCCGACGAAGACTCCACCCCGCCGCGGCCGGTCTCCGGCACGCACGGGATGGCGACGGGCGCTGCGCCGGGACTGGCAGTTGTACTCGCTGGCGGTGCTGCCGCTGCTGTTCTTCCTGGTCTTCCGCTATCTGCCGATGCTCGGCAACGTGATCGCCTTCCGGCGCTTCGAGCCGGGCGGTTCGATCTTCGGCGAGGAGTGGGTGGGGCTGCGCTATGTCGAGATGTTCCTCAACGACCCCACCTTCTGGCAGGTGTTCCGCAACACCCTGTGGCTCGGCGGACTCACGCTCGTGTTCTGCTTCCCGATCCCGATCGTGCTCGCGCTGCTGCTCAACGAGGTGCGCCGGCGTGCGCTGAAACGGTTCGTGCAGTCGGTGTCGTATCTGCCGCACTTCCTGTCGATCGTGATCGTCGCGGGCATCACGATGCAGATGCTCGCCACGGACGGTCCCGTCAACCACGTCCTGGGGTGGTTCGGGCACGACCCGATCCGCTTCGTCCAGGAACCCGACTGGTTCCGCACCGTCTACGTCGGCTCGGAGATCTGGCAGACCGCGGGCTGGGGCACAATCCTCTACCTGGCCGCGCTCACCACCATCGACGAGGACCTGTACGAGGCCGCCCGCATCGACGGGGCCAACCGCTGGCAGCAGATCTGGCACGTCACCCTGCCCGGGATCCGGCCCACCATGATCACGCTGCTGATCCTCAACGTCGGCACCTTCATGGCCGTCGGCTTCGAGAAGGTCCTGCTGCTGTACAACCCGCTGACCTATCCGACCGCCGACGTGATCTCGACGTACCTCTACCGCGCGGGCGTCGAGTCCAACAGCTTCAGCTACGCCGCCGCCATCGGTCTCTTCGAGGCGGTCATCGGCCTGGTGCTGATCACGTCCGCCAACCAGCTCTCGCGCCGCACAGTGGGGACGAGCCTGTGGTGAGGCCGAGCCGCTCCTACCGCGTCTTCCAGGGCGTCAACGGCGTGATCCTCACCCTGGTCGTGATCGTCACCCTGTACCCCTTCGTCAACATCATCGCCCGCTCGTTCAGCGCGGAGCGGCAGATCCGGGCCGGTGAAGTGACGCTGTGGCCCGAGGGGTTCAACCTCACCACGTACAGGATCGTGTTCCAGGACTCCATGTTCTGGCGCAACTACGGAAACACCGTGCTGTACACGGTGGTCGCCACCACCGTCGCCATGATCCTGACCACGTGTTACGCCTACGTCCTGTCCAAGAAGCACCTCAAGGGACGCGGTCTGCTGGTCGGGGTGGCCGTCTTCACCATGTTCTTCACCGGCGGCCTGATCCCCAACTACGTCCTGATCACCAGCCTCGGCCTGAAGAACAGCGTCTGGGCCATCGCACTGCCCAACGCGATCAGCGTGTTCAACCTGCTGGTGATGAAGGCCTTCTTCGAGAGTCTGCCGACCGAACTGGAGGAGGCCGCGCAGATCGACGGGCTGAGCACGTACGGCATTCTGCTGCGGATCGTGCTGCCCCTGTCGAAGGCGGTCGTCGCGACGATGGTGCTGTTCTACTCGGTGTCCTTCTGGAACTCCTGGTTCAGCGCCTTCCTGTACATGGACAAGTCCGAGCTGATGCCGGTCACGGTCTATCTGCGCAACCTCATCTCCGGCGCCACCACGGGCGGCAACGCGGGTGCCGCCGACGCACAGCTCAGCCAGGTCGGCGCGAACATCCAGGCGGTCACGATCGTGCTGACCTCGCTGCCGATCCTCTGTGTCTACCCGTTCGTCCAGCGCTACTTCGTCTCGGGCGTGATGCTCGGCGCGGGCAAGGGCTAACCAAGGGAGTAACCGTGTCATCCGTGGAGAACGCAGGACAGCTGTCGCGGCGTCAGATCCTGGCCGCCGCCGGTTTCATCGGACTCGCCTCCCTCACCGGCTGCGGCAGCGGCGACGACGGCGGGGACTCCAAGGACCTGTCGAAGAAGAGAGACGGCGCGATGAAGGAGTACCGCGTCGGCCAGCAGTTCAAGGCGACAAAGCCGCTGTCCGTCTCGGTCCTGCACAACAACAACCCGGTCTACCCGATGAAGAACGGCTGGCTGTTCTGGAAGGAGCTCACCAAGCGCACCGGCGTCACCTTCGAGCCCGTCGCCGTTCCCCTGGTCGACTACGAGAAGAAGCGCAGCGTCCTCATCGGCTCGGGCGACGCCCCGTTCCTGATCCCCAAGACCTACCACCCCTCGGAAGTCCCGTTCGTGTCGTCGGGCGCGATCCTCCCGGTCAGCGACTATGTGCACCTGATGCCCAACTTCCAGGACAAGGTCAAGCGCTGGAAGCTGGAGCCGGAGATCGACTCCGTACGGCAGTCCGACGGCAAGTTCTATCTGCTGCCCGGCCTGCACGAGAAGGTCAGATCCGGCTACTCGCTGGCGCTGCGCACGGACGTCCTCGACCGGCTCGGCCTGAGCCGGCCCGGCACCTGGGACGAGGTGTACGAGGTCTTCAAGGCGATCAAGGAGGAGTACCCCGACCGCTACCCGTTCTCCGACCGCTGGAGCAAGAACACCCCCTACCCGGCCGCCGCCCTCTTCAGCTACCTCGGCCAGGCCTACGGCGTCCGGGCCGGATGGACGTACGACAACATCAGCTGGGACCCGGACGGGCAGAAGTTCGTCTTCACCGGGGCGACCGACGCCTTCCGACAGATGATCGCGTACGTGCGCAAGCTGGTCGCCGAGAAGCTGGTGGACCCGGAGAGCTTCACCCAGACCGACGACGAGGCCGCGCAGAAGCTGCTGGGCGAGAAGTCGTTCGCGATCAGCGCCAACCCGCAGGTCCTGGTGCAGGAATACCGGTACAACCTGCAAAAGCAGGTCAAGGGCGCTCGGATCGAGATGATCCCGGTGCCGCTGGGGCCCGCCGGTCCCGTGGTGCTGGGCGGCGCCCGGCTGGAGAACGGCCTCATGATCGCCGGCAAGGCGCTCAAGAGCGACAGCTTCGTCGCGATGATGCAGTTCGTGGACTGGCTGTGGTACTCGGACGAGGGCCAGCGGTTCGCGCGGTGGGGCGTCGAGGGCGTCACCTACACCCGCTCCGGAGGCCAGTACCAGCTCAAGCCCGGCATCAGCCTCATGGGTTCCGACCCGGACGCCCCCAAGGACATGCAGAAGGACTACGGCTTCTACAACGGCGTCTTCGCCTACGGCGGCAGCTGGGAACTCGTCTCCTCCATGTTCAGCCCGGACGAGAAGAAGTTCCAGGACGCCATGGCCCAGCGTGAACAGACACCCATCGCCCCGGCCCACCCGCTGCAGTCCTTCGAGCAGGAGCAGGCCGCCCTGTGGGAGACACCGCTCAGGGACCATGTCACCCAGAACACCCTCAAGTTCGCCCTCGGCAAGCGCCCGCTGTCCGAATGGGACTCCTACGTGGCCGAGTTGAAGGCCAAGAACATGCAGCAGTTCGTCGACCTGCACAACAAGGCGTACGAGCGGTACAAGAAGGAGAACGGGTGAGCCGCGTCCCCGCCCGGGGACAGAGCCGCCGGGAGGCGCCATGAGCAGCGTGCGTACGGCCGACTTCGGCACCGGAGCCCTCTCCCGTGCCGCCGGTCTGATCCACACCCTGGTCACGGTCGAGGCCCTGCTGCTCCTCGCCGCCGCCCCCGGCCTCGCCGGCCTGCTCCTCCTCGCCCCCGACCCCGCCAACCTGCCGCTGGCCGCCGTATGCCTGCTCCCGCTCGGCCCGGCGCTGTCCGCCGCCCTGTACGCCCTGCACCACCGCAGCCGCGATCTCACGGACCTGCACCCGGCCCGCACCTACGCGCGGGGCTGGCGCCTCAACGCCCTCCCGGCCCTGAAGCTCTGGGCGCCCCTGCTCGCCTGGCTGACGGTCATCGCCTTCACTCTCACCCACTTCTCCGCCACCGGCCTGCCCGGCTGGTGGGCGGTGCTGCTCGGCGCGATCGGCGCCGGCTCCCTGCTGTGGGGCGCGCATGCGCTGGTCCTCACCTCGCTGTTCGCGTTCCGCAGCCGCGACACCGCCCGCCTCGCCGCGTACTTCCTGGTCCGGCACGGCCGCGCCACCCTCGGCGCCGCCTCCCTGCTCGTGCTGACGGCCGCTTCGACCGCCCTGCTGACCGAGGCCCTGCCCGCCCTGCTGGCCGCCCCGCTGCTGCTCTCCCTGCTGCACAGCAGCCGCCCGGTGATCGCCGAGACCCTGGAGGAGTTCACCGCATGAGCCCGCCGCGCACCCCGAGGATCCCGTACGGCGGCGACTACAACCCCGAGCAATGGCCGGAGCCGGTGTGGGACGAGGACCACCGCCTGTTCACCCGGGCCCGCATCGACACCCTCACCGTTGGCGTCTTCTCCTGGTCCCTCACCCAACCCGCCCCGGACACCTACGACTTCACGCTCCTCGACCGCATCCTCGACCGCGCCGCCGCCGAGCACCGCCGGGTCTGCCTGGCCACCGGCACCGCGGCCCTGCCACCCTGGCTTGCCAGGCGACACCCGGACGTCAACCGCACCGACTTCGAGGGCCGCCGCCACCGCTACGGTCAGCGCCACAACTTCTGCCCCAGCTCACCGGCGTACCGCGGCCACGCCACGGCCATGGCGGCCCGCCTCGCCGAACGCTATGCGGAGCATCCGGCACTGCTCGCCTGGCACATCAACAACGAGTACGGCGGCGCCTGTTACTGCGACCTGTGCGCCGAGGCGTTCCGCGCCTGGCTGACGGACAAGTACGGCACCCTCGACGCCCTCAACGACGCCTGGTGGACGGCCTTCTGGTCCCACCGCTACACCGACTGGGCCGAGATCGAGCCCCCGAACGCCCTCACCGAGCACTGGCGCGGCCCCGACCACACCGCCTTCCAGGGCATCACCCTCGACTACCTCCGGTTCACCACCGACGCCCTGCTCGGCTGCTTCCTGGCCGAGAAGGAGGTGATCCGCGCCCATGACCCGCACACACCCGTCACCACCAACTTCATGGGCATGTTTCGCCCCCTCGACTACCACCGCTGGGCGCCCCACCTCGACTTCGCCTCCTGGGACAGCTACCCGCCCCTGGACGCCCCGCCCACCTGGCCCGCCCTCGCCCACGACCTGATGCGCGGCCTCAAGGGCGGCGCCCCCTTCTGGCTGATGGAACAGACCCCGTCCACGACGGCCTGCCGTGACGTCAACCCCCTGCGCCGCCCCGGCGAACTCCGCCTCGCCACCTTCCAGGCCATCGCCCACGGCGCCGACGCCGCCCTCTACTTCCAGATGCGGGCCTCGCGCGGCGCCTGCGAGAAGTACCACGGCGCCGTCATCGGCCACGCGGGCCGCCACGACACCCGCGTCTTCCGCGAAGTGGCCAGCCTGGGAGGGGAGTTGGAGGCCCTGGGTGACGCGACCCTCGGCGCGCGCACACCGGCCCGCACCGCGCTCCTCTTCGACTGGGACAGCTGGTGGGCCCTGGAGATCTCCGACGGCCCCTCCCGGCCGGTCAAGTACCAGGAGGTGGTCCACGCCTACTACCGCGCCGCCCGCGAGGCAGGCGCCGACGTGGACGTCGTCCCGGTCACCGCCGACCTCACGGCGTACGACGTGGTCCTCGCGCCGGCACTGCACATGGTCAAGGGCGACACCGCCGCGCGCCTCGAAGCGGTGGCCGCACGCGGCGGCACGGTCGTCACCACCTTCCTCTCCGGCCGCGTCGACGAGCACGACCGCGCTTTGCCCACCGACGTCCCCGGCCCGCTCGCCCCTCTCATGGGCGTCCGCGTCGACGAATGGGACTCCCGGCCGCCGGACTTCGCCCAGCCGGTCCCCGAACTGGCGGCGCAGGGACGGCTCGTCTTCGAGATCGTGCTGCCGCGGGGGGCCGAGCCGGTCGCCACGTACGGCTCCGACTTCTACGCGGGCACCCCCGCCGTGACCCGCAACCGCTTCGGCGCGGGAGAGGGCTGGTACGTCGCCACCGCCCTCGACCAGGGAGGCGTCGACCAGGTGGTACGGCGCGTGCTGGCCCGCCATGACCTGATCGGCCCGTACGCCGGCCATCCGGGCGTGGAGACCGCGGCCCGCGTCACCCCCGACGGCACCCGCCTCCTCTTCCTCCTCAACCACGCCCCCGAGCCCGCCCGCCTCACCGCCCACACCACCGCCACCGACCTGCTGACCGGCAAGCGGTTGGAGAAGGGCGAACCCGTGACCCTCGACCCGCTGGGCACAGCGATCCTGCGCCTTCAGTAGATCCGGCGCCCATGTGCGTCGGCCACACCCGACTTGCGGAAGAAGTAGCTGTTGACCTGATCGCGCCACTCACGGGCACTGCGGAGCTGCTCCTCGAACCGCTCCGCCACCCGCGCGTGGCGCGCCGGGTCCATCAGACCGGCCAGCTCGGCCCACACGGCCCTGGCCGCCTCCACCTCCTCCACGCCCTCGAAGTGCGTGTCGTATATGTGCTGGATCACCGTCTTACCGCTCCGGAGCACGTGCTCGTACGACACGTGGTGGAAGAACAGCAGCAGCTCATCGGGGCACGAGGACACCGACTCGTACACCTCGGCCCACGGCTTGGCGTACTGCCCCGCGTACCCGGTGCCGGTCGCCACGCTGCGGTCGACCCCGACACCGTCCCGGTCGGCGAAGTGGTAAGTGCCCCAGGGGCTGTACTCGTAGCCGTCCACGCTCGGCCCGTAGTGATGACCGGGCTGCACCATCCAGCCCACCCCGAGCGGCGCGGTGTACTTCTCGTACGTCCGCCACGAGCCGTCCAGGACCGTGCGCAGCCCCTCGTGCAGGCGCGGATGGCCGGGTGCGAAGCTGAGCCGGATCCACTCGTCGAGGATCCGGCCCGGATCGGCGTCCGGCCGCCAGGCCAGCCGTCCGAAGGTGTACAGGTTCGCCTGGGCCAGCGGATGCCCGGTCCAGAACGGATCGTCGCCCACGTTGGACACGGCGACGAGACCACCACGAGCCAACTCGCCGACCGACGCGCCCTCTTCGGGCCGGAACCGCAGCACCTCGCTCCACATCGGCCCGAGCCAGCACACATGCCGCTGCTGCCCCGTGTACTCCTGCGTGGCCTGCATCTCCACCGCGAGCCGGGTGCGCGGCATCGCGCCGATCAGCGGGGAGACCGGCTCGCGCACCTGGAAGTCCATCGGCCCGTGCTTGACCTGGAGGATCGCATTCGGGGCGAACTGCCCGTCCAGCGGCACGAAATGGTCGTACGCGGCCCGCGCCCGGTCCGTCGTCCGGTCCCGCCAGTCCTGGCGGTGGTCGTAGACGAAGGCCCGCCAGTGGACCGTGCCGCCGTACGGCTCCAGCGCGGCGGCGAGCACATTCGCACCGTCCGCGTGGCTGCGGCCGTACGCGAAGGGCCCGGGCTGTCCCTCCGAGTCGGCCTTCACGACGTACCCGCCGAAGTCGGGCACCGCCTCGTACACCCGCGCGGTCACCCCGTCCCACCACGCCCGCACCGCCTCGTCCAGCGGGTCGGCGGTCGGCAGCCCGCCGAGCACGATCGGCGCGGCGAAGGTGACCGACAGATGCGTGCGGATGCCGTACGGCCGCAACGCGCCCGCGATCGCGGCGACTTCCCCGATCCGGTCGGTCAGCAGACGTGCCTCGGCCGCGTGCACGTTGACGTTGTTCACGGCCACGGCATTGATCCCACAGGCCGCCAGCAGCCTGCCGTACGCCCGCACCCGCCCCAGCAGCTCACCGCGCGCCCGCCCGTCCGCCCAGAACAGCGACCCGCCGGCGTAACCGCGCTCCACCTGGCCCATGACCGGGTGCACGGCCACGTTGTCCCAGTGATCGAGCATGCGCAGCGCCGACGCGGGCCGCTGCTCCTCCCGGCCGTACGAGCCCTGGAACGCCGCGTCCCCGAGCCGTACGACGTGGAAGAGGCCGTACAGCAGTCCGGAACCGCCGGACGCGGTGACGGTCGTACGGCCGGCACCGCGCTCGATGGTGAACGCCTCGCCACCACCACGGTCGCCGCTCTCCGCGCCGGTCACCTCCAGCACCAGGTCGTACGGCCCGGGGGACGCGTCGCGCTCGACGCGGCCCCCGAACCGTGCGCAGGCCTCGGCCACTTCCCCGTGGACCGTGTCCACCAGCGGACCCGAACCGCGGATCAGCGTCCGCCGGGTGCCGATCGGCCGGAACGCCTCGTCCGGCAGCCAGGCCGGATCGACACCCTGCATGAGACCCCCCAATGCTTCTCCCCATGCCCTTGCTCAGGCGAGGAGTTCGACTTCCGACACCACCGCCTCGCCGTCGAACACCAGGCGGTACTTCCCGTACGTACCCGGGGACCCCACGGTGAACGCCCGTGTCTGGCGGTCCCAGGTGAAGGACTGCCCCGAGCGCCTGTCGAGCGTGTGCCACGTGGTCCCGTCGTCCGAACCCTGGAGCGTCCAGCCGGCCGGTGCCTGGGCTCGGTCCGACGGTGACGTCAGGGTGTACTGCACGGCCTTGGTGCGCCCGGACGCCGGCAGATCCAGTGAGGTGACGCTCGCCTGGGTCGCCGACGTGTTGTCGAACAGGGCACCCTCACCCTTCAGCACATCCGCCCGCGGCACCGGAACCTCGTCGTCCTTCGTGATCGACACGGGCGCTGCGTTCTTGCCGGTGCCCCACGACGAGGGCCGCGACCCCATGTCGAACTCCAGGACGCCGCCCTTGGCGATCACCGCGTGGGGGAGTGAAGTCGACCTCCACGGAACACCGTTGACCTTCAGCCCCTGCACATACACATTGCGCGCGCTGTTCCTCGGCGCCCTGACCACCAGGTCCTTGCCGCTCTCCAGATGGACCGTCGCCTTCGTGAACAACGGCGACCCGATGGCGTACTCACCACTGCCCATCACCAGCGGATAGAAGCCCAGCGCGGAGAACAGGAACCAGGCCGACTGCTCGCCGTTGTCCTCGTCGCCGTGGTAGCCCTGCCCGATCTCGCTGCCGACGTACAGCCGCGACAGCACCTCGCGGACGTATCTCTGCGCCTTCCAGGGCTGACCGGCCGCGTCGTACATGTAGACGGCGTGGTGGGCGACCTGGTTGGAGTGGCCGTACATGCCCATGCGGACGTCCCGTGCCTCGGTCATCTCGTGGATGACACCGCCGTAGGAGCCGACGAAGTCGGGAGAGGCCGTCTCCGGGGTGGCGAAGTACTCGTCGAGCTTGTCCGCGAGGCCGCCGCGGCCGCCGTAGAGATTGGCCAGGCCCCGGCTGTCCTGCGGGGCGGTGAAGGCGTAGCCGTAACCGTTCGTCTCGGTGTAGTCGTAGCCCCACACGCGTGGGTCGTACTTCGAGGACTCGACGCGCCAGTCGCCCTTCTCGTCGCGGCCCTGGAAGAAGCCGGCCTTGGCGTCGAAGAGGTTGACGTAGTCCCGGGCGCGGTTGAGGAAGTACGCCGACTCCTCCTTGTAGCGCTTCTCGCCCGTCTCCCGGTACAGCGCCTGGCCCATCCGCGCGATGCCGTAGTCGTTGAGGTAGCCCTCCAGCGCCCACGACAGGCCCTCGTGCGTCTCGGTGCTGGTGTAGCCGAGGAAGGGCGAGGTCGCCATGCCCTTGCGGCCCACGCCGGACGACGGGGGCACGACGGTCGCGTTCTTCAGGGCCGCGTCGTACGCCGACTTCGCGTCGAAGTCGACGCCCTTGACGTAGGCGTCGGCGAAGGCGACGTCCGAGGAGGTGCCGGTCATGAGGTCCGCGTAGCCGGGGGAGGACCAGCGGGAGGTCCAGCCGCCGTCCTTGTACTGCTGCACGAAGCCGTCGACCATCTCGCCCGCCTGACCCGGCGTCAGCAATGAGTACGCCGGCCAGGTCGTCCGGTAGGTGTCCCAGAAGCCGTTGTTGACGTACACCTTGCCGTCCACGATCTTCGCGCCGGTGTGGGTCGGCGTGTCGGGGTTCGGCATCGGGGAGAACGGCGACGCGTACCGGTACTTCGAACCCACCTTCTCGAAGCCGGAGTTGGGGTACAGGTACAGCCGGTACAGGCTGGAGTACAGCGTGGTCAGCTGGTCCGGGGTCGCGCCCTCGACCTCCACCTTGCCGAGGAGCCGGTCCCACTGGCGCTGGGCGCGCGACTTCACCGAGTCGAAGGAGGTGCCGTCGGGGATCTCCTGGCGCAGGTTGTCCCTGGCCTGGTCGATGCTGATGAGCGAGGTGGCGAGGCGCAGGGAGACGGTCCGGTCGGATCCGGCGTCGAAGCGGAGGTGGCCCTTCACTCCACTGACGGAGCCCCCGGTCACGGACTTGTCGAACTCGCCGTACACGAACAGCCGTGTCGCCCCCGTCGACAACCCGGACTTCACGTCCGAGTAGCCGGTGACGATCCCGTTGTCCTGGTCGAGCGTGAGCCCGGCCTGGTCCGTCACGTTGTCGAAGACGACGCTCGCGTCGTCACCCGGATAGGTGAAGCGCAGCACCGCCGCGTGATCGGTGGGCGTCATCTCCGCCTTGAGCCCGTTCTCGAACCGCACCCCGTAGTAGTACGGCCGCGCGGTCTCGTTCTCGTGCCGGAAGGCGAGCTCGCGCGCCTCACGCCCCGTGTCCGGGGTGCCGGACGCGGCCGACGGCATCACCTGGAAGGTCTGCCGGTCGCCCATCCAGGGGCTGGGCTCGTGGCTCGCGCTGAACGCCTGGATCGTCGGCAGGTTGTCGTCGTTGTTCGCGCGGGCGTAGTCGTACAGCCAGCTCAGCGACCCCGCGTTCGTCACCGGCGTCCAGAAGTTGAAGCCGTGCGGCACGGCGGTCGCCGGGAAGGTGTTGCCGCGCGAGAAGCCGCCGCTGGAGAGGGTGCCGCGGGTGGTGAGCGCGTAGTCGGAGAGGTGGGCCTTGGGCCGTTCGGGTGCGACGCGCTGCAGCGTGATGTCGTCCAGCCAGCCCCGGAACCTCGCCGGGCCCTTGGGAGAGTCGTACGCCACCAGGATCCGGTCGACCGTCTTCCCGGCCGCGACCGAACCGATCCGCGAGACGACGTTGTTCCACTGGTTGACGTACAGGACCTTGGCCGCGCCCTGCCCGCGCGGCGACAGCGGGAAGCCGTGCTGGTCGGTGGCGCCGAGGCCGCTCAGGGAGGTGCCGTCGGTGAAGACCAGGTCGACCGAGACGTTCGTGGCGTCGTAGTCGAGGTCGCCGTCCGCCAGCGACGGGAAGACGCGGTACGACAGCCGGGTGTCGCGGCCGACGGCCACATTCACGTCGTAGATCTTGTTGTACGAGTACGCCCGCCCGTCCGCCGTGTGCCGGCCGGCGTACTTCAGTGCCCGCTTGCCGGTGAAGCCGGCGCCCGCCTTGGCGGTCGGCGAGCCGCTCGGGCCGCGGTCGACCAGGGAGAGCATGTCCTGCGGAACCGGGCCCTCGCTGCCGCCCGTGGAGAACTGGACGTCGGCGAGCTGCAGGATGCTTGAGGCGCCGTTGTTCCCGGTGATCTCCAGCCGGAAGTGCTGGTATTCGGCCGGGTCCGCGATGTCGTACGTCTGTGTCCGGAACCGTTCGGCGAACGTCTCGCCCGAGCGGGTGTCGAGGGTCTTCCACTCCTTGCCGTCCGTGGAGCCCTTCAGGGTCCAGTCCCGCGGGTCGCGCTCGGCGTAGTCATTGGCCGAAGTCAGGGCGTATTTCGCTACCCTGACCGGTTTGTCCAGGTCGAACTCCACCCATCCGGAGGTCTCGAAGACCAGCCACTTCGTGCTCGGCTCCCCGTCGACGAGGTTCTCCTTCACCTCCCCGCCGCCGGTGTTCTCGCCGTTCGCCCGCACGTCCGTGACATGGTCGGTCACATTGCCCGGAATGCCGCTGCTGTAGCCGCCGTCGACACCCGAGGCCCGCTTGCCGCCGTCCGGGGCGGTGTCGACGGTGTTGAGCCAGTCGGGTGCCGGATCGCCCGCCTCGAACGAGGACGCGAACCCCTGGTCGGCCGCGTCGGGCGCCTCCGGCAGGGCGACTGCCGCACCCTGTGCAGCGACCGCCAAGGCGAAGGCGGCCGCCGACACGACCGCCCCTGTACCCCATCTGTGCCGAGCTCTCTGCTGCTTCAACGGGTACCCTCCCTGCGCACGGGACAACGTTGTCAACTTCGATGCGCAAGGATCAGTTGTGGCTCAAGTGCTGTGTTGTGTCAAGGGTGTTGGCTTTGCCATTCGGGGCCTATGTCGCAGATTTTTCCGGCAAGCGGCACACAGGTCGCTCATATTTCCGTGAGGTCTCAACTCGGAAAAGACCGTCGGCCAACCTTGCATTCGATCTTGCTCCGCTGGCGGGAAGTGGACTATACCTGTCGGCACTTCACATGATTCTCCGCACTTCCTGCACTACCCAGCTTGACCCGACCGCGGTGCCGGGGAGGATCCGGTTCACCGCCTGAGTCCTGGAGAAGGCGAGGACTTGAGCGTGACTCCACCCACGCGAAAACGCGCGGGCTTCCTGGATCGCCGGCTGAGCAGCTTCACAGAGGACCAGCCCGGCCCTGTTGCGGACGTTCGGCGCGCCGACGTGATCGGCATTCGCGAGGAAACCGCACTTGCCGCACGCGAACTTCGCCCGGGTGATGCGGTTCTCCGCGCTGGTGTGCCCGCACTCGGGGCACTCGCGGGAGGTGTTGCGGGCGTCCATGGCCTCCAGGCAGTGGGGACGGCTGACTTCGCCGAAGTGGTTGGCATGGGCGACCAGCTTGAGGTTCTCGATGCGGTTGTCGTCCTTGATGCCGTTGCGGTGGTGTACGTCTTCGTTGTCGTTGAGGTGGCGACCGAGGTGCTCCTCCATCACCCAACGATGCTCCGCAACGTACTTGCTTGCGGTGTCGGCCCGCGAAGGGTGGTCGGGCGCGAGTCGGTGCAAGCAGTAGCCCTTACCGGACTTCGCCTTGACCCTCTTGATTCCTCCCCGCCGCCCCGGGTTCTTCTCTCCGCCTTGGGCCGCTCGCATCTGCTCTCGGCTCTCTTCGGAGTGCTTGCGACCCAGCATCGGAGGCTTCTTGCCTTCGTCCCACGCTGCCTTCGCCGCAACGCTGATCCGGCGTCTGCCTTCCTCGGAGGGAGTGGATCGGCGCAACGTGACTCCGTGCCGCTTGAGCGCAGATGTGATCGTCTTCGGGTCGCATCCCATGTCGGCAGCGATGTCGGCAGTCTTCCGGCCGCTTTCGTAGGCAGCCTTGGCGGCGAGTTCCTGATCAGGCGTCAGGGACCTTGGTCGTGGCGTGCACGGAATCCACCGCATGCCAAAACGTGCATTCAGCGACAGCGGGGCACATACCTCGCCATTGTTGACGCGGGGGAAGAACACCGCGAACGCCTTGTCCAGCCGCCGGAGGGTGGCCTGCTGGGAGGAGAAGGACCAGCGGCCCTGGCATTCCCGGTCGAACGACCGGATCTCCTTCAGCTGTGCGGACTGGTGTCCGTGGCCGACCCTGGTCTTCGAGACGTGTATCCGACGAACAGGCCCACGTGGTCGGGCATCACATCCAGCGCCACGATCTCCCACCCCCGTTCGTCAGCCTCGTGCCGAATCGGCTCCTCCAGACGTACCGCCACTCGGTCGCCCATGACCGGACGGCGGTACTTCGGGCACCGCGCCCAGTGCAGTCCGAAGCCCTGCACGCCGCCGGAGAACCGGCGAGTCTTCCTGGCCCCAAGTTCGCGGCGAATATCCGCACGTCGCCTGCATGTCAAGCCTGTGGTCCCTGAAACTTCACGCGTACGTGTGAAGTGGTCCGTCTCGGCTCCGCACCGGGCAGCTACCAGGGGCCTTCGCTTCCTCCACTGGCTAAGGCCGGTAGTCCCCTCGAAGGAGTTCTGATGGGATCCACTCACACCGAGAGCAACGGCACCGGCGACCACGGCGTGGCAGGTGTCGGCCGGCGCGATCTGATCAAGAGGTCGGCCGCGCTCGGCTTGATCTCCGTGCCGACGATGAGCTTCTTGTCCGCATGCGCCAGCAGCGGGGGAAGCGACAACGGGGACAAGGCCAAGGAAGGCAAGAAGACCGCGAAGAACCCGCTCGGCGTCAATGACACCGCGCAGATGGAGTTCGTGCTCTTCGACGGCGGCTTCGGTAAGGAGTACGCCGAGGACGCCGTGAAGATCTACGAGCAGAACTACCCCAAGGTAGACGTCAAGTTCTCCGCCACCCAGAAGATCCAGTCCACGCTCCAGCCCCGCTTCAACCAGGGCACCCCGCCGGACCTCATCGACAACTCCGGTGCCGAGCAGATGGACATGGGCGTCCTCGTCGGCAAGAAGCAGCTCGCCGACCTCACGCCGCTGCTGGACGCCCCGTCGTACGACGACCCGAACAAGAAGGTCCGCGACACGCTGCGCCCGGGCATCGTGGAGATGGGCCAGTTCGACGGCGACCCGGTCTGGATCCTGTACTACGCCTACACGGTGTACGGCGTCTGGTACTCGCAGAAGGCCCTGGACTCGCTCGACGAGCAGTACCCCGAGACCTGGGATCAGATGCTCGCGGTCTGCGAGAAGGCCAAGAAGAAGGGCATGGCGGGCTGGACGTACGCAGGCAAGTACCCGTACTACCTCCCCTTCTCGCTCTACCCGATGATCGGCAAGGTCGGCGGAGTCGAGGTCCTCGACGCCATCGACAACCTGGAGCCGAACGCCTGGAAGCACCCGGCGGTCAAGGCATGCTTCGATGCCTACTACGAGCTCTACAAGAAGGGCTACATCCTCAAGGGCACCCCGGGTCTGGACCACATCCAGTCGCAGACCGCGTGGGCCCAGGGCAAGGCGCTGTTCATCCCGAACGGCTCCTGGGTGGAGAACGAGTCGGCGAAGGTCATCCCGAAGGACTTCGACCTCGCCGTCTCCGCGCCGACCGGGATCGACAGCTCCGACAAGCTGCCCTTCGGCACGATCTGGGCCTCCGGCGGCGAGCCGTTCATCGTCCCCGCCAAGGCGAAGAACACCGCGGGCGGCATGGAGCAGCTGCGCATCATGCTGAGCGAGGCCAGCTCCAAGAACTTCACGAGCAAGGTCAAGTCGCTGACTGCGTACAACGGCGGTACCGACGGCATCACCCTCACCCCGGGTCTCAAGTCCGGCGTGGCGGCGCTGGACAAGGCCGGCGAGAACGTGGTGAATCCGCGGCTCCAGGACTGGTACGTACAGCTGCAGAAGGAGAAGATCGGTGTGGCCTGTCTCGGCGAGATGATGGCCGGCCGCCTCACCCCGGCCGAAACCATCAAGAAGATCCAGGGCTTCGCCGACGAGGCCGCCAAGGATACGTCGATCAAGCACTACAAGCACCAGTAGGTCCCGTGCGGATCCGTCACCAGCGGCTGCACCCGCGCGCAGATCGGGGTCGATAGCACATGCAGCACGGCAAGTACCGGTTCATCGTGGGGTTCCTCGCGGCGCCCCTGGGGCTGTACGCGCTCTTCGTCGTCTGGCCGTTCATCCAGTCCATCTACTACTCGTTCACGGACTGGACCGGACTGAGCCCCGAGTTCAAGATGGTCGGCTTCGACAATTACGAGAGGATGCTCGACGACGACATCTTCTGGAAGTCGTTGCAGCACAGCCTGGTTTTCGCGTTGTTGCTGCCGCTGGTGACGATTGGTTTCGCGCTCTTCCTCGCCTTCATGATCAATGTGGGCGGACGGCGCAGAAAGGGCGGCCCGGCGATCACCGGTGTCCGCGGTTCCTCGTTCTACAAGATCGTCTATTTCTTCCCGCAGGTACTGTCGATCGCTATCGTCGCGCTGTTGTTCGCGTTCGCGTACAACCCGGACAGTGGCGCGATCAACTCGGTCCTGAGCGGGATCGGACTGGACAGCGTTCAGCCGCTCTGGCTGGGCGACCCGAACCTTGCCCTGTGGGCCGTGATGGCGGTGATCGTCTGGTCCACGGTCGGCTTCTTCGTGGTCCTGTTCTCCGCCGGTATGGCCTCCATTCCGGCCGATCTGTACGAGGCCGCGCTGCTCGACGGCGCCGGCCGCGCCACCACGTTCTTCCGGATCACCCTGCCACTGCTGTGGGACACCGTGCAGTCCGGCTGGGTCTATATGGGCATCCTCGCCCTTGGCGCCGAGTCCTTCGCGGTCGTACACATCATGACGACCGGGCCTGGCGGCCCCGACTACTCGACCACGGTCATGGTCCTTTACGTGTACCAGAAAGCGTTCCGTGACGGGCAGGCCGCTTACGCCACCACGATCGGTGTGGCCCTGCTCATCGTCACGCTGGCCTTCGCCGCGATCGTGATGCGGCTGGGACGGCGCGAGCGGCTGGAGTTCTGACAGATGAAGACGACCGAGACCACTGCTCCCGTACCGGCCGAGTCCGGTATGCCCGTCACCAAGATCGACGTAACGGTCAAAAAGCCGGACAGGGACAAGAAAGAGGGCACCGTCCTCAACGTCTTCTCCCACGGCGTCCTCGTCATCTGGGCGTTCATGGTCGTCATGCCGCTGTTGTGGGCGGTGATGACGTCCTTCAAGGACGACAGGTCCATCTTCGGCTCGCCCTGGTCGCTGCCGGACGAACTGCACTTCTCGAACTGGTCGCGGGCCTGGACCCAGGCCAACATGAGCGACTACTTCCTCAACACCATCCTGGTGGTGGGGGGTTCGCTGGTCGGCACCCTGGTGCTCGGTTCGATGGCGGCGTACGTCCTCGCCCGCTTCGACTTCCCGGGCAACCGCTTCATCTACTTCCTGTTCATCGGCGGCATGAGCTTCCCGATCATGCTCGCGCTGGTCCCGCTCTTCTACGTCGTGAACAACATGGGCCTGCTGAACACGATCCACGGCCTGATCCTGGTCTACATCGCGTATTCGCTACCGTTCACGGTGTTCTTCCTGACCGCGTTCTTCCGCACGCTGCCGACATCGGTGGCCGAAGCGGCCTTCGTCGACGGCGCCTCCCACTCCCGCACGTTCTTCCAGATCATGCTGCCGATGGCCAAGCCGGGCTTGATCAGCGTCGGCATCTTCAACTTCCTGGGCCAGTGGAACCAGTACATGCTGCCCACGGTCCTCAACACCGACCCGGACAAGCGAGTCCTCACCCAGGGCTTGGTGCAGCTGGCCGTCAGTCAGGGCTACAAGGGTGACTGGTCCGGCCTCTTCGCCGGCCTGGTGATGGCGATGCTGCCGGTGCTGGCGGCCTACATCGTCTTCCAGCGCCAGGTGGTGGCGGGCCTGACGGCCGGTGCGCTGAAGTAAACGCTCTCCGTTGACCCCGATGTAAGCGCCACGTCACCCCACGTCATCCGTGAGCCACCCCACACAGGGGTGGCTTACGTGTGCGCGTACACATCCCCGGATCCGGTTCAACCTCTTGACGGGAGCCAACCCGAACGGCTCAGCTTAGAGTTCACTAGTTGGACACGAACGGGGCCTCACAGAAGCGGTCCCGCGCGCAGGAGGTCGTCGTGGAGACTCCGGGGTCGCAGTCGTCGCTGCACCGAGCCAACCTGGAGCGGGTCGTCCGGGCCGTCCGGCTGGCCGGATCCCTCACCCAGGCGGAGATCGCCAGGACCACGGGTCTGTCCGCCGCGACGGTCTCCAACATCGTGCGCGAGCTCAAGGACGGCGGAACGGTCGAGGTCACGCCCACGTCGGCGGGCGGCCGCCGGGCCCGCAGCGTCTCGCTGAGCGGCGACGCCGGGATCGTCATAGGGGTGGACTTCGGCCACACCCATTTGCGCGTCGCGGTCGGGAACCTCGCCCATCAGGTGCTGGCCGAGGAGTCCGAGCCGCTGGACGTCGACGCCTCCTCGGCCCAGGGCTTCGACCGGGCCGAAGAGCTGGTCAACCGGCTGATCGCGGCGACCGGCGTCGACCGGTCCAAGATCGCCGGGGTGGGTCTCGGCGTGCCCGGACCCATCGACGTCGAGTCCGGCACCCTGGGCTCGATGTCCATCCTGCCGGGCTGGACCGGCACCAAGCCCGCCGAGGAGCTGCGCGGCCGCCTCGGCGTGCCCGTGCACGTGGACAACGACGCCAACCTGGGCGCCTTGGGCGAGCTGGTCTGGGGCAGCGGGCGGGGCGTCAGGGACCTGGCGTACATCAAGGTGGCCAGCGGTGTCGGCGCCGGTCTGGTCATCAACGGCAAGATCTATCGGGGCCCGGGTGGCACAGCGGGAGAAATCGGGCATATTACTCTTGATGAGTCCGGCCCTGTCTGCCGCTGCGGAAACCGGGGCTGCCTGGAGACCTTCGCGGCCGCCCGCTATGTGCTTCCGCTCCTCCAGCCCAGCCACGGCACCGATCTGACCATGGAGGGCGTCGTACGGCTGGCCAGGGACGGTGATCCGGGCTGTCGTCGGGTGATCGCCGACGTCGGCCGCCATATCGGCAGTGGAGTCGCCAACCTCTGCAATCTTCTGAACCCGAGCCGCGTGGTTCTGGGCGGTGATCTCGCCGAGGCCGGCGAGCTGGTCCTCGGGCCCATCCGGGAGTCCGTGGGCCGCTACGCCATCCCCAGCGCGGCGCGTCAACTCTCCGTTCTCCCAGGGGCACTTGGTGGTCGCGCGGAGGTGCTCGGAGCACTCGCCCTCGCGCTCAGCGAGATGGGGGATTCGGCACTTTTGGACGGAAGTGTCGCCGGCACCCTGCCCATGGCCACCGCTGCCTTCACTTAGAGAACGGTTGGCACCGTTGCCAACCCGTTAAGGATTTACTTCTTGACGTCGCACGTGTGGCCGAGTTGACTTCCAGCCACCTCGGCCGCAGTGTCGCGGCCTCGTCAGGGAGGTTTCTCAAGTGAACACGCTCATGCGTCGTGCGGCCGTGTCCGTGGCGATCTCGGCCCTCGCCGTCTCGGTGGCCGCCTGTGGCAAGGCCGGTGACAAGGACAACGACGGCGGCAGCAGCGCCGGCACCGGCGGCAAGTCGATCGGTCTGCTCCTGCCCGACAACGTCACCGCGCGGTACGAGAAGTTCGACAAGCCGTACTTCGAGGACAAGGTCAAGGAGCTGTGCGGCGACTGCACCGTCTCCTACGCCAACGCCGCGGCCGACCCGGCCAAGCAGGCTCAGCAGATGAGCAGCATGGTCACCAAGGGTGTCAAGGTCATCGTGGTCTCCGCCCAGGACTCCGCCGCCATCAAGTCCTCCATCGCCTCCGCGGTGAGCAAGGGCGTCAAGGTCGTCGCGTACGACCGGCTGGCCCAGGGCCCGGTCTCCGCGTACGTCTCCTTCGACAACGTCAAGGTCGGCGAGCTCCAGGGTCAGGCCCTGCTCGACGCCCTCGGCTCCAAGGCGACCGCCAAGTCGAAGGTCGTCATGATCAACGGTGACGACGCCGACCCGAACGCCGCGCAGTTCAAGGAAGGCGCGCACAAGGTCCTCGACGGCAAGGTCGACATCGCCTACGAGCAGTCGGGTCTGTGGAAGGACACCGTCGCCGCGCAGAAGATGTCCGCCGCCATCACCCAGCTGGGCGCCAAGAACATCGCGGGCGTGTACGCCGCCAACGACGGCATGGCCGGTGGTATCGCCAACACCCTCAAGGGTGCGGGCATCAGCACCATCCCGCTGACGGGCCAGGACGCGGAGCTCGCGGCCATCCAGCGGATCGTCGCCGGTACCCAGTCCGCCACGGTCTACAAGGCCTACAAGCCCGAGGCCGAGACCGCCGCCGAGCTCGCGGTCAACCTGCTGCAGGGCAAGGACATCAAGTCCCTGGCCGACACCTCGGTGACCAGCGGCTCCGGCGACAAGGTCCAGGCCAAGCTCCTGACCCCGGTCTCGGTGACCGTGAAGAACATCAAGGACACGGTAGTCAAGGACGGTCTCTACACCGTCGCCCAGATCTGCACCTCGGACTACGCCGCCGCGTGCAAGAAGGCCGGTCTGCAGTAAGTCCGGTCCGCAGCGACCCGCCGCTTCAGCGGCGAGCGAACCTGTCCGGCGCCCGTCCCACCTTCCAACCCCGCTGCGGGACGGGCGCCGGACGCAACCATGACCGACGCAGCCGTTGTCAGGACGCACCGGCCGCGCGCATGTTCATCCTGTAAATCCGTGCTTCGAGCACAACCCGCCGCGCCCCACCCCGAGCGCGGCATTCCCGCCGGTCAGGCGGCGAAGGAGATGATTCACGTGTCCGCTACGCCCGTGCTGGCGTTGCGCGGAGTCTCCAAGCGATTCGGTGCGGTGCAGGCCCTCACCGACGTCGATCTGGAGGTCCACGCCGGAGAAGTGGTCGCCCTGGTGGGCGACAACGGCGCCGGAAAGTCCACGCTGGTCAAGACGATCGCCGGTGTGCATCCCATCGATGAGGGCGTCATCGAGTGGGGCGGCAGCCAGGTCAGCATCAACAAGCCGCACGACGCCCAGGGACTCGGCGTCGCGACGGTCTACCAGGACCTCGCCCTGTGCGACAACCTCGACGTGGTCGGCAACCTCTACCTCGGACGCGAACTGCTGCACCGCGGCGTCATCGACGAGGTCTCGATGGAGCAGAAGGCCCGCGAGCTGCTGAGCACGCTCTCCATCCGCATCCCGAGCGTGCGCATCCCGATCGCGAGCCTCTCCGGCGGTCAGCGTCAGGTCGTCGCCATCGCGCGCGCCCTGATCGGCGAGCCCAAGCTCGTCATCCTCGACGAGCCCACCGCCGCCCTCGGTGTCGAGCAGACCGCCCAGGTCCTCGACCTGGTCGAGCGGCTGCGCGAGCGCAACCTCGCCGTCATCCTCATCAGCCACAACATGGCAGACGTGAAGGCGGTCGCCGACAACGTCGCCGTGCTGCGCCTGGGCAGGAACAACGGTTTCTTCTCCGTGAAGGACACCAGTCAGGAAGAGATCATCTCCGCGATCACGGGTGCCACGGACAACGCCGTGACCCGTCGTGCGGAGCGTCGCGGCGCGGAGGCGGCAAAGTGAGCGACACATCCAAGGTTTCCAAGCCGGACACCGAGACGGAGGCGCAGACCACCGTCGCGCCCGCCGACGACCCCACCGCTGCGCCGGTCGCCGTCGTCGACCCCCGGCTGCTGGTCCGCGAAGAGGGCTTCAAGGGCTACTGGACCGAGTTCAAGCGCAAGGTCAAGGGCGGTGAGCTGGGCTCGCTGCCGGTGGTGATCGGCCTGATCGTCATCTGGACGATCTTCCAGCTCCAGAACGACCGCTTCCTGAGCGCCGACAACCTCTCGAACATCAGCTACTTCCTCTCGGCCACCGGCATGCTCGCCATCGGCCTGGTGTTCGTGCTGCTGCTCGGCGAGATCGACCTGTCGGTCGGTTCCGTCAGCGGTCTGGCCTCCACCCTGTTCGCCGTGTTCGTGGTGAGCCACGGCATGAACGCCTGGTTGTCGCTGGTCCTCGCGGTCCTCACCGGCATCGGTGTCGGCGCGCTGCAAGGCTGGTTCTTCGCCAGGATCGGCGTACCGGCGTTCGTCGTCACCCTGGCCGGCTTCCTCGGCTGGAACGGTCTGATGCTGTGGCTGCTGGGCGACAGCGGCACCATCAACATCCCGTCCGAATCGGGTCCGGTGCACCTGCTCGGCCAGAGCTCGTTCTTCATGGACCAGGCCATCATCGGCGCGTACCTGCTGGCCGGCCTCGGGGTCGTACTGACCCTCGTCGGCAACCTCAACGACCAGCGGCGCCGCAAGGCCGCCGGCGTGCCGTTCCGGCCGACCAGCGAGATCCTGCTGCGCGTCGGTGCGCTCGCGGTGGCGTCCTTCGTCGCCGCGGCCGTGCTGAACGACGCGGCCGGTGTCTCCAACGCGCTGGTGATCTTCCTCGCCGCGCTGGTGATCGTGGACTTCGTGCTGCGTCGCACGACCTACGGCCGCAAGATCTTCGCGGTCGGTGGCGGCATCGAGGCGGCCCGCCGTGCGGGTATCAACGTGCCGCTGATCCGGATCACGGTGTTCGCGATCTCCGGTGGGTTCGCGGCGGTCGGCGGCATGTTCTTCGCCGGCCAGACCGCGAGCGCCACGCTCAGCGCCGGCGGCGGCAACACGCTGATGCTCGCGATCGCCGCCGCGGTCATCGGTGGTACGTCGCTGTTCGGTGGGCGTGGGTCGGTGTGGTCGGCGCTGCTGGGCATGCTGGTGATCCAGTCGATTCAGACCGGTCTCGACCTGCTGAACATGAACACGTCGATCCAGTACATGATCACTGGTGGCGTTCTGCTGGGTGCGGTGGTCATCGACTCCGTGTCCCGTAAGTCGCAGAAGGCCGCGGGGCGCGGGTAGCGCGCAGCGCGGATAGCGCCGAGCGCCGTCGGGGCGTGGGTGAGCTGGCGGGTGCCGGTCCGTTGTGGCCGGTCGCGCAGTTCCCCGCGCCCCTTCGCGGCGTTGTACTACCCGGTGTCATCGGGTAGGGCCGATCGTGTGATGTGCCAACCCCGGGCCGGGAACCTTCCGGCTGAGCGGAACATTAGACTCGACGAGCCCGGCAACAGCTCGAACAGCTCTACTGCAAGGAGGCACGGGTGCCGCTGCTGACCCGCATCACGGGACCGCGCGATCTGGACCGGCTCAGCCCTGAGGAGCTGGACCAGCTGGCCGAGGAGATCCGGACCTTCCTCGTCGACGCGGTTTCCAAGACCGGCGGCCACCTCGGCCCCAACCTCGGCGTGGTCGAGCTGACCATCGCTCTGCACCGGGTCTTCGACTCGCCCAGGGACAAGGTGCTGTGGGACACGGGCCACCAGTCCTACGTGCACAAGCTGCTCACCGGGCGTCAGGACTTCTCGCGGCTGAAGATGAAGGGCGGCCTGTCCGGCTACCCCTCGCAGGCCGAGTCCGAGCACGACGTCATCGAGAACAGCCATGCGTCGACGGTTCTCGGCTGGGCCGACGGCCTCGCCAAGGCCAACCAGCTGCGCAAACGCGACAGCCATGTCGTCGCCGTCATCGGTGACGGCGCGCTGACCGGCGGCATGGCCTGGGAGGCGCTGAACAACATCGCCGAGGCCAAGGACCGCCCGCTCGTCATCGTCGTCAACGACAACGAGAGGTCGTACGCGCCCACCATCGGCGGTCTCGCCAACCACCTGGCGACCCTGCGGACGACCGACGGCTACGAGCGCTTCCTCGCCCGCACCAAGGAGATCCTCGACCGCACGCCCGTCGTCGGCAAGCCCCTCTACGAGACCCTCCACGGCGCCAAGAAGGGCCTCAAGGACTTCATCGCGCCGCAGGGCATGTTCGAGGACCTCGGGCTGAAGTACGTCGGGCCGATCGACGGGCACGACATCGATGCGCTGGAGTCGGCGCTCGCGCGGGCCAAGCGGTTCGGCGGGCCGGTCATCGTGCACTGCCTCACCGAGAAGGGCCGGGGCTACCAGCCCGCCCTCCAGGACGAGGCCGACCGCTTCCACGCCGTCGGCAAGATCCACCCCGACACCGGGCTGCCGATCGCCACCAGCGGCGCCGACTGGACCTCCGTCTTCGGCGAGGAGATGGTCAAGCTGGGGGAGGAGCGGGACGACATCGTCGCCATCACGGCCGCGATGCTCCAGCCCGTCGGCCTCGACAAGTTCGCCAAACGCTTCCCCGAGCGGGTCTACGACGTCGGCATCGCCGAGCAGCACGGCGCCGTGTCCGCGGCGGGCCTGGCGACGGGCGGGGTGCACCCCGTCTTCGCCGTCTACGCCACCTTCCTCAACCGCGCCTTCGACCAGGTCCTCATGGACGTGGCCCTGCACAAGTGCGGGGTCACCTTCGTGCTCGACCGCGCCGGCGTCACCGGCACCGACGGCGCCTCCCACAACGGCATGTGGGACATGTCGATCCTCCAGGTCGTCCCCGGGCTGCGGCTGGCCGCCCCGCGCGACGCCGACCAGGTGCGGGCGCAGCTGCGCGAGGCCGTCGAGGTCACGGACGCGCCGACCGTCGTCCGCTTCTCCAAGGGCGCCGTCGGCCCCGCCGTACCCGCCGTGGGGCGGGTGGGCGGCATGGACGTCCTGCGCGAGCCCGGCACGGACACCCCGGACGTGCTCCTCGTCTCCGTGGGCGCCCTCGCGCCGATGTGCCTGGAGATCGCGAAACTCCTCGACAACCAGGGCATCTCCACCACCGTCGTCGACCCGCGCTGGGTCAAGCCCGTCGACGAGGCCATGGCCCCGCTCGCCGAGCGGCACCGCGTGGTCGTCACCGTCGAGGACAACAGCCGCGTCGGCGGCGTCGGCTCGGCGATCGCACAGGCCCTGCGGGACGCGGGCGTCGACGTCCCGCTGCGTGACTTCGGCATCCCGCCGCGCTTCCTCGACCACGCCTCCCGCGCCGAGGTCATGACCGAGATCGGCCTCACCGCCCCCGACATCGCCCGCCAGGTCACCGGGCTGGTCTCCAGGCTGGACGGCCGCTTCGACCGCGCGGCCGCCGAGGTCGACTCGGTGGAGCCCGCCCGGGACTGACCGCAGGACAGCCGGGACTGACCACCGCTGTACGGCCGGATGGGCCGGTGCGCCACTCATGCTGGTGGCGAAACCGGCCCATCTGTGTGAATCCGCCCGCGCCGGGGCATGCGTACCACGCCCCCTCTCGATCATGTCGAGGACGACAAGCGTGGGAGGTACGCCCGTGAGCAGCACCCTCTTCCGGACGAAGAGAGTCGAGCAGTCCATCCTCGACACCGAGGAGCCAGAGCACGCGCTCAAGAAGTCCTTGTCCGCGCTGGATCTGACCGTCTTCGGTGTCGGCGTCATCATCGGCACCGGCATCTTCGTTCTCACCGGCACCGTCGCGAAGAACAACGCCGGGCCCGCGGTCGCCCTGGCGTTCGTCACGGCCGGCGTCGCCTGTGCACTGGCCGCGCTCTGTTACGCCGAGTTCGCGTCCACGGTCCCGGTCGCCGGGTCCGCGTACACGTTCTCGTACGCCTCCCTCGGTGAACTGCCCGCCTGGATCATCGGCTGGGACCTGGTCCTGGAGTTCGCGCTCGGTACGGCGGTGGTGGCCGTCGGCTGGTCCGGCTACATCCAGTCGCTCATGGACAACGCGGGCTGGGAGATGCCCGCCTCGCTGGGCAGCAGAGAGGGCGCCGACGTCTTCGGCTTCGACATCCTCGCCGCCGCGCTCGTCCTCGTTCTCACCGGCATCCTCGTGCTCGGCATGAAGCTGTCCGCGCGGATCACCTCCCTGGTCGTCGCCATCAAGGTCACCGTCGTCCTGACCGTGATCATCGCGGGCGCCTTCTTCATCGACGGCGACAACTACGACCCGTTCATCCCCAAGGCGCAGGAGGTGGACGCCGGATCCAGTCTCCAGGCGCCACTGATCCAGTTGATGTTCGGCTGGGCGCCCTCCAACTTCGGCGTGATGGGCATCTTCACCGCCGCCTCGGTCGTGTTCTTCGCCTTCATCGGCTTCGACGTGGTGGCCACGGCCGCCGAGGAGACCAAGAACCCGCAGCGTGACATGCCGCGCGGCATCCTCGGCTCCCTCCTCATCTGCACCACGCTGTACGTCGCCGTGTCGATCGTCGTCACCGGTATGCAGCACTACAGCCGGCTGTCCGTGGACGCCCCGCTCGCCGACGCCTTCAAGGCCACCGGGCACCCCTGGTACGCGGGCTTCATCAGCTTCGGCGCCGCGGTCGGCCTCACGACGGTCTGCATGATCCTGCTCCTCGGCCAGACCCGTGTGTTCTTCGCGATGAGCCGCGACGGGCTGCTGCCCCGCTTCTTCTCCCACGTCCACCCGCGGTTCAAGACCCCGCACCGCCCGACCATCCTGCTCGGCGTGATCATCGCGATCCTCGCCGGCTTCACCCCCCTCACCGAACTCGCCGCGCTGGTGAACATCGGCACCCTGTTCGCCTTCGTGGTCGTCGCCATCGGCGTGATCATCCTCCGCAGGACCCGCCCCGACCTGCACCGGGCCTTCCGCACCCCGTGGGTGCCGGTGATCCCGATCCTGTCGGTGCTCGCCTCGCTGTGGCTGATGATCAACCTGCCCGCCGAGACCTGGGTGCGGTTCGGCATCTGGATGGTCGTGGGGTTCTTCGTGTACTTCCTCTACGGCCGCTCCCACAGCCGTCTCGGACAGCGCGAGGAGACGACCGTGACCGACGTGGAGAAGGGGGAGCCCGGGAACACCGCGTAACCGACCAGGACGCTCAGGGCCGCGTACGGCAGCCGACTACGGCCGAACCGTACGCGGCCCCGCCACGTCCGCCCCCAACTCCGTCACCCTGCGCCGCAGTTCCCGATCCGCGGTCACCACCAGACTGGGCCGCCCGGCCGCCTGCTCCACCAGCTCGACCATGTGGTCGTCCCCGCTCCCGGCAGCGGACTCCACCCGCACGCCCGGCACGGACGCCACGCCCCGAGCCGCCCCCTCCACCACGAGCACGATCTCCACGGGCCCCGCCCGCCCCGGCACCCCGTCCACCGCCAGCCGGTCCCGCAACCGCTCCGCGGCCCCCCGCCGATCCCGCCACCACCCGTCGGGCACCGACCCGACCACGTTCGCGGCGTCGACGATCACGAGCAGGGGGGCGTCCTCGTTCATGCGCCCAGGGTCGCACGGCGTCCTGTGGCAGGCCGAGCCGGCCGGACGGCTCACTCCTCGGCCGTCCCCTTCTCGTCGAAGCTCGCGAAGTACGCCGCCGCCATGTCCTCCGCCGCGTGCCCCTGAGCGGCCGCCCGCTCGAAGCGCTGCGCACTCGCCTCGGCCACATCCAGGCGTACGCCGTACCGCTCGCCCGCCTCCACGATGAGCCGTGCGTCCTTCGCCGCCGTGGCCACCGCGAACTGGGCCGGGGACAACCCGTCCTTCAGCACCAGCCCGGACTTGGCCCGCAGATACCCCATGTCGAGCGGGCCGCCGTCGATCACCTCGAAGAACCGCTGCGGATCCACGTCGAGTGCCTTGGACAGCGCCAGCACCTCACCGGCCGCGTTCGTCACGGCGAGCACCCAGCTGTTGGCGACCAGCTTCAGGCGGGTCGCGGTGCCCGCCGCGCCGTCCTCGCCGGTCCACACCGTACGGGCGCCGACGGCGTCGAACACCGGCGCCACCGTCGCCCGCCCCTCGATCGGCCCCGCCGCCAGCACGGTGAGCTGACCGGCCTCGGCGGGCTGCCGGGTGCCGAGGACCGGGGCGTCGTAGAAGACGAGGCCGTGCTCGCGGGCGAAGACGGCCAGGTCGGCGATGCCCTCGAGGCCGGCGGTCGTCGACTGCACCCACACCGCACCGGAGCGCAGCGCGGGCGCCGCCCTCCGCATGACATCCAGCGCCGCCGGACCGTCGTACAGCATGGTCAGGACGACGCCGGCGCCCTGCACCGCCTCGGCGGGGGAGCCGGCCACGAACGCTCCGTCGGCGGCCAGGGGCTCGGCCTTGGCGCGGGTGCGGTTCCAGGCGCGGACGGTGTGTCCGGCCCTGACCAGGTTGCGGGCCATCGCCGCGCCCATGATGCCGGTGCCCAGGACGCTCACGGTGAGCTTGTCGGTCATGACGTCGACTTCCTGTTCTCGTACGTACCTTGCTGAGGGGGTACGGCTACCATCGCATCGTTGAGGAAGGCGGGGGGCTGTTCGGTGGCTGCTGAGATCCATGTGGACGAGATCACCCGGATCCTCACCGGTACGGTCGTCCGCTCCGTCGGCAGAGCGGTGGACATGGGCGTCGTCGAGTTCGGCGGCCCCCAGGGCGAGACGGTCATGGTCCACATGCAGTGCCCGTTCCGGATCGTGCGGCACGGGAAGATCCTCCTGGGCTCCGCGGACATGCGGTATGCGCAGAAGGGGGCGGGACCCCAGGCCTTCGATGCGTTCCGCATGATCTACGACGCCCGTGCGACCAGGCTGAACACGATTCTCGGTGAGCTTGGCCCCTGCGTCGACGGTGTGACCGTCGGCGAGGCGGGGGAGCTCACTGTGAGCTGGGAGCCCGGCTTCCGGCTCATGACGTTCCCCGACTGCTCCGGGCAGATCGAAGCCTGGCGGGTGCTCGTCCGCGGGGGAGCCCACCACGGATTCCCGCCGGACACTGTCTGACCCGGCTGCCGGACGCCGGACAGCCGCACAGGGGGCCGGGAGATGGCCGCGCACCCGCCCCGCATATGGTGATCCGGTGAACGGCGACTGGCTCATCCGCGGCCGCGACGGCCGCCTCAGCGTCTATCTGCCGACCGACGACGCCGTCCTGTGCCGGGCGGAACTCGGACCCGGCGGCCCCTGGGGACCCCCGCGCCGGGTCGGCGGCGACCAGAAGCTGCGCCCCGGCCCCGCAGTCGGCCAGGGGGCCGACGCCTACGCCCATCTGGCCGCCTGGCGCCCCACCGTGCCGGGCGAGGCGGGCCTGGTGCACTCCACGCACTTCCGGCCGCACCTGGCCGCGCTGGACTGGATCTCCATCGGCCACCCGAACAGGACCGGCGACCGCACCGGCACGCCCGCCGTCACGGTCGACGCGCAGGGGCGGGCGCATGTCTTCGTCCGCAACAAGGGCGGCGGAGTGAGCATGCGCGGGCAGAAGGAGCTGGGCGGCTGGGGCCCGTGGCGCGACCTCAAGGGCAGTGAGGTCGACGACCGACTGGCCGCCGTGACGGGGGAGTCCGGGCTCGTCGGGCTGTACGCGGCCGTACCGGGCGCCATCCTGCACTGGCGGCAGGAGAAACCGGGCAGTGTCCCGGTCCTGGAGGAGGTGATGGAGACCCCGGTCCGCCCGGGCACCCTCCGCGCCCTGGCCACGTCAGCGGACCACACGACCCTGTTCTACACGGACGACTCGGGCGACCTGTGCGCCTGGCGCCCCGGCACCAAGCCCGTCACCCTCGTGCCGTCCGCCGGCCCGGGCCCGGTGTCCGCGATCCGCTGCGAACTCGACGGACACGACTGCACGTTGCTCGCCCAGCGCTCGGCGAGCGGCCGTGTCGCCTTCGCGGCATATCCGACGGAGCAGGAGTCGGCGGGCGCGTGGTGGACCGAGTCGGGCCCGCAGCTCGCGGCGGACGCGGTGGTGGCGCTGGCGGTGGACGCGGACGAGCGGGTGGTGGCGGCCACGTTGTCGCCGTCGACGGGGCAGCTGCTGATCACCCGGCGCAAGGACGAGCCGGGGCTGGCGCTGGAGGCATGGCGGGAGCTCTGAGCGGGCCTGATGCGCAAGACCTTCGGGGGTCGGTGCGCCAGGATGACCGTCGTGGACACCGCCGACCCGTCGCACCCGGCTGTCGGCATCCACGGCCGCGCCGAGCGCCACCAGGACGGCACGGACCTGCGCGTCGTCCACGTCGAGGACGTACGCCCGACCGCCGGATGAGACAAACGCCGGTGCCCTGCACACCAGTCGGCGTGCAGGGCACCGGCGTTCACAGTGGAGCGCTTACGCGGGGACGCTCGCCACGCCCGGCGCCAGGAACTTCTTGCCGTTCACGCGCTCGGAGACACCCTCGCGGTCCAGGTACGGCGTGATGCCGCCCAGGTGGAAGGGCCAGCCGGCGCCCGTGATCAGGCAGAGGTCGATGTCCTGGGCCTCGGCGACGACGCCCTCGTCCAGCATCAGGCCGATCTCCTGCGCCACGGCGTCCAGGACGCGGTCGCGGACCTGCTCCTCGGTCAGGACGACATCGCCCTGCTTCAGGAGCGCGGCGACCTCGGGGTCCAGCTCCGGCTTCCCGGAGTCGTAGACGTAGAAGCCGCGCTTGCCGGCCTTGACGACGGCCGCGAGGTTCGGGGAGACCGTGAAGCGGTCCGGGAAGGCCCGGTTGAGGGTCTCCGAGACGTGCAGGCCGATCGCGGGGCCGACCAGCTCCAGCAGGACCAGCGGGGACATCGGCAGACCGAGCGGCTCTACGGCCTTCTCGGCGACCTCGACCGGCGTGCCCTCGTCGATGACGTTCTGGATCTCGCCCATGAAGCGGGTCAGGATGCGGTTCACGACGAACGCCGGGGCGTCCTTCGTCAGCACCGCGGTCTTCTTCAGCTTCTTGGCGACGGCGAACGCCGTGGCCAGCGAGGCGTCGTCCGTCTTCTCGCCGCGGACGATCTCCAGCAGCGGCAGGACCGCCACCGGGTTGAAGAAGTGGAAGCCGACGACCCGCTCGGGGTGCTGGAGCTTCGACGCCATCTCCGAGACCGACAGCGAGGAGGTGTTGGTGGCGAAGATCGCGTGCGCCGGGGCGACCGCCTCCACCTCCGCGAACACCTGCTGCTTGACGCCGATCTCCTCGAACACGGCCTCGATGACGAAGTCCGCGTCCGCGAAGCCCTCGGCCTTGTCCAGGACACCGCTGACCAGCGCCTTCAGGCGGTTGGCCTTGTCCTGGTTGATACGGCCCTTGCCGAGCAGCTTGTCGATCTCGGCGTGGACGTAGCCCACACCCTTGTCGACGCGCTCCTGGTCGATGTCGGTCAGCACGACCGGCACCTCCAGGCGGCGCAGGAAGAGCAGGGCGAGCTGCGAGGCCATCAGGCCCGCGCCGACCACGCCCACCTTGGTGACGGGACGCGCCAGGTTCTTGTCCGGGGCGCCCGCCGGACGCTTGCCGCGCTTCTGCACCAGGTTGAAGGCGTAGATGCCGGCACGCAGTTCGCCACCCATGATCAGGTCGGCGAGCGCCTTGTCCTCGGCGTCGTAACCCTGCTGCAGGTCGCCGTTCTTGGCGGCGGCGATGATGTCCAGCGCACGGTAGGCGGCCGGAGCGGCGCCGTGCACCTTGCCGTCGGCGATGAAGCGGCCCTTGGCGACGGCCTGGTCCCAGGCCTCACCGCGGTCGATCACCGGGCGCTCGACCTCGACGTCGCCCTTGAGGACCTGAGCCGTCCAGATCAGGGACTGCTCCAGGAAGTCCGCGCCCTCGAAGATCGCGTCCGCGATACCGAGGTCGAAGACCTGCCGGCCCTTGAGCTGCTTGTTCTGGTTGAGGCTGTTCTCGATGATCACCTGGACGGCCTTGTCGGCGCCGATCAGGTTCGGCAGGATCGTGCAGCCGCCCCAGCCGGGCACCAGGCCGAGGAACACCTCGGGAAGCGAGAACGCCGGGAGCGCCTTGCTGACGGTCCGGTACTTGCAGTGCAGACCGACCTCGACGCCACCGCCCATCGCGGCACCGTTGTAGTACGCGAACGTCGGGACCGCGAGGCCGCCGAGTCGCTTGAAGACCTCGTGGCCGCCCTTGCCGATGGCGAGCGCGTGGTCGTACTCCTTGAGGATCTCCACGCCCTTGAGGTCGGCGCCGACCGCGAAGATGAACGGCTTGCCGGTGATGCCGACGCCGACGATGTCGCCGGCCGCGGCCTCCGCCTCGACCTGGTCGATGGCGGTGTTCAGGTTCGCCAGCGAGGCCGGGCCGAAGGTGGTCGGCTTGGTGTGGTCGAAGCCGTTGTCCAGCGTGATCAGGGCGAAGCGCCCGGCGCCGAACGGCAGGTCGAGGTGGCGTACGTGCGCACTCGTGACGACCTCGTCCGGGAACAGTTCGGAGGCCTGCTTCAGAAGCTCGGCGGTGGTGCTCACTTGTCCCCCTCGAAGTGCGGGTTCTCCCAGATGACCGTCGCGCCCATGCCGAAGCCGACGCACATGGTGGTCAGGCCGTAGCGGACGTTCGGCTGCTCCTCGAACTGGCGGGCCAGCTGCGTCATCAGACGGACGCCGGAGGAGGCCAGCGGGTGGCCGAAGGCGATCGCGCCGCCGTACTGGTTGACGCGCTCGTCGTCGTCGGCGATGCCGTAGTGGTCCAGGAAGGCCAGGACCTGGACGGCGAAGGCCTCGTTGATCTCGAAGAGGTTGATGTCCTCGATCGACAGACCGGCCTTGGCGAGGGCCTTCTCGGTCGCCGGGATCGGGCCGTAGCCCATGACCTCCGGCTCCACGCCCGCGAAGGCGTAGGAGACGAGGCGCATCTTCACCGGGAGGTTGTTCTCGCGGGCGAAGTCCTCGGAGGCGATGATCGAGGCGGTGGCGCCGTCGTTCAGACCGGCCGCGTTACCGGCGGTGACCCGGCCGTGGACGCGGAACGGGGTCTTGAGACCGGCGAGGCTCTCCAGGGTGGTGCCCGGGCGCATCGGCTCGTCGGCGGTGACCAGGCCCCAGCCCGTCTCGCCCGCCTCGGGGTTGGTGCGGCGCACCGAGATCGGTACCAGGTCCTGCTGGATCTTGCCGTTGGCGTACGCCTTGGCGGCCTTCTCCTGCGAGCGCACGGCGTACTCGTCGGCGCGCTGCTTGGTGATGTGCGGGTAGCGGTCGTGCAGGTTCTCCGCCGTCATGCCCATGAACAGGGCGGACTCGTCGACCAGCTTCTCGCTGACGAACCGCGGGTTCGGGTCCACGCCCTCGCCCATCGGGTGGCGGCCCATGTGCTCGACACCACCGGCGATGACGGCGTCGTAGGCACCGAAGGCGATGGAACCGGCGACCGTGGTGACGGCGGTCAGGGCGCCGGCGCACATGCGGTCGATGGAGTAGCCGGGGACCGACTGGGGCAGACCGGCGAGGATGCCCGCCGTGCGGCCGAGGGTCAGGCCCTGGTCGCCGATCTGCGTGGTCGCGGCGATGGCGACCTCGTCGATCTTCTTGGGGTCGAGACCGGGGTTGCGGCGCAGCAGCTCCCGGATCGCCTTCACGACGAGGTCGTCGGCGCGGGTCTCGTGGTAGATGCCCTTCGGGCCCGCCTTGCCGAACGGGGTGCGGACGCCGTCGACGAAGACGACGTCCCTGACGGTACGAGGCACGATGGCTCTCCTCCAGGGTGCGGGATGGCACTGCTGCGGCACGCATGCGCTGAGCGCGCGCTCAGGCCCATGCTACTTGTGGGTAACGTAGCTGCACAGTCCTGACGAGGGGAGCGGCGAAGGTCACACCTTCGGGGAGCCGTCGGGCCTCTGACCGGAGATCGCGTCGGTCCGGCGGCGCGGGCGACTGCGCGACCAGCCAGAAGGCACCCGCAGTCGCCGTACGAGAGGAACCTCCTACGGCGACTAGGCGGACAACGCGGCAACCAAAACCGGCGTGACCTGCTCAACCTGCCAAGCCCGGGCACCGTAACCAGCCAGCGCCTCGGCAACCGACTCGGCAGTCACCGCCTTCGGCGGCTCCCAGCAGACCCGCCGCACCGTATCCGGCGTGATCAGATTCTCCTGAGGCATGTTGAGCTGCTCGGCCAGCGCGGAAACCGCGGCCCGAGCCGCAGACAACCGCGCCGCGGCCACAGGATCCTTGTCGGCCCACGCACGCGGCGGCGGAGGGCCCGTCACCGGCTGCCCGGGCGCCGGCAACTGGGATTCGGCCAAAGCCTTCGCACGATCCACCGCGGCCTGCCACTGCTCCAGCTGCCGCCGCCCCATCCGATGACCGAAACCATTCAGCGCGGCAAGGGCGTGCACGGTCCCGGGCACGGCGAGCGCGGCCTCCACGATGGCCGCGTCGGACAGCACCTTGCCCGGCGACACATCCCGCTTCTGGGCGATACGGTCCCGCGTCTGCCACAGCTCCCGCACCACGGCCAGCTGTCGACGCCGCCGCACCTTGTGCATCCCCGACGTCCGACGCCAGGGATCCTTGCGCGGTTCGGCCGGCGGCGCGGCCGCGATCGCGGCGAACTCCTGCTGCGCCCACTCCAGCTTCCCCTGCCGGTCCAGCTCCTTCTCCAGCGCGTCGCGCAGATCGATGAGGAGCTCGACGTCCAGCGCCGCATACCGCAGCCAGGGCTCGGGCAGCGGCCGGGTCGACCAGTCGACGGCGGAGTGCCCCTTCTCCAGGACGAACCCGAGCACGCTCTCGACCATCGCACCGAGGCCGACCCGGGGGAACCCGGCGAGCCGCCCGGCCAGCTCGGTGTCGAACAGCCGGGTCGGCACCATGCCTATCTCGCGGAGGCAGGGCAGGTCCTGGGTGGCGGCGTGCAGCACCCACTCCACACCGGACAGCGCCTCGCCGAGTCCCGACAGGTCGGGGCAGGCCACGGGGTCGATCAGGGCGGAGCCCGCGCCCTCGCGGCGCAGCTGCACCAGGTAGGCGCGCTGGCCGTAGCGGTAGCCGGACGCCCGTTCGGCGTCGACGGCGACGGGGCCCGAGCCCGCGGCGAAGGCGGCGATCACCTCGGCGAGGGCGGCCTCGTCGGCGATCACGGCCGGAATGCCCTCGCGGGGCTCCAGCAAGGGGATCGGCGCCTCCGTAACAGAAGATCCGCCGTCGTCCGGAGGGGCGCCTCCGGTGGTTCGCAGTGAAGTGTCTGCTGCGGTTTCTTGGGCGTCGGTCACATGTCAAGGGTATCTGCATGGGCGAGCGCCTGACCTGCATGTTCTGGACACGTTGGCGCTGACCTGCGGAAACACCTCTCGCCGTTGCTGACGGCAAACCGGTGCTTCTCGGCCAGGTGTGCCCTTGACGGACTCCGCGGATCCCGCCCCTGGCGACGTCGCCAAGGGCGGGAGGCCCGGTGGGGCGCCTTGCGCCGCCCCGATCCGTCGGACGGGCTCTAACCCTCCGGGCTGGAGGTGGTGGCCGGGCGGAGGGTGGAAACAAAGGCCTGGAAGTCCTCCAGGACGTCCTTGAGCTGGCTCGTCTTCGCCGTCAGCGCGATCTCGATCTCGGCGCGCTCACTGCGCCGCTGCTCGTTCTCCAGCACCAGGATGAACTGGCTCTGCGCGAGCTCCATGGGCTGCCCGTTGACGGTGGCCTGGATGCGCAGGTTCTGCACGATCCCCGGAGCGTCGATGAGGCCCGGCGCCGGGGATGTGCCCACCTCGGTGCGCTTGACGACGTCGACGGGGCCGACGTTCTCGCGCAGCCGCCGCACCGACTCCTCGGCGAGGCCGTGCAGGCTCGACGAGCCCTCCAGGGTGTGGCCGGTGACGGTGATGTTCGGCATGAAGCCCTGACCCCGGGAGGCCATGTGCAGGGCGACGAAGGCGGCGTGCGGGGCGCCGACCTCGTCCGGGGGTGCCGACTGCCAGCCCTGCGGGAGCTCGACGTCGAGCGGCACCGGAAGTGTGCCCGGCATGGTGGATCAACTCCTTGCGGTACGGGTTCCGACGGTACGGGAAGCGAGAGGGAAGGGGCGACGGCAGGCCGCCCCGGGTGGGGCCGCCCGGCGGCTGGTCAGTCGAACCAGTCCCCGATCGCGTCGACCGCGTCGCCGGCCGCGTCGGTGACCTTGCCCGGGTCGATCTCGATCTGACCGCCGAGCTTGCCGCCGACGCCGACGGCGACGCCCAGGTCGCCGCCGATGACGAACTTGCCGTCCTTCATGCCGGCGTCGAAGTGGGCCTCGGCGCCGGCACCGGCCCACGCCTCCGCCGTGCCGCCGACGCCGACACCCGCGACGGAGGCATGCCCCTCCGCGCTGGCCTTGGCACCGGCGAAGGCCTCACCGCCGACGTGGGCGCCGTCCGTGCCGATCGAGCCCTTGACGCCGGCCTCCGCGCCCGCGTACGCCTCTGCCTTGCCGGAGGTCTCGAAATAACCGGCCTCGTACTTGCCCTCGGCCGTGGCCTGGGCGAGGTAGGCCTTGCCGGACGCCTGTGCGGTGGCGTTCCCGTCCACGAGTCCCACCCCGGCGGAGGCATCGACGCCGAGGAGGTTGACGCCGGCCTTGCCGGAGACCTCGCCGCCCGCGAACTCACCGCGCCCCTTGGCCTCGGCGCCCCACACCTTGGCGTCGGCCGAGACGGAAGGGCCGGCCACGGTGACGCCCGGTCCCTTGCCCTCGCGCAGCGCTTCCCTTTCCTGCAGCGTCATGTTCTTGTGGTCGCCCCACGTCCTGACGGTCCGTGGATCGCGTGCCCGTTCCAGCTCGCCGAGCTGCTTGGACGTCGCGCCGGTGTCGTCCTGCGCCGCCTCGGAGGCCCAGAACAGCCAGTCGGGCGCGTTGTCGCCCTCACCGCCCTGCGCCTTGAACTTCTTCGCCGCCGCGTCGCCCTCGGCCTCGACATGGGCGCGCGCTGCCTCCAGCAGCTGCTCGCCGGCGCTCTCGTCGCCCCCGTCGTACAGCCGGATGGCCTCTTCCGCCTGCCCCTGGGCCCACTCGAGGGCTCGGGCGTAGTCCCGCAGCGCTGCCGCGGCCGCGCCGAGCGAGTCCGAGCCGCGGTACCACTTCTGCTTCTGGCCCGAGAAGTCCTCCCAGAAGGCGTTGCTGGCCTCTCCGTGCCAGCTGGGGATGCGGACGGAGCCGAGCTCGTCCCCGATGCCGTCGAGGGTCTTCGCATGGCCGTCGAGCTTGTCCGCGTCACCCGTGAGCTTCGACGGGTTTCCCGGGATGAGTTCGCGCGGGTCCTGGGTGGAGCCGAGTCGTGCTGCCATTGCTTCCCCGTCAGTGGCTCGGGCCGGCGGCGACCGCGGGCCCGGTGAAGTGGTTCTGGGATTCCTGCTCGGCGCGCTCGTAGGACGCGGCGTTCTCGTCCAGCTTGTCCGCCGAGTTCTCCCCGTCCTCCTTCATCGGGCTCTTGATGGCCTCCATCCAGGTGGCCATCAGACTGCCGAACTCCTCGGCCGCGTCGCCGTGGCCGAAGTCGCCGCCGTCGTCCCCGAGTTCGTCGAGCTTCACCTTGTCGCTCCTGCCCACGGAGTCCTTGATCTTCTTGGAAGCCGACCGCAGTTCGGACGGCTCCACATCGAACTGGCCCATCCGCTCCCCCCTCTCCGTCCGAGCGGGTGCGAACGCACGGCCACACCCTGATCGTTGAAAACCTCAAGAGGATCTCTCAACGCGCGGACGCAACGACATCGGCCCTGGACATCACCATGATCCCTACCGGGAAGTTTCATAGTGCGACCAAATCGTGCGTCTCAGGAGGGCAGCGGGTGGAAGCGGCTGTGCTACGACGCCTGCGGAGGCCGGGTGGGCGACATGATTCCCAAGTGGCCGACGGCGTCGGCGAGATACTCGAGGGGCTCGTCGAACGTCTCACTCCTCAGGGCGGTCCCCTCGCGCCAGGTGATCAGCTGACCGTCGTGGAGACGGAGCGGCATCTCACGGGCGCGGGGGTCGGACGTGAGGAACTCCGCCAGACCGCCGAGCACAAGGGGCCGGGCGCGCTCCTCGTCGCGGGAGACGATGTGGAAGTCCTCGTCGAGCTGCGGGATTCCCACCTTCATGGCCCGTCCCCGCTGGACGGTGTCGAGCCAGCCGTCCCGGTAGATGCGCAGGTCCGGAACCTCTGTGCCCAGGTTCAGGGCCCAGACGGAGTGGACGACGACGTTCGTCGTGGTCGTGTCGATGTCCCTGTTGTAGTAGCGGTACTCGAAGGCGCGGAAGCCGTATCCGCGGTGAGTGCCACTGATGACGTTGTCGCCCGGGATGCCGCTGGCCTTGATGGGGAGCGGCTCTGACCCCTGGTACGCGTCGACGAGGCTCGGCGCCAACTCCTCGTACGTCCACCCGCGGCTCTCGGCGAACGACCGCAGCTGAACGTACGCCTCTTGCTCCTCGCGCTTCTTGCGGGCCTTGCGCCGGTTCACCCACACGACGAGCGCCGCGATGGCGCCGAACCACAGCAGGATCAGGACTGCTTCGATTCCACTCATGGTGTCAGCATCCCCTGGGGCCCTTCGCCGGTCCCAACCCCCTGGGGGTCCATCACAATCAGCACTTCGTGCTCACACATCTCCCACGTGCCCGCCCGGCAGCAGCCCCTCAGGAGGGCTTCTCGTCGACCTTGATGTCGTAGTCGACCGTGTCGCCGTCGACGGAGGTGACCTTGGCGGTCACGCCGAGGGAGACGCCGTCGCTCCCGGTGAGCGTGCAGCGCAGCGAGGCGCCGACCTTGCCGACGAGGTCCTCCGGGCACGTGATGTCCGGCTTCGGCTGCCCCGTCTGCGCGGCGAGCTTCTCGGCCATCGTGTTCGCCACCTCGTCCTTGGACAGCTTGGCCTCCGACGAGCAGCCCACCAGCAGCGCGGCGGCGGCTGCGGCGGCGAGGCTCCAGGAGGCCAAAGAGGTGGAGGACTTGGGCATAACGGGCTCCGTTCGGGGCAGGATGATCGCGAGCGCCGGAAGATGACACTCGTCGGTGCGCATGTCTATCAGCCCGCTCTGCCCGCTCGACCGGTCTTCACATCCTCCCGCTCCTGCCCGCGAGCGATCTTCACCTGCATGGACAGCGCCCGCCGACGGAACGTTCCGTCGGCGGGCGCCTGAGGGCCGTCAACCAGTCGGGTGAGGGAAGACACCGGTTCACGACAGGTGTGGGACGCGGGCGGGGATCAGCGGCCGATCCCGATCACGTCGGCGAGTGGTCGAGCAGGTGAATGATCAAACGGGCAAGGGGTTAGTGGATGATGCCGGTGCGCAGGGCCACGGCGACCATGCCGGCGCGGTCCCCGGTGCCCAGCTTGCGGGCGATGCGGGCGAGGTGGCTCTTGACGGTCAGTGCGGACAGGCCCATCGAGACGCCGATCGCCTTGTTCGACTGGCCCTCCGCCACCAGCCGCAGCACCTCGACCTCACGACCGGAGAGCTCGCGGTAGCCGCCCGGGTGGCTCGGAGCACCCGGGTGGCGACGGTGCATACGGGCGGCGGCAGCGCCGATGGGAGCGGCACCGGGCCGGGTGGGGAGCCCGACGTTGGTGCGGGTGCCGGTGACGACGTAGCCCTTCACACCGCCCGCGAGGGCGTTGCGTACGGCGCCGATGTCGTCGGCGGCGGAGAGGGCGAGGCCGTTGGGCCAGCCCGCGGCACGGGTCTCCGAGAGCAGAGTGAGGCCGGAGCCGTCGGGCAGGTGGACGTCGGCGACGCAGATGTCGCGGGGGTTGCCGATGCGGGGACGGGCCTCCGCGATGGACGAGGCCTCGATGACATCGCGCACACCGAGCGCCCAGAGGTGGCGGGTGACGGTGGAGCGGACGCGGGGATCGGCCACGACCACCATGGCGGTCGGCTTGTTCGGGCGGTAGGCGACCAGGCTTGCGGGCTGCTCGAGGAGAACGGACACCAGGCCTCCTGGGTGCGGGGACGGCTTTCAAGGTCACAGTCGTCTTCGGCACCAAACCCGTGGCCCTTTAGGGAAAGATCACGATTTAGTGAGTAACAATCGGGGCAATTCGGACACACGGTCGATCGTTCGGTGAGCAAATCGGCTCGATCAAGGCCCGTTCCTGACCGAAGGTGGCCGTATCGACAAAGTGACGGTCAAGTCGGTGGCGGTCAGCGGGACTGTGGATCACGGCGCTGCGGAAGCGTCACCACCGACGCGTCGCCCGGCCCCGCCGGGGGCAGGCCCGCGACCTGGGCCAGCAGGTCGCACCAGGACGCCAGGTGGGCCGCGGTGTCCGGAACGCCGCCCAGGCCCTCGCGGGGCGTCCACGAGGCCCGGATCTCGATCTGCGAGGCCGCCGGGCGCTCGGCCAGACCGCCGAAGTAGTGCGAACTCGCGCGCGTGACGGTGCCGCTCGGTTCGCCGTACGACAGTCCGCGCGCCTGGAGCGCACCGGTCAGCCACGACCAGCACACGTCGGGCAGCAGCGGATCGGCGGCCATCTCCGGCTCCAGTTCCGCGCGCACCAGCGTCACCAGCCGGAAGGTGCCCCGCCAGGCGTCGTGCCCCGCCGGGTCGTGCAGCAGCACCAGGCGGCCGTCGGCCAGGTCGTCGTCGCCGTCGACGACAGCGGCCTCCAGCGCGTACGCGTACGGGGCGAGGCGCTGGGGCGCCTTGGTCTGCTCGACCTCGATCTGCGGCCGCAGCCGACTGCCGCGCAGGGCCTCGACCGCGGCACGGAAAGCCGCGGGAGCCGAGTTGCGCGCATGCCGGTCCGCCTCCCCGGTGTCCCTCGCTTCATCCATGCCGCCAGTACCGTCCGACAGTCTTCCCTGAGCCGCAGCCATGCCGGAAGGTTAAGGGGAACCGGGGCTTCGCGCTGGGCTAGACACCCCGTTCCCGGTGTCGGCGCCGGACGGGCCGAACGACGCGGACCGGCGTCGTGCGAGACTTGCCACCGTGAGTGCCAACACGCAGCCGACGCCGCCGCCCGCCACCTACGACTCAGCCTTCCTCAAGGCGTGCAGGCGCGAACCCGTGCCGCACACGCCGGTGTGGTTCATGCGGCAGGCCGGGCGCTCCCTGCCGGAATACCGCAAGGTGCGCGAGGGCATCCCGATGCTCGAGTCGTGCATGCGGCCCGAGCTGGTCACCGAGATCACCCTGCAGCCGGTGCGCCGGCACGACGTGGACGCGGCGATCTTCTTCAGCGACATCGTCGTCCCGCTCAAGGCCATCGGCATCGACCTCGACATCAAGCCGGGCGTCGGCCCGGTCGTCGAGCACCCCATCCGTACCCGCGCCGACCTGGATCGGCTGCGTGACCTGACCCCCGAGGACGTCTCCTACGTCACCGAGGCCATCGGCCTGCTCACCCGCGAGCTCGGCTCGACCCCGCTCATCGGTTTCGCCGGCGCGCCTTTCACCCTCGCGAGCTACCTCGTCGAGGGCGGCCCGTCCCGCACGTACGAGAACGCCAAGGCGATGATGTACGGCGACCCCGAGCTGTGGGCCGACCTGCTCGACCGCCTCGCCGACATCACGGCCGCCTTCCTCAAGGTGCAGATCGAGGCCGGCGCCTCCGCGATCCAGCTCTTCGACTCCTGGGTCGGCTCACTCGCCCCCGCCGACTACCGGCGCTCGGTGATGCCCGCCTCCGCGAAGGTCTTCGACGCCGTCGCCGGATACGGCGTCCCCCGCATCCACTTCGGCGTCGGCACCGGTGAGCTGCTGAAGCTCATGGGCGAGGCCGGCGCGGACGTCGTCGGCGTCGACTGGCGCGTCCCGCTCGACGAGGCCGCCCGCCGGGTCGGCCCCGGCAAGGCCCTTCAGGGCAACCTCGACCCGACCGTCCTGTTCTCCACGCCGGAGGCGGTCGAGACCAAGACCCGCGAGGTCCTCGACGCCGCGGCCGGCCTGGAGGGACACGTCTTCAACCTCGGCCACGGCGTCATGCCCTCCACCGACCCGGACGCGCTGACCCGGCTCGTGGAGTACGTCCACACGCACACCGCCCGCTAGGGCCTGTGCTCACCACGTGTGCCGGGGCCGGGCCCGCCTGCCGAACAGCAGGCCGCGCGGTTCCGGCGGTGGTGGCGTGCCCGGCTTGAGCGGCCAGGCGAGCGCCATGCCGGCGAGGAAGCCGACGACGTGCGCCGCGTACGCCACGGTGCCCGCGTCGGAGACGCCCTCGCCGGACGAGTACACCGCCTGCAGCCCGAACCAGAAGCCTAGGACCAGCCAGGCCGGCAGCCGCAGCGGCAGGAAGACCAGGAACGGGACGAGGACCCAGACGCGGGCCCTCGGATACAGCACCAGATAGGCGCCCAGCACGCCCGCGATCGCCCCCGACGCGCCGATCAGCGGGTCGGCCGACTCGTCGTTGAGGAGCGCGAAGCCGTACGACGCCGCGTAGCCGCAGGCGACGTAGAACAGCGCGTACCGCACATGGCCCATGCGGTCCTCGATGTTGTTGCCGAAGATCAGCAGGAACAGCATGTTGCCGAGCAGGTGCAGCCAGCTGCCGTGCAGGAACATCGCGGTGAAGACGGACAGCACCGGGGACTTGTCGTAGCCCGGCGGGCCGATCACACAGCCCGGGCCCTGCGTGCCGAGCGCGACCTCGCCCGTCGGGACCACCCTCGGCAGCTGGTCGTGGATCAGCTCCCGTGGCACGGCCGCGTAGTGGTCCAGGAAAGCGTGCAGATGGCACAGCTGGGCCAGGCTGCTCTCACCGGCCACGGAGCCGGCTATGCCGGGCGTGGACAGGAAGACCAGGACGTTCGCGACGATCAGCCCGTACGTCACCCAGGGGGTGCGGCGGACGGGGTTCACGTCATGGACAGGGATGACCACGAGAGGTATCTGCCCGGGATACGTCCGGCGAATCGGTGAACGGGGCTGTCGCCGCGTGCGTATGTCCCGGCAACCGACGTGAGGAACAGGCGATGAACGACCGAGTTACTCCTCCTATTCACGCGTTGCCCGACGGGGAGGCCGAACTTGCCCTGGTGGTGCGGTTGCCGTGGGAAGACGTCGCCCGGCTGGGGCAGGAGGCCGGACGGCTGGCGACGCAGATGCAGCGGCCGGTGACGTTGGATGAGGCCGTGAGCCATCGGTTGCGGTCGGCTCGGCCGGGGGCGGCACATGCGAAGCCGGCGGGGGAACAGCCGGCTGCCGCCATGCCGCCGAGTGTGAGTGCGTCTGTGTCGTCGTTGCCGTCGCGGCCGCCTGCTGAGCAGGCTCGGCAGGCGATCGAGAGGATCAACGGATCCGCGTAAGCGCCGTAGGGGTGTGGGTCGGTCGGCGGCTGCGGGTTCGTTGTGGCTGGTCGCGCAGTTCCCCGCGCCCCTGAGGGCGTTGTCGGCGCCGCCCCCTACTAGGCACCCGCATTAACAGCCTTTGCCGCCTTGCGGGCCGCCACCAGTACCGGGTCCCACACCGGGGAGAACGGCGGAGCGTATCCGAGGTCCAGGGACACCATCTGTTCCACCGTCATCCCCGCCGTCAGAGCCACCGCCGCGATGTCCACCCGCTTCCCCGCGCCTTCCCTGCCCACGATCTGGACGCCCAGCAGTCGGCCCGTGCGGCGTTCCGCGAGCATCTTGACCGTCATGGGGGAGGCGTTCGGGTAGTAACCCGCGCGGCTGGTGGACTCGATCATGGCCGTGACGTATTGCAGGCCCGCCCTGCGCGCGTCCTTCTCGCGCAGGCCCGTGCGGGCGATCTCCAGGTCGCAGACCTTGCTGACGGCCGTGCCGACCACGCCGGGGAACGTGGCGTAGCCGCCGGCGGCGTTCGTGCCGATGACCTGGCCGTGTTTGTTGGCGTGGGTGCCGAGGGCGATGTGGCGTTCCTGGCCGGAGACCAGGTCGAGGACCTCCACGCAGTCGCCGCCCGCCCAGATGTTCTCGTGGCCGCGCACGCGCATCGCCAGGTCGGTCAGCAGGCCGCCGTGGTCGCCGAGAGGCAGGCCGGCGGCCCGGGCGAGGGTCGTCTCGGGGCGGACGCCGATACCCAGGACGACCACGTCCGCGGGGTACTCGGCGTCCTCGGTGGCCACCGCGCGGACCCGGCCGTCCTCGCCGGTGAGGATCTTGGTGACCTCGGTGTCGTTGACCATGGTGATGCCGAGGCCCTCCATGGCCGCGTGCACCAGGCGGCCCATGTCCGGGTCGAGCGTCGACATGGGCTCGCTGCCGCGGTTGACGACGGTCACCTCGTAGCCGCGGTTGATGAGCGCTTCGGCCATCTCGACGCCGATGTAGCCGGCGCCGACCACCACCGCGCGGCGGCCACGCGTGCGTGCCAGCGTGTCGATGAGGGCCTGGCCGTCGTCGAGGGTCTGCACACCGTGGACGCCGGGGGCGTCGGCGCCGGGCATGTCGGGGCGGATCGGGCGGGCGCCGGTCGCGATCACGAGTTTGTCGTACGACGTCCAGGACTCGGCGCCGGAATCGACGTCACGCGCGCGTACCCGGCCGCCGGCCACGTCGATCTCCGTGACCTCCGTCCGCATGCGCAGGTCGATCTCCCGCGCGCGGTGCTCCTCGGGCGTCCGCGCGATCAGCTGGTCGCGGTCGAGGACGTCGCCGCCCACCCAGTACGGGATCCCGCAGGCCGAGAAGGAGGTGAAGTGGCCGCGTTCGAAGGCCACGATCTCCAGTTCCCCGGCGCTCCTCGATCGCCGTGCCTGTGACGCCGCGGACATCCCCGCGGCGTCGCCGCCGATCACAACCAGCCGCTCTCGCGTACCCGGCACACCCCTCGCAGCGCTCATGCTCATGCGAACACGCTACGAGCACCGGGCATTTCAGTCCTGCCCGCCGCCCTGTTCGCCGCCGCGCCCGTCCCCCGCGCGCGTGGGCCCCGGTGCCGGGTAGGCCGTCGGCAGCGGGCCCAGGGCCGTCGTCGCGGGTGCCGTGCCCGGGCGGCGCGACAGCCGGGGACGCAGCACCTTCAGCCACAGCAGCACGATCAGCACCGCCACCGCGGCGAAGGGCAGCACGGCGCCGAACGCCACCGCGAGCCAGCGCAGCATCGTCACGAACGCGTCCCAGCCGCCCGCGAGCGCGTCCAGGAAGCCGGGGTCGTCGTCCCGCGCGGCCTTCTTCACCGGCGTCTCCGACAGGGAGAGGGTGATGGTCGCCAGGCTCGTGCGGTCCTTCAGGGACGCCTGCTGGGCCAGGAGCGCCTCCAGGTCGGCCTGCCTGCTGCTGAGCTCGCCCTCCAGCGTCACCACGTCACTGAGCTTCGTCGCCCGGTCCATCAGCTCACGGATCCGGGCCACGCTGGTGCGCTGCGACTTGATGCGGCTCTCCACGTCGACGACCTGGTCGGTGACGTCCTGCGCCTTGGCGCTGCGCTCGATCAGCTTGCCCGCGCCCTGCAGGTCCGCGAGGACGTCGGCGTACCGGTCGACGGGAACGCGGAGCACGACGCGGGTGTGCTCGTGGCCCTCCTCGTCCCGGGTCGTGGTCTCGTTGCCGACGTAGCCACCCGCGTCCTCGGTGGTGGTGCGTGCCTCGTCCAAAGCTTTCGGTACGTCCTTGACCTGCACGGTCAGCGAAGCCGTACGGATGATGCGGTTCGCGGTGACCTTGGGCGGCGCGGTGGCCTTGCCGGCGTCGGAGCCGTAGCCGCCGCCCGGGGCGCCCTCCTTCGCGTCCGCCTGGGACTCCGCCTTCGCGGCCTTGTCCCCGGCTGCGCTGCTGCCGCCCGAGTCGTCCGAGGCGCTGCAGCCGGTGAGCGCGAGGGCCGTGGCCAGCAGGAGGCCGGCGAGGGCCTGAACCGGTCGTACGGATCGAATGGAGCGGGTGGAGCGTCGTGTGCGCATGTGGGCGTACCCCCGAGGGTCGTCGTGACGACTGACGCTTCTTCGACGCCTGGAGGGGGCGGGACGTTGGCGGGGAACGGTCCCGATGCGGTCACGGTCGGGACTCGTGAAGGACACCGGGGCGGGGACGGCCTGTCAGTGGGGTCTGAGAGGCTGTGGACATGCGCGAAGTTCAGACTCGTACGGGCCGGGGCCGGGTCGTCGTCATCGGAGGCGGGATCGCCGGGCTCGCCGCGGCCCACCGGCTGCTGGCCGCCGGCCGGCGGGTGACCGTCCTGGAGGCGTCGGACCGGGTCGGCGGCAAGCTGCTGCCCGGTGAGATCGCGGGCGCGCGCGTGGACCTCGGCGCCGAGTCGATGCTGGCGCGCCGCCCCGAGGCCGTCGCCCTCGCGCGCGAGGTGGGTCTCGCCGGCCGGCTCCAGCCGCCCGCCACCGCGACGGCCTCGATCTGGACCCGCGGCGCCCTGCGCCCCATGCCCAAGGGACATGTCATGGGCGTCCCCGGTACCGCGTCCGCGCTCTCCGGCGTCCTGTCCGACGAGGGGCTGGCCCGCATCGAGCGCGACGCCGACCTGCCCCGCACGGAGGTCGGCGACGACGTGGCGGTGGGGGAGTATGTGGCGGCCCGCCTGGGCCGCGAGGTCGTCGACCGGCTCGTCGAACCCCTGCTCGGCGGCGTCTACGCGGGCGACGCGTACCGCATCTCGATGCGCTCGGCCGTCCCGCAGCTCTACCAGGCCGCCAAGACGCACGACTCCCTGACGGAGGCCGTTCGGGAGATCCAGGCCAAGGCGGCCGCGGCCCAGCAGACGGGGCCGGTCTTCATGGGCATCGAGGGCGGCGTCGGCACCCTCCCCCTCGCGGTCGCGGAGTCGGTCCGCGCGCGGGGCGGCGAGATCGTGACCGGGGCGCCCGTGACCGAGCTGCGCAGGGTCGGGCACGCCGGGGTGGGCGGCCGGCCCGCGCCGGGCCCGGCCGAGTCGAACGCCCTCTGGCGCGTCGTCGCCGGAGACCGCGTCTGGCGCGCCGACGCCGTGATCGTCGCCCTGCCCGCCCCGGCCGCCGCCGCCCTCCTGCGCGCCGAGGCCCCCGCCGCCGCGACGGAGCTCGCCACCGTCGAGTACGCCTCCATGGCCCTGATCACGCTCGCCTTCCGCCGCGCCGGCACCGACCTCCCCGCCGGCAGCGGCTTCCTCGTACCGCCGGTCGACGGGCGCACCATCAAGGCGTCGACGTTCGCCTCCCAGAAGTGGGGCTGGATCGCCGACGAGAGCCCGGACGTGGTCGTCCTGCGCACATCCGTCGGGCGGTACGGCGAGACGGAGATCCTGCGGCGCGACGACGACCACCTCGTCGACGTCTCCCGCCGCGACCTCGAAGCGGCGACCGGACTCACTGCCACCCCCGTCGAAACGCGCGTCACCCGCTGGACCGACGGCCTGCCCCAGTACCCGGTCGGTCACCACGCGCGCGTGGCCCGCATCCGCGAGCACATCGCCGAGCTGCCCGGCCTCGCGGTGTGCGGCGCGCAGTACGACGGTGTGGGCATCCCGGCGTGCATCGCGAGCGCGTACGCCGCGGTGGATCAGCTGGACGGAGACCTGAGTGGTGTGGAGGAGCTCACCGCCCACCCGGTGCAGAGTCTGCACGGCGGAGCGGGAGAATAGGGGACATGAGTGACGACGCCTCCACCACCGAGTCCGGCAGGATCCCGAACAAGGGCAAGCTGGCCAAGGACCTCAACGAGGTCATCCGCTACACCCTCTGGTCCGTCTTCAAGCTGAAGGACGTACTCCCCGAGGACCGCGCGGGTTACGCCGACGAGGTCCAGGAGCTGTTCGACCAGCTCGCCGCCAAGGACGTGACGGTCCGCGGCACCTACGACGTGTCCGGGCTGCGCGCCGACGCCGACCTCATGATCTGGTGGCACGCCGAGACCAGCGACCAGCTGCAGGAGGCGTACAACCTCTTCCGCCGCACCAAGCTGGGCCGCGCGCTGACGCCGGTCTGGTCGAACATGGCGCTGCACCGCCCCGCCGAGTTCAACCGCTCGCACATCCCGGCGTTCCTCGCCGACGAGACGCCGCGCAACTACGTCAGCGTCTACCCTTTCGTGCGCAGCTACGACTGGTATCTCCTCCCCGACGAGGACCGCCGCCGCATGCTCGCCGACCACGGCAAGATGGCCCGCGGCTACCCGGACGTCCGTGCCAACACGGTCGCCTCGTTCTCGCTGGGCGACTACGAGTGGCTCCTGGCCTTCGAGGCCGACGAGCTGTACCGCATCGTCGACCTCATGCGCCACCTGCGGGCCTCGGAGGCCCGGATGCACGTCCGCGAAGAGGTGCCGTTCTTCACGGGCCGCCGCAAGGACGTCGCGGAGCTGGTCGCGGGCCTCGCCTGATCAGTGCGGGAGCCGGGCGGCCGCGGCCTTGCCGGGGCGGCCGCCCGGTTTCGTCGCGGTCCGGTCGGCCGGCTTCGGCGACTTGCGGTTCAGGCGCTCCGGCTTGGGCTCGGGGTGACCTTCGCATGCCGCCTGCCGGGCGGGGAGGCGGCCCTCCAGCAGGTAGGCGTCGATGTGGCCGTTGACGCAGGCGTTCGGGCCGTAGGCGATGCCGTGCGTGCCGGCGTCCCGCTCGGTCACCAGGACCGAGCCCGACAGCCGCCGGTGCATCTCCAGCGCCCCGTCGTACGGCGTGGCGGCATCCCGCTCGGCGGCCAGGATCAGCAGGGGCGGCACCTCACCCGGCGCGGTCCGCACGTCGAGGGGCTGCTGCCGGGGCGCCTGCCAGTAGGCGCACGGCAGGTTCATCCACACGTTGTCCCAGGTCTCGAACGGCGCGACCTGCGCGAGCTGGGTGTTGTCCCGGTCCCAGACCGCCCAGTCCGTCGGCCAGGGCGCGTCGTTGCACTCCACGGCCGTGTAGACCGCGTTCGAGTTCTCCTTCTCGGCCGCCGCCTCCGTCGCCGGCGCGGCCAGCGCGACCAACGGCTTCTCGTCGCCCTTCAGATACGCCGACAGCGCCTGCGCCCGCGCGGGCCAGTAGTCGTCGTAGTACCCGGCCTGCAGGAACGCCTCCTGCAACTCCTCGGGCCCGACCTTCCCGCCCGCCGGCTTCACGGCGAGGCGCGCCCGCACCTTGTCGTAGCGGCGCAGCACCTCGTCGGCGGTGTCACCGAGGCCGTAGACGTCGTGGTGCTTGGCGACCCACTCCCGGAAGTCCGCCCACCGCCCCTCGAACGCGGCCGACTGCAGCAGATTGCTGCGGTACCAGATCTGCGCCGGGTCCGGGTTCACCGCCGAGTCGAACACCATCCGCCGCACGTGGGAGGGGAAGAGGGTCGCGTACAGCGCGCCGAAGTAGGTGCCGTACGACGCACCCATGAACGTCAGCTTCCGCTCGCCCAGCGCGGCACGCAGGACGTCCAGGTCCCGGGCGTTGTTGAGGGAGTTGTAGTGCCGCAGCGCGCTGCCGGTGCGCTCGGCGCAGCCGCGCGCGTAGGCCTTGGCCCGGGCGATGCGCTCCCGCTTGTAGGCCTCCGACGGGTGCGTCGGCGCGTCGGCGGGCCCCTTGGCGACCTGCTTGGGGTCCTGGCAGGACACCGGCGCGGACGGCCGCACTCCGCGTGGGGCGTAGCCGACCAGGTCGTAGGCGCCCGCCAGCCGCTTCCATGCGGGCAGGACACCGATCAGCGGGAAGTGCACGCCGGAGGCGCCCGGTCCACCCGGGTTGTAGACCAGGGCGCCCTGCCGGGGCACCCGGCGCTTGCTGTTGTGCGGGTCCTTGTGCGTGGCCTGGATCCGGCTGACCGTGAGTTTGATCTGCTTGCCGCCGGGATGCGCGTAGTCGAGCGGGACGGCCACCGTGCCGCACTTCACCTGGGCGGGCAGGTCCAGCTGCTTGGGGCAGCCGGCGAAGGGGATGCCGGCCGCCTTGGCACGCGCGGCGGCCACCGTCACGCCGTACTTCTCGGCCGCACCCGGGACCGGGGCCCCGGTGCTGCCGGCCGGGGCGGTGGAGAGGGCGGTCAGGAGCAGCGCTCCGGCGACCGGGTAGAGGGCGGGAACTCTCATCGCGTGTCCCTTCAGTGCACGGCAGCAACAAAAGGGATATTTCGTTCGTCTGTTGGCGAAGGCAAGCACCGTCCTGCCGGTGTCGGCGTCAATGCCCCCGATGCGTCACCGGGCCGCGGTGGCCGAAGGCCTGGCGCAGTTCCGGCTCGCCGATCGCGCGCACGCCCCGTACGGCGACGGAAGTGAGGTGGGCACGGTCGTCCCCGCCGGTCGGGTGCTGGACCAGGGCGCCGAGGAGCCGCTGCCCGGCCGGGGAGGCCCACTGCGCGTACGGGTGGATCTCGACCCGGGCGATGGCGAGGCAGCTCAGGGGGAGCACGAAGGGGAGCGCGAACCAGAGGGCGACCAGATGCGCCGGCATGTCCGACTGAGCGGGCGTCAGCAGGGCGATCGCCCCCAGCGCCAGGACGACCGCCGCGGCGTCCCGCACCGGCTCGATCCGGGACTGGCCCTCCGGCCCGATGGCCCCTATCACCGAGCGCTCCACTCGTCCCGGCCCCGTGGATCGACGACCGTCGCCCAGCCGGTGTGCGCGAGCAGCAGCCGCCGCTGCCGGGCCATGGAGACGCGGGTCAGATCGGCGACCCGCCGGGGGCCGCCGGACAGGAACTGGTTTTCAGGGGTTGCCGGAACTGTTAGGTGGGGGGCTGGTGGCGGCCGGCGGCAGGGTGTAGGTCGTGGTCGGAGTGGGGGACGGGGACGGCGTCATCGGGACGGCCGGGGCCGGGTCGGTGGTGGGGCCGGGCGGGGCGGGGGACGGGGTGATCGGGGGAGTGCTGCCGGCGACCATGTCCCTGGCGAGGGCGTCCCAGTCGACGTACCCGGTGGCTTCCAGCACCTTGATGTGGTCCAGCACGGTGGTGTTGGCGTCGTCGGCGAGTTCACGGACGAGTGAGTTGCGCGTACTGGCCCGTACCTGGGCGACGACGGAGAACACCTTGCCGTGGGCCAGCCGCAGGATGTTGGCGAACTGCCGGTCGTACTCGACGCCTTGGGCGGAGTCCAGGGTCGCCAGCCACTCCTGCTGCTGCTCGGTGGGCTCGTTGGGCAGCTCCAGGCGGAGCCGTGCGGCGATGTCACGCACCCGCTCGTCCAGGAACGTGTGCCCCTGGATGAGGTGCTGACCGGCGGTGCGTACGGCGGGTGTGGTGCCCTTCTGCCGCGCCTGCTGACCTGCGGGCAGCTCCCACAGCCCGGCCAGCCGGACCTTCGTGACGAACTCGCGGTCGAGGCCGGACAGCGGCCCGTACTCGGTCGAGACCGTCTCGGCGTTGAGCACGTCCAGACCCGTCCCGGACCGGTCGGCGTACGACCAGATCGGGAAGATCATCGCCAGCAGCGTCGCCGTCAGGCCCGTGATGATGAGCCCGGTGCCGCTGAAGATGCCTCGGCCGTTGATGGGGGGACGCGGTCGCATGGTGCCTCCTGTTGCGGCACCGCACGTTAGTGCGCTTCAAGGGTTGGGTTGGCATATTACTTCGGGGTACCCCTGGGTCTACGCCAACTGCCGTACGGGGGCGAATGGTTGCAACGGGGGTCGATACGGGCGTATGGGGGAGTGAGGGTGAGGGGCGTACCGGAGCAGATGGGGATGAAGCGGGTGCGGTGATCGCATTACGGGGCTGGGGTGTTAACCCCGGCACACTCGGTGGAGGTGGCGGCGCCTAGGAGGGGAGCGGGGGGTGGCGTATGCGGGGTCCGTCGGGTGGTGGGGGTTGGAGGTTGCGGGTGGGGTGACGGTGCAGGGGGTGCCGCCGGGGAGGGGGTAGCCGCTCGCCCGCGTCGCTGCCGCTCACCGTCGAAGCATCACTGCCCGTCCCCGCGGCCCGCTCACCGCCGTAGCAGCACCCGGCGCGTGGCCCGGGCCAGCCGTACCCCCGGGCGTCGCGATCGCGGCCGCGGCCCCGAACGCTCCAGCCACCACTCGCGCACCTCCGCCCGCACCCGCGCGTCTTCGAGCCGCCCCTCGGCCAGCAGGTACCCGGCGAAGTCCAGCGCGTCGCGCCGGTAGCCGTCGGTCATCGGGTGCCCGTGCGTGTACGTCAGGAAAGCCCGCCGATACCCCTCCCCGAGGATCACCGGCAACTCGGGCGCGACCTTCGCCACGACCTCCGCCCGCTTCCCGGCGAGCGCCCGCGCCTGCACCCCGAGCCGCACCCGGTCGAACCCCTCTGGCACGGGCGTCCCGGCGACGAGCGCGGACAGCAGCGCGGCCTGCGCGAGAGCGAGCCGCTGCCGAGCGTGCTCGATACCGGGTGCCGCGGCCACGGTGCGCTGCTCGCGCTCCGGCTCCGGCTCGTTCGTGGCGTCCTTTCCGCGTGCGGTGCCTTGCGCTGCCGCTCGCTGGTGTGCCGCCTCGTGCTCGGGCGTCCGTCCCTGCTTTCCCACGGTGTCTTCTTGGCGTGCGGTGTCTTGGGTCGGCGGTTGCTCGGGTGCCGCCTCGTGCTCGGGCCTCGGTTCCGGTCCGTTCGTGGCGTCTTCTTCGCGTGCCGCGTCCCGTGCTGCCGTTCGCCGGCGTGCCGACTCGTGCTCGGGCGTCCGCCCCTGCTCTCCCGCAGCGTCTTCTTCGCGTGCCGCGTCCAGCGCTGCTCCTCGCTCGCGTGCCGCCTTGCGCTCGCGCGTCGCGGCCCACTCGTTTGTGGTGTTTTGCTCGGCCGCGGCGCTCGGCTTGGCCGTGGTGCTCGGCTCGCCCGTGGTGCTCGGCTTGGCCGTGGTGCTCGGCTCGGCCGCGGCGTCCCGCTCTGCCGTGGTGCTCCGTTCGCCCGCGGCCTCCTGAAGTGTGCCCGTCACGGGTGCTGCTGCGGACCTGCTCGCCGAGGGCACCCCCCGCTCCGCATCCCCCTTCTCCAACGCCCCTCGAATCGCCCCCAACTCCCGCTCCAGCTCCGCCGGTTCCGGGAAGTTCTCGTCCCTCTCCAGCAGCACCCCCGGCGGGGACACGCGGGAGGCGAGGTCGGTCAGGATGTCGAGGACCGGCTGGGGGACCGGGTGGGCGTGGCTGTCGTGCCAGACGCCGTCGCGTTCGAAGCCGCCCGCGACATGGACGTACGCGATGGCTTCCAGCGGCAGCTCGGCGAGCGCCTTGGCCGGGTCCTCGCCGCGGTTGACGTGGTTGGTGTGGAGGTTGGCGACGTCGATGAGGAGGCGGACGCCCGTGCGGTCGGCGAGGTCGTACAGGAACTGGCCCTCGGTCATCTCCTCGCCCGGCCAGGAGATGAGCGCGGCGATGTTCTCCACGGCAAGCGGCACGGGGAGCGCGGACCGGGCGACACGAACGTTCTCGCACAGCACGTCGAGGGCGTCCCGGGTGCGGGGGACCGGCAGGAGATGCCCCGCTTCCAGACGCGGGGACGCGGTCAGCGGTCCGCCCGCGCGTACGAACGCGATGTGCTCGGTGACCAGCGGCGACCCCAGCGCTTCCGCCCGCTCGGCGAGCGCGGCCAGCCTGCCGGCGTCGGGTCGGTCCGCGCCGCCCAGGCCGAGCGAGACGCCGTGCGGGATCACGGTCACGCCGCGCTCCCGCAGGCGTACGAGAGACTCCGGAAGGTGCCCGGGACAGATGTTCTCGGCGACGGTCTCGACCCAGTCGATGCCCGGCATGCGCTCCACGGCGTCCGCGATCTCCGGTCGCCACCCGATCCCCGTGCCCAGTCGCTGCATCGTCCCCTCCTCGGCCTCTGCCCTGCCCGCTGTCCCGTCTCCTTCGACGTCGTGCCGGACGTCCGGACGTGACGGGGGTATGGCCCCAGGGGCTGCGCCCGAACCCCCGGGCGGGGACCTTCAGAGCAACATTTGAGGTTGGGGCCCGCGCCCTCCAGGTCGTACGCGCGTGCCGCCGGGGGCGTTCAAGCGAGGCTGACCGAAAGCCGACAGAAAGCGTTCCTTCCGGAGGTCTACACCAGCACGGCCGGTGCGCCCGAGCCGGCGGATCGACCGTCCGAGGGCGCCCGGGCCGGCGAGCGTGCCAGGTCAGATGGATTCTGGCCACCGGCCGACCGAATGGTCAGTTGATTTTGGCCATCTGAAAACCACGCAAGAAGTGCCATTGAATTCGGAATTGAGGGGTCCGTTTGCGGGTTGAATGGCGTGAATTCAGTGTTGTCCCGAAGTCTCCGCAGTGAATCGGGCTGGTAGTTGATTTTTCCTTATGGGAGAATCTTCACAGGGGAGGGCGGTCTCGTCCGAAAGGCTGCATCTGATCGGCCGCCCGTACCGCGCAAGAATCAGCCGTCGGGACTGGGGGATAAGTCGGCTCATGAACTTGGTGGAGCGGGACAAGGAACTGTCGGTCATGGAGGGCATGTTCGACGCCGCCTCGGCCGGACACGGCGGCGTGCTGTTGGTGAGCGGCGCGGTCGCGAGCGGGAAGAGTGCGCTGCTGCGTGCCTGCGCAGAGCGGGCGGGTGCCACCGGAGCGCTGTTACTGCAGGCCACGGCGTCGGACGCGGAACGCGACATACCCCTCGGAGTGATGGGGCAACTGCTGCTCGGAGTCGGCTCGTCCGATGCGGGCATGGCCGGCGCGCCGTGGTCGCCGGGTGGAAGGGTGCTGGCCGGATCGGGAGGGCGGGCTCGGGTGACGCTTCCCGCCGCGGTGGTCGCCGAGCAGTGCGGGATTGTCCTGGAAAAGGCGCGGGAAAGGCCCGTGATGGTCGTCGTGGACGATGTGCATCACGTGGATCAGGATTCTCTCGAATGCCTGCTCTATCTGGCGCGAAGGGTCAACAGAAACCGTATTCTGATGATCCTCGCGGAAAGCTGCACCGAGTTATCCGACAACACCCGCTTCCAGGTTGATTTCCTGCGCCTTCCGGGCTGCCGGAATATCCGGCTCGGTCCGCTGACCCGACATGGCGTGGGCGACATGGCCGACGCCTACGGCGGGGAACGGTGGCGGACGCGCCCGCTCGTCACGCACCTGCACCGGACCGGCGGCGGCAACCCCCTGCTGACGAAGGCGCTCCTGGAAGACACCGCCGCGTCGCTCGCCGACGGCGACGAGAGCGGCCTCGACGCCTGCATGCCGGGCGAGGCCTTCGAGCGTGCCGTCACCGCGTGCCTCTACCGCGTCGACCCCGCGCAGCAGCACATCGCCCGGGCGCTCGCCGTCCTCGGCCCGCAGGCCTCGCCGGCCGAACTGGCCGAAGTCCTCGGCGTCGGCCGCGATGCGGTGCACCGCGGCCTGACCGCCCTCGGCGCGATGGGGCTGCTCGGCTCCGGCTGGTTCCGGCACGAGGCGGGCCGGACCGCGGTGCTGCACACCATGGAGCCCGCGCACCGGTCCCACCTGGAGGCCCGCGTCGCCACGGTGCTGCACGAGCACGGCAGGGCCGCGACCGTGGTCGCACGGCATCTGATGCGCGCGGAGCGCATCGACGGCGCGTGGGCGCTGCCGACCCTGATCGAAGCGGCCGACCGGGCCCTGACCGACGACGACGTCGCCCTGGCGCTGTCCTGCCTGCGCGCCGCCCGCGACCTCTGCACGGACGAGGGGCGGTCCCTGGACATCAGGGCCGCGCTGACCCGGGCCGCCTGGCGGGTCAACCCGGCCGTCGGCGCCCGCTACCTGCCCGAGCTCACGGCCGCCGCCCTCACGGGCCGCCTCGGACACCACCAGTCCGCCGAACTGGCCGGGCACCTCCTGTGGTTCGGCCAGGTCGACCAGGCACTCGCCGTCCTGCACACCGCCGGGCGCGGCGACACGGGTACGGGCCTGCGCCACCGGCTCGACGACATCCGGCTGTGGATGGACCGCACCTACCCGGGCCTGCCCGGCGCCGACCGGTCCGACGCGAACGGTGCCGTGCTCCGGGCGCCCTCGGCCGCGCGCAGCATCCATGACCGGGTGGCGACCCTGGCGCAGGCGGCGTCCGACCCCAGCAGGGACGACGTCGTCGTGCGGGCGGAACAGATCCTCCAGGGCACCCGCCTCGACGACCACACGGTCCCCCTGCTCGTCGCCACCCTGGACTCCCTCGTGCTCGCCGACCACCTCGACGAGGCGGCGTACTGGTGCGAGACGCTGTTCAAGGAGGCCACCGAGCGCGGCGCCCCCATGTGGCAGGCACGGTTCGCCGCCGTGAAGGCCCGCACAGAGGTGCGGCTGGGCGGACTTGCCGCCGCCGAGGAGTCCGTGCGCACGGCCGACGCACTCGTACCCGCCGAAGGCTGGGGCGTCGCCCTGGCGTCGCTCGTCGCCGTCGCCGTGTACGTGAAGACGGCCATGGGCCGGCTCGGCGAGGCGGCCGGCCATCTCGCCGTGCCCGTGACCGAAGCGGCGTTCCAGACCCCCGACGGACTGCTCTATCTGTGGGCACGCGGCTGCTACTACCTCGCGGCCGGCCGCCCCTACGCGGCGCTCGACGACTTCCGCGCCTGCGGCGACACCATGACCGGCTGGGGCCTCGACCTGCCCGCCCTGGTCCCCTGGCGCACCGACGCCGCCCTCGCCCACCTGGCGCTCGGCGACCAGCGCCGCGCCCGCGCCCTCGCGGAGGAACAGCTCGCGCTGGTCGGACCCGGCGCCGCGTGGACGCGCGGGGTGTCGCTGCGGGTCCTGGCCCGGACCCTCGGCCCCGCGCGCCGGCTGCCGCTGCTGGGGGAGGCCGTGGAGATCCTGCGGGAGACCGGGCACCGGCTCGAACTCGTCCGTGCCACCGACGAACTGGCCCGCGCCCACCGCGAGCTCGGCGACGCCGGACAGGCCCGCGCCCTGGCCCGCAGAGCGCGCCAGCTGGCCGGCGAATGCGGAGTGCCGGCCCCTGAGGCGCCGCCGGCCGAGACCGGCGCGTCCTCCGCCCAGGACGGCACGCAGGCGGCTCGGCCGCGGCAGCACCCCGTCGAACTCAGTGACGCGGAGCTGCGCGTCGCGACGCTCGCCGCCCGCGGACTGACCAACCGGGAGATCGCCGACAAGCTGTTCATCACGGTGAGCACGGTCGAACAGCACCTGACGCGCGCGTACCGCAAACTGGACGTCCAGCGCCGCACGGACCTGATGGCCAAGATCACCTCCGCCGAGGGCCCGGGTCAGCGCTCCAAGCGCCGTCATCGCGCGGCCCGCCACCCGGCGTGACAGGTCCGCCGACACCCGGTGTGCCAAGTCCGAGAAGCGGGGTCCTTCGGTCATCTGCGAGGTCACGACTCCCTGCCGGGCGGGCGTACGGTCGGTTCCGCTCCGGTTGTTCTACGGGGCGGGCGGTCACAGCGCGGTCCGAAAGCGCGCGCGGGTCACAGGGGTCGGTGGGGCACAGGGGTCCGGACGGAGACGGATGTGCCCTGATCCGGGCCTGTGGACGGGGAGTTCGCGTAGGTACCCTGCGATCGGGGATCCGGGCAGAACCGGGCAGCGGACTGTGACCGGTGCGTGACGGGGGATCGGGCAGTGTCGTGCGGCGTGATCCGGCGGGCCGCCCGGCCCGGCCCGACGCCAGGAGGGGTCGATGAGGGTGCTGGTGGTCGAGGACCACGTCGAACTCGCGCAGTCCGTCGCGCGGGTGCTGCGCCGTGAGGGCATGGCGGTCGACGTGGTGTACGACGGCGCGGACGCGCTCGAACGCACTGCGGTCGTCGAGTACGACGTCGTCGTCCTGGACCGGGATCTGCCCGGCGTGCACGGCGACGAGGTGTGCAGCCGGCTGGCCGACGAGCCCGTCCACGCCCGGGTGCTGATGCTGACCGCGTCCAGCACCATCGCCGACCGGGTCGAGGGCCTGAGCCTCGGCGCGGACGACTACCTGCCCAAGCCCTTCGCGTACGCCGAACTGGTCGCCCGCATCCGCGCGCTGGGCCGGCGCTCGCAGCCGGCCGTGCCGCCGGTCCTGGTCCACGGCGATCTGCGCCTCGACCCGGCGCGACGGATCGCGACGCGTGCCTCACGGCGGCTCGCGCTCACCCCGAAGGAACTCGCGGTCCTGGAGTACCTGCTCGCCGCCCAGGGGCGGGTGGTGTCGGCGGAGGAGTTGCTGGAACGGGTGTGGGACGAGGCGGCCGACCCCTTCACCACCACCGTCAAGGCGACCATCAACCGGCTGCGTCCCAAGCTCGGCGACCCGCCGTTGATCGAGACCGTCCCCCGGGGCGGCTACCGGATTTGAGGCACGATGCGACTGCCGAAGCCCACGGCGGCGCCGCTCGCCGGCGCCGCCCGCCTTCTCGCCGCGACCGTACGCCGTCTGACGCCCCGTAGGGTCCGGATGCGTCTCACGCTGCTGTACGGGGTGCTCTTCGTCGCCTCCGGCGCGGTGCTGCTCGCGATCACCTACCTGCTCGTCATGCACGCCTCGTCGAACGTCATCGTCGGCAGGGAGGGCGGCGATGTGTCCCGCCTGACCCGCGACCCGGGCTCCGGCCCCTCCCTCGGCCTGACCGACGGCACCCCGATCAGCCCGGACATGGGCATGGACAACCTGCGGGAACACGCCTACCGCCAGCACCAGCAGGGGCTGGAGAACCTGCTGGCGCAGGGCGGCATCGCCCTCGCCATCATGGCGGTGATCTCGATCGCGCTGGGCTGGCTGGTCGCCGGGCGGGTCCTGCGGCCGCTGCGCACGATGACCGGCACCATCCGCCGTATCTCCGCACGCAACGTGCACGAGCGCCTCGCCGTGGCCGGACCCGCCGACGAGCTGAAGGACCTCGCCGACACCGTCGACGGACTCCTCGGCCGGCTGGAGGTCGCCCTCGACTCCCACCGGCGTTTCGTCGCCAACGCCGCGCACGAACTGCGTACGCCGCTCACCCTGGAGCACGCGCTGGTGGAGGAGTCGCTCATGGACCGCGACGCCACCGTGGAGTCGTACCGCGCGAACATGCAGCGGCTGCTGGCGATCAGTCAGCAGCAGGCGCGGCTGCTCGAGTCGCTGCTCACCCTGTCCAGCAGTGAGCGCGGCCTGGACCGTCGTGACGCGGTCGACCTGGCCGACGCCGCCGAGCAGGCGGTCGGCATCCCGCGCCCGCAGGCCGGCCGACGCGATCTCGACCTGGAGCTCAGGACGGCGCCCGCTCCCGTCGCGGGCGACGCCGCGCTCGTCGAGCGCCTGGTGGCCAATCTCGTCGACAACGCCGTGGACTACAACGTGCCCGGCGGACGCGTGGAGATCACCACGGCCACGCGGGGCCGGCACGCGGTGGTGACCGTCGTCAACACGGGACCCGAGGTGCCGCCGGACCAGGTCGAGCGGCTCTTCGAGCCCTTCCAGCGGCTCGGCCGCACCGCCGACGAGCGCCATCACGGGCTGGGACTGTCCATCGTGCGCACCATCGCCGTCGCCCACGACGCCCAGCTCACCGCCCGCGCGCGGCCGGGTGGCGGACTGGTCGTCGAGGTCGCCTTCCCGCTGCGGAAGGACGCCGTGGTCCCCGCCCTCACCCGGGTGTGACGACGACCGGACGGGAATGACTCCCCGGCGGCCACCCGGCAGGAATGACTCCCTAGGGGTGGATAGGGGTGTCCAAGCCCGGAAAGTCGTTGTTAGGGTCATCGTGTTCGGCCAGCGGGAAGACGCGCCAAGACGTTTTCGGCCGGATAACGCAGACGGGGAAGTGGAAATTGGGCACCAGCAGGTTTTAAGGACTCGGCGAAACGTTCCACTGCGAACGGTGTGAGCCCCCGTGCGTCTGCGCATGCGCGTGCGGCGGGACCGAGTCACTAGGGGGAATTGAGTTGGCGATACCTGGGCACCCGCGCCTCGATCGACTCATGGTCGTCGAAGTCGAGATCAGCTCTCTGTCGACGTCCGACTCGCCGAGGCTCTCCGGAGCGGATCAGGAACACGTTCAAGCCCTGGCGGCGGTGCAGACACCGCTGCCGCCGATCACCGTGCACCGCCCGACGATGCGGGTCATCGACGGGCTGCACCGAGTACGTGCCGCGGAGCTGCGCGGCCAGAGCAAGATCGCCGCCAGGTTCTTCGACGGCGACGCGGCCGACGCCTTCGTGCTGGCCGTGGAGTCCAACATCGCGCACGGACTGCCGCTGACGACCGCGGACCGCAAGCGCGCCGCGGGCCGGATCATCGGCACGCATCCGCAGTGGTCGGACCGCATGATCGCCTCGGTCACCGGTATCGCGCCGGGGACCGTGGCCGAGATACGCCGGCAGTCCCAGCACGGTGACGCGGGGCGGACGAGCAGGATCGGCCAGGACGGCCGGGTCCGCCCGGTCAGCGGCGCCGAGGGCCGCAGGCTGGCCAGCGAGATCATCGCCGAGAACCCGAGCCTGTCGCTGCGGCAGGTGGCCCGGGCGGCCCGTATCTCGCCCGAGACGGTCCGGGACGTACGCAACCGCATGATGCGCGGAGAGGACCCGCAACCGCAGGGCCGAAGGCAGACGCAGGGCGCCGAGGGCGTCAACCGCGCTCCCCTCGGCCCCGTCGGCGTGGCCCCGCGCGCCTCGGCCCAGGACCGGGCCGCGCTCGTGGAACGGCTCACAGCGGATCCGGCGCTGCGGTTCAGCGAGACCGGGCGCACCCTGCTGCGGCTGCTGAACCTCCACACCCTCGACACGGAGGAATGGGAGAGGATCGCCGACCGGGTCCCGCCGCACTGCGGCGTGGCCGTCGCCCACCTCGCCAAGGAATGCGCCGAGATGTGGGCGGAGTTCGCGGTACGGGTGCAGCGGAAGGTCGCCGAAACGGCCTAGCGCGCCCGAGGGTGTCCAACCGGCCAATTCGCCCGGTCGGACAGCCGGGCCGTACGGGAGAACCCCTCGCGGCCCAGCCCTGACCCCTTTCCGGAGAATTCACAGACCCGGGGATTTTCGAGTCCCCGGGAATTCACGCATGCCTCTTTCGAGTTTTCCGTGGCTGTTCGGATTGCCTATTGGTGGGCCTGTTCGAGGTAAATCGAGAACGGTAGTGTCCTCATACGTGTGAAGCCGATGGAATTACGTGATCCCAGGAGGTTTCCGTCGCGTGTTAATCAGCCAAGGTCCTGGTGGAATTACCGTCGGAGACCCGAACTCGTCCGACACCAAGAGCAAGAGGGACTCCCTGCGCCCGGGCACGGCGCGCCGCGCTCTCACCTATGTGCGCCCGCACCGGCGTTCCCTGCTGTTCCTGCTGCTCACCACCGTGGTCGACTCGCTCGTCATCGTGGCGACGCCGCTGCTGCTCAAGGAGATCGTCGACGAGGGAATCCTCAAGGACGACCTGGGGCTGGTCACGGCCCTGGCCCTCACCGCCGCCGGACTCGCCGTGGTCGACGCGGTGATGCAGCTCGGGCAGAGCTATTTCTCCGGCCGCATCGGCCAGGGCGTCAGCCACGATCTGCGGGTCCAGACCTTCACCCACGTCCAGCGTCAGCCCATGGCGTTCTTCACCCGCACCCAGACGGGCCTGCTCACCAGCAGGCTCAACGCGGACGTCATGCTGGCCCAGCAGGCCCTCGGTCTGCTGCTGACCTCGGCGACCAGTGTGCTGACGGTGCTCCTGGTCCTCGCCGAGATGTTCTACCTGTCCTGGCTCATCACCCTCATCGCCGTGGCACTGCTGCCGCTGTTCACCGTGCCGGGCATCTGGGTCGGCCGACGCCTGCAGCGCTACTCCAGGGAACAGATGCAGTCCAACGCGGAGTTGGCGGGTGTCGTCCAGGAGCGGTTCAACGTCAGCGGCGCGATGCTCGCCAAGCTGTACGGCCGCCCGCGCGCGGAGGCCGCCGCCTTTTCGGCCCGCGCCGGAAAGGTGCGTGACATCGGCGTGCAGTGGACCGTGTTCAGCCGGCTTTCCTTCATCTCCATGGGCCTGCTCGCCGCGCTCGCCACGGCGCTGGTGTACGGCGCCGGCGGCGCCCTGGTCCTGGACGACGTGTTCCAGATCGGCACCCTCGTCGCCCTCGCCGTACTCCTCGGCAGGCTGTACGGCCCCATCACCCAGCTGTCGGGCATGCAGGCGAACGCCCTGACCGCGCTGGTCAGCTTCGACCGCCTCTTCGAACTGCTCGACCTCAAGCCGCTCATCGAGGAGAAGCCCGGCGCGACCGCCCTGCCGCCGCCGGGGACCGGCCCCGCGCCGCGCGTCGAGTTCGACCGGGTGTCCTTCCGCTACCCGCCCGCGAGCGAGGTGTCCCTGGCGTCGCTGGAGGCCAACACACAGTCTCCCGAGGCACGTTCGAAGGCCGGTCCGCAGGTGCTGCACGAGCTGTCCTTCGAGCTGCCGTCCGGCCGGCTCACCGCTCTCGTCGGACTGTCGGGCGGCGGCAAGACGACCATCACGCATCTGGTGTCCCGCCTGTACGACCCCACCTCGGGCACCGTCCGCATGGACGGACACGACCTGCGGGACGTCACCCTCGACTCCCTGCGCGACACCGTCGGAGTGGTCACCCAGGACGCGCACTTCTACCACGACACCATCCGAGCGAACCTGTTGTACGCCCGCCCCGACGCCACCGAGCAGGACCTCATGCAGGCCTGTGACGCGGCGCAGATCGGGGAGTTGATCCGCTCGCTGCCCAGCGGTCTCGACACCGTCGTCGGTGACCGCGGCTACCGCCTCTCGGGCGGCGAGAAGCAGCGGCTCGCCCTGGCCAGGCTCATGCTCAAGGCGCCCTCCGTCGTCATCCTGGACGAGGCCACCGCCCACCTGGACTCCGAGTCGGAGGCGGCCGTCCAGCGGGCGCTGACCACCGCGCTGCGCGATCGGACGTCCCTGGTCATCGCGCACCGCCTGTCCACCATCCGCGAGGCCGACCAGATCCTCGTCATCGACGGGGGCCGGGTGCGTGAACGCGGCACGCACGAGGAGCTCCTGGCGGCCGGGGAACTGTACGCGGACCTCTACCGCACCCAGTTCGACCGGCCGGGCGCGGGGCCGCCGGCCGCGGATGAAGACGGACGCCCCGGGGTTCGCGGGCGGCCGCAGGTCATGACTCTAGGGGACGGGCCCCTGCTGGGCGGCGGCCCAATGCTCGGGACGGGGCCGATGCCCGGGGCCGACGGGCTCGTGCTGGGGGGCGGCATGCCACCGGGAGGCGGTGGGGGCGAGTACAGGGTGCGCCGCCGGGGCGAGCCGGACGAGTAGCGCTCGGCTGCGTGGGTCGCGATGCGCCGTCGGAAGTGCCGCTATGTGTCGTCGGGTGGCTGCGGGTCCGTCGTGGCTGGTCGCGCAGTTCCCCGCGCCCCTTTGGGGCGTTGTCCCCCCAACCCATGAGACCGCACCGTCGCGCCGCTGAAGGGAGAGCGATGAGCAACGAAGCGGATTCCACCCTGCCCTTGTCCGAGAGCCAGGAGGGGATCTGGCTGGCCCGGCGCATCGAGGGCTCGCGCGGCTTCTACACCATCGGCCAGCACGTCGAGATCCTCGGGCCGCTGCACACCGGGGCCTTCGAGGACGCGCTGCGCCGGGCCGTGGAGGAGACCGAGATCCTGCGCGTGCGGTTCGTGGAGGAACCCGGCGGCGGCGTGGCCCAGCTGGTCGGCCCGGCGCCGCAGTGGAGCCTGACGACGGTCGACCTCACCGCGCACGAGGACCCGTGGTCCGCCGCCGAGGCATGGATGCGCGCGGAGCTGCGCCGCACGGCACACTCCGCCGACGGCGGCCTGTTCGCGTACGCGCTGCTCGCCCTCGCACCCGGGCGGCACGTCTGGTACCAGCGCTACGACCACCTCCTGATGGACGGCTTCGGCTGCTCGCTCATGGCCCGCCGCGTCGCCGAGCTGTACACGGCGGCGCTGCGTGGGGACCCGGCCCGGCCCGCGGGCCACGCGCCGCTGCGGGAGCTGCTCGCGCAGGAGTCGGCGTACCGCGAGTCCGAGGAGTACACGCGGGACCGCCGCTACTGGCACGACCACTTCGCGGACCGCCCGGAACTCGCCGCCGTCCCGGGCCACCGCCCCGCCACCCCCGACGGCCCCGTACTGGCCGCCGGTCACCTGCCGCCGCCCGCCGTGCGCGCCCTGCACGAGGCCGCGGCCCGCGCCAGGGTGAGCTGGCCCCGGCTGGTCGTCGCGGCGGTCGGCGCGTTCTCCTGCCGGATGACGGGCGCCGACGAGGCCGTACTGAGCCTGCCGGTCGCCGCCCGCCTGACGGCCCAGGGCCGGCGCACCCCCTGCACGATGGCGAACGTCCTGCCCTTCCGGCTGCCCGCCGGCCCGGCCATGAGCCTCGACGACCTGGCCCGCGCGGCCGGGCCGGAAACCGCCGGCCTGCTGGGGCACCAGCGGTTCCGCGGCGAGCGGCTGCGCCGCGAACTGGCCTGGCCGGACGGCGGCCGCTGGCACTTCGGCCCCTTCGTCAACATCCTGCCCCTCGGCGAGAACCTGCGCTTCGGCGACTGCCGGGGCATCGTCCGGGACCTGTCCAACCGCCGTGTCGAGGAGCTCAGCGTGGTGGTGGGCGGCTGGTCGGACGACCAGGGCATGGCCGTCTCCCTGGAGGCCAACCCCGCGCAGTACGACCAGGACTGGGTGCAGGGCAGCCACCGGTCCCTGCTGCGCTTCCTGGAACGCCTCGTGGCGGACCCGGCCGCGCCGATCGGCCGCATCGACGCGGCGGCCCGCCCCCGCCCCGTCGCCTTTCCGGCGCCCGAGCCGGTGCGCGCACCGCTGGTGCCGGAGCTGATCGCCGGTCAGGCGCTGCGCCGGCCCGACGCGGTGGCGCTCACCGACGGCGCGGGCTCCCTGACGTACGGCGAGATGTGGCGCAGGGCCGGGCAGGTCGCCCGGCATCTGGTGGGCGCGGGCGTGGGCCGCGGCGATCGGGTCGCCGTGGTGATGGAGCGGTCCGCGGACCTGGTGGTGGCGCTGCTCGGGGTGTGGCGGGCCGGGGCCGCCTACGTCCCCGTGGACCCCGGCCATCCGGCCGAACGGGTGGCGCGGGTCCTCACCGACTGCGCCGCGTCCGTGGTGGTGTGCGCGCACACGACGCGTGCGACGGTGCCGGAGAGCGGCGCCCGGGTGGTGATGCTCGACGGCCCTGCCACCCTCGGGGAGCCGGCCGCCGACGACGGCGCTCCCTCCACCCCGGCCGGCCCGCACGACGTGGCCTACGTGATGTACACCTCGGGGTCGACCGGCGCACCGAAGGGCGTGGCCGTACCCCATGCCGGCGTGGCCGCGCTGGTCGGCGAGCCCGGCTGGCGGACGGCCCCCGGCGACGCGGTGCTGATGCACGCGCCGCACGCCTTCGACGCCTCCCTGTACGAGGTGTGGGTTCCGCTCGCCGCGGGCGCCCGGGTCGTCGTCGCCGGGCCGGGACCCGTCGACGCGCACCGCGTCCGCGCATACGTCTCCGAGGGCGTCACGCGGCTGCATCTGACGGCGGGCTCGTTCCGCGTCCTCGCGGACCAGGAGCCGGAGAGCCTCACCGGGCTGCGCGAGGTGCTGACGGGCGGCGACGTCGTGCCCGCCGCCTCGGTCGCCCGGGTGCGGGAAGCCTGCCCGGACCTGACGGTGCGCCATCTGTACGGGCCTACCGAGGCCACCCTGTGCGCGACCTGGCACCTGTTACGGCCGGGCGAGCCGACAGGCCCGGTGCTGCCCATAGGGCGCGCCCTGCCGGGGCGGCACACCTTCGTCCTCGACGCCTTCCTGCGGCCGGTGGAGCCGGGCCTGGTCGGGGAGTTGTACGTCGCCGGGGCGGGCCTCGCGCACGGCTACTGGGCGCAGCCCGGCCTGTCGGCGGAGCGGTTCGTGGCGTGTCCGTTCGTGCCGGGTGGGCGGATGTACCGGACGGGCGACCTGGTGCGGTGGACGGACGACGGTGTGCTGGTCTTCGTCGGCCGGGCGGACGCGCAGGTGAAGATCCGCGGGTTCCGGGTGGAACTGGGTGAGGTGGAGGCGGCCCTCGCCGCGCATCCGTCGGTGGCCCAGGCCGTGGCCGCCGTACGCGAGGACGCCCCGGGTGAGCGCCGTCTCGTCGGCTATGTCGTGCCCGATGGCCCGGACGGCGTGGACGCCGACGCCGTACGCGCCCACGTCGCGGGACTGCTGCCCGAACCGATGGTGCCGGCCGCGGTGTGCGCCCTGGACGCCCTGCCCGTCACCCGCAACGGCAAGATCGACCGCGCCGCCCTGCCCGCCCCGGACTTCGCGGGCAAGGTCACCGGGCGCGCGCCCCGGACACCCGCCGAGGCCGCGCTGTGCGAGCTGTTCGCCGCCGTACTGAAACTGGACGAGGTCGGCGCCGACGACAGCTTCTTCGCCCTGGGCGGCGACTCGATCATGGCGATGCAACTGGCCGCGCAGGCGCGCCGCGCGGGCGTGCTCTGCACCGCGCAGGACGTGTTCGAGAACGAGACACCGGCGGCCCTGGCGGCGGTGGCCACCTTCACCGGTACGGCCCGGACGGCCGGCCGGGAGGAGACCGGCGACCCGGACACCGAACTGCTCCTCACGGACCTGACGCCCGACGAACTCGCCCGGCTGCGCGCCGAGCGGCCCTCACTCGTGGACGTCTGGCCGCTGTCACCGCTCCAGGAAGGCATGCTCTTCCACGCGACGTTCGACCACGCCGGCCCCGACGTGTACGCCAGCCAGCGCGTCCTGGCCCTCGACGGGCCGCTGGACGTGGCGCGGCTGCGCGCGTCCTGGCAGGTGCTCCTCGACCGCCACCCGGTCCTGCGCGCCTCCTTCGCCCAGCGCGCCTCCGGCGAACAGGTGCTGGCCGTCGTACGGGACGTGCCGCTGCCCTGGCGCGAGGCCGACGTGTCGGCGCTGCCCGGTCCCGCGGCGCAGGCCGAGGCCGCACGGCTCGCCGAGGCCGAGAAGGCCGAACGGTTCGACCTCGCCGCGCCCCCGCTGCTGCGGCTGCTCCTGATCCGGCTCGACGAACACCGTCACCACCAGGTCATCACCAGCCACCACACCCTCCTCGACGGCTGGTCCATGTCGGTCGTCTTCGCCGAACTGGCCGAGGTGTACGCCGCCGGCGGCGACGGGCGAACGCTGCCCGCCGCGACCTCGTACCGCGCCTACCTCGCCTGGCTGGCCCGGCAGGACCGGGAGTCGGCACGCCACGCCTGGCGGTCGGCGCTCGCGGGCGCCGAGGAGCCCACCCTGGTGGTGCCGGAGGAGGCCGTCCGGGCAGCGGTCGTGCCCCGCCCGGTGTCGTTCGAGTTCAGCGACGAACTCACGGACGCCGTGAGCACGTCGGCGCGCGACCGGGGCGTGACCGTCAACACCGTGCTCCAGGCCGCGTGGGCGCTGGTCCTGGCCCGGCTCGTGGGACGCACGGACGTCGTCTTCGGCACGACGGTGGCCGGCCGCCACGCCGACCTGCCGGGCATCGAGTCGATCGTCGGACCGTTCATCAACACCGTGCCCGTCCGCGCCGACCTGGCGCCGGACCGTCCGGTCGCCGAGCTGCTGACCGATCTGCGGGACCACCACGTGTCCCTCATGCCCCACCAGCACATGGGCCTGCAGGAGATCCGCAGGACCGCCGGCGACGGCGCGGTCTTCGACACCCTCGTCGTGTTCGAGAACCTGCCCGAGACCCCGGCCCCGCCCGCCGCCCGGGAGAACGCGCTCACCATGCGGCCCGTCGGGGAACCCCAGGACCGGGGCCACTACCCGCTGGCGCTGATCGTGGTGCCCGACGAGCGGCTGCGCGGACATCTCGTCGGCCGCCCGGACGTGATCGCCCCCGAACGCGTCGCCGAACTGGTCCGCCAACTGACCCGGGTTCTGGAGCAGATGACGGCCGACCCGGCGCAGCCGCTGGGCCGCGTCGCCGTCCTCGGCACCGGCGAGCGCGCCCTCGCCCTGGCGCGCGCCCGCGCGGCGGAGCAGACCGGCCCGTCCGGCACGCACGACGACGCCCTGGTACCCGACGCCTTCACACGCCGGGCCGTCGAAGCGGCCCCCGAAGTGGCCCTGGAGGTGGACGGACGGACCCTCACCTACGCCGAGCTCGCCGCCGCGTCGGCCCGCCTCGCCCGGCACCTCATCGGCGCGGACGTGGGACCGGAGTGCCGGGTCGCCGTCCTGGCCGACCGCTCCGCCGAGCTGATCGTGGCGCTGCTGGCCGTGTCGCTGGCGGGCGGCGTCCACGTACCGCTCGACCCCGGCCACCCCCCGGCGCGGCTGCGCCTGATGCTCGACGACGTCGCTCCGCCGGTCGTGGTGTGCACCCGCGCCACACGGGACGCCGTACCCCCGCAGTACCCGGGCCACGTCGTGGTCCTCGACGACCCCGGCACGGCCCGGGCGATCGCCGGGCACGCCGACGGACCCGTGACCGACCGGGACCGACGGGCGCCGCTGCGGGCCGCGCACGCCGCGTACACGATCTACACGTCCGGTTCGACCGGCACCCCCAAGGGCGTGGTCGTCCCGCACGGCGCCCTGCGCAACCTCGTCACCGACCACGCCCGCCGCTATGCGATGGACGCCTCCAGCCGGGTCCTGCAACTCGTCTCGCCCAGCTTCGACGTGTCGATGGCGGACATCTGGCCGGTGCTGTGCGCGGGCGGGCGCCTGGTGCTCGCCCCGCCCGTGCGGCGGCACGCGACCGGGGAGGAACTCGTCCGCCTGATGCGCGCCGCTCGCGTGACCCACGTGGCGATGACCCCGACGATGCTCGCGCAGCTCCCGCCCACGCACCTGCCCGCACTGCGCGTGCTGATCATCGGCGGCGAGGCCGCGCCCGACGACCTGCGCCGCCGCTGGACCGTCACCGGCCGTGACGTGCACAGCGAGTACGGGGTCACCGAGGCCGCGGTCACCTCGACGGTGAGCCGCCCGCTGCACGCCGAGGACCCGCCCACGACGGGCCGCCCGATCGACCGCACCGCCGCGTACGTGCTGGACGGCTTCCTGCAGCCGGTCGGGCCCGACACGGTCGGCGAGCTGTATCTCGCCGGCGCGGGCCTGGCCCGCGGCTACCTCGACCGGCCGGGACTGACCGCCCAGCGGTTCGTGGCCTGCCCGTTCGCACCCGGCGAGCGCATGTACCGCACCGGCGACCTGGTACGCCGGACGCGCACCGGAGACCTCGTCCACGAGGGGCGGGCCGACGCACAGGTGAAGGTGCGCGGGCATCGCGTGGAACCCGGCGAGATCGAGGCCGTCCTCGCCGCACACCCCGGCGTCGGCCGCGCCGCGGTGGCACTGCGGCGGGACGGCAGGGGCGAGGGGCGCCTGGTCGGGTACGTCACCCCGGTCCCGGACGCCGCCGCCTCCGCGCCGTCCGAACGACAGCTCCTGGACGGCGAGTCGGTCCGCGAGGCCGTCGCCGGCCTCCTGCCCGCCCCCATGGTGCCCGCGGCGGTCGTGGTGCTGGACACCCTGCCGGTCACCCCCAACGGCAAGACCGACCTCACGGCCCTGCCCGCCCCGGACTTCGCCGAACGCGCCGTGGGACGTGCCCCGAAGGGCGCGGCGGAGGAGATCCTCTGCACCCTGTTCGCCGAGGTGCTGGGCCTTCAACGGGTCGGCGCCGACGACAACTTCTTCACCCTCGGCGGCGACTCCATCACCTCCATGCAACTGGTCAGCCGTGCGCGCGGGGCCGGTGTCTCCTTCACCGCACAGGACGTCTTCGAACGCCCGACGGCGGCGGACCTCGCACCCGTCGCCCGGCTCGGCACCGGACAGGAGCCCGCCTGGGACATCGGCGTCGGCGAAGTGCCGTGGACACCGGTGATGCGGGCTCTCGGCGAGCGCGTCACCGGCACGGGCTTCGCCCAGTGGGTGACCCTCGGCGCACCGGCCGCACTGGGCGCCGGGACGCTGACGGCGGGCCTGCGCGCCCTGCTCGACACCCACGACATGCTGCGCGCCCGCACCGACGGAACCGGGCCGGAAACCCGCCTCGTCGTACGCGAGAAGGGAGCGGTGTCCGCGGCGGAGCTCGTCACCAGGACCGACGCGACCCAGGTGGCCGAGCCGGACCTGGACGAGGCCGCGGACCGGGCCGCACGCGAGGCGGTACGGCGCCTGGACCCGTCGTCCGGCGTGATGGTCCGGGCGGTCTGGCTGGACGCCGGGCCCGCACGCACCGGCCGACTGGTCCTGGCCGTGCACCACTTGGCCGTGGACGGCGTGTCCTGGCGGATCCTCGTCCCCGATCTGCGGTCGGCCTGCGAGGCCGCCGCGGCCGGCCGCAAGCCTGCCCTGGACCCGGTGGGGACGTCGTTCCGACGCTGGGCCAGCCTCCTCGCCGGACAGGCGAGCGAGCCGGAGCGCACCGCCGAACTCGAAGGCTGGGGCGCCGTGGTGGCCCACGCCGAACCCCCCTTGGGCAGGCGGAACCTCGACCCGCTCCGGGACACCGCGGCCACCGTGCGCCGCGCCAGGTGGACGGTGCCCGCACGGCAGGCCCGCACCCTGGTCGCCGAGACGCCGCTCCTGTTCCACTGCGGTGTCCACGAGGTGCTGCTGTCCACCCTGGCGGGCGCGGTGCGCCTCGTCCGCCCCCACCCCGCCGCCGACGCGGCCGCGGACGCCGCACGGCACCCCGGCGACGGGACCGGCATCGTCCTCGTCGACGTGGAGGGCCACGGACGCCACTCACTCGGCGGCGCCGACCTCCTGCGCACCGTGGGCTGGTTCACCAGCGTGCACCCCGTTCGCCTCGACCTCGCACGCGTCGACCTCGACCAGGCACTGGCCGGCGGACCGGCCGTCGGCGCCCTCCTGAAGGCGGTCAAGGAGCAGGCCCGGGCGATACCGGGCGACGGCCTCGGCTACGGCCTGCTGCGCCACCTCGGCCCCGAGACCGCCCCCATCCTGGCCGCACTGCCCGGCCCCCAGGTCGGCTTCAACTACCTGGGCCGGTTCGCCACCGCCCCCGGCACCGGGGCCGTGGACCCCTGGCAGCTGGCAGGACGGACACCCATCGGCGGCTCGGCCGCCCCCGACCTGCCCGCGGCCCACGTCGTCGAAGCCGCGGCAGCCGTCCGCGACACCCCCGACGGACCCGAGCTCGGCCTCACACTCAGCTGGCCCGGGGCGGTCCTCGACGACGCGACGGCCGACCGGCTCGGCCGCACCTGGCTGGACCTGCTCACCGCCCTGGCCGGCCACACCGCCGACCCCACCGCGGGCGGACACACCCCGTCCGACTTCTCCCTCGTCGACCTCGCCCAGGACGAGGTCGAGGAGTTCGAGGCGATCGCGGCCCGACTCGCCGCGCCCGGCGGCCCGCCCGGACCGCTCGAAGGACTTGAAGGAATCCAGGGATTCGAAGGACTCGAAGGAGGACGGTCGCTGTGAAGGCTCCCACGGCCGGTCAAGGATCCGCTGTCCAGAGGTCCGCCCTCGCGGAGGTATGGCCGCTGTCGCCGTTGCAGCAGGGCCTGCTCTTCCACGCCGACTTCGACGGGCAGGACCACCCCGACATCTACACCGTCCAGTCCGTCCTCTCCGTCGACGGCCCACTGGACGCGGCCCTGCTGCGGGCGTCGTGGCAGGCGCTCGTCGCCCGCCACCCCGCCCTCCGGGCGAGCTTCCACCGGCGTGGCTCCGGCGAAGCCGTGCAGCTCGTCATGCGGGAGGTGACCCTGCCGTGGACCGAGGCCGACCTGTCGGACCACCCGGAGGCCGCCGCGGAAGCCGAGCTGGACCGCCTCGTGCGGGACGAGCGGGCCCGCCGGATCGACCCGGCGGTCGCCCCGCTGCTGCGCCTGCTCCTCGTACGCCTCGGAGCACGCCGCCACCGCCTCGTCCTGACGAGCCATCACATCCTGCTCGACGGCTGGTCCCTGCCCGTCCTGCTGGACGAACTCACCACTGTTTACGAGGCGAACGGCGACACATCCTCCCTCGCCCCGGTCACGTCGTACCGCGACTACCTGGCGTGGCTGGCCCGCCAGGACAAGGACGCCGCGCGCACCGCCTGGCGCACCGAACTCGCCGGCGCCGAGGAGCCCACGCTCGTCGCCGCGGCACCGGCCTCCGCCCCCGGCACCGCCACACCGACACGGCGGTCCGTCCACCTCTCCACGGAGACCACCGCCGCCCTCACCGACCTGGCACGCACCCACGGCCTCACCCTGAACACCGTTGTCCAGGGCGCCTGGGCGCTGGTGCTGGCCCGGCTGGCCGGCCGCACGGACGTGGTCTTCGGCGCGACCGTGGCCGGCCGTCCACCGGAACTGCCGGGGGCCGAGTCCGCGATCGGCCTGTTCATCAACACCGTCCCCGTGCGGGTGCGCCTTGACGGCGCGCAGCCGGTGCTGCGGATGCTCGCCGAACTCCAGGAACACCACACGGCACTGATGCCCCATCAGCACCTGGGCCTGACGGACATCCAGAACGCGGCCGGCCCCGGAGCGACCTTCGACACCCTCCTCGTCTACGAGAACTACCCGCGCACCGGCAGGCAGCAGCCCGCCCCCGACACCGTCACCTTCGCCTCCGTCGAGGCACGCCAGGCCACGCACTACCCGCTGTCGGTCGGCATCGCCCCCGACGAACGCCTCCGCGTCGACGTGACCTACCACCCCGGCCTCGTCGACGAGCAACTCGGCGAGGCACTGGGCGGCGTCCTCGCCCGGGTCCTTGAGCAGCTGGTCGAGGACCCGTCCGTGCTGGTGGGCCGGTTGGGCGTGCTGGCCGGCCCTGAGCGTGGTCTGGTGCTGGAGGGCTGGGGGGCCACGGCGGGTGGGGTTCCGGCCGGTCCGGTGCCGGAGTTGATCGCGGAGCGGGTGCGGGTGGCGCCGGGTGCGGTGGCGCTCGTGGACGGTGACCGGTCGCTGTCGTACGGGGAGTTGTGGGCGGCGTCGGGGCGGCTGGCGTCGTACCTGGTGAGTACCGGGGTGCGACGGGGTGATCGGGTCGCGGTGGTGATGGAGCGGTCCGCGGATCTGGTCGTGACGTTGCTGGGCGTCTGGCGCGCCGGAGCGGCGTATGTCCCCGTGGACGCCGGCTCGCCGGTGGATCGGGTGGCGCTGGTGTCGGCGGACTGTGGCCCGGCGGTGGTGGTGTGCTCGCGGGCGACGCGTGCGGTGGTGCCGGAAATCGCCGGTCTACGGATCCTGGTGGTGGACGAGCCCGCCGTCATGGGTGAGGTGGCGGCTTCCGCGGATGCCCCTGCGGTGCGCGTCGGTCCGGCCGATGTGGCGTATGTGATGTACACGTCGGGGTCGACGGGGGTGCCGAAGGGGGTGGCGGTGCCGCACGGGAGTGTGGCGGCGCTGGTGGGTGAGTCCGAGTGGCATGTGGGGTCGGATGACGCGGTGTTGATGCATGCGCCGCATGCGTTCGATGTGTCGTTGTTCGAGGTGTGGGTGCCGTTGGCCGCCGGTGCGCGGGTGGTGGTGGCCGGGCCGGGTGTGGTGGATGCCGGGCGGATGCGGGCGTATGTCGCGGACGGTGTGACGTCGGTTCATGTGACGGCGGGGTCGTTCCGGGTGCTGGCGGGGGAGGCTCCGGAGTGTTTCGCGGGGTTGCGTGAGGTGCTGACGGGTGGGGACGTGGTGCCTGCCGCGTCGGTGGCGCGGGTGCGGGAGGCGTGCCCGGAGGTGACGGTACGTCACCTGTACGGGCCGACCGAGACCACCCTGTGCGCGACCTGGCGGCTCTGGCGCCCGGGCGAGGCGGTGGGCTCGGTCCTGCCCATCGGACGTCCGCTGCCGTGTCGGCAGGTGTACGTCCTGGATGCCTTTCTCCAGCCGGTGCCGCCAGGCGTGACCGGCGAGCTGTACGTGGCGGGTGAGGGGCTGGCTCTCGGGTACTGGGCGCAGCCGGGTCTGTCGGCGGAGCGGTTCGTGGCGTGTCCGTTCGTGCCGGGTGAGCGGATGTACCGGACGGGCGACCTGGTCCGGTGGACCGATGACGGTGCGCTGGTGTTCGTGGGGCGTGCGGACGCGCAGGTGAAGATCCGTGGGTTCCGGGTGGAGTTGGGTGAGGTGGAGGCGGCCCTCGCCGCGCATCCCTCGGTGGCCCAGGCCGTCGTGACCGCTCCACAGGAGCGGCCGGGGGAGCGGCGGCTGATCGGTTACGTCGTCCCCGACGGGCCGTCGGTGGACGGCCGGCAGCTGCGGGAGTACGTGGCGCGGATGTTGCCGGAGTACCTGGTGCCGGCCGTGGTGGTGGTCCTGGACGCCTTGCCGGTGACGCGTCACGGGAAGGTGGATCGCGGGGCGCTGCCCGCGCCGGACTTCGCGGGCCGGGTCTCCGCGCGGGATCCGGAGACGGAGGCCGAGGCGCTCCTGTGCCGCCTGTTCGCGGAGTTGCTGGGGTTGGAGCGGGTGGGGGTCGACGACAGCTTCTTCGAGCTGGGCGGCGATTCGATCATGTCGATGCAGTTGGTGGCGCGGGCTCAGCGTGCGGGTCTGGTGCTGAAGGTGCAGGACGTCTTCGAGTACGAGACTCCCGCGGGCCTGGCGGCGGTGGTCGGCGCGGTGGGGGACGGGCGCGTCGAGGTGGACGCGGACGCGGGTGTGGGTGTGGTGCCGTGGACGCCGGTGATGCGGGCGTTGGGGGAGCATGCGGTTTCTCCGGAGTTTGCGCAGTGGGCGGTGGTGGGTGCGCCGCCCGGGCTGGGGGTGGGGGTGCTGGGCGCCGGTCTGGGCGCCGTACTGGAGACGCATGCGGTGTTGCGGGCGCGGGTGGGTGAGGCATCGACTCTGGTGGTCGGTGAGCCCGGTTCGGTGGACGTGCGGGCGCTGGTCGTGCGGGTGGATGCCCTGGATGCGGCGGCGGGTGAGCTGGACGAGGTTGCGGGCCGGGTGGCGCGTGAGGCGGTGCGGCGGCTGGATCCGTCGGCCGGTGTGATGGTGCAGGCGGTGTGGGTGGACGCCGGTCCGGAGCGGGTGGGCCGGTTGGCGCTGGTCGTGCATCATCTGGTGGTGGACGGGGTGTCGTGGCGGATCCTGCTGCCGGATCTGCAGGCCGCCTGCGAGGCCGTCGCCGCGGGCCGGACACCTGAACTCGACCCCGTGGCAACGTCGTTCAAGCATTGGGCCAACCTCCTGACCGACCAGGCCACCCAAGACAGCCGTGTATCAGAGCTGGAGGGATGGACCGACCGGCTCGGTGATCCCGAACCGCCGCTGGGCACCAGCGAGTTCGACCCGAAGCGTGACACGGTGGCGAGCCTGGTCCACCGGACCTGGACCGTGCCCCCGGCGCAGGCGCAGACGCTGGTCGGCGAGGTGCCGGCGCTCTTCCACTGTGGTGTGCACGAGGTGCTGCTCGCCGCGCTGGCGGGTGCGGTGGCACGCTGGCGGCCGGAGACCGGCGGCGGGCTGCTCGTCGAGGTCGAGGGGCACGGCCGTGAGCCTCTTGCCGGTACGGATCTGTCGCGCACGGTCGGCTGGTTCACCAGCAGCCACCCGGTGCGCCTGGACGTCACCGGCGTGGACCTGGACGAGGTCCTGGCCGGTGGTGCGGCGGCCGGTGCCCTGCTGAAGGCGGTCAAGGAACAGGTGCGGTCGGTGCCCGGCGGAGACGGCCTGGGCCATGGGCTGCTGCGGTACCTCAACCCTCGGACGGGCGCGGTTCTGTCGGGCTTGCCGGCCCCGCAGATCGGCTTCAACTACCTGGGCCGCTTCACCACGGGAACCTCCGCCGAGGCGGTGACGCCCTGGCAGCTGAGCGGCGCGAACGCCATCGGCGGCTCGGCCGCGCCGCACATGCCCGCCCTGCACACCCTGGAAGCGGGCGCAGCCGTACACGACGGTGCCGGCGGCTGCGAGCTGAAGCTCACGTTGAGCCGGCCGACGGCCGTCCTGGACGAGGCGGCCGTCGAGGACCTGGCCCGGGCATGGCTGGCCCTGCTCGCCGGACTCGCCGCGCACACGACCAACCCCGCGGCGGGCGGCCACACGTCGTCCGACTTCCCGCTCGTCGACCTGGCGCAGGACGAAGTGGACGAGCTCGAAGCCGGATTCACCGGCGGCGTCTCCTGACCGGACCCCCACCCCTTGAGGAGTGAAGCGATGACCCGATCCGCAGTCGAGGACGTGTGGCCCCTGTCTCCGCTTCAGGAGGGGCTGTTGTTCCACGCCGCCTTCGACGACCAGGGACCCGACGTCTACCAGGGACAGCGGCTGTTCGACCTGACCGGACCGCTGGACGCGGCACGGCTGCGGACGGCGTGGGAGACGCTCCTGGCCCGCCACCCGGCGCTGCGGGCGGGCTTCCGGCGACGCAAGTCCGGAGAGGCGATGCAGGTCATCGCCCGGGACGTCGTCCTGCCGTGGCGCGAAGCCGATCTGTCCGGGCTCCCCGAGGCCGAAAGGGCGGCCGCCCTGGACAAACTGGCCGAGGCCGAACGGGCGGAGCGGTTCCAGCCCGCGGCTCCGCCGCTGCTCAGGCTGCTGCTGATCAAGCTCGGTGAGGGGCGGCACCGCCTGGTGCTCACCAGCCACCACGTCCTCATCGACGGCTGGTCCCTGCCCGTCCTGCTGCGGGAGATGAGGGCGCTGTACGCGGCCGACGGCGACTCCGGCGTCCTGCCGGCGCCCGCGTCGTACCGGGACTACCTGGTGTGGCTCGCCCGTCAGGACAAGGAGGCCGCACGCGACGTATGGCGGCAGGAACTCGCGGGCGCGGAAGAACCGACCCTGGTGGCTCCGGCCGCCCCGGGAAGGGCTCCGGTGGCGCCGGAGATCCTCACCCGCGAGGTACCCGCACGCCTGGCCGAGGACGTGACGGCCTGCGCCCGTCGGCACGGTCTGACGGTGAACACGGTGGTGCAGGGCGCCTGGGCGCTGGTGCTGGCCCGGCTGGCCGACCGCACGGACGTGGTGTTCGGCGCGACCGTGGCGGGGCGGCCGGCGGAGCTGCCCGGCGTGGAGTCGATGGTCGGCCTGTTCATCAACACCGTTCCCGTGCGGGTGCGCCTCGACGGTGCGCAGCCGGTGGTGCGGATGCTCGCCGGACTCCAGGACAGCCAGAAGAACCTGATCGGCCACCAGCACCTCGGCCTGTCCGAGATTCAGCAACTCACCGGCCCCGGAGCGACCTTCGACACCCTCCTCGTCTACGAGAACTACCCCCGCACCCCGGCCCGGGCAGCAGACCAGGACACCTTCGACCTGCGGGTCATCGCCGGCGAGGAGACGGCGCACTACCCCTACACCCTCGTCGTGTCCCCGGGCACTCCGATGCGCTGCAAACTCGACTACCGACCGGACCTGTTCGACAGGGACACCGCCGAGTCGGTGCTCACCAGGTTCTTCGAGGTCCTGGAACAGGTGGTGCGGGATCCGTCGGTGCCGGTCGGCCGGGTGGGTCTGCTGGGCCCGGCGGACCGCGCGGCCGTGCTGGTCGGGTCGAGTACGGCGGCCAGTGGGGCCGTGAACGGTTCCGTGCCCGAGTTGATCGCGGAGCGGGTGCGGGTGGCGCCGGGTGCGGTGGCGCTCGTGGACGGTGACCGGTCGCTGTCGTACGGGGAGTTGTGGGCGGCGTCGGGGCGGCTGGCGTCGTACCTGGTGAGTACCGGGGTGCGACGGGGTGATCGGGTCGCGGTGGTGATGGAGCGGTCCGCGGATCTGGTCGTGGCGCTGCTGGGGGTGTGGCGTGCAGGGGCCGCCTACGTGCCCGTGGATGCCGGCTCGCCGGTGGAGCGGGTGGCGCTGGTGTCGGCGGACTGCGCTCCGGCGGTGGTGGTGTGCTCGCAGGCGACGCGTGCGGTGGTGTCGGAGGACGCTGCGGCACGGGTTGTGGTCGTGGACGAGCCCGTGACGGCCGCCGAGATGGCGCAGTGCGCCGACGGCTGCCGGGTGCCGGTGGCTGCGGGTGATGTGGCGTATGTGATGTACACGTCGGGGTCGACGGGGGTGCCGAAGGGGGTGGCGGTGCCGCACGGGAGTGTGGCGGCGCTGGTGGGTGAGTCCGAGTGGCATGTGGGGTCGGATGACGCGGTGTTGATGCATGCGCCGCATGCGTTCGATGTGTCGTTGTTCGAGGTGTGGGTGCCGTTGGCCGCCGGTGCGCGGGTGGTGGTGGCCGGGCCGGGTGTGGTGGATGCCGGGCGGATGCGGGCGTATGTCGCGGACGGTGTGACGTCGGTTCATGTGACGGCGGGGTCGTTCCGGGTGCTGGCGGGGGAGGCTCCGGAGTGTTTCGCGGGGTTGCGTGAGGTGCTGACGGGTGGGGACGTGGTGCCTGCCGCGTCGGTGGCGCGGGTGCGGGAGGCGTGCCCGGAGGTGACGGTGCGTCACTTGTACGGGCCGACCGAGACCACCCTGTGCGCGACCTGGCACCTGATACGCCCCCAGGACCGCGCCGGCTCAGCGCTGCCGATCGGGCGCCCGCTGCCCATGCGGCGGACGTATGTTCTCGATGCCTTTCTTCAGCCGGTGCCGCCCGGGGTGACCGGCGAGCTGTATGTCGCCGGGGCGGGCCTGGCGCGCGGCTACTGGGCGCAGCCGGGTCTGTCGGCGGAGCGGTTCGTGGCGTGTCCGTTCGTGCCGGGTGAGCGGATGTACCGGACGGGCGACCTGGTCCGGTGGGCGCACGACGGCACGCTGGAGTTCGTCGGCCGTGCGGACGAGCAGGTGAAGATCCGCGGGTTCCGGGTGGAGTTGGGTGAGGTGGAGGCGGCCCTCGCCGCGCATCCGTCGGTGGCCCAGGCTGTCGTGACGGTTCGCGAGGACACGCCGGGTGAGCGTCGTCTCGTCGGCTATGTCGTGCCCGAGGGCCCGGACGGCGTGGAGACCGACGATGTGCGTGCGCATGCCGCCCTGCGGCTGCCGGACTACATGGTCCCCGTCGCCGTCCTCGCGCTCGACGCCTTGCCGGTGACGCGTCACGGCAAGGTGGATCGCACGGCATTGCCCGCGCCGGACTTCGCGGGCCGGGTCTCCGGGCGCGAACCGGAGACGGAGGCCGAGGTGCTCCTGTGCGGGGTGTTCGCGGAGCTGCTGGGGTTGGAGCGGGTCGGGGTCGACGACAGCTTCTTCGAGCTGGGCGGCGATTCGATCATGTCGATGCAGTTGGTGGCGCGGGCTCAGCGTGCGGGTCTGGTGCTGAAGGTGCAGGACGTCTTCGAGTACGAGACTCCCGCGGGCCTGGCGGCGGTGGTCGGCGCGGTGGGGGACGGGCGCGTCGAGGTGGACGCGGACGCGGGTGTGGGTGTGGTGCCGTGGACGCCGGTGATGCGGGCGTTGGGGGAGCATGCGGTTTCTCCCGAGTTTGCGCAGTGGGCGGTGGTGGGTGCGCCGCCCGGGCTCGGGGTGGAGGTGCTGGCCGCCGGTCTGGGCGCCGTACTGGATGCGCATGCGGTGTTGCGGGCGCGGGTGGGGGAGCAGTCCACCTTGGTGGTCGGTGAGCCCGGTTCGGTGGACGTGCGGGCGCTGGTCGTGCGGGTGGATGCCCTGGATGCGGCGGCGGGTGAGCTGGACGAGGTTGCGGGCCGGGTGGCGCGTGAGGCGGTGCGGCGGCTGGATCCGTCGGCCGGTGTGATGGTGCAGGCGGTGTGGGTGGACGCCGGTCCGGAGCGGGTGGGCCGGTTGGCGCTGGTCGTGCATCACCTGGTGGTGGACGGGGTGTCGTGGCGGATCCTGCTGCCGGATCTGCAGGCCGCCTGCGAGGCCGTCGCCGCAGGCCGGACACCTGAACTCGACCCCGTGGCCACGTCGTTCAAGCATTGGGCCAACCTCCTGACCGACCAGGCCGCCCAAGACAGCCGAGTCGCAGAGTCGGACGCCTGGGCAGAACTGTCGCAGGTCCCCGATGTCCTGCTGGGCGAGCGCGAGTTGGACCCGGAGGCGGACACGGCCGGGACCATGACGCACCGGTCGTGGACCGTTCCGGCGCGGGACGCGGCCCAGTTGGTGAACGCGGCGCCGACGCTCTTCCACTGTGGTGTGCACGAGGTGCTGTTGGCGGGTCTGGCCGGTGCGGTGGTGTCCTGGCGGCCGGAGATCGCGGGCGGGGTGCTCGTGGACGTGGAGGGACACGGCCGTGAGCCTCTTGCCGGTACGGATCTGTCGCGCACGGTCGGCTGGTTCACCAGCAGCCACCCGGTGCGCCTGGATGTCACCGACATAGCCCTGGACGAGGTCCTGGAGGGTGGTGCGGCGGCCGGTGCCCTGCTGAAGACGGTCAAGGAGCAGGTGCGGTCGGTGCCCGGCGGTGACGGCGGCCTGGGATACGGCCTGCTGCGGTACCTCAACCCGCGGACGAGCACCACTCTGTCCGCACTCCCCGCCGCGCAGATCGGCTTCAACTACCTGGGCCGCTTCACCACGCGGACGTCCACCGAGGAGGTGACGCCCTGGCAGCTGAGCGGGCAGACCGCGATCGGCGGCTCGATCGCACCGCGGACACCCGCCCAGCACACCCTCGAAGCGGCCGCGACCGTCCAGGACCGCGCCGACGGACCCGCGTTGACCATCACGCTCAGCTGGCCGGTCGGCCTGCTCGACGAGGCGGCCGCGCAGGAGCTGGGCGAGGCCTGGACACGCGTGCTCGGCGCGCTGGCCGCGCACACGACCAGCCCCGCGGCAGGCGGCCACACCCCCTCCGACTTCCCCCTCGTCCGCCTCACCCCGCACAGCGTGGCGGAACTGGAAGCCAGGGTGCCCGACCTGGCCGACATCTGGCCGCTGTCGCCGCTGCACGAAGGCATGCTCTTCCACGCCGCCTTCGACGACGAGGGGCCGGACGTCTATCAGACACAGCGCCTGCTGGCCCTCGACGGCCCGCTCGACGCGGCACGCCTGCGCGCGTCCTGGGAAGCGGTCCTTGCCCGGCACCCCGCCCTGCGGGCCGGCTTCCACGAGCCGGACTCCGGCGGTGCGGTCCAGGTCGTCGCCCGGAACGTGGCACTCCCGTGGCACGAGGCCGACCTCTCCGGGCTTCCGGAGCCCGAGGCCCTCGCCGAGGCCGAGCGGCTGGCCCGGCGCGACCTGACGCGGCGCTTCGACCTGACGCGGCCACCGCTTGTGCGGCTGCTGCTGGTCCGCCTGGGCGACAACCGGCACCGCCTCGCCATCACCTGTCACCACATCCTGCTGGACGGCTGGTCGATGCCGGTCGTGCTGAACGAGGTGTCGGCCGTCTACGCGGAGGGCCGTGACACCCCGACCCTGAAGCGGGCGGCTTCCTACCGGGACTACCTGGTGTGGCTCGGCCGTCAGGACAAGGAGGCCGCGCGCGCCGCATGGCAGCGGGAACTGGCCGGTGCGGACGAGCCGACGCTGGTCGCCCCCGCCGCCGCGGGCAGCTCGCCGGTGACGTCGGACGTGGTCTGGGAGGAGTGGTCCCTGGAGCGGACCGCGGAGCTCACCGAGTGGGCGCGCTCTCGGGGCCTGACCGTGAACACGGTGGTGCAGGGCGCCTGGGCGCTGGTGCTGTCCCGGCTGGCCGGCCGTACGGATGTCGTCTTCGGCGGCACGGTGGCGGGCCGCCCGGCCGAGCTGCCGGGCGTCGAGTCGATGGTCGGCCTGTTCATCAACACCCTCCCCGTACGCGTACGACTCGACGCCGACCAGCCCGTCGTGCGGATGCTCACCGACCTCCAGGAACGGCAGGCGGCACTGATCGCCCACCAGCACCTCGGTCTGCCGGGCATCCAGCAACTCGCCGGGCCCGGCGCGACGTTCGACACCATGCTCATGTTCGAGAACTACCCGCGCGGTTCCGTCGCGCTCTCCGGTTCCGACCGGTCGGCCGACGAGGTGACGATCACCCGCCTGCACACCGTGGCGGGCACCCACTACCCCCTGGCGGTGGGCGTCGTCCCCACCGACCGGCTCCGCGTGGTGGTGACCTACCGGCCGGACCTGTTCGACCGGGAGCAGGCCGGCCTGATCGCCCGGCGCGTGGTGTGGGTCCTGGAGGAGATGCTGCGGAACCCGCTCGCGCCGCTGGGCCGGGTGGGTGTGCTGGGCGCGGCGGAACGTGCGGCCGTGCTGGCCGGTTCGAGCGCGGCGGCGAGCGGCGCCTGGAACGGTTCCATGCCGTCGGTGCCTTCCGCGCCGTCCGTGCCTTCTGCGCTTTCCGTGCCGGAGATGATCGCCGAGCGCGTGCGGGTGGCGCCGGGTGCCGTCGCGCTGAAGGAGGGCAACCGGTCGCTGTCGTACGGGGAGTTGTGGGTCGCGTCGGGGCGTGTGGCGTCGTACCTGGTGGGCGCCGGGGTGGTCCGCGGTGATCGGGTCGCGGTGGTGATGGAGCGGTCCGCGGATCTGGTCGTGGCGCTGTTGGGGGTGTGGCGTGCGGGGGCGGCCTACGTTCCCGTGGATGTCGGCTCTCCGGTGGAGCGGGTGGCGCTGGTGTTGGCGGACTGTGCTCCGGCGGTGGTGGTGTGCTCGGAGGCGACGCGTGCCGTGGTGTCCGACGGCACCGGCGTGCGGGTCGTGGTCGTGGACGAGCCCGGCGTCGTGGACGAGCCGGCCGCCTGCGGAGACGCGCCGACGGTGCGCGTCGGTCCGGCCGATGTGGCGTACGTGATGTACACGTCGGGGTCGACGGGAGTCCCGAAGGGCGTGGCGGTGCCGCACGGGAGTGCCGCCGCGCTGGTCGGTGAGCCCGAGTGGCACGTGGGCCCCGACGACACGGTGCTCATGTACGCGCCGCACGCCTTCGACGCCTCCCTGTACGAGTTGTGGGTGCCGTTGGCCGCGGGCGGCCGGGTGCTGATCGCCGAGCCCGGCATCCTGGACGGCACGCGGATGCAGGCGTACGTGGCCGACGGCGTCACCGCCGCCTTCGTCACGGCGGGCCTGTTCCGGGCCCTGGCCGAAGAGGCTCCGGAGTGCTTTTCGGGCCTGCGCGAGGTGCTGAGCGGCGGCGACGTGGTGCCCGCCGCGTCGGTTGCCAGGGTGCGGCAGGCCTGCCCGGAGGTGGCGGTCCGCAACTGCTACGGCCCGACCGAGGTGACCATGTGCGTGACCTGGCACCAGGTGCGCCCCGACGAGCCGCCGCTCTCCGCGCTGCCCATCGGCGGGCCCATGCCGGGCCGTCGTACCTATGTGCTGGACCCCTTCCTCCAGCCGGTGCCGACGGGCGTGACCGGCGAGCTCTACGCAGGCGGTGAGGGGCTGGCTCTCGGGTACTGGGCGCAGCCGGGTCTGTCGGCGGAGCGGTTCGTGGCGTGTCCGTTCGTGCCGGGCGAGCGGATGTACCGGACGGGCGACCTGGTCCGGTGGACCGATGACGGGACGCTGGAGTTCGTCGGCCGTGCGGACGCGCAGGTGAAGATCCGCGGGTTCCGGGTGGAGTTGGGCGAGGTGGAGGCGGCCCTCGCCGCGCATCCGACGGTGACCCAGGCCGTGGTGACGGCGCGGAGCGATCACACGGGAGAGCTCCGCCTGACCGGATACGTCATCCCCGACGGCCCGAACGCCGTTGACCCCGACCAGGTGCGCGCGCACGTCGCCACACGGCTGCCGGACTACATGGTCCCCACCGCCGTCCTCGCGCTCGACGCCTTCCCGGTGACAAGGAACGGGAAGCTCGACCGCGCGGCCCTGCCCGCCCCCGAAGCCGCCGGGAAGGCACCCGGACGCGAGCCGCAGACGGAGGCGGAGGCGGTCCTGTGCGGGGTGTTCGCGGAGTTGCTGGGGTTGGAGCGGGTCGGGGTCGACGACAGCTTCTTCGAGCTGGGCGGCGACTCGATCATGTCGATGCAGCTGGTGGCACGCGCCCGGCGCGCGGGTCTGGTGCTGAAGGTGCAGGACGTCTTCGCCCAGGCGACCCCGGCAGGCCTTGCGGCACTGGCAGGGACGGCCGACGACGACGCGGACGCGGTCGAGTCCGACGCGGGTGTGGGTGTGGTGCCGTGGACGCCGGTGATGCGGACGCTGGGGGAGCATGCGGTTTCTCCCGAGTTTGCGCAGTGGGCGGTGGTGGGTGCGCCGCCCGGGCTCGGGGTGGAGGTGCTGGCCGCCGGTCTGGGCGCCGTACTGGATGCGCATGCGGTGTTGCGGGCGCGGGTGGGGGAGCAGTCCACCTTGGTGGTCGGTGAGCCCGGTTCGGTGGACGTGCGGGCGCTGGTCGTGCGGGTGGATGCCCTGGATGCGGCGGCGGGTGAGCTGGACGAGGTTGCGGGCCGGGTGGCGCGTGAGGCGGTGCGGCGGCTGGATCCGTCGGCCGGTGTGATGGTGCAGGCGGTGTGGGTGGACGCCGGTCCGGAGCGGATGGGCCGGTTGGCGCTGGTCGTGCATCACCTGGTGGTGGACGGGGTGTCGTGGCGGATCCTGCTGCCGGATCTGCAGGCCGCCTGCGAGGCCGTCGCCGCAGGCCGGACACCTGAACTCGACCCCGTGGCCACGTCGTTCCGGGGCTGGGCCGGGCTGCTCGCGGAACGGGCGGGTGATCCGGCGCTGACCGGGGAACCGGACGCCTGGGCCGAGCTGATGCGCGTCCCCGAAGTGGCCCTCGGCAAGCGGCCGTTGGACCCGTCGATCGACACCGCGGCCACCATGACGCAACGGTCCTGGACGCTCCCGGCACGGGCCGCCGCCCAGCTGGTGAACACGGCGCCGGCACTCTTCCACTGTGGTGTGCACGAGGTGCTGCTCGCCGCGCTGGCGGGTGCGGTGGCACGCTGGCGGCCGGAGATCGCGGGCGGGGTGCTCGTGGACGTGGAGGGACACGGCCGTGAGCCTCTTGCCGGTACGGATCTGTCGCGCACGGTCGGCTGGTTCACCAGCAGCCACCCGCTGCGCCTGGATGCCACCGGCGTGGACCTGGACGAGGTCCTGGAGGGCGGTGCGGCGGCCGGTGCCCTGCTGAAGGCGGTCAAGGAGCAGGTGCGGTCGGTGCCCGGCGGTGACGGCGGCCTGGGCTATGGGCTGCTGCGGTACCTCAACCCGCGGACGAGCACCACTCTGTCCGCACTCCCCGCCGCGCAGATCGGCTTCAACTACCTGGGCCGCTTCACCACGGGGACCTCCACCGAGGAGGTGACGCCCTGGCAGCTGAGCGGACAGACCGCGATCGGCGGCTCCGCCGGCCCGGACATGCCCGCCCTGCACCCCCTGGAAGCGGCCGCGACCGTCCAGGACCGCGCCGACGGACCCGAGTTGACCATCACGCTCAGCTGGCCGGCGGCGCTCCTGGACGAGACGGCGGCGGAGGGGCTGGGCCGGATCTGGCGGGAGACCCTCGTCGGTCTCGCCACCCACGTCTCACCGAGCGCGCCGCTCGGCGGCACGGCGGCCGGCGAGACATCTGCCGGTGAGACGGCCGTCGGCGGGCACACCCCCTCCGACTTCCCCCTCCTCGCCCTGACCCAGCGGAGCGTGGAGGACCTGGAAGCCCGGGTGCCCGGCCTGGTGGACGTCTGGCCGCTGTCACCGCTGCAGCAGGGGCTGCTGTTCCACGCGGCATACGACGACCAGGGCCCCGACCTCTACGAAGGGCAGCGCATCCTGGCTCTGGACGGGCCCCTGGACGTGGAGCGGCTGCGGGCCTCGTGGCGCGCCCTGCTGCACCGGCACCCGGTCCTGCGGGCGAGCTTCCACCAGCAGGACTCCGGCGGGGCCGTCCAGGTCGTCGCCCGGGATGTGCAACTCCCGTGGCACGAAGCCGACTTGACGGGACTGTCCGAGGCCGAGGAGCGGGCCGGGCTCGACCGGCTCGTGCAGGACGAGCGGTCGCGCCGCCTCGACGTGACACAGGCCCCGCTGCTGCGCCTGACCCTCGTCCGGCTCGGCGAGCGGCGCCACGTCCAGATCGTCACCAGCCACCACATCGTCACCGACGGCTGGTCCCTGCCCGTCCTCATCGGCGAGGTGTCCGCGATCTACGCGGCGGGCGGTGACGCCAGGGCGCTGCCCCCGGCGACGTCGTACCGGGAGTACCTGGCCTGGCTCGGCACACAGGACAAGGAAGCGGCACGGGAGGCCTGGCGGGCCGAGTTCGCGGGCGCGGACGGACCGACGCTCGTCGCACCGGAGGAACAGGGCAGGGTGCCCACGGTTCCGGCCCGGGTGGCCTTCGAGTTCACGGAGGAACTCACCGCCGCGGTGGCCGAGTTGGCGCGTGATCGCGGGCTGACCGTGAACACCGTGGTGCAGGGCGCCTGGGCCCTGCTCCTCGCCCGGCTCGCCGGTAGGACCGACGTGGTGTTCGGTGCGACGGTCGCGGGACGGCCGGCCGAGCTGCCGCGCGTGGAGTCCATGATCGGGCTCTTCATCAACACGCTGCCGGTGCGGGTGCGGCTGGGCGGTGACCGGCCGGTCGCCGAACTCCTCCAGGACCTCCAGCGGCGGCAGGTCGCGCTGATGGCGCACCAGCACATCGGGATGCCCGAGATCAGGCAGCTCGCCGGTCCGGGCGCGGTCTTCGACGCGCTCTTCGTGTACGAGAACTATCCCCGCCCCCGCCTGGCCGAGCCCTCGCCCGACACCCTGGTCATCCGCCCAGGAGGCAGGCCGGAGGACACCGGCCACTATCCGCTCACCCTGATCGCGGTGCCCGGGGACCGGCTGCACGGCGAACTCATCTACCGGCCCGAGGTGTTCGGACCCGACTGGGCGGAGCAGGTGACCGCCTCGCTCGGTCACGTCCTCGAACAGCTGACGGCGGATCCGCAGGCCCCTGTCGCGCAGGTCGGCGTGCTGGGCCCGGCCCGGCGCGCGCTGGTGGTGGACACGTGGAGCGGCACGCGAGAGCCGGTCGAGGCCGCCCCGCTGCCGGACCTGTTCCGGCGTCAGGTACGGCGCTCCCCGGACGCGGTGGCGTTGGTGTCGCGCGACGGCGAGGCGGCCGCCGCTGCCGTGACGGCCGCGCCGGGCACTACGGGTGACCGCGATGCCGGCCACCGGACCCTGACGTACACGCAGCTGGAGACGGCCGCCGGCCGTCTGGCCCGCTACCTCGTCGACGCGGGCGTGGGGCCGGAGGTCCGCGTCGCGGTGCTGGTGCCCCGCTCGGAGACGATGGTCGTGTCCGTGCTCGCCGTGTCCATGGCGGGCGGGGCCTTCGTCCCGGTGGATGCCGGGCACCCCGCGGACCGGGTGGCGTTCCTGCTGCGGGACGCCGACCCCGCGGCCGTGGTGTGCACCCGGCGGACCCGGGCCGCGGTGCCCGACGGGTTCCGGGGACGGATCGTCGTCCTCGACGACCCGGACGTCACCGCGGGCGTGGCCCGCCGGGCGGGCGGTCCCCTCGACGACGGGGAGCGGCGCGCGGCCCTGCGCCCGGAGAACGCCGCGTACGTGATCTACACCTCCGGGTCGACCGGCACACCGAAGGGCGTGGTCGTCACCCACACCGGACTCGCCCACCTCGCCCGGGCGCAGATCGAGCGGTTCGCGGTGCGACCGGACGCACGGGTCCTGCAGTTCGCTTCGCCGAGCTTCGACGCCGCCGTGTCCGAACTGTGCATGACCCTGCTGTCCGGCGCCGCGCTCGTGGTGCCGGACCAGGACGGACTGCCACCGCACGTGACGCTCGCCGAGGCCGTGCGGGAGTGGGGCGCCACCCACGTCACCGTGCCGCCCAGCGTGCTCGCCACCGAGGAGCGCCTGCCCGCCTCCCTCAGGACGCTGGTGGTGGCCGGCGAGCCCTGCCCGCCGGCACTCGTGGACCGGTGGGCCGCCGACCGGCGGATGGTGAACGCGTACGGCCCCACGGAGGTGACCGTGTGCGCGGCGATGAGCCGACCGCTCACCCCCGGCGCCGCCACCGTCCCCATCGGCGGCCCCCCGGCGAACGTACGCGTCTACGTCCTGGACGCCTTCCTCCAGCCGCTGCCCCCGGGAGCGGTCGGCGAACTGTACGTCGCGGGCCCGGGACTGGCCCGCGGGTACGGCGGGCGTCCCGGACCGACCGCGGAGCGCTTCGTCGCCTGCCCCTTCGCACCGGGCGCGCGCATGTACCGCACCGGGGACCTCGTCCGCTGGACCGACACCGGTGAGCTGGTCTTCGTGGGGCGCGCGGACGGCCAGGTGAAGGTGCGCGGCCACCGCATCGAACCCGCGGAGGTGGAGAGCGCCCTGACCGCGCACCCCGCCGTCGCGCAGGCGGTGGTGGTGGCCCGCGCGGACCGCCCGGGCGACCAGCGTCTCGTCGCCTACGTCGTCACGCGGGCGCCCGGCGCGGAAGGCGGGGCTCCCGGCGCCGAGCCGGGCGGCACCGGGCAGAGTTCCCAGCCGGGCGGCACCGGCCGGAGCGTGCCCTGGACCGATGAACTTGCCACCGAGGTGCGGGACTTCGCCGCAGCGCGGCTGCCGGAGTACATGCTGCCGACCGCCTTCGTGCCGCTCGGCGACCTGCCCCGCACCGCGAACGGGAAGCTCGACCGCGCCGCGCTGCCCGCCCCGGACTACGCCGGACGGGCACGGGGACGCGAGCCGCGTACGCCCGCCGAGACGATCCTGTGCGAACTGTTCGCCGATGTCCTCGGCCTGGACCGGGTCGGGGCCGACGACAGCTTCTTCGAGCTGGGCGGCGACTCCATCTCGTCGATGCAGCTGTCCTCCCGCGCCCGGCAGGCCGGACTGGGGGTGACACCACGGCAGGTCTTCGAGGAGAAGACCCCCGAACGCCTCGCCGTCGTCGCCGACGCGACCGGCCCGGCCGGATCCGACGCCGAGGACGTCGCCGTCGGCGAGGTGCCGTGGACCCCGGTCATGCGGGAACTCGGCGAGCGCGTCGTCAGCCCCCGGTTCGCCCAATGGGTGGTCCTCGGGGCCCCGCCGGACCTCACCCACGAGGTCCTCGTGGCCGGTACCGGAGCCCTGCTGACCACACACGCCATGCTGCGGGCCCGGGTCGCCGAGGGCGGCCGGCTCGTGGTCGGCGAGGCCGGGTCCGTGGACCCGGAGGCCCTCGTCGTCCGGGTCGACGCACGGGACGCGGCGACGGACGGCCTCGACGCGCTCGCGGCCCGCGCGGCACGCGAGGCCGTGGGGCGGCTCGATCCCGCCGTCGGCGTGATGCTCCAGGCGGTGTGGCTGGAAGCCGGGCCCGGGCGGAGCGGACGTGTCGTGCTCGCCGTCCACCACCTCGCCGTCGACGGGGTGTCCTGGCGGGTGCTCGTCCCCGACCTCGCCCAGGCCTGTCGGACCGCCGCGGCCGGAGGGGAGCCCGTGCTCGACCCGGCGGTCACCTCGTTCCGGCGCTGGGCGACCCTGCTGGCCGAGCAGGCCGTCACCCCCGCCCGGACCGCTGAACTGCCGCAGTGGACGCGGCTCCTCGACGTCGCCGAACCGCTCATCGGTGAGCGCGCTCTGGACCCGGCGGTCGACACGGGGGCCACCGTGCACCACGCCTCGTGGACGGTGCCCGCCCCGGAGGCGGCCACCCTGACCGCCACCACACCCGTCCTGTTCCACTGCGGTGTGCACGAGGTGCTGCTCGCCGGACTCGCGGCGGCCGTGGCATCCGGCCGGGCGGACGGCGACCGCCTCCTGCTGGTCGACGTCGAGGGCCACGGCCGGGAACCGGTCGACGGCGTCGACCTGTCCCGCACGGTGGGCTGGTTCACCCGTACCCACCCGGTGCGCCTCGACATCGGCGGCATCGACCTGGACGACGCCCGCACCGGAGGCCCGGCCGGCGGATCCCTGCTCAAGGCGGTGAAGGAGCAGGCGCGGACCGTGCCCGGCGACGGGCTCGGCCACGGACTGCTGCGACACCTCAACCCGGACACCGGACCGTCCCTGGCCGCCCTGCCGGCACCCCAGATCGGCTTCAACTACCTCGGCCGCTTCACCGCGGGAAACCGCCAAGGGCTGTCCACGGACTGGCAGTTGACCGGAGAGATCGGCGGCGGCGCCGACCCGGACATGCCGTCCACGCACACGCTGGAGGCCGGCGCCGTCGTGGTGGACACTGCTGACGGACCCGAGCTCACCCTGTCCCTCGGCTGGCCCTCCGGCGTGCTCGACGACGCCGCCGCCCGACGGCTCGGGCAGACCTGGCTGGACATGCTCCGCGGTCTTGCCGCCCACACCGCCGGCCCCGCCGCCGGTGGGCACACCCCGTCCGACTTCCCCCTCCTGGACCTGGCACAGAGCCAGATCGAGGAACTCGAAGCCGGATTCGCCGACGACCAGCCGTAGCCGGCCGAAGGCCTGGCCCTGGACCAGTACCCCCGCCCTGCCGAGGAGAGAAGCGATGACCCGATCCGCAGTCGAGGACGTGTGGCCGCTGTCGCCGCTGCAGGAAGGCCTGCTCTTCCACGCCGCCTTCGACGACCAGGGGCCCGACGTCTACACCGTGCAGTCGGCTCTCGCCGTCGACGGTCCTCTGGACGAAGCACGCCTTCGCGCGTCCTGGACGGCGCTGCTGGACCGGCACGCCGCGTTGCGCGCCTGCTTCCGGCAGGTCAGCGGAGCGCAGATGGTGCAGGTCATCGCGCGCACCGTGACCCTGCCCTGGCGCACCGAGGACGTCTCGCACCTGCCCGAGCCCGAGGCCGGCGCCGCCGCGGAGCGCCTCGCCGAGCGTGAGCGCGCCGAGCGCTTCGACCTGGCGGCCGCACCGCTGCTGCGGGTCCTGCTCGTCCGGCTCGCCGAGCACCGCCACCGCCTGGTGATCACCAGCCACCACATCCTCATGGACGGCTGGTCCGCACCCGTGCTGATCGGCGAGCTCGCCGCCCTGTACGCGAACGGGGGCGACGCCTCGCTGCTGCCCCGTACGACGTCGTACCGGGACTACCTGCTGTGGCTGGGCAAGCAGGACAAGGAAGCGGCACGGACCGCATGGCGGGAGGAGCTGGCCGGGGCCGACGAGCCGACCCTGGTCGCACCGGCCGCCCCCGACCGCCAGCCCGTCTTCCCCGACCACGTCGACCGCGACCTGCCCGACCCGCTCGGCCGCGCGTTGACCGAGCTGGCCCGCACCCGCGAACTGACCGTCAACACCGTGGTCCAGGGCGCCTGGGCGCTGATCCTCGCCCGCCTGGCCGGGCGCACGGACGTCGTGTTCGGCGCCACGGCGGCCGGGCGTCCCGCGGAGCTGCCCGGCGTGGAGACGATGGTCGGGCTGCTCATCAACACCCTGCCGGTGCGGGTGCGGCTCGACGGCGACCGGCCGGCCGCCGATCTGCTGCGGGACCTGCAGAAGCGGCAGTCCGCACTGATGAGCCACCAGCACCTCGGCCTGCCGGCGGTGCAGCAACTCGCCGGTCCGGGCGCGATGTTCGACACGCTCGTGATCTACGAGAACTTCCCCCGGCAGTCCGCCGGCCGCGCGGGCCGGACCGCCACCGCGTCCGACACCCCGGTGATCCGGCCCGAGGGCTTCGCCCGCGAGGCAGCGCACTACCCGCTGACCCTCGTGGTCGCCCCGGGCGAGCGCACCCGGTTCAGGCTCGAGTACCGGCCCGACCTGTTCGACCGAGCCGCCGCCGAGTCCCTCCTCACCTCCCTGACCGGGATCCTGGAGCAGTTGGTGGCCGACCCGGCCGTACCGGTGGGCCGCATCCGCGTCACCCCACCGGCGCTCCCCGACGCAAGCGCCGAGCCCGGCACCACACCGGCCCGCACGGTGCCCGAACTGATCGCCGAGCGCGTCGCCGCCGCCCCGGACACCGTCGCCCTCGTGGCCGGGGAACAGACCCTCACCTACGGCGAGTTGTGGGCCGCCGCAGGACGGCTCGCGGCCTGCCTGGCGGACGCGGGCGTGGCCCGGGGCGACCGCGTCGCGGTGGTGCTCGAACGGTCCGCGGACGTCGTGGTGGCACTGCTGGCCCTGTGGCGGGCCGGGGCCGTCCAGGTACCGGTGGACCCCGGGAACCCCGCGGAGCGGGTGGCGGCGGTCCTCGCGGACTGCGGCGCCTCGGCGGTGCTGTGCACGGACGCGACCCGCGCGGTGGTGCCGGAGAGCGCGACGGGTGTCGTGGCGCTCGACGACCCGGCGGTGCAGGAGCGTGTGCTCGCGCGCGGGGCCGCGTCGGCCGTGCGCGATGGCGTGCTTGCGCATGAGGCCGAGTCGGCGGTGCGGGAGGGCGTGCCCGCGCACGGGGCCGCCCCGGCCGTCCTCCCCGTCACCGCGCACGACGTGGCGTACGTGATGTACACCTCCGGCTCGACCGGGGAGCCCAAGGGTGTCGCGGTCCCGCACGGGAGTGTGGCCGCGCTGGTCGGTGAACCCGGCTGGCGGCTCGGGCCGGACGACGCGGTGCTGCTGCACGCCCCGCACGCCTTCGACGCCTTCCTGTTCGAGGCGTGGGTGCCGCTCACCGTGGGCGCCCGCGTCGTCGTCGCCGGGCCCGGTGTGGTCGACGCCCGGGAGGTGCGCCGGTATGTGGCCGACGGCGTCACGACGCTGCACCTCACCGCGGGCACCTTCCGGGTGCTCGCCGCTGAGACACCCCAGTGCTTCACCGGGCTGCGGGAAGTCCTGACCGGCGGTGACGTGGTGCCCGTCGACGCCGTGGCGCGGGTGCGCGCCGAGTGCCCCGAGGTGGCCGTACGGCATCTGTACGGGCCCACGGAGACCACCCTGTGCTTCACCTGGCACCCCGTGCGGCCCGGGGACGAGGACCTCGCCGTGCTGCCGGTGGGCCGTCCGCTGCCCGGCCGCCGGGCGTACGTGCTCGACGCCTTCCTCCAGCCGGTGCCGCCCGGGGCGACCGGTGAGCTGTACCTGGCGGGCGCGGCCCTGGCCCACGGCTACTGGGCCGCCCCCGGGCGGACCGCTGAGCGGTTCGTGGCGTGCCCGTTCCTGCCCGGCGAACGGATGTACCGTACGGGCGACCTGGCCCGCTGGACGGACGACGGCGAGCTGGAGTTCGCCGGCCGCGCGGACGCGCAGGTGAAGATCCGCGGCTTCCGCGTGGAACTCGGCGAGGTCGAGGCCGCCCTGACCGCCCACCCGTCCGTCGCCCAGGCCGTGGCCGTCGCCCGCGACGACGGTCCCGGCGGCCGGCGCCTCGTCGGCTACGTCGTCCCGGCCGCCGCGGAGGCCGTGGACCCCGACGCGATACGGGAGTACGTCGCCCGGCGCCTGCCCGACTACATGGTTCCGGCCGCCGTCCTCGCCCTGGGCGCCCTTCCGGTGACCCGCAACGGCAAGGTCGACCACAAGGCGCTGCCCGCCCCGGACTTCGCCGCCCGCGTCACCGGACGCGGGCCGCGCACGGCGGCCGAGGAGCGGCTGTGCCGCCTCTTCGCCGAGGTGCTCGACCTGGAACGCGTGGGTTCCGACGACAACTTCTTCGAGCTGGGCGGGGACTCCGGCCTCGCCATGCGGCTCGCCGGCCGGATCCGTGAGGAGTTCGACGCCGAACTGCCCATCCGGCAGTTCTTCGGCTCGCCCACTCCCGCCGGGGTCGCCCGCCTCCTCGCCACCCGCGCCCGCCCCGTCCTCGGCGCCGCGGGACCCGACGCCGACGGGGCGGACGGCACGAACGTGCCCGTCACCGCAGGCCAGCTGCAGACCTGGCTGACGTCCGCGCTCGACGACGAGGCGGGCGTGGACCGCATCCCGGTGGCCCTACGGCTCACCGGCGACCTCGACAAGCAGGCGCTGCGCTCGTCCCTGACCGACCTCGCCGCCCGCCACGCCGTCCTGCGCACGGTCTTCCCCGGCACCCGCGGCACAGACCTGCACCAGCGCATCCTCACCGTCGAAGAAGCCCTGCCCACCGACTCTCTGGCCGAGGAACCGGTCGACGAGAAGGAGTTGGCCGCAGTCCTCGCCGAACGCACGCGCCGCCCCTTCGACCTCTCCCGCCACATCCCCTGGACCCGGCACCTGTTCGCCCTCTCGGACACCGACCATGTGCTGCTCCTCGTCGTGCACCGGATCGCGGCCGACGAGGCCTCGGTGGAGGTCCTGCTGCGCGACCTGGCCACCGCCTACACCGCCCGCCGCGAGGGCCGCGTGCCCGAACGGGCCCCGCTGCCCGCCCAGTTCGCCGACCACGCCCGCTGGGAACGGGAACTGCTCCAGGGCGAGCAGGCCAGGGAAAGCCTGGCCGGCGACCAGCTCGACTACTGGAAGAACACCCTCGCCGGCATCGACGCCGAACTGGCGCTGCCCGCCGACCGGCCGCGCCCGCAGGTCGCCTCCCACCGCACGGGCGCCGTCCCGCTGAGCCTCGACGCCGACCTGCACGCCCGCCTCGCCGACCTCGCCGAATCCGCAGGCGCGACGCCGTTCACCGTGCTGCACGCCGCGCTCGTGGCCCTGCTCGCCCGGCTCGGCGCCGGCGACGACATCACCGTCGGCACGCTGATCCCGCGCCGCGACGACCCGGCCCTCGAAGGGGTGGTCGGCCCCTTCGCCGGCCCCCTCGCCCTGCGCGGCGACGCCTCGGGCGACCCCACCTTCACGGATCTGCTCGCCCGGGCCCGGGAGACGTACCAGGAGGCGGCCGCGCACCGGGACGTGCCCTTCGAGCGGCTGGTCGACGTCCTCGGCCTGCCGCCCTCGCTGGCCCGCCACCCGGTCTTCCAGGTCATGCTCGACGTCCGGGACGACATCGCCGACGCCTGGGACCCCTGGGAGCTGCCGGGTCTGCGCACCGTCCGCCTGGAGACGGGACCCCGGGCCATCGAGACCGACCTCTCGCTCGACCTCGCGGAACGCTATCTGGCCGACGGCGACTTCGGCGGCATCGACGGCCAGGTCCGCTACGCGGCAGACCTGTTCGACGAATCCACCGTCGCGGCTCTCGCCCACCGACTGACCCGCGTCCTGGAACAGGCCGCCGCCGACCCGCAGGTGCGGCTGAGCGGGCTGGACGTCTTCCTCGACGAGGACGAGCGCCGGCGTGCGCTGGACCTCGGCAACGCGACCGCGGCGCCGCTCCCCGAGACCACCGCGGTGGAGCTGTTCACCGCGCAGGCCGCACGCACCCCGGCCGCCCTGGCCGTCCTCGACCAGCGGATCCCCGGCATGTACGAGGCGTCCATGACGTACGAGACGCTGGACGCCCTCTCCGACGAGGTGGCCGCGCGTCTGGTGGCGGCCGGAGCGGGACCCGAGCGCGTCGTCGTCGTGGCGATACCGCCCACCCTCATGCTGGTGATCGCGCTGCTCGGGGTCCTGAAGTCGGGGGCCGCCTGCCGCTTCGCCGACCCGTCCCGGCCCTGGGAGGGCGACGACCACGACCGGCCCGCCGCCCTGCTGTGCGACGCCGCCGGACCCGTACCGGAGGACGCGGGCGTCCCCGTCGTCCTCATGGACGACCCGGTGACGGACGGGACGGACGAGGACCGGCCGCCGTCGAACGAGCCCGACTCCCTCTCCCACCAAGGGAGTCGGACGGACCCGAACGGCACCGAACGGCTCCTGCGCCCGGACCACCCCGCCATGGTGCTGGACAGTGCCACACACCCCGGCGCCGCGGCGGTCGTCTCCCACCGCGCCCTGGTCAACCAACTGACGCACCGAGCGCGGACCGCACCGGCCGCGGACCTGCTGCGGCTGGACAGCCGCGCCCCGGCCGCCGACCTCGTGACACCGCTGCTCGCGACGCTGTGCTCGGGAGGCCAGGTGACCCTGGGCACGGCACGGACGACACCGCCCGGCACCGGCCAGACCGCCGCGGAACTGGGCGGCCTGTGGCTGGAACACGACGGCGACCCCGAAACGTCCACGACCGGCGAGGAGCTTTCCGTCGCGCCCGGCGAGGAGTCTTCGGCTGCGCTGGGTGAGGAGCTTTCCGTCGTGCCTGGCGGGGGGACTTCGGTTGCGCTGGGTGAGGAGCTTTCCGTCGTGTCCGGCGAGGAGTCTTCGGTTGCGCTGGGTGAGGAGCTTTCCGTCGTGCCTGGCGGGGGGACTTCGGTTGCGCTGGGTGAGGAGCTTTCCGTCGTGCCTGGCGGGGGGACTTCGGTTGCGCTGGGTGAGGAGCTTTCCGTCGTGTCCGGCGAGGACTCTTCGGTTGCGCTGGGTGAGGAGCTTTCGGCCGTGCCCGGCGGGGGGACTTCGGTTGCGCTGGGCGAGGACCTTCCCGGCGTGCCTGGCGGGGGGACTTCGGTTGCACCCGGCGAGGAGCTTTCCGTCGTGCCAGGCGACCAGCCCTCCTCCGTGAGCGGCTTGGAGGCTTCCGTCGCGCCCGGCGACAACCCCTTCGTCGTGAGCGGCGAGCAGCCATCTCCCGCGACCGGTGGGCAGCCTTCCCCCACAACTGGTGGGCAGCTCTCTCCCGCGACCGGTGGGCAGCCTTCCCCCGCGACCGGTGGGCAGCCTTCCCCCGCGACCGGTGGGCAGCCTTCCCCCACAACTGGTGGGCAGCCCTCTCCCGCGACCGGCGAGCAGTCTTCCCCCGTGTCCGGTGGAAAGGCCCCCGCGGGACGTCAGGTGGCCAACACCCGTGCCTACGTGCTGGACGACTTCCTGCGCCCGGTGCCCCCCGGCGCCCTCGGTGACCTGTACCTCGCGGGTGCATCACTCGCCCGTGGCTACCTCGGCCGGCCGGGGCTGACCGGTGAGCGGTTCGTCGCCAGTCCCTTCGGGGCGCCGGGGGAGCGGATGTTCCGTACCGGGCACCGGGCGCGGTGGGACGCGACGGGTGGGCTCACCGTGCGGGCCGGTGCCGAACCCGGCACGCGTCGCGGACGGGCGGGCCGGGGCCCCGGCACGGGACGCGGCGACCTGAACGTGGTGCTGCCGCTGCGCCCCGAGGGCAGCCGCCCGCCCCTGTTCTGCATCCACCCCGGCATGGGGCTCAGCTGGGGATACGCCGCGCTCCTGCCGTACCTCCCGGGGGACGTGCCGGTGTACGGCATCCAGGCCCGCGGCCTCGCCCGCCCCGAGTCGCTGCCCGGCAGCATCGAGGAGATGGCCGCCGACTACGCGGACGAGATCCGTGCCGCACAGCCCACCGGCCCCTACCAGCTGCTCGGCTGGTCCATCGGCGGCACCCTCGCCCAGGCCGTGGCCGCCCGGCTGGAGGAACTGGGCGAAGAGGTGGCGCTGCTGGCCCTGCTCGACGCCTATCCCAGCAGCTCCGCCCGCTCGCGGATGCGCGGCGAGAAGGGCGGACCCGAGGACGGCTACGCCGTGCTCCGGCAGGACGAGGGCGGCATCGCCGACCTGTACCGCTCGACCGGCCTGAGCGAGCAGTCCCTGGCCAACCTGGAGAAGGTGCTGCGGAACATGGCCGGCTTCACGCCCGAGCACACCCCGCGGACCTACGGCGGTGACCTGCTGCTCTTCGTCGCCACCGAGGACCGCCCCGAGGACCTGCCGGTGACGGACGCGGCCGCCGCCTGGCGGCCCTTCGTCGGCGGACGGATCGAGTCGCACGAGATCGCCGTCAACCACTACGACATGCTGCAGCCCGCGCCCTTGGCGCAGATCGTGCGCGTCGTCACGGAGAAACTCAGGAAGGACTCATGAAATGACGAATCCCTTCGACAACGAGAACGGCACATTCGTCGTCCTGGTGAACGACGAGAACCAGTACTCGCTCTGGCCGAATTTCGCGGAAATACCCGAGGGCTGGACCGTCGCCCACGGCGAGGCCGGCCGCCGGGAATGCCTTGAGTTCATCGAGGAGAACTGGACCGACATGCGGCCCAAGAGCCTGGTCGAGGAAATGCGCTGAGGCGGATGGACACCGAGTCCATCGCGGCCGTCGCCATCGGCGACGTCGCTCTCATCGTCGTCGCCTCGCGGCTCCTCGGCGGCCTGGCACGCCGCCTGGGGCAGCCCGTGGTCATCGGGCAGATCGTCGCCGGGATCGCCCTCGGGCCCACCCTGCTCGGGCGGCTGCCCGGCGACCTGACCGACCGTCTCTTCCCGCCGGACGTCCTGCCGTACCTCACCGTCCTGTCCCAGGTCGCCATCGTGCTCTTCATGTTCGTGGTGGGGTACGAGATGGACCCACGGCAGCTGCGCCGGGGCGGCAGAGCCTCGGCGACGGTGGCGCTGTGCGCGTTCCTGGTCCCGGCGGGCCTCGGGGCCGGGCTGGCGGGAGGCTTTCCGGGGCTCTTCGCCGCGGTCCGGCCGGACGACGCGGCCGGCCGGTCGTTCGTGCTGTTCATGGCGGTCGCCCTGTCCGTCACCGCGCTGCCCGTGCTGGCCGCCATCGTGCGTGAGCGCGGCCTGGCGGGCACCCCGGCGGGCAGCGTGGCCACCGCGGCCGCGGGACTCATGGACGTGGTGGCGTGGCTCGTGCTCGCCGTCGCACTGGTCGGCACCGGCCACGCGACGCGGCTCGCCTGGCCGATGACGCTGCTGCTGAGCGCGGTGTTCGTGGCGGCGCTCTTCCTCGTCGTACGGCCGCTGCTGGCGCGGTGGCTGGAACGGTCGGGCACGCTGCGGGCCAACCAGCGCACGCTCGCCCTGGCACTCGCTCTCGGCAGCGGCTGGGCCACCGCGGAACTCGGCCTGCACGCCGTCTTCGGCGGCCTGCTCGCCGGCATCGCGATGCCCCGCAGGGACGGCGTGCCCGACGCCGACGTGCTCCGGCCCATGGAGGAGAGCGCCGGCCTGCTGCTGCCGCTGTTCTTCGTCACGACGGGCCTGTCCTTCAACATCGGCTCCGTCGACGGCGACGGCGGCGCCCTGCTGGCCCTCGTCCTCGCCGTGGCCGTCCTCGGCAAGGTCCTGCCCGCCTACGGCGCGGCACGGATCAGCGGCATGGACCGGCACGCGTCGACGCTCGTCGCCGCCCTGGTGAACACCCGCGGCCTGACGGAACTGATCGTCCTCAATGTCGCACTGGACGCCGGGATCATCGGCCGGGAACTCTTCACCATTCTCGTGCTGATGGCGCTGGTGACCACGTTCCTCACCGGGCCGCTGATTTCGCTCGTCGAACGGTCCCACCGTCGGGCCGTCCCACCGGAAATGGACACGCTTGACGGTCGGACACCGTCATTACGAGACTCGCACAAGCAGTCGGAATTCCACGGCCGGGAGGGGTGAATCCCCGGTGCGGGAAAAAGCCAACAAAGCTGAAGGGGGATGACCTTGCCGGAATCCGAGGAATTCGACGTGGTGGTCGTCGGCGGAGGACCTGCCGGATCGACCCTGGCCGCGCTGGTGGCCATGCAGGGACACCGGGTGCTGGTCCTGGAGAAGGAGTTCTTCCCCCGCCACCAGATCGGTGAGTCGCTGCTGCCGTCCACCGTGCACGGCGTGTGCCGGATGACCGGGGTAGCGGAGGAGCTGGCGAAGGCGGGCTTCCCGCGCAAGCGCGGCGGCACCTTCCGCTGGGGCGCCAACCCGGAGCCGTGGACCTTCTCCTTCTCCGTCTCCCCGCGCATGTCCGGGCCGACGTCCTACGCGTACCAGGTGGAGCGCGCCCGCTTCGACGAGATCCTGCTGAACAACGCCCGCCGCGTGGGCGCCGACGTCCGCGAGGGCTGCGCCGTCGTCGATGTCGTCGACGGCGACGAGCGGGTCCGCGGGGTGCGGTACACCGACGCCGACGGAGCCGAACGCCGGGCGCTCGCCCGGTTCGTCGTCGACGCCTCCGGCAACAAGAGCCGCGTGTACCAGCGGGTGGGCGGCACCCGCGAGTACTCGGAGTTCTTCCGCAGCCTCGCCCTGTACGGCTACTTCGAGGGCGGCAAGCGGCTGCCCGAACCCAACTCCGGCAACATCCTGTCCGTCGCCTTCCCGAGCGGCTGGTTCTGGTACATCCCCCTCAGCGACACCCTCACCAGCGTCGGCGCGGTCGTACGCCGCGAGATGGCGGAGAAGATCCAGGGCGACCGGCACAAGGCGCTCATGGCGCTGGTCGACGAGTGCCCGCTCATCGCCGAGTACCTCGCGGACGCCCAGCGGGTGACGAGCGGACCGTACGGCGAACTGCGCGTCCGCAAGGACTACTCGTACCACCACACGACGTTCTCCCGCCCCGGCATGGTGCTGGTCGGCGACGCCGCCTGCTTCGTCGACCCGGTGTTCTCCTCCGGCGTCCACCTCGCCACGTACAGCGCGCTGCTCGCGGCCCGCTCCATCAACAGCGTGCTCGCCGGGCTGGTCGACGAGCCGCGCGCGATGCGGGAGTTCGAGGCCCGCTACCGGCGCGAGTACGGCGTCTTCTACGAGTTCCTGCTGTCGTTCTACGAGATGCACCACGACGAGGACTCCTACTTCTGGCAGGCCAAGAAGGTCACCCGGACCGACCGGCCCGAGCTGCAGTCCTTCGTCGAACTGATCGGCGGGGTCTCCTCGGGCGACCAGGTCCTCACCGACGCCGACGTCGTCGCCAAGCGGCTCGCGGCGGGCTCCGCGGAGTTCGCCGACGCGGTCGGCACGCTCGCCGGGGACGCCGACGACAGCATGGTGCCGCTGATGAAGTCGTCGGTCGTGCGCGAGGTGATGCAGGAGGGCGGCCAGGTCCAGATGCGCGCCCTGCTCGGCGCGGACGCCGAACCGGAGGCGCCCCTGTTCAGCGGGGGCCTGGTGCCGTCCGCGGACGGCATGTTCTGGCAGGAGACGGGCCGGGCGGCGCGCACCGGCGATGGCGCGGGCGAGTGAGGGGATGCGGGCATGGCGCGGCCGACCGACCTCTCGATGCACAACCGGCGTGACCGTCTGGACCCCCTGCCCGAGCTCACCCGGCTGAGCGCACGGGCGCCGCTGACCCGGACCCGGCTCTCCGACGACCCGTCGGCCGGCACCGGCTGGCTCGTCACCGGGCACGACGAGGTGCGCGCGGTCCTGGGCGACACGGAACGGTTCAGCACCCGGCTGCCCGGCGACAGCGGGCGGCCCGCCCAGGTGGGCAACCTCGTGCAGTACGACCCGCCCGAGCACACCCGGCTGCGGCAACTGCTCGCCCCCGAGTTCACCGTCCGCCGGATGCGGGGCCTCGAACCCGCCGTGGACCGGATCGTCGAGGACTGCCTGGACTCCCTGGAGAAGGCCGGGCGGCCCGCCGACTTCATGCGCCACGTCGCCTGGTCCGTTCCGGGCCTGGTGATGTGCGAGCTGTTCGGTGTGCCGCGCGACGACCGGGCCGACCTGGCGCGGCTGCTCAAGGTGGGCCGCCCCGCGTTCCGCGGCCGGCGCACGCAGGTGACCGCGGGCGGCGCCTACCTGGCGTACATGGCCCGGCTCGTGGCACGCAAGCGCCGCGACCCCGGCGACGACCTCCTCGGCAGGGTGGTGCGCGAGCACGGCGCGGACGTCAGCGACGAGGAACTCGTCGGGCTCGGCGCGTTCGTCATGGGCTCGGGGGTCGAGAACGTGGCGGCGATGCTGGGACTCGGCGTCCTCGCCCTCCTGGAACACCCGGGCCAGCTCGAACAGCTCCGCGCCCGGCCGGAGCTGACCGACCACGCGGTGGAGGAGCTGATCCGCTACCTCTCGGTGATCCCGACCGCGACGCCGCGCACGGCACGCGAGGACGTGACCCTCGGCGGCCAGGTGATCAAGGCCGGTGACCGGGTGGCCTGTTCCCTGATCGCGGCCAACCGCGGCACCCCGGAGGGCACCGCGGACGGCCTCGACATCACCCGGGACGCCACCTCCCACGTGGCGCTCGGCCACGGCATCCACTACTGCATCGGCGCGTCCCTCGTCCGGATGGAACTGCGCAGCGCCTATCCGGCGGTGCTGCGCCGCTTCCCCGCGCTGCAACTGGCCGTCCCCGCGGAGGAGATCCAGTTCCGGCCGCAGGCCCCGTACGGCGTGGAAACACTGCCCGTCACCTGGTAGCCCGTCACCTGGCAGGAGGAGCCATGTCCCAGGCAGCCACGCCCGGCGCGAACACACCGGCCGCACCCCGGGCGGCCGGCCGTGGCGCGGCCGAGCCCCAGCTCGTCTACGCGCGCCGGGACCGGTTCGCCCCGGCGGCCGCCCTGCGCGACCTCGCCGCCCGCGGCCCCGTCACCCGGGTCGAGGTGGGGCCGGGCACCGACGGGAAGTCCGTCTGGCTGGTCACCGGCTATGCCGAGGTCCGGCAGGTCCTCGGCGACCATGTGCGCTTCTCCACCCGGCGCCGCTTCGGGTCGAGGACCGTGACCGGCCGTGACGCCGGTGTGCGGCCCGACCCGATGATCGGCCAGCTCATGGACTACGACCCGCCCGAGCACACCCGGCTGCGGCAGATCCTCACCCCGGAGTTCACCCTGCGCAGGATCCGCAGGCTCCGGCCGCGCATCGACACGATCGTCGGTGAACGCCTCGACGCGCTGGCGGCGGCCGGCCCGCCCGCCGACCTGGTGCCGGCGTTCGCGCTGCCCGTACCCGGCGCCGTGCTGTGCGAGCTCATCGGGGTGCCCCGCGACGACCGCGACGAGTTCCTGCGCCGCGCCCACGGCTTCCTCGCCGCCGGCCAGGGACGCGGCCGGCGAGCGGCGGTGGGCGAACTCCTCTCCCGGTACATCGCCGCGATGGTGGCCCGGCAGCGCCGCGCCCCGGACGACGGCTTCCTCGGCATGCTGGTGCGCGAGCACGGCGACGACGTCACCGACAAGGAACTGCGCGGCGTGTGCGTCCTGTTGGTGCTGGCCAGCCTCGACAACCTCTCCGGCATGCTGGGCCTCGGGACGCTGCTGCTGCTCGAACACCCCGAGCAGCTGGCGGCCGTCCGGGACGACCCCGGAGCGGTGGACCGCGCGGTCGACGAACTGCTCCGCCATCTCACGGTGCCGCACGCACCGACCCCCCGCATCGCCCGCGAGGACGTCACCGTCGGCGGGCAGCTGATCAAGGAAGGCGAGTACGTCCTGTGCTCGCTGCCGATGGCCAACCGGGACCCCGCCCTGCTGTCCGAACCGGACCGCTTCGACATCACCCGGGAGCCCACCGCCCACGTCAGCTTCGGCCACGGCATCCACCACTGCCTGGGCGCGCCCCTCGCCCGCATGCTGCTGGGCGTCGGCTATCCGGCCCTGTTCGGGCGCTTCCCGGGGCTCCGGCTCGCCGAGCCCGCGGCCACGGTGCCGTTCCGGGTGCACGCGCTCGCCCACGGAGTGGACCGGCTGCCGGTCATCTGGTGAACGACGGGCGGGAGGAGGCCACATGAGCGGCGGCGCGGCACACCATTCGGCGCGACGACACGGAGAGAGGCAGCAGATGGGGGAGAGGACGGAGTTCGGCGAGACGGACATCCGAACGGCCGGACCGCGCGTCGAGGTCGACCGCAACCGGTGTGTGGGCTCCGGCATGTGCCTGGCCCACGTCCCCGCCGTCTTCGACCAGTCGGACCGGGACGGCCGGGTCCTGCTCGTCGACCCCGCACCCCGGGCCGGCCTGGTGCCGGCGGTGCGGGCGGCCGCGGACCGCTGCCCGTCCGGCGCGATCACCCTGCACGAGCCCGGCCGGCCGGGCGACGACGACTTGGAGGAGGCGTGATGGAGCAAGGTGCTGCGGGTACGCGGGAGGCGACCCTGACGGCCGTACGGGATGTCGTGGCGCCCCTGTGGTGCGAGGCCCTGCAGGTGCCCGAAGTGGCCGACGAGGACGACTTCTTCGCCCTCGGCGGCCATTCGCTGGCGGCGCTGCACGTGATGACCACGATCGAGCAGACGTACCAGGTGGAGCTGGGCGGCGTGCGCGACATCTGGGAGAACCCGACCTTCGGTGAGTTCGTCGCGGCGGTCGCGGCGCTCGTCACCGGCCCCGTCGAGTAGGCCGTGGCCGTGCGGGGGGAGGACATGGCGGGCGCGGGCACAGCGGGACTGCTGCCCGCGCTGCGCGAGGGCCGGGCCCGCATCGACGTGGCCGGGCAGCGCCTCGAAGGGGACGAGCTCACGGGCGCCGTCGGCGCGCTCGCGCGGTCCGTGGCCGGGGCCCGCAGGGTGGCGGTGGTGGCCCGCCCGAGCGTCGCCACCGTCGTCGCCGTCGCCGGCGTCCTGACGGCCGGGGCCGCCGCGGTCCCGCTGCACCCGACGGCCGGGGCCCACGAACGCGCGCACGTCCTGGGTGACGCCCGGGTCGACCTCGTCCTGGACGAACCCGACCTCACCGGCCGCGACGCGCTGCCGCCCGAACCGCCCCCCGACGGGACGCCCGCGCTCATCCTGTACACCTCCGGTTCCACCGGACCGCCCAAAGGCGTCGTCCTCCCGCGCCGCGCGATCGCCGCGAGCCTCGACGCCCTCGCCGCACTCTGGCAGTGGACCCCGGACGACGTACTCACGCACGCGCTGCCGCTGTCCCATGTGCACGGCCTCGTGTTCGGCGGTCTCGGCCCCCTGCGCATCGGCTCCCCGCTCGTGCACACCGGCCGCTACCTCACCCCCGTGCCGCACGCCACGATCTACTTCGGCGTGCCGGCCCTGTGGGGGTCCCTGGGCGCGGCCGACCTGACGGACCTGCGTCCGGCCCGGCTGCTGGTGTCCGGCGCGGACCGGCTGCCCAGCGCCGTCGCGGAGCGCGTCCTGCGGCTCTCCGGGCACCGGATCCTCAACCGGTACGCCATGACGGAGACCCTCGTCATCGCCTCCCCGCGCCCGGCGGACCTGCGCACGGACCTGCCGGCGGGCTCGGTGGGACACCCGGTCCCGGGGATGCAGGTACGGCTGGACGACACCGACGGGACCGGCGGCACGGACGGGCCGGGCGTAGGCGGCGAGGTCCATGTGCGCGGCAGCGGGCTGTTCTCCGGCTACCTGGGGCGCGGCCCCGCGGTCGACGCCGACGGCTGGTTCGGCACCGGAGACCTGGGCGAGTGGCTGCCGGACGGATCGCTGCGGCTGCTCGGCCGCAAGGACACCGACCTGATCAAGAGCGGCGGCTACCGGGTCGGCGCGGGCGAGGTCGAGGACGCGCTGCTCGCCCATCCGGCCGTGCTGGAGGCGGCGGTGGTCGGCGTGCCCGACGACCGGCTCGGGCAGCGCGTCGCCGCGTGGATCGTCGCGGACGACCCGGACCGCGCCGGCCTGGTCTCCTTCCTCGCCGGGCGCCTCGCCCCGTACAAGCTGCCGCAGGAGATCCACGTCGTCGAGGCCCTGCCGCGCACCGCTCTGGGCAAGGTCCACAAGAGCCGGCTCGCGGCAGAGTTCCGATGTCGATAAGTCCGAGACCACTCAAGGGAGTTGGCAGATCATGCCGCAGTCCCGCACACCGCAGTCCTTCACCTCGCAGCCCCTCACCCCGCCGGCCGCGCACCGCCCGCTGGAGCTCCCGGCGCGCGAGCCCAAGCCCCGCACCCGCGGGCGGACGATGGTCATCGACCCGGGGGCACCGCTGCGCTGGTTCGAGGACGTCGTGGAGAGCGCCGGAGACCTCATCGACCTGGTCAAGTTCGGCTGGGGGACGGCGCTCGTCACCGCGGGCATCAAACACAAGACGGAGGTGCTGCGTGAGCACGGCATCTCCTACATGTTCGGCGGCACCCTGTTCGAGAAGTACGTGCTGCGGGGCCGGTTCGAGGACTACCGCGGCCTGTGCCTGGAGCACGGCTGCGACCGCGTGGAAGTGTCCGACGGCACCATCGACCTGGCCCCCGAGGACAAGTCCCGGTTCATCACCCGGCTTGCCGCGGACTTCGAGGTGATCTCCGAAGTGGGCTTCAAGGACCCGCACCGCTCCGAGCTGTTCGCGCCGAGCCAGTGGATCGCCGGGATACGGCGCGACCTGGACGCGGGGGCACGCTCGGTGATCCTGGAGGCGCGCGAGAGCGGCACCAGCGGCATCTGCCGGGCCGACGGAGAGCTGCGGTTCGGACTCGTCGAGGACGTGCTCGACGCCGGTGTGCCCACGGATCTGCTCATCTTCGAGGCGCCCACGAAAAAGCTGCAGACGTATTTCGTGAAACGGGTCGGCGGCGACGTCAATCTCGGCAACGTAGCCCTGTCCGACGTCATCGCCGTGGAAACACTACGGCTCGGCCTGCGCGCCGACACGCTGCTGGATACCGAGGAATGCGGGGTGAACCCGTGAGGAATTCCGCAGACGCCTTTCACATCGCCGTCCCGGCCCACGATCTGGACGCCGCCGCACGGTTCTACAATCAGCTGCTCGGCTGTCCGCTCGCCCGCCGCTATGCCGACCGCGTGACATTCGACTTCTTCGGCGACCAACTCGTCTGCCATTACTCACCGGACGAACCCGTCGCGGCCCGGCCCCGGCTGTACCCGCGGCATTTCGGGGTGACGTTCCGCTCGCCCGACGACTTCGACGCGCTGCTGCGCCTGGTCGAGGTGCGGAAGGTGCCGGTCTTCCAGGAGGTGCGGTCCCGCTTCGAGGGAACCGTAGAGGAACACCGCACGCTGGTCCTGATCGACCCGACCGGCAACCTCCTGGAGTTCAAGCACTACACCGACCCGCGGATGATGTATTGACTCGCGGATGAGGTATTGGCTCAGGGCAACCGCACCGCCCGCAGCTCCCGCGCACCGGCCACCGAGGCACACCCGGCGAGCCCCAGCGCATCGCGCAGCTCCTCGGCCAGCAGGTCGAGCACCCGCCGTACCCCGGGCTCACCGCCCACTGCGAGCCCCCACACCGGCGGCCGTCCCACCAGCACTCCCGACGCGCCCAGGGCCAGCGCCTTGAGTACGTCCGTGCCGCCGCGGACCCCGCCGTCCAGCAGCACCTCGCAGGATTCCCCGACCGCCTCGGCCACCGCGGGCAGCGCCTCGACACCGGGCAGCGCGCCGTCGAGCTGGCGCCCGCCGTGGTTGGACACCACCACGGCGTCGACACCGAGGCGGGCCGCCCGCAGCGCGTCCTCCGGGGCGAGGATCCCCTTCAGGACGATCGGCAGCCGTGTCACCGACCGCACCTCCTCCACGCAACGCCAGGTCAGCCCGGGGGAGAAGGCCTCCGCCGTGTGCACGGCGACCGCGGAACCGTCCCCCGCGCTGCGGTGCGCCGTCGAGGACCCGCCGGAGGCCAGATGCGCGGCGCGCACATGACCGGGCAGGGCGAACCGGTTGCGCACATCGCGTTGCCGGCGCCCCATCCACGGCACGTCCACGGTGAGCACCAGCGCCTCGCAGCCCGCGTCCTCGGCCCGGCGGGCCAGGTCCAGGGAGCGGCCGCGCTCGCGCAGCCAGTACAGCTGGAACCACACCCGCCCCCCGGCCGCCGTCACCTCCTCCACGGGCACGCTGCTCAGCGTCGCGACCGTGAAGGGCACACCCGTGTCCCGGGCGGCCCGGGCGGTGGCCGACTCCCCGTCGGGGTGCACCAGTCGCTGGTAGGCGACCGGCGCGACCACCACCGGCACCCGCGCCGGCCGCCCGAGCAGCGTCGTGTCCGTCGTGCACCCGGAGACGTCCCGCAGCACCCGTGGCGTGACGAAGACCCGGTCGAAGGCCGCGCGGTTGGCCGCGAGGGTCAGCTCGCGACCGCTGCCGCCGGCGACGAAGTCCCACACCTCGCGGGGCAGCACGGCCGCCGCGGCGCGTTCGACGTCGTCCAGGTCGTGCCACTCCCGCGGGCCGGGCGCCGCGTCGAGGGCCCGGGAGGTCCCCGGCCCCCGCGCCTCGCCCGGCCCGCCCCGCTCAGTCGGCGGCACGCCGTCCCGCCCGTTCCAGCTCCACGGCCTCGTACAGGGCCTTGATGTTGGAGCTGCCGAAGGTCTGCGCGCCCTGGCGCTCGATGACCTCGTGGAAGAGGGTGCGGCGCGGGTGCGTGGAGGCGGTGAAGACCTGGAACAGTTGGCCGCCGTGGTCCTCGTCGACCAGGAGGTTCGTCGACCGCAGGTCCTCGAGCGTGTGCGCCTTGAGACCGATCCGCTCGGCCAGCAGGTCGTAGTACGTCCCCGGAGTGCTCAGGAACTTCACGCCGCGCACCCCGAGCGCCCGCACCGAGCGGACGGCGTCGTCGCTGGAGAACGCCAGGTGCTGGACGCCCGGCCCGTGATGGCTCTTCAGGAACTCGTCGATCTGCCCCGGCTGCGCCTCGGGGTCGGGCTCGATGAGCGTCAGGGTGACGGCCTCGGAGACGGCGCTCTGCACCACCTTGGACTCCATCGCCTGGGCGCCGACGACGATGCGCTCCCGGTAGATCTCCCGGAAGCCGAGGGCCCGTTGGTAGAACCGGGCCGTCGTGTCGAGCTCGCCCGCGTCGAGGCACACCGCGAGGTGGTCGACGTCCAGGAGCCCCACCTCGCCGCCGGACGTGTCCGGTGCGTCGCCCGGGACCGGCACGAACCCGGCCGGCAGCCCCGGACCTTCACCGGGGGCCCGCTCGACGAGCGTGTGCACCACGTCGCCGAACCCCGAGACGGCGGCCGTGACACGCGGCCCGTCGCCGTCGTGCCGGGTGGGCCGGCGCACCGGCTGCGCACCGCCCGCCAGCGCGGCGGCGAAGGCCGCGGACACGTCGGCGGTGCGCAGGGCGATGTCGGCGACGCCGTCGCCGTGCGTGGCGACGTAGGCGGACGCGGGGTGCTGTGCCGAGGTCGCCGCGGTGAGCACGAGGGTCGTGCGTCCCTGGCGCAGGGCGATGCCGCGGTGGCCGGTGAAGGAGCCGGTGCCGACGACCGTGAAGGCATAGCCGTCGACCCAGGCGGACACCGCCCGGTCGAGGTCGTCGACATACAACTCGACGTAATCGATGGCGAGATCGGTCAGTAAATCCGTCATGAGAGTCCTCGTGCGGGGAGAGGGTGCGGATTCGAATTCCTCGGACCACCGCCCGAATGCGCCACGCGGACTTGGCTGTTCCATTTCCGTGGGCGTCTTTACCGCCGGACGGCGAGGTCGAATACTTCTGATGCGGCCCCGATCGTACGGAGGTCGGCCGATTACCGCATCTGTCAAAAATTCCCGATGAAGGACTCAGGTGATGGAAGTCCTGAAATCCGAGATCGTCCGGGCCGAGTTGTCCGCGGCCACCCTGCACGCCTCGCTCGGTGATGTGTCGATGGCGTCCATGACCCTGCTCAACGAGGTCGCGGGCACCTATCCGAATGCGATCTCCTTCGCGGCGGGCCGCCCCTACGAGGGCTTCTACGACGTGTCCCTGCTCCACGAATACCTGCGGATCTTCTGCCGGTATCTGAGCACCGAACGAGGCATGAGCGAAACGGAGGTCGCGCGTACGCTCTTCCAGTACGGCGACACCAAGGGGATCATCCGCGACCTCGTGGCACGCGGCCTCGCCACGGATGAGGGCATCGACGCCGATCCCGCGTCCGTGGTCGTCACCGTCGGCTGCCAGGAGGCGATGTTCCTGGTCCTGCGCGCTCTGCGGGCCGGCGACCGGGACATGCTGCTCGCGCCGAGCCCGACCTACGTCGGCCTGACCGGGGCCGCGCTCCTCGCCGACCTGCCCGTCCTGCCCGTGCGGACCGGACCGGACGGCATCGACCTCGACGACCTCGCGGACCGGCTGCGCGAGGCACGGGCCGCGGGCCGCCGCGTGCGCGCCTGCTACGTCACGCCGGACTTCGCCAACCCGGTCGGTGTCAGCATGTCGCTCGCCGACCGCCACCGGCTCCTCGAACTCGCCGTCGCCGAGGACCTGTTACTGCTGGAGGACAACGCCTACGGACTGCTGAACAGCGCAGCCGAGCGGCCGCCCACCCTGAAGGCGCTCGACCGGCACGAACGCGTCGTCTACCTCGGGTCGTTCGCCAAGACCGGCATGCCCGGCGCCCGCGTCGGCTACGTCGTGGCCCCGCAGCGGGTCAGCGGAGCGACCGGTGGCGACTCGCTGCTCGCCGACGAGCTGTCGAAGCTCAAGAGCATGCTCACGGTCAACACGGCGCCCATCGCCCAAGCGGTCGTCGGCGGCAAGCTGCTCGCCCACGGCTGCAGCATGGCCGAGGCCAACGGCCGGGAGACGGAGGTCTACCACCGCAACCTGCGCCAGGTCCTCGACGGCCTCGACCGGCGCTTCGGCGGGCGCACCGACATCTCCTGGAACGCCCCGACGGGCGGCTTCTTCGTCGTCCTCACCGTCCCCTTCACCGTCGACGACGACCTGCTCGCCCACGCGGCCCGCCGGCACGGCGTGCTCTTCACGCCCATGCACCACTTCTACGGCTCCACCGCGGGCCACCGGCAACTGCGCCTGTCCATCAGTACCTTGACGCCCGAACGGATCGAGGAGGGGCTGGACCGGCTGGCCGCGCTGATGGGCGAGCGGATCGCCGGGCACGACGGAGCGGGGGAGACCCTCCCCGGTGGTGCGCCGTGACCATCCGCACCCTGGCCGTGGTCGGCACCGGCCTCATCGGCACCTCCGTGGCGCTCGCGGCGAGCAGACACCGCGTGACCGTCTACCTCGCGGACCGGGACGAGTCCGCCCTGCGCGCCGCGGCCGCCCGCGGCGCCGGCCGGCCCGAACTCCCTCCCCACCCCGTCGACCTGGCGGTCCTCGCGGTGCCGCCCAGCCAGATAGCCCCGGTCCTCGCGCAGCAGCAGGCACGGGGACTCGCCCGCACCTACACCGACGTGGCGAGCGTGAAGGCCCGCCCGGAGCGCGAGATCCTCGCCACCGCCCCTGATCCGTCCTCCTATGTCGGCGGCCATCCCATGGCCGGCCGTGAGCGGTCGGGCCCCCTCGCGGCCCGCGCGGAGCTGTTCCGGGACCGTCCCTGGGTGCTCACGCCCACGCGGTTCACCACGAAACCCGCCTTCGACCGGGCCCTCGGGCTGATCACCCTGTGCGGCGGCATCCCCCGGGTCATGCGGGCCCGCGCGCACGACGACGCGGTCGCCCTGACCTCCCACGCCCCGCACCTGCTGGCCAGCCTGATGGCGGCGCGACTGCGGGACGGCCCGGTGCCGGCGGCCCGCCTCGCCGGTCAAGGGCTGCGCGACGTCACCCGCATCGCCCGCGGCGACTCACGGCTGTGGGGCGACATCGTGGAGTCCAACGCCGCGGCCGTCGCCGACGTCCTCACCCGGCTCCACGAAGAGCTCGCCGGCGTGCTGACCGCCCTGTACGACCTCGCCGAGCCGGACGGCGACGGCCCGGGCCCGGAGACCCGCGGCAAGAGCAGGCACACCCTGGTCGACCTCCTCGAACGGGGCATAGCCGGCGTGGGCGAACTCTCCGACGACCGCCCCGACGGCACGGCCCCCTGACCACGCCGGACCGCGATGACCGGCCTCCCGGCCGCCGGGCGAGCTTCCCCACCGCCCACCCACGTCGGGAGACCGGCGCCGCGGGCTCGGCACCGACCCTGCCGGCCCGGTGCCGCATTCGTGATCGTCGTGGGGCAACGGGTCCGTCGTGTCTGCCCGCGAGGTGTCGCCGTGGGGTGGTGGCGTGCCCGGGTGGTGGCGGGGACGGCGCTGTCGAACGTCGACTCCGCGCGCCCGCAGCAACTCCGCGCCCGCCGTGGCGCCGGTCGGTCATGACCGGGAGACCGGTGTCGTGGCCCCGGCGCTGACGATCCCGCCGACCGCGGGAGGCTCCGGCTCGTAGGCGGCACGGGGCAACGGGCCCGTCGTGTCTGCCCGCGAGGTGTCGCCGTGGGGTGGTGGCATGCCCGGGTGGTGGCGGGGACGACACTGCCGAACGTCGACTCCGCGCGCCCGCAGCAACTCCGCGCCCGCCGTGGCGCCGGTCGGCCATGACCGGGAGGCCGGTGTCGTGGCCCCGGCGCCGACGATCCCGCCGACCGCGGGAGGCTCCGGCTCGTAGGCGGCACGGGGCAACGGGCCCGTCGTGTCTGCCCGCGAGGCGCCGCCGTGGGGCGGCGGTGGGCGGGTACCGCATTGCCGCACCTCTACATCCGTCGCCTGCCCGCAGCACCTCCGCGCCGCCGGTCGGCCATGACCGGGAGGCCGGTGTCGTGGACCCGGCGTCGACGCCCCTGCCCGCAAGGGAGGACGGTGCCCGTAGCCGCCCCCGGGCGACGGCGTGTCCAGGTGGTCGCCGGGAGGCGCGACGCGGGTCCGCCGCCGCGCCGTCGGAGACGCCCGTCGGTGTGCACGCCTGCGTCAGGAGCCTGTATCCGGGGCGTTTGTTGTGTCCGCGCTGTGACCGGCGTCCGCGTAGAACTTGGCCCCATGTCCACTACTCACAAGCGAACCGCTTCCACCGTGCTCGCGATATCCGCGCTGCTCACCGGCGCGCTCCTGGCCGGCTGCTCCGACGAGGGATCGTCGACGAACGAGGCGAAGGCGTCCGGCGGTGCCCAGGCGTCACCGACCAGCCCCGAGGACCAGGCCCTGGCCTTCTCGAAGTGCATGCGGGACAACGGCGTGGCCGCCTTCCCCGACCCGGAGCCCGGCGGCGGTCTGGCGCTCAGCCCCGACAGCGGCATCGACCCCAACTCGGCCGAGTTCCAGCAGGCGTTGCAGGCCTGCCGCGACAAGATGCCCCAGGGCCAGGTCGGCGGCGGCGGGGGAGGCGGCGGCGCGCTCGACTCCACGAAGGTCGCCGCCTGGGCGAAGTGCATGCGGGAGAACGGCCTGCCGAACCTCCCCGACCCGGAGATCAACGGCGGCAACATGAGCATCGACTTCGGGGGCAGCGGCATCAACCCCGGCGGCGAGGAGTTCCAGAAGGCGAGGATGGCCTGCCAGGACAAGTGGCCCGGCGGTGGTCTGACCGGCAGTGGCGGTGGCCAGTGACCGCACCCGACGAGACCCGCGAGCGGGAACACGAGGCGGACACCGAGGTCCCGCGCCCGTCCGGCGACGCCTCCGGCCCGCCCGGCCCAGCGGGCAACGGCGGCGCCCCGGACTCCACCCTGGCGCTGGAACTGCGCAAGCCGGGCGAGGTGTCGCCGTCGAGCACCGGGGACCTGGAGGCGAGGTCCTCGACCACGCCGGACGTGGCCACGCGCCCCGGGACGGAGCCCGACCCCGCCGTACCGGACACCGCACCCGCAGCGACCGGCGGTGACGACGCGTCGGCGCGCACGGTCTCCCGCCGGCGCCGCCCCTGGCGCACCGCGGGACTGGTCGCCCTCGCGATCGCGGTCGTCGCCGGAGCCGGCGCCGCGAGCGCCGGGGTCCTCGGCGGCGACGGCGGCGGCACGGACGCGGCCGCGCCCGACGCCCCGCCGAGCACCACGGAGGTGAAGCGCACGACGCTCACCCGCAGCGAGACCGTGGACGGCACCCTGGGTCACGGCGACGTGTCGGCCGTACAGGCCCCGCCCGGCCCGCAGGGCGGCGGCGGGGGAGTCGTCACGTGGGTGCCCGCCGAGGGCGACGTCCTCGAGCGGGGCGACGCCGTCTACCGGGTCGCCGAGCAGGAGGTCCCGCTCCTGTACGGCTCGATCCCCCTCTACCGGCAGATGCGGGAGGGCACCGAGGGCGCCGACGTGAAGATGCTGGAGAAGAACCTCTCCGCGCTCGGCTACACGGGCTTCACCGTCGACGACGAGTACACCTCCGGCACGGCCGACGCCGTACGCGACTGGCAGGACGACCTCGGCCGCGAGGAGACCGGCACGGTACGGCCCGGCGACGCCGTGATCGCCGAAGGCGCCCGGCGCGTCGCCGACGTACGGGCGGTGCCCGGGGCGCCCCTCAGCGGTGCCGTGCTCACCTGGACCGGCACCGAACGCGTCGTCAGCGTCGACCTCGACGCCCAGTACGAGGACTTGGTCCACAAGGGCACCAAGGCCACGGTCACCCTGCCCGACGACACCACCGTGCAGGCCGAGGTCACCGAGGTCGGCACCCCGACCACCGGCCAGGACGCCGGCGCCTCCGGCAAAGGCTCGGGCAACGGAGGCTCCGGCGGCAACGACAAGGCCACCCTGCCCGTCGAGTTGAAGGTGGCCGAGCAGAAGAAACTCGGCAGCTACCAGGCCGCCTCCGTCGACGTCTCGCTCAAGGCGGAGACCCGCGAGAACGTCCTCGTCGTGCCCATCAACGCCCTGGTGGCACGCCAGGGCGGAGGCTACGCCGTGGACGTCGTCCGGCCCGACGGCGAGGTGCGGCGCACACCGGTCGAGGTCGGCATGTTCGCGGACAGCATGGTCGAGATCTCCGGCAAGGGCCTCACCGACGGCACGGTCGTGGGGGTGCCCAGGTGACCGGGACGCCGGCCCCGGTGGTCGAACTCGCCGGGGTCTCCAAGGCGTACGGCGACGTCCGCGCCCTGAAGGACGCCGACCTCGTCATCCACCGCGGCGAACTGCTCGCCGTCGTGGGCCCGTCCGGCTCCGGCAAGTCCACGATGCTCAACATCATGGGCACCCTCGACAGACCCTCCGCCGGCACCGTCCGGATCGACGGACACGACGTGGCCCGCCTCTCCGACCGGGAACTGTCCGCACTGCGCGCCCAGACGATCGGGTTCGTCTTCCAGCAGTTCCACCTCGCCCCCGGCATACCGGCGCTGGACTCCGTCGCGGACGGCCTTCTCTACAGCGGCCGTTCCCGCGGCGAACGGCGCCGGCTGGCCGAACGCGCACTGCGCCGAGTGGGGTTGGGCCACCGCCTCTACCACGAGCCGCACCAGCTCTCCGGCGGCGAGAAGCAGCGGGTGGCCATCGCCCGCGCGGTGCTCGGCGACCCGCCGCTGCTGCTCGCCGACGAGCCCACCGGCGCGCTCGACTCGCGCTCCGGCGCCGTGGTGCTCGACCTGCTCCACGAACTGCACCGGGCGGGCACCACGGTCGTCGTGATCACCCACGACCGGGACATCGCCGCCTCCCTGCCGCGCGAGGTGCGCATCAAGGACGGCGGCATCGAGTACGACACCGCACGCGGACACACCGGCCGGCACACCGCACTGCCCGCGACCGCGGTCCTCGAGGAGGCCACGCGATGAGCCTGACGACTCAGCGCCCGCCACAGGGCCGGCCGGGCACCGCCGCGCGCCCCCGCCCGAAGCCCGCCCGGCTGGGCCCCGCCGACGTGCTGCGGGTCGGCGGATCGGGGCTGCGGTCGAGGCCGCTGCGGGTGTTCCTGTCGGCGCTCGGCATCGCGATCGGCATCGCCGCCATGGTCGGCGTGGTCGGCATCTCCACCTCCAGCACCGAGGACCTCGACCGGCGGCTCGCGGCGCTGGGCACCAACCTGCTCACGGTCACCGCGGGCCAGTCGTTCACGGGCGGCACCGCCCATCTGCCGGACGAGTCCGTCGACATGATCGGCAACATCGACGGCGTCACGGCGGTCTCCGCCATCGGCAGGACCGACGCCAAGGTCTACCGCAACGACCATGTCCCCAAGCAGGAGACCGGCGGGCTCACGGTGTCCGCGGCCCGCACCGACCTGCCGCGCAGCGCGGGCGTCGAGGTCGTCGACGGCCGCTGGCTGAACGCCGCCAACGCGCGGTACCCCGCCGTCGTCCTCGGCCCCAAGGCCGCCGAGCAGCTCGGCGTCTTCCGGGCCGGCCCCGACACCCGGGTGTGGCTCGGCGAGCAGTGGTTCACCGTCGTGGGCCTGCTCGCGCCCAACGACCTGGTGCCCGAGCTGGACTCCGCCGCGCTGGTCGGCTGGCCGGTCGCGGAGGAGGAACTGGGCTTCGACGGTCATCCGACGACCGTCTACACCCGCACCGAGGAAGCGGCCGTCACCGACGTCCAGTCCGTCCTCGGCCCCACCGCCAACCCGGAGAACCCCAGCGAGGCCAACGTGTCGCGGCCCTCGGACGCCCTGGAGGCGAAGCAGGCCACCGACGACACGCTGAGCGGCCTGCTCCTCGGGCTCGGCGCGGTCGCCCTGCTCGTCGGCGGGGTGGGCGTGGCCAACACGATGGTGATCTCCGTGCTGGAGCGCCGCTCCGAGATCGGCCTGCGCCGTTCCCTCGGCGCGACGCGCGGGCAGATCCGCACCCAGTTCCTGTGCGAGGCCCTGCTGTTGTCCGCGCTCGGCGGGCTGGGCGGCGTCGTCCTCGGCATCGCCGTCACCTCCGGATACGCCGCCTACCAGGGCTGGCCGTCGGTCGTGCCGACCTGGGCGATGGCGGGCGGCGTCGGCGCGACCCTCGTCATCGGCGGCCTCGCCGGGTTCTACCCCGCCGTACGTGCCGCCCGGCTGCCGCCCACGGAGGCGCTGGCGACCACCTGACCCCGGGCCCCGGTACCGCGGTGCCCCCGCCGCCTCCATCCCCCGTCGGCGGCGAGGGCACCGCTCAGCCGTGCCCGCGCGCAGGTCGGCGTCTCCCCTGGACAGCCGCTTGCTCCCGTACGCTCGCCGCATGACAGAGCCCGCAGAAAAGGCCGGCGACGAAGCCCTCTTCCACCTGCTCGGTCAGCAAAAGATCGGCACGCTCGTGACCCTCAAGCGGGACGGCCGCCCCCAGTTGTCGAACGTCGGCTACGCCTACGACCCGGCGGCGCGCCTCATCCGGCTCATGGTCACCTACAACCGCGCCAAGACCCGCAACCTGCGCCGCGATCCGCGCGCCAGCTTCCTCGTCACCAGCCCCAACGGCTACGCCTACATGATCGCCGAGGGCCAGGCGGAACTGACGCCCATCACGACGGACCCGCACGACGCGGTCGCCGACGAACTCGTCGAGGTCTTCCGCGGTTTCCGGGGCGAACACCCCGACTGGGAGGGCTTCCGAGGCGCCATGGTCACCGAACGGCGCCTGGTCGTCAGGCTTCCCGTGGACCGCGTGTACGGGGCGGCCGGCCGGCGTCTGAGCGGCCCCCGGGGCAACTCCGCGCAGCTGGCTCAGCGGTAGCTCAGGGGCCGTCGTACCTGCGAGGGCAGCGATTTCACCCGGTGATGCCCCTCGACCACCAGAGTCGTCCCGGGCGCGATCTCCGTGAACCCGGCATCACGCACCAACGGCAGCCCGGCGGCGGTCAGTTCACGCCACTGCCCCGGATCCGCCGTCCGCACGGCGAGCGGAAACCCCGCCTCGCGCCAGGCACCCCGCTCCTCGTCCGACAACTCCCACCAGGCGATCTGCGCCGCGTGCCCCGCCTGCGCCATCGTCTTGCCGGCCGACATGTCGAGGTCCGGATTCACCCAGAGCACCGGCGCCGCCGGATCGGCGTCCCCGGGCGGCTCCGGATCGCCGAGATGCGTGCCCGACACCTGGAGCTTCGCCAGCTCCTTGGGCCACCCGTCCAACCGCACGGGCGGGAACACCCGCACCTCGGCCGACCGGCCCGTGACGGTGATCCCCGGCAACCCCTCCGCCCGCCGCCACTCGGCCCCGCGAGCCCGCCGCACGACCTTGCGGATACGGCCGTCCTCCCAGTCCCGCAGGGCCTGCGCCCACTCACCGTCGCCGAGGGACCGCTCGTCGCTGAGCATGATCAGTACAGCGCGGGCGGCGGTTTCGAGGGCATCGGTGCGGGCCGGAGGAGCGTCCCGCTCGATGCGCACGACGAGCGGCAGGACGTACTGCGGAGCGTGATCACGAGCACTGGGCTCGGACCGGAAGGGACTTTCGCCGGAGGACGTCGAATCATGGCTCACACCAGCCAACCCTAAGGGGCGCCCGACTGTGTCGACATGCGGCTCCGCCGCCTGGGCGCGGCCGGCCCCACGGTCCCGCAGCCGCGATACGACAAGATGTCCCCCATGCATCGCGATCTTCGTCTGGACAACGTGGGCCGCCGCTACGGCCTACGCGGCCCATGGGTCTTACGCGGCGTCCACCTCACCGTGCCCCCCGGCACACTCACCCGCATCGAGGGGCCGAACGGCACCGGCAAATCCACCCTCCTCCGCCTCCTGGCCCGCATAGACGCCCCCACCGAAGGCAAGATCACCGGCCGTCTCCGAACCGCCTACGTCCCCGAACGCTTCCCCACGGCCCTCCCCTTCACCGCCCTCGGCTACCTCACCCACCTCGGCACGGTCCACGGCCTCTCCCGCCCGGCGGCCATCCGCGCCGCAGGCGAGTACCTGGACCGTTTCGGCGCCGCCGCCCACGCCCGCACCCCCATGGCACAGCTCTCCAAGGGCAGCAGCCAGAAGGTCGCCGTCGCACAGGCCCTGCTCGCCGACCCGGAGCTGCTCGTCCTCGACGAGGCGTGGACCGGCCTGGACGCCGCCGCCCGCGGCGAGTTGGAGCGCGCCGTCGCCGAACTCACCGCCGCCGGCACCGCGGTGGTCTTCGTCGACCACGACCCGCGCCGCCTGGCCGGGGCACCCGACGCGACGTACACCGTGCGGGACGGCGGCCTCAACCTCCGTACCGACCAGGGGACTCCACCGCCCACCGGCCCGCACACGACCGTCGTCGTCCACGGCCCGAGCGGCGCGAGCCTGCCCGCCGAGGCGACCCGTGTCGCCACGACAGCGGACGAGACCACCCCCGGCACCCACCGCCTCATAGTCCCCGCCTCCCACTCGGACGTCGTGCTGCGCGCCCTCCTGGCCGCCCGACCGCCTTGGCACGTGGTGAGCGTGAGCCAGGAACCCCCCACCCCTTCCGAACCCCTTGAAGCCCCCGAAGCCCCCGCATCCTCTGAAGCCGCCGAAGCCGAAAGCCGCCGATGACTTCGATGACCGCCCTTCTCCGCTACCAGGCCGCCCTGCTGGTCCGCTCGCAGCGCTGGCTGCCGCCGTTCATCCTGTACGCGGCCGTCCTCGGCATCGGCGTGCAGGGCGGCCAGCCCATCCTCGACTCACTGGGTTTCGCCGCCGCGGCCCTGCTGCCCGTGGCCGCCTGGCTGGTGCGGATCTGCGTCTCCAACGAGCCGCCCGCCGCCCGCAGTTGCGTCGCCGCGGCCGTCGGACCGGGGCGGGCGCACCTCGCCGCGCTGCTGGTGGCCCTCGCCGCCGCGACAGCGCTGGGCACGGTCGCGACCGTCGTCGTGACACTGATCAGTGACCCGGCGAGCGCGAGCCACGAGACGCGGGTACCGCGGCTTCCGGCGGGCGCGGCCGGGCTGCTCGCCACGCTCGCCTGCGCCCTGCTCGGTACGGCCGTCGGCGCGCTCACCGCCTGGCCGGTGCTGCGCTCGACCGGCCGGGCCGTCCCGGCCATGCTGCTCGCGGCGCTGCTGTCCGTGGTGGTGACGGGCTCCCCGGCCCACGCGGCGGTCAGCGGCCTGGTCACGGGCTCCCGCTCCGGCACGGTTCCCCTGCCCGTCCTGCCCCTGACGGCGGCAGCCCTGCTCACCACGGCGGCGATCGCCGCGGCCTGCGCGCTCACGTCCCGCAGATCACCCTGAACACCGGGTCACCCCGAACAGGCCGTACGCTGCGCCTCCTGCCACTCGCACACCGGACAGAGCGTGATCCCCTTGTACGCCTCCGCGTACTCCGTCGGCTCCCGGCACAGCACACTCCCCCACTCTCGACTGCGCTCGAGCGGGGGGACCCCCGTCGCATACGGCGGCCCGTCGGTCTTGGGCGGCTTCACCGCGTCGGCGATCGTGCAGTAGTCCTCGCTCATACCCCCAGCGTAGGCCGCTCAGGCCCGGCCGCCCGCGGCCCCGATCAGCTCGGACACCTTCACGAACCGGAAGCCCTTCTCGCGCAGCTCGGGCACGATCCTCCTGACCGCCCGCTCGGTCGTCGGAGCGGCGCTGCGCGTGCAGTGCATGACGACCACGGACCCCGCCCGGACCCCGTCCAGCACCTCCCGGGCGACCGCCCCGGCATCCGTCGCGAACGCGTCCGCGCTCACCACGTCCCACTGCACGGCCGTGACACCGACCGGCGTCAGCGCCTTCAGAGCGCGGTGGTCGTAGCAGCCGCCGGGAAACCGGAAGTACGGCATCGGAGCCCGCACCCCCACCTTCCGGAACACGGCGTACGCCCGCTCCACATCCCCCCGCATCCGCTTCTCCGGGAGGGTCGGCAGCCCGTAGCAGTCGTCGGTGAAGGCGTAGTGGCTGTACGAGTGGTTGGCGACCTCGAACAGCGGGTCCCGCCCGATGGCCCGGGCCTGCTGCGGATACTCCTCCGCCCACCGCCCCGTCATGAACACGGTCGCCGGCACCTTCAAGGCCCGCAGCGCCGCGACAAGCCCCGGATTGTCGAACCGCTCCCCCCGCCGCGCCCGCGCCCCCTGAGCGGCGGTCATGTCCGCATCGAAGGTGAGGGCGACGGCCTTGCCCCCGGTCCGGCGACCGTGCTCGAAGACGGGGGTCAGTCCGGCGGGCCCGGGTGCGAGGGTCGGGGGCCTGGTGACCGCCGGGACGGGCGAGGCGGCGGAGGCCGAGGGCGCCGGCCGCGGAGCGCGGGTCACTGCGGGCTCCTCGGGCCCCGCACACGCCGCGAGCGCACTGAGCGCCGCGGCCAGAACACAGACAGCGCTGACGATACGTACACGAGTGATCACCGCATGAAGGTATGGGTGTCACCAGGCCGTTCCGGCACGTCGGCGGGTGTGCCGGGCAGGTGTCACCCGCCCGGCGGGGCCGGATCGCTACCTGCGCCAGGGCCCCGTCACCGCGAACGTCGTGCCCGGCGTGTAGCAGTTGACGTACATCGTCTCGCCGTCGGGCGCGAAGGTCACCCCGGCGAACTCGCCCCACTCCGGCTCCTGTGGGGTGCCGATGTTCTGGCGGCCGCGGGCCATCGCGTAGACCTCGCCGTGTCGGGTGACGCCGAAGACGTGCTGGGCGCCGTTGCCGTCCTCGCACACCATCAGGCCGCCGCTGGGGGCGAGGCAGATGTTGTCCGGGGACTCGCCGGGGAGCTGGACGTCCGTGTCGGGGCCGAAGACGATCACCAGGGTGAGGCGGCGCGCGGCGGGGTCGTAGCGCCAGATCTGGCCGTAGTGGTCCGCCGCCGAACCGTCCGCGCTGCGGGCGAAGGAGGAGACGAAGTAGACGTTGCGGCCGCCCCAGTAGCAGCCCTCCAGTTTCTGGGCGTGCGTGATGCCCTTGGGGCCGAAGTCCTGGAGGCGGACGGGGGTTTGGGCGGCCGACGGGTCCGGTACGTCGACCCACTCGATGTGCTCGAAGGTCGCACCCGGCTCCTGGATGGAGGAGAGGTCGGGGACGCCCGGCACCCGCATCGCCTGGAGACGGCCGCCCGCGCGCAGGGAACCGAGGCCGCCGAGCGGCGCGTGGGGGAGGAAGCGGTAGAAGAGGCCGAAGGGCTTCAGGAAGGCGTCCTCGGTCTCGTAGACGATGCCGTTTCTCGGGTCCACCGCGATCGCCTCGTGCTGGAAGCGCCCCATCGCGGTCAGCGCAACGGCGCCGGAGCGGTACGGGTTCTCGGGGTCGACCTCGAAGATGAAGCCGTGGTCCTTGGTGTAGCCGTTGGTGCCCGCCCTGTCCTCGGTCTCCTCGCAGGTCAGCCAGGTGCCCCAAGGTGTCCGTCCGCCCGCGCAGTTGACGGCGGTACCGGCGATGGCGACGCGCTCGGACAGGACGCGGTTGCCGGAGTCCAGCGTCAGTGCCGTACAGCCGCCCTTGCCCGCCGGGTCGTAGGTGAGTCCGTCGACGGTTGGCACGGGCAGCTTCGCGGTGGTGCGGTTCTCGTGGTTGCGTACCAGGTGGACGCGGCCTTTTCTGCCGACGATGGCGGTCATGCCGTCGTGGTTGGAGGGGACCAGGCCCTCCCCGGAGCGCAGCCGGTCGCCCTCGCGGGAGAGGACCTGATAGCGGAAACCTTTCGGCAGGTCGAGCAGGCCCTTCGGGTCGGGGACCAGCGGGCCGTATCCGGTGTGGCCGAGGTTCTGTGCGGCGGCGGTGCCCGCGAAGAGTTCGGTGAGGTTTCCGGCGAAGGCGATCGAGACGCCCAACGCGCCGGTGCGGGCCAGGACCTGACGGCGCGTCGTACGGTCATCGGTCATGTTCTCGGACATGAGGCAACCTTCCTGCTGGCGGACAGGAACTGTGACCCCGCTGTGTCTATCACCTGCTGCGAGTCGCGGGAACCACGCGCGTAGCACGTGTCACTTCTCCGCGGTGTCCTCGGCGGCGCTCTCGGCAGTGCTCTTGGCGGAGAGCTCGGAGGGTTCGGGGAACTCGGAGGGTTCGGAGGGTTCGGGGAGCTCGGAGGGTTCGGAGGGTTCGGGGAGCTCGGACGGTTCGGAGGGTTCCGAGAGTCCGGGCTGTTCCGGGGACGGATCGACGGCCCGGTAGTCAGGGTGCTGCGCGCCCCTCTCCAGGAACCGCAGCAGCTCCACCGGGATCGGCAGCACCAGCGTGGAGTTCTTCTCCGCCGCCACCGCCATCACGGTCTGCAGCAGGCGCAGCTGGAGGGCGGAGGGCGCGTCGGCCATCTGGTGCGCGGCCTCGGCCAGCTTCTTGGAGGCCTGGAGCTCGGCGTCGGCGTTGATGACCCGGGCCCGCCGCTCGCGGTCGGCCTCCGCCTGCCGGGCCATCGAGCGCTTCATCGATTCCGGCAGGGACACGTCCTTGATCTCGACGCGGTCGATCTGCACGCCCCAGCCGACCGCCGGACTGTCGATCATCAGCTCCAGGCCCTGGTTGAGCTTCTCGCGGTTGGACAGCAGATCGTCCAGGTCGCTCTTGCCGATGATCGAGCGCAGCGACGTCTGCGCCATCTGGGAGACCGCGAAACGGTAGTCCTCGACGTTGATGATCGCGGCCGACGCGTCCACGACCTTGAAGTACACGACCGCGTCGACCCGCACGGTCACGTTGTCGCGGGTGATGCCCTCCTGGGCCGGCACGGGCATCGTCACGATCTGCATGTTGACCTTGTGGAGCCGGTCCACGGCGGGCACGATCATGGTGAAGCCCGGCTGACGCACCTGCCCGCGCAGACGTCCGAGCCGGAGGATCACACCGCGTTCGTACTGCTTGACGACCCGTGCGGCGGCCGCGAGATACACCAGCCCCGCCACGCCGACACCGACAGCCGCGCCGACCAGCTCCTCGACCATGACGACCTCCTCGCGGAGAGGCCCGTTGCGTATGCTCCTGTAACGATATGCCCGGTATCCGGTCCGGGGCCACGCCGGCCCCGGACCAGGTCATACACCCGTCAGGGCGCCATGACTCGCACCGGCTCCGTGCCCGCCGTACTGTGCCGCTCGGCCCAGTTCTCCAGGGCCGTACGGCAGGCGTGGTCGAGGTGGTGCAGTCCGGACAGGTCCAGCTCCACCGGACGGTCCTGGGGCAGGGCCTCCAGGCTGTCGAGGATCTTCGGCAGCCTGAGGAAGGTCGCGTTGCCCGACAGGTACGCCTGGATCGGTCCGGCGCCCTTGTCGATGACCTCCAGCTTCACGTGCGAGGCCTCCCAGGCGGTCTTGGCGACCGACAGGGCCAGGCCGATGAGCACGCCCTCGAACATGTTCACCGCGACGATCGCGGCGGCGGTGACGACGAGGATCAGCGCCTCGCCCTTGTGGGCCCGCCACAGCGCCGTGATCTGCTGGAACGGGATCAGTTTCCAGCCCGCGTGCACCAGGATGCCGGCGAGCGCGGGAATCGGGATCAGCGCCAGAGCCCACGGCATCGCGACGGCGAACAGCAACAGCCACACGCCGTGCAGCACCCGGGAGGCCTTGGTCTTCGCGCCCGCGCCCACGTTGGCGGAGCTGCGCACGATCACCGCGGTCATCGGCAGTGCGCCGAGCGCACCGCACACCGTGTTGCCGACGCCCTGGGCGATCATCTCCTTGTTGTACTCGGTGCGCGGACCGTCGTGCAGCCGGTCCACGGCCGCGGCGCTGAACAGGCTCTCCGCGGAGGCGATCAGCGCGAAGGCGACGATGGTCCCCCAGATGGCGGGGTTGGCCAGCTCACCGAAGGCCTCGGCGCCGGGCGGCTGGATGACGCCGAGCAGGCCCTCCACCTGGACGGTGGCGACCGGCAGACCGAAGGCCAGGGAGACGATCGTGGCCAGGACCACCGCCGCGAGGGCGCCGGGCACGGACTGCACGGCCTTCGGCAGCCTCTTCCACAGCACGATCACGGCGATGGTGCCCGCGCCGATCGCGAGGGAGGTCAGCGCCTCGGTGCTGCCGAGCGCGTCGGCGAACGCCCCGGGCAGCCCCGCGAGCTTGCCGATGCCGGTCTCCGGCGCCTTCAGGCCCGCCGCCGCGTAGATCTGGCCGGCGATGATCACCAGGCCGATACCGCAGAGCATGCCCTCGACGACGGAGACGGATATCGCCCGGAACCAGCGGCCTATCCCCGAGAAGCCCATGGCGAGCTGGAGCAGACCGGCGCACAGCACGATCAGGCCGAGCGTGGCCACCCCGAACTCGCTGACGGCCTCGAAGACCAGCACGGTCAGACCGGCGGCCGGCCCCGACACCTGAAGGCTGCTGCCTCGCATGAATCCGGTGACGAGGCCGCCCACGATGCCGGTGACCAGGCCGAGTTCGGCCGGGACCCCGGAGGCGACCGCCACGCCGACGCACAGCGGCACGGCGACCAGGAAGACGACTATGGAGGCGAGGAAGTCCTGCCTCAGATAAGGGAACTTGGACAGCATGGTCGTCGGTCCCCTCAGAGCGTCTCGAACGTGTCGGACTGCGCGCGGTGCGTGCGCACGATCCCGGTGTGGACCTCGTAGTACCAGCCGTGCAGCCGGAGTTCGCCCGACTCCAGGCGCTTGTCGATGCACGGGTACGACCGCAGTCGCAGCAACTGGGCGAGGACGTGGTTCTGGACGGCTTCGGCGACGGTCGGGTCGGCGGTGTCGGAGCACTTGGGCTCGTCGGCGGCGTTCGTCAGCCAGTCGCGCACGGCCGGTACGGCGGTCAGGTCGTCGCCGCGCACCAGCGCACCGATGGCACCGCAGTGCGAGTGGCCGCAGACCACGATGTCGTCGACGCCGAGGACCTCCACGGCGTACTCGATGGTGGCCGCCTCGCTGGTGGGGTGCTCGGAGGCGTACGGCGGGACGATGTTGCCCGCGGTGCGCAGCTCGAAGAGCTCGCCGGGGCGGGCGCCCGTGATCAGGGCCGGGACGACCCGGGAGTCGGAGCAGGTGATGAACAGGACCTGCGGGGACTGCCCTTCGGCCAGTTCGGCGAACTCCTCAGGGCGCTGTCCGAAGGTACGGGCGTTGTCGATGAGGGGCTGCATGTGTGGTGACTCCTCCTGGCGCGCGGCTGTGGCGCGTCGGGGTTTACATGACAGGTGGGGGGAACTGCTGTGCTTCTCAGGCTGTGCTTCTCAGCAGCGGAAGACCTGAAGCGCGGCCGGAGTGCGGGACGCCGGGGGTCTCGACGTGCGTTCCTGCGAGGCGCCGGCTGTGGCCGGCTCGTGCCCGGACGCGGGGTCCCGGGTGAGCAGGGGCCGGTAGGGCGCCGCTGTCCCGGAGTCGGCAGAGCGCTGACGGTCACGGGTGCGCAGTGGACCGGTCGGGTCCCCATCGCCCGACCGTATGCAGTGACGTGACGTCAGGGTTTCGTCGCGCAGCGCCTTCCCGGAGAGCTTGATTCCGGGCGAGGCCTTGGCCTCTGCCTGACTGGCCGTGTGCGCGTGTGCGAAGGATGCGGTGGGTGCGAAGAACTGGAGGGCGAGCAGGACGGCGGCGAGGAGCGAAACCACGGTCCGGGCCGTCGTACCTCGGAACATGCGCCTCCCTCCAGACAGTCCACACCTTTTGCGCGAGCCAACGCTTGGTCAACCGTTGGTCAAGAAACACATTAGCCCGGCAAAGTTGTTTGCAGGGTTAACTTAGCGTTTCGAGCTGAAGAGAGCCTGAAATGCGCGGGTGGCATGGCTTGAACTCCCCCTTGACCTGGGGGAGTTGACAAGCGGGCGGTGTCAGGCGGTGACGAGGCCCTTGGCGTCGCGGGCCAGGGCGGTGAGGCGCGAGATGGCGCGGAAGTACTTCTTGCGGTATCCGCCCTTCAGCATCTCCTCGCTGAAGAGCTTGTCGAAGGGCAGCCCCGAGGCCAGGACGGGGACTTCACGGTCGTAGAGCCGGTCGGCGAGCACGACGAGCCGCAGGGCGGTCGACTGGTCCGGAACGGGCTGTACGTCGGTGAGGCACACCGCTTTCAGGCCGTCGGTCAGCGCGCCGTAGCGGCTGGGGTGGACGCGGGCCAGATGGTCCAGCAGGTGCGGGAAGTCGTCGAGCGAGGCGCCCTCGGTGGCGTACGCCGCCTTGGTCACCTGTTCGTCGGAGTACGGCGCCGGCGCCTCGGGCAGGCCGCGGTGGCGGTAGTCCTCGCCGTCGATGCGCAGCGGGCGGAAGTGCGCCGACAGGCCCTGGATCTCGCGCAGGAAGTCGGCCGCCGCGAAGCGGCCCTCGCCGAGCTTGCCGGGGAGGGTGTTGGAGGTGGCGGCGAGCGCGACGCCCGCGTCGACGAGCTTGCCGAGCAGCGTCGACACGAGGACGGTGTCGCCCGGGTCGTCCAGCTCGAACTCGTCGATGCACAGCAGGCGGTGACCGGAGAGGGTCTGCACCGTCTGCTGGAAGCCGAGGGCGCCGACGAGGTTCGTCAGCTCCACAAAGGTGCCGAACGCCTTGAGGGACGGCTCGGCCGGGGTGGCGTGCCAGAGGGAGGCCAGCAGGTGGGTCTTCCCGACGCCGTAGCCGCCGTCGAGGTAGACACCGCGGGGCCCTGCCGGGGCCTTGGGCGCCCTGGACCTGCCGAAACCGAGGAAGCCGCGCCGGCCCGTCTTCCCGGCACCGCTGGCGTGCGCACCGCCGAGCCCGCCGGCGAAGCCCTCCAGGACGCGGACCGCCTCGGTCTGGCTGGGCTGGTTCGGGTCCGGGATGTAGGTGCTGAAGCGGACCGAGTCGAAGCGCGGCGGCGGCACCATCTCGGCGACCAGCCGGTCCGCGGGGACGTGCGGCTCGCGGGCGCACAGGGACAGCGGGCTCGCTTCGGCTATCGGGCTCGACTTGGACGCGGCGGAGGAGGACGACACGGTTCACCATGCTAGGGCCTGCCCGGCAGTCCGACCGGACCGAGGGATGCGGTTCCCCTCACAGCGCAGGCGAGCCGGGGCCGACGGGGGAGCCGGCGACTGACGACAACGCCGCAGATGGGCGTGCCAGGGGCCCGCGACCCCTGTCGGGCCTGCCGGGTAGGCCCCGGGTGCCGTGCCACACTCCATGACATGCGACGCCTGTTCCCTGTGACCGATGAAACAGCAGCGAGGGCCTCCGGCGGGCCGGCCGGGGAAGAGGGGGTGGGAGCTGTCGAAGAGGGTCTTGTGGCCGGTGGGTCCGATGGTGGGCCTTCTGGGGCCGGGGCCTTCCCGGGGGCCGGTGATGCGGCGGAGGGGGGCGCTGATCGAGGGCGCGGGGCGCCGGGGGCCCGTGCCTCCGGCGGAGAGTCGGAGCGTGCGGATTCCGGTGAAGCCTCCGTGCCGGGTGGGCCCGGCGAAGCAGCTGGGGAACCAGGTGCGGGAATCCGCGGGGCGGGCCCCGACGCCGGACGGGCCGAACGGGCCGGCGGCCGTCGGGAGGGAGCCGGGGATGCCGGGGACGCCGGGACGGCCACGGCGGACGGTCGTCCGAGCGGCGCCGCTCCCGCCACGTCCGGGACCGCGCCGGCGGGCGGGGCGGCCGAGGTCGGCGGGCCGGTGGGCGCCGAGGAAGGGGCCGCGATGCCTGTGTCCGGTGCTCCCGGCTTCGAGGCGATCGGGCTTCCGACTGTCGGCGCGTCCGGCGTCTCCGGCCCGTCCGGCGCCGGTGGCGAACGACGGGAGGCCGAGCGGGCGGGCGCGTTCCCCGGGGCCGATCTGGTCGACCGGGAGTGGAGCCTCGCCGAGCTCGCCGCCGCCTACGCGTACCCCGAGGCCGGGCCCGACGGACGGCAGCCCTGGTTGCGGGCCAACATGGTGTCCACGCTGGACGGGGCCGCCCAGCACGACGGGCGTTCGCAGCCCATCTCCTGCGCCGCCGACATGCGGATCTTCGGGACGCTGCGGGGGCTGGCGGACGTCGTGATCGTCGGTGCCGAAACGGTACGTCTGGAGGGGTACCGTCCGGCACGCGCGCGTGCCGAGTTCGCAAAGGCGCGCGAGGCCGCCGGGCAGGGGCCCGCGCCGGCCATCGCGGTGGTGAGCGCGAGCCTGGAGCTGGACTACAGCCTTCCGCTCTTCACCTCGCCCACCGTCCCCACCCTGATCCTCACGGGCGCAGCCGCGGCGCCGGACCGGATCGCGGCCGCCGAGAAGGCCGGTGCGCAGGTGGTGATCGCCGGTGACGGCGTCGGCGTGGACCCCGTGCGTGCCGTCCAGGCCCTTGCCGAACTCGGCCACACCCGGCTGCTGACCGAGGGCGGGCCACGGCTGCTCGGGCAGCTGGTGGCCGCCGGGGTGCTCGACGAGCTCTGTCTGACGATCTCCCCGATGCTCACCGCCGGCGACGCCCAGCGCATCGCCGGAGGGCCCTCGGTGGCGGTCCCGAAACGGTTTCAGCTGGTGTCCCTGCTGGAGGAGGGCGGTTTCCTGTTCGGGCGGTACCAGCGGTCGTGAGGGCGCTGGTCCGGTAAACGGCGGAATCAACCGTTCCGCTTGGCTTCCGCCGGGCACACTGAATCTCGCAGCCCCGTGCGAGCACGGGGCAGGATGGTTTCCGCAGAAGGGGCTCCCGTGTTCACAAGCGTTCTGATGATCGAGAAGGCCCTGACCTCCGCCGACGTGGAGTTCGTCACCACTTTGCACGGGGACGAGCAGGTCTCCTTCCACGTGCTGCTCCAGCCGCGGGGTGAGCAGGCCGACCGGCTGTTGCGCGCCATCGACGACATCGCGCTGGGCGAGCTGGACGAGGCGGTGCGGGAGGGGAAGACCCCCGAGGGCGAGGAGGCGCTGAGCACCGGGCAGCGGGCGCTGGAGGTGTCGCTGACCGCGCTGCGTTCCTCCGGCGGCGAGGCGCAGGGGCGGCTGATCGAGGATCATCCACTGGACGCGCTGAGGGCCGTGGTCGACGAGGTGGGCGCGGACGAGGTGATCGTGCTGACCGACCCGCACTACGTGGAGGAGTTCTTCCACCGGGACTGGGCGTCGAGGGCGCGGCACAAGGTGGGGGTGCCCGTGCTGAAGCTGTTCTCGCACAGCAAGGCCTAGCCGGCCGGCGGTGCCGAAGAGGGTGCCGGAAAGTACTAGGGTCGGCATCGAACGTCCGCCGCACCAGCACGCACAGGGAGACACACATGGCACCCGGCATCCCCACCGCCATGGACCGACCGCACTTCATCGGCATCGGCGGGGCCGGAATGTCGGGCATCGCGAAGATCCTGGCTCAGCGTGGGGCCAAGGTCGCCGGGAGCGACGCCAAGGAGTCCGCGACCGCTCAGGCGTTGCGGGCGCTGGGTGCGACCGTGCACATCGGGCACGCGGCGGAGCACCTCGCCGACGACGCCAGCTGCGTCGTCGTGTCGTCGGCGATCCGGAAGGACAACCCGGAGCTGGTCCGCGCCGCCGAGCTGGGCATCCCCGTGGTGCACCGGTCCGACGCGCTGGCCGCGCTGATGAACGGGCTGCGCCCGATCGCCGTCGCCGGTACGCACGGCAAGACGACCACGACGTCGATGCTGGCGGTCTCGCTGACCGAACTGGGACTGGAGCCGTCGTACGCCATCGGCGGTGACCTCGACGCCCCCGGCTCGAACGCCCTGCACGGCGAGGGCGACATCTTCGTCGCCGAGGCGGACGAATCGGACCGCAGCTTCCACAAGTACGCACCGGACGTCGCCATCGTCCTGAACGTCGAGCTCGACCACCATGCCAACTACGCCTCGATGGACGAGATCTACGAGTCCTTCGAGAAGTTCGCGGACCGCATCACCGAGGGCGGCACCCTGGTGATCTCGGCGGACCAGGCGGGCGCGCGGGAACTGACCCGCCGGGTGGCCGGCACCGTCCGGACGGTGACGTACGGCGAGGCTCAGGACGCCGACGTACGCGTCCTGTCCGTGCTGGCGCAGGGGCTGAAGAGCCAGGTCACCGTCGTTCTGGACGGCCAGGAGCTCACCTTCGCGGTCTCGGTCCCCGGCCGCCACTACGCGCTCAACGCCGTGGCCGCGCTCGCCGCGGGCGCGGCACTGGGTGTGCCGGCCGCCGAACTCGCCCCCGCGCTGGCGGCCTACACCGGCGTCAAGCGGCGCCTTCAGCTGAAGGGCGAGGCCGCGGGCGTCCAGGTGATCGACTCCTACGCCCACCACCCGACCGAGATGACGGCCGACCTGGAGGCCATGCGCGCGGCCGCCGGTGACGCCCGGATCCTGGTCGCCTACCAGCCCCACCTCTTCTCCCGCACGCAGGAACTGGGCAAGGAGATGGGCGAGTCCCTCGCGCTCGCGGACGCCTCCCTGGTCCTCGACATCTACCCGGCCCGCGAGGACCCGATCCCCGGGATCACCAGCGACCTGGTCATCGAGGCGGCGCGGGCGGCGGGCGCGGAGGTGACGGCGGTGCACGACAAGTCCGAGGTGCCCTCGCTGATCGCGGGAATGGCGAAGCCCGGTGATCTCGTTCTCACCATGGGCGCGGGCGATGTCACCGACCTCGGCCCGCTCATCCTGGACCGCCTGGCGAAGTGAGGGGCAAGGACTCATGTCGTACGACGTCGAAAAGCCGGACGAGCAGTGGCGCGCGGAGCTGACCCCGGCCGAGTACGCCGTCCTCCGGGAGGCCGCCACCGAGCCGGCCTTCACCGGTGAGTACACCAACACCAAGACGACGGGCGTCTACTCCTGCCGTGCCTGCGGTGCCGAACTCTTCACCTCCACCACCAAGTTCGAGTCGCACTGCGGCTGGCCGTCCTTCTACGACCCGAAGGACACCGACGCGGTGGAGCTCGTCGAGGACCGCTCGCACGGCATGGTGCGCACCGAGGTGCGGTGTGCGCGGTGCGGGTCGCATCTCGGTCACGTGTTTGAGGGCGAGGGGTATCCGACGCCCACCGATCAGCGGTACTGCATCAACAGCATCTCCCTGCGGCTGACGCCGGACGAGGGCTGACCCGGGCGGGGCCCCGCGGGAGCGGGGTCCGGCCGCGTTGGCATGCCGGATGCCGGTGTTCCTAGACTCGTAGGGGAGCTCCGGCCCCGGTGGTCTGCCCGGTGCGGGAAGGCGGTGGCGCCGCATGCCGTACGTCGCAGTGAGTGCGATCAGTCATCCCGGGCTGCTGCGCGAGCGGAACGAGGACAGCCTCGTCGCCGGGCCGTGGACGCTGTGCGCCACCGTGACCGAGAATCCGCAGAGCCTGATCTTCCCGCTCGGCACGCCGCTGGCCGTCGCCGTCGCCGACGGGCTCGGCGGGCATCCCGGCGGTGATGTGGCCAGTGCCCTCGTCGTCCGCCGGCTCGCGGCGCTCGGTCCCGCCCTGAGCAGCGAGGTCGCCGTCCGTGACGCCCTGAACCTCTGCAACCGCGCCGTGTACCAGGCGGCGGGCGGGGAGCAGGGAGGCGACCTCGCCGGCATGGGCTCGACGGTCGCCGGCGTCGTCGTACTGCCGGACTCGGTGCTGGTGTTCAACGTGGGCGACAGCCGGGTCTTCGCCGCGTCCCCGGGCGACGGACTGCGCCAGCTCAGCGTCGACGACAGCCCGCCGCACCCGGCCGGGCAGGTCACGTCCCTCGTCACCCAGTGCCTGGGCGGCTCGCTCGGCTACCGCCCCGTCGAGCCCCATGTCGCCGCCGAGCCCAGGGCACCGGGGGAGCGCTACCTGATCTGCTCGGACGGGCTGACGGACCCGGTTCCCACGGACGTACTGGACAAAATCCTGCGGGAGCACGACGACGGCCGTGCGGCCTTCGAGCTGTGGAAGGCCGCCATCGAGGCGGGCGGGCCCGACAACATCACGGTGGCGGTCGTCCGCGTCTCCGACGAGTGACCCCCTGGAATCCCCGGTCCCGCGATCGCGCCTGTCCCTCAAGGGAGATCGTCTTCGTCCTGCGGATATTCGTCCTGCGGATATCCGTGCCGGCCGTGCAGCCGGACGAACCGGGCCGCCGTCAGCGTCCGCCACGGTTCCAGCCCCGACCCGGTGCGCAGGAAGCAGACGACCCGCTCGTGCCCGCCCGGGCCGATCGGCTGCACCAGGCGGCCGGACGGCCGGACCTGCGCGACCAGCGGGGCGGGCACCTCGGGGAACGCGGCCGACACGACGACCGCGTCGTACGGCGCCCGGTCCGGTACCCCGCCGCTGCCGTCGCCGACCCGCAGCTCCACGTTCCGTATGCGTTGTCGCGCGAGGTTGGCGTGTGCCCGGCGGGCTATGCCGGGCCGTATCTCGATGCTGACCACGTCGGCGGCCAGGCGGGCCAGCAGTGCGGTCTGGAAGCCGAGACCGGTGCCGACCTCCAGGACGTGCTCGCCGCCCGTCAGGCCGAGACTCTCGATCATCACCGCGGACAGCGACGGCTGTGTGGTGACCTGCCCCTGCCCGATGGCCACCGGCACGTCCCGGTAGGCGTCGGTGACGTGCTCGGCCGGCACGAAGGCCGCCCGCGGTGTGGTCCGTACGGCTTCGAGCAGCCGTGCGTCCCGGATCCCGGCGGTGCTGAGGGCCCGCACGAGGTCCGCTGGATCCCTGGGGGCGGAGCTCACGGTACTCACGGGAGGAGCGTTGTCGACGCGGTGGGCGGAAACGGCCGTGAGCTCATCGTAGATCGGGGTTGGAACCCGTCAGAGGATCTTGCGCTGGACCAGGACCGACAGCACGAGCGCGCCGGGCAGCAGGGGCACCCAGACGGTCAGGACGCGGTAGCCGATGACGGTGGCCGCGGCGAGGCCCGTCGGGGCACCGAAGGTGACCATCGTGAAGACCAGGGCCGCGTCCACGGGGCCGATGCCGCCGGGTGCCGGCACGGCGCCCACCGCGGTGCCGGCGAGGAGGAGTGCGAGGGTCACCTGCGTCCAGGACAGCGGCAGGCCGAGGGCGAAACCGACCGAGGCGATCACGCTCGCCTGGAGCAGCGGGGTGGCGGCGGCCCCGCCCCACAGGGCGAGGACGCGGCTGGGCCGGCTGTGCAGGGCCCGCGCGTCGGTCAGGGCGGTGCGGACGAAGCAGACCAGAGGGCGCCGCAGCGGTCGTACGGCCGCCGCGAGGACGCCCGCCGTGCCGAGGGTGGCCGCCACACCCACGGCGACCAGGAGCGACGTCCGCCCGTCCGGGACGAGTTCGCCCAGGTGCAGCAGGTCGGGGAAGGCCACCAGGAAGCCGAGCAGGACGAGCGTCTTCGCGATCGGCTTGACCAGTGAGTACAGGGCGAGTGAGGCGGTGCCCCGGGCCAGGGATATGCCCTGGCCCTGGAGAAAGCGCAGGGTGACGGCGTGGGCGCCGATGCTCGCCGGCAGCACCTGGTTGGCGGCGCCGGCCGCGAACTGCGACGCGAGCAGCAGGCCCGGTGGCAGCCGTTCCGGGAGGGCCCCTTGGCGGACGCACGCGGCGGCCGCCCAGCCCATGCAGGTGAAGAAGAGACCGGCGAGCAGCCACCACGGGTCGGCGGAGGCGAGCCGCGCGGCCCCGCCCTGGAAGGTGCGCCAGTCGGCCGCCGCCCACGCCCCGACCAGCAGGAGCGGCAGCAGGATCAGCGCGTGGCGGGTGAGGTGGGCGCGGGAGAAGCGGGTGCAGTGCGTGGGCGAGAGGGGGGAGTGGGCCGGAGCGGGGGCGGCCGTGGCGGGCAGCGGTCCGGGGAGATCGCTGAGCGGGAGCGAGGACACAGCGCGGTCGTCCTTCCGCGTACCACCCGCGCGGACGCGGGGCGGACGGCTAGGGGTGTCTTCTGGATCGGATCGGCTGCAAGGAACGGCTCCTTGTGGCCAGGCCGAGCGGGGTCTGGTGCGTGCAGCTGCGCGGCGGAGGGGGGGAGGCGACGCGGAGCGATGGGGGTCCCCCCGGCGCGAGCTCGGTTCGAGCGTGGGGGAGAGTGACGACAACGCGGTAGGTGTGCGTGCCGGGGCCCGCGACGCCGGCATGATCCAGAAGACACCCCCTAGAGGGCGAGGCAGGAGGGGACGACGGAAACGTGCCCGGTCGACGTGACGCCGTGGTGTCCGGGAACGGAAGCGGCGTCGGCGGGCGGGCGACGTGCCAGGCCGGTAGGTCACGCGTCCGGCATGGGTTTCCGCACCGATGTCATGCGTTCCGGAACGCCTGGGATCGGCCCCGCATCCAGTGGCCCTCGCGAAGCGCGTGCCGCCGCTCAGGTGCCCAGCGCGGGGCGTTCCCGGGCTTCCTCGCCCAGGTGCTCGTACACCCAGGGATCGTTGCGCGGTGCCTGGTGGCGGGCACGGGTGGTGAGCAGGGAAAGAACCTCCTTGCGGGCCTCGCGGACGGTGACGTCGCCCGTCCGGTGGCGGCCGAGAACGCCGTGGACCCTGGCCAGTTCGTCGTCCTTCGTCACCTCCGACAGCACGGAGACGTCCCCGTCCGCGCCGTCCGCCCTCGACAGTTCGTTTCCGGGCGTGTCGTCCACGTACAGGAGGACCGCCGCGTTGCGTACGAGGACTTCGCAGCGCAGGAGGGCGGGGGCCTCCGAGGCGGCGCCCAGGGCGAGGCGTTCGGCGCGGGCGAGTACCTGTGCGGCCTGTTCGTGGGAGCCCTCGGCGGCGTACACGGAACTCAGATCGACGAGGGCTTCCAAGGCTCTGGGATGGTTCTCTGCCCGCTGCCACAGTTCCGCGGCATGCTGCAACAGGTGGACCACGGTGGCCGGATCGTCGAGGCTCTGGGCCCGGTAGGCGGCGTTGGCGTGATCGAGGGCCGCGTTGTTGTGGTTGCCGATCGCTTCCCACAGGGCCGCGGCGCGGCGGTAGAGGACGAGAGCCGTCTCGTCGTTGCCCGCCTCCTCCTCGGCGAGGCCGTGTGCGTTGAGCGCCATGGCGCGCACCTCGGGAGTGCTCCGGTGCTCCGCCAGGTCCGTGGCCGTACGGCCCCACCGCACGGCGGCAGCGACGTCCTCCATCCGGCGAGCAGTACGGCAGTTGTTGATCGCGACGGGAACGGCCGCCGCCGACTGCCCGGCCGAGGCGAGCAGCGTGACCGCCCTTTCACCCGCGGCGAGGGACTCGACCCACTTCTCCTCGTCCCACAGGATGAGGCTGAGCATGAACTCCGCCTCGGCGACCCGGTCGGTCAGCCCGTACTCCCGGGCGATCCCGGCGGCTTGGCGTGCGGCGTCCGCCGCCTGGGCCGCGGCCTGGGCCGAACGCAGCGTCTCGGCGTTGAGCAGACAGGCCTTCACGGCCTCCTCCGGCCGGCCCTGCCGCAGATGCAGCGCGATGCGGTCGTCGTTGACACCGACGATGGCGTCCAGTTCGCCGCGCGCCGTGTAGAGGACGTGCAGGCCGATCGCCAGGTCCGCGGCCAGGTCCAGCCATTCGTTGTCCTGCGCGAGCCGCTGGGCGGCGTGGAAGCGTGTGGGATCGAGTTCGCCGGACAGCTGCGCCCCGTGTTCCAGATTGGTGATCTCCGTCAGCCGGGCGCACAGATACGACACCGAGGCGCGCTGGAACTCGCGCACGACGTCCGGCGGTTCGTCCTCGTCCAGTCTCTCCAGGGCGAACAGTCGTACGAGGTCGAACAGGCGAAAGGTCGCGAGCAGCTCCCCGGCCGGCATGCGGACCATGTCCCGGAGGGCAAGGCTGCGGTCCACCAGCCGGTTGAGCAGGAGCTCCTGGCGCAGGGCGGGAGCACTGAGACAGTGTCCGAGTTCGGCCCCGGTCACCGCAGCCCCCGGCGCCGCGGTGACCAGTCGGAGGATCCGGCGCGCGGCCGGCTCCAGGGCGTCGTGGCTGAGCCGGATCGCCAGCCGGACGGCGCGATCCCCGTAGGAGAGGGCGTCCAGTCGCGCCGACTCTTCCTCCAGGAGCTGGACGAGGTACGACGGCTGAGGGCCGGAAGGCTGTGCGAGGCGCGCCCCGACGATGCGCAGCGCCAGGGGCAGGTCTGCGCACAGGTGCGCCATCCGGTGCAGGGCGGTCGTGAAACCGTCGTCCGTGGCCGCGTGGTCGCGCCCTTCGGAGCAGCGGGTGAGGACCTCGACCGACGCGCCGCGTTCCAGCGGCCCGACCTCGAAGACGAGTCCTCGGTCCGCATAGTCCTGGGCGCGGTCGCGCGAGGTCACGATGACGCCGCAGCCCGCCGGAGCCTTGACGAACGGTCTTACGTGGGCGGCGTCCCGGGCGTTGTCCAGCACGAGCAGCACCTGCCGGTCGTGCAGGAGGGCGTTGAGCGAGGCGATCATCCGGGCGTCGTCCATGGGCTGCGCGCCCAGGTCGAGACCGAGGGCTTCGGAGACCACCCGTACCACTGTCCGGGCGTTCAGGCAGGAGTCCGGGACCAGGCCGTGGAGATCCACGTACAGGACTCCCCCGGGGAAGGCGGGCGTGAGCGCACGGGCCGCCTCGACGGCGACGACGGACGTGCCCACTCCGGGCTGCCCGCACAGGAACGCGGTCGCCGCGCCGTGCCGCGTCATGTGCCGGTCGATGGCGGCGACGACGCCCGAGACGACCCGCTCGCGTCCCGCGACGCACGGATCGGCCGCGGGCAACCGGCACATCTGCCGGGCGACGGCGGCGAGTTCGGGCCGGCCCGGAACAGGTCTGGGAGGGGACGAGCTCCGGTCCTCGCCGTCCTCGCGCTCGCCACCGGTGGGTGCCGCGACGGTCGCGGGAGCGAGCGGTACGGCTTCGACCGACGCGGAGCGCAGCGGTGTCAGGTGGTCCGACAGCGCGTGCAGGAAGCCCGACAGGGGGATCGTGTCCCCGTCCGTGACGGCCTCGCGCAGAAAGGTCCGGCAGGAGTGGGAGAGGCCGGCGAGGACGCCGTCCTCCAGCTCCTCCGCGAGGACCTGGCGCAGGCGGGTCAGGAAGACACGAGCCGCGTCCTCCGACACCTCACGGTCCGGGTCCGTGCCGGGCAGCGGCGCCGACCAGCGGTGGACGGCCTCCTCGTGGCCGGCGAGGCGCGGCAGCAGCACCCTCGGCTCCAGGCCGCGCAGGCGGAGTCTGCGGTGCAGCTCCTCGACCCGGCGCCCGTTCCAACCGGTGCCGCACGCACGGGAGACAAGATGCTCCACGGCATCGTCGAGCCCACCCGCACCACGACAGGAGTCGTCGAGTGCTCTGAGAACGAGGCGGGCCTCATGGGCCGCTTCCACGGGACCGACCGTCCCCGACGGCGTGCGCCCGACGGGCACTGCGGCGGCACTGCCCGCGTACCGGACGACGCCGACCTCGTCGCCGAGCACGAGCCGGCGCCGTACCGGGACCACCGCGCGGTCCTCGAGCAGCCGGGTGAGATCCTCGGTCCTGGCGACCCAGACCGAGTCCCGCAGCCAGTTGTCCGCGCTGTTGTAGCGCGCAGAGACCACGCCGAGTACGAGCCCGTCGTCCAAGCGGGCCACCGGCGCGCCGCTCATGCCGCGCATCACGTCCGGGGACGCCAGTCTGCCCAGGGCCACGCCGTCGCGCACCGTCCCGCCCCGCCACTCGCCCATGGCCTGCAGGAACTCGTAATCGTGCCCGGGGTCGTCCACCTCGGCGACGCCGGTGACCACCACCTTGGTGAGCGGTGTCACGGTGTCCGACGTAGCCCACCCGCCGACGGACTCCCGCAGGGGCTCGGCACGGCGCAGCACTGCCAGATCCCGTACGGCATCGGCGGCCACGACCTGCGAAGGAGCCTGGACCGACGAACCGTCGAGGGCGTCCGTCAGCACCTCGCAGCCGACTCGCTCGCATCCGAGGTCCGCGAGCACGTGCCAGGCGGTGACGAGAACGGCCGGAGCCACTTGGAAGCAGGTGCCCATGGGTGCCCCGTCCGGCGTGAGGACCCGCCCCAGGCATCCGGGGACGCGTGAGCGACTGGACAAACGGCTCATCCCACCCCCGGCCGGGACTCGGTTCTGCGGCGCGCTACGGCTGTGCGTCCTCGGTCTGAGCGCGGTAGGTCATGCGCACCAGCAGCGAGGCCTCTCCAGAGGTGCCGGCCACGATGACATTCCCCTGGGCCGAAAACTTCAACCCGAACTCGACCTCGACCTGTTCGGGCGCGGCCGCCCGCTCCCTGAGCCGTCCGACGGCCTGCGCTGCGGAGGTCGCGATCTCCACGACCGCGTCGCGGGCGTGGTCGAAGGAGTCCACGACCTGCCGTCCCGCGTCCCGCATCCTCGAGGTGGGCTCGGAGCCGGGCACGGCCACGGTCTCGACCAGCAGTTCGACGTCACCCACGCGAACGGGGAGCAACCGGTTCGTCATGCGCACAACCTGGCACAGGCTTCGATGCGCTGTCCGCGGGTCAAGGATTTTCCCTGTGGTGAATCATCCAACCATCGGAAGGTTGACTTTAGGCTGACCGAGCCAGAGCATTGCCGGGGTGAGTCACTTCGAGCACGCCTCTCTCCGGGCGACCGCGGCACTCCCCGCCGACCTGGACGAAGCCGCCCACCGCTGTCTCGTCGCCGGGTTCGACGGGGCCGCGAGCGTGCCGGACGCCCTCAAGGAGCTCATCGACCGCGGCCTGGGCGGGGTCATCCTGTTCACGCGCAACGTGCGCGACGCGGAGCAGGTGCGCCGTCTCACGGACGAGCTGCGTTCCCTACGCCCCGACCTCCTGGTCGCCATCGACAACGAGGGCGGCGGCATCGGCCACCTGGTGAGCGCCGGCGCCCCCGAGGTCCCCGGCTCCTACGCCCTCGGTGTCGTCGACGATCCCAACCTCACCGCCCGCTGCGCCGACGCCCTCGCCGGGCATCTCGCCACCCTCGGCATCACCGCCTCCTACGCCCCCGTGGCCGACCTCCAGCACCGCCCGGACAACCCGATCGTGCGCACCCGCTCCTTCGGCGCCGACCCCGAGCTCGCCGCCCGCCATCTGCGCGCCTGGATCACCGCCACCGAGGCCCGCGGCATAGCCTCGTGCGCCAAGCACTTCCCCGGCCACGGCGGCACCGTCACCGACAGCCATCACGGCATGGCGGTCGACCCGCGGACGTACGACGAGCTCCGCGCCGACCTCGAACCCTTCCGCGCGGCCGTCGCCGCGGGCGTGCCGATGCTGATGAGCGCCCATGTCGTCTTCCCGGCGCTCGACCCGAATCGTCCCGCCACCCTCAGCCGCCGCATCCTGGGCGACCTGCTCCGCCACGACCTCGGCTTCGACGGCGTCCTCGTCAGTGACGCGCTGGAGATGAAGGCGATCGCCGACGCGTACGGCGAGGCGGCCGGCGCGCGCATCGCCCTCGCCGCCGGGGCCGACCAGGTCATCGTCGCGGTGGGCGACCTGGAGGTCACGCTGGCCTGCCGGGACGCGGTGCTCGACGCGCTGCGCAGTGGGCTGCTCGCCCAGGAGCGCATCGAGGAGGCCGCCGGGCGGGTGCGGCGGCTCGCCGCCCGCTATGCGACGCCGCCCGCCGAGGTGGCCGCGTGGGACGCGAAGGCCGGTCTCACGGCCGCGCGGCGCGCCGTGCGCAGTCGGGGGGTGCCGCCCGCCGTGCGCGGAGCCCATGTCGTCGACCTCTTCCCGCCGCCGCACCCCGCGCTCAACTGGGGCGGCGAGGACCTGCTGACCGAGGTCCGCGCCGTCGACCCCACGGCGACGGGGACGGCGGTGACCGGGGAGTGCGGCGCGGATCCGGACGCCCTCGTCGACGGAATCCTGCGCCACTGCGGCACCGCACCCCTGGTCGTCGCCACCTGCGACGCGGGGCTTCATCCCTGGCAGGCGCGGCTGCGGGACGGCCTGCTGGCCCGGCGGCCGGACGCGGTCCGGGTGGACACCGGGCTGCCGGAGGGCGGCGCCCTGTGCTCGTACGGGCGCGGGCGCGTCAACCTGCGGGCGGTCGCCGAGGCGCTGGCGGGCGTCTGAGGCCGGAGGCCCTCGTTCCTACGGCGCTCAGGACGGTCGTACGACCTCCTTGATTCCTCGCGCCGCCAGGTACTCCGCGTCCTGCGCCCGCTCCGCCAGGACCACCGCCGGGCGAACCCCTTCCGCCCGCAATCGCATCCATGCCTCGAAGTACGCCCCGCCCGGACCGGACACCGACCGGGTGCCCGGCGTGCAGTCCAGGACCAGGGCGGTCTCGCGCGGCGGCGCGGAGCGGTTCGCCTCGCGCAGGTCGGCGACGGTCTCGGCGAGTGCCTCCGCGATCGGCTTGGGCCGGCCGGAGGAGTCGAACAGGCCCAGGGTGTACTCCAGTTCCGGGAAGTCGGCCAGCGACCGGTCCACGTCGTGGGAGCACCACCAGGTCACGCCCCACAGCCCGGCGCACTCGGCCGCGTTGCGCACGGTGGCGCGGGCGAAGTCCGGCGCGTCGGCGGCCGGGATGTGCGGTTCGGGCGCGCCCGTCTCCTGGACCCAGACGGGGCGTGCGGGGTCGGTGGCGTACGCCTTGGCCAGTTCGGTGCCGTACTCGGCGAGATGGTGGACCTGCGGCGAGCGGGGGCCGTAGCGGCGGGCGCAGTCACCGGAGAACACCCACGGGTGGACGGTGGTCAGGTCGCCCTTGCGGGCCGAGGCCTCGGGAGTGAAGGGGTGGTCGTCGCCGTACCAGGCGGCGTCGTACGCCGAGTGCGTGACCAGGCCGCGGCCCGCGCCGAGCCCGTCCCGGGCGGCGGCCAGCAGTGTGTCGAGGTAGTGGTCGACCTGGTCCGCCGTCACCGGGTTGTGCTCGACCAGGTTGTTGAGCTCGTTGCCGAGCTGGAGGCCGATGAGATGGGGGCGGCCCGCGAGGGTGCGGCCGAGGGTGCGCAGGAGGGTGGCCTGGGCGTCGATGGCCTCCGGGTCGGTGAACACGTTGCGGTGGTGCCAGCTGCGCGTCCACTCCGGGTAGAAGTCGAAGCTCGACAGATGGCCCTGCACGCCGTCCACGAGGACGTCGAGACCGGCCTCGCCGGCCAGGTCGACCAGGCGCACGAGCTGGTCGACGGCGGTGGTGCGGACGAGGGTGCGGTTGGGCTGGAGCAGCGGCCAGAGGTGGAAGACACGGACGTGGTCGAGGCCCAGGCCCGCTATCTGGTCGAGGTCGGCACGCGCGCGTGCCGGGTCGAAGTCGTGCCAGGAGTGGAACCAGCCGTGGCGGGGCGTGTAGTTGACGCCGAAGCGGAGCGTGTGGATGGGATCCTCCTCGGGTCCGGTCCTTGTCCGGTCCTTGTCCGGTCCTTGTCCTTCGCGAATGTATCAACCACCATGGGCGCCAATGAATAGTGATTTGAACCAAACCTCGGCGCTGTACGTCGTCGGCCTGGACGCCGGCGGCACCCGCACCCGCGCCGTCCTGGCGCCGCTGCGCGACGGCGGTCCCGAGGGCGAAGGCGTCGGCGGCCCGGGCAACGCCCTGACCGTGCCCGGCGCCCAGCTCACCGAGCACCTCGCCGAGGCTCTCGCCCACGCCGTCCCGGAAGCGCTGCGCAGCCGTGTCGTGGCCGTCGCGGGCGGGTTCGCCGGCGCCTCGCGGACCGCTCCGGACGAGCCGGGCCGCGTCAAGGCGCACGCCGCGCTCACCGTGGCGCTGAGCCGGCTGGGCATCGACGCCGCCTCGGTGGAGATCCACAGCGACATCGAGGCCGCGTTCGCCTCCGCGCCGGGCCACCCCGCCGACGGCCTCGCCCTGGTGGCGGGCACCGGCGCCGTCGCGGCGCGCATCACCGCACGCGCGTGCACCACGACCGCCGGCGGCGACGGCTGGCTGCTCGGCGACGACGGCGGCGGCTTCTGGATCGGACGCGAGGCGGTACGGGTGGCGCTGCGTATGGCGGACGGGCGGGGCGGGCCGACGGCACTGGCCGCGTCGGTCGGGCGGGCGCTGGGCGTGCCCGAGGACGTCCTGCCGGGCGAGGCTCCGAGGCCGTACGCCGAAGGCCCTCGCGCGTCGTACGCCGAAGGCCCCCGCACGTCGCACCACGAGAGGTCCTGGACGCGGGCCCGGCGCGAGGCCTACCGCATGCACGTGCTCCCGGCCGTCATGGCCGAGCCGCCGGTCCACCTCGCCCGCCTCGCGCCCTTGGTGACCGAGGCCGCCCGGGACAAGGACGTCATCGCCGCCGGGATCCTCGACGCGGCGGCCGATCACCTCACCACCACGCTCCGCGCCCTGGAGCCGCGCTCCGGCGAGCGGATCGTCGCGACCGGCGGCCTGCTCGGCCCGGACGGACCGCTGAACGCACGGCTCACCGCCCGGCTGCACCCCCTCGGGCTGACGCTCGACCGGGTGGCCGACGGCTGCCGGGGCGCCGTCGCCCTGGCCCGTCTGGGGTACGAGGGATGAGCGGGCTCGCCGCGCGGCGGCACCCGGCCGACCTCCCGCCGACCCCGCTCTACCGCGATCCCACCGCCCCCGTGGACGCCCGCGTCCGCGACCTGCTGCCCCGCATGACCCTGCGTGAGAAGGCCGGCCAGCTCAACCAGCGGATGTACGGCTGGCACGCCTACCGCCGCACCCCCGACGGCGGCTTCGAACTCACCGAGGCCCTGTACGCCGAGACCGACCGCTTCGAAGGGCTCGGCGCCCTCTACGGACTCCAGCGCGCCGACGCCTGGTCCGGCGTCGACCACCCCGACGGACCCGGCGCCGAGGACGGCGCGGCCCTCGCCGAGCTGGTGCAGCGGCATGTCGTCGAGCGCAGCCGGCTCGGCATACCGGCGCTCTTCGTCGAGGAGGTGCCGCACGGCCACATGGCCCTCGACGGCACTGTCCTGCCCGTCAACCTGGCCGTGGGCGCCACCTGGGACCCCGAGCTGTACGAGCGTGCCGCCGCGCATGCCGCCGCCGAGCTGCGGGCCCGCGGCGGCCATGTCGCCCTCGTTTCCGCCCTCGACATCGTCCGCGACCCCCGATGGGGACGTACGGAGGAGTGCTTCGGCGAGGATCCCCATCTGGCGGCGCGGCTGACGGAGGCGCTGGTCCGGGGAATGCAGGGACCTGCGGACGCCTCCTTCGCCCCGGACAGGGCCCCCGTCGTCCTCAAGCACTTCGCCGGACAGGGCGCCACCGTCGGCGGCCGCAATTCCGCCGAGTCCGAACTCGGCCTGCGGGAGCTGCACGAGATCCACCTCCCCGCCGCCCGCGCCGGGATCCGTGCCGGAGCCGCCGCCGTCATGGCCGCGTACAACGAGGTGGACGGCATGCCCTGCTCCGGCAACCGTGACCTCCTCACGGGACTGCTGCGCGAGCAGTGGGCTTTCGACGGCATCGTCATGGCGGACGGCCTCGCCGTGGACCGGCTGGCCCGCATCACCGGCGACAGGATGTCCGCGGGCGCCCTCGCGCTCAACGCAGGTGTGGATCTGAGCCTTTGGGACGAGGGGTTCACGCACCTGGCGGAGGCGGTCGAACGGGGGCTGGTCAGCGAGACGGCTCTCGACGCCGCCGTCGCCCGCGTCCTGCGCCTCAAGTTCCGCCTGGGGCTGTTCGACCCGCAGCGGACGGCCACCGCACCCGCGCCGACCGTCGGCAAGGACCTCAGCAAGGAACTCGCCCGTGCCGCCGTCACGCTCCTGAGCAACGACGGAACGCTGCCCATCGGCGAGCATGTCTCCCGCATCGCGGTGATCGGCCCCCAATCCGGCACCACCGCCCACCAGTCGGGCGACTACACGGCACCCCAGCGCGAGGGTGTGAGCGTGCTCGAATCCCTGCGGCGACTCGCCCCGCCCGGCGTCGGCATCCGGCACGCCCGGGGCTGCGCCCTGACCGGCGGCGACCTCTCCGACATCCCCGAGGCGGTCGCCGCGGCCGCCGCCTCCGATCTGGCCGTGCTCGTCCTGGGGGGCAGCAGCGCTCGTACGCCCGAGACCGAGTTCGATGCCAACGGGGCGGCCCTGAGCACCGTTTCCGAGATGACCTGCGGCGAGGGTGCCGACCTGGCGGGGCTGCGGCTGGGCGCCGCCCAGTACGCACTGCTCGATGCGGTCGTCGCGACCGGCACTCCCACGGCCGTCGTGCTGATCCAGGGGCGCCCGCACGTCGTGCCCGACACGGCGGGAGCCCTGCTCACCGCCTGGTATCCCGGCCCGTGGGGCGGGGAGGCGATCGCCGAGGTGCTGTGGGGGCTCGCCGAGCCCACCGGACGTCTCCCCCTCTCGGTCCCGCGCTCGGCGTCCCAACTTCCCGTCTACTACAACCACAAGGACACCGAGTACGGCGGATACGTGGACGAGAGCGCCGAGCCGCAGTTCTCCTTCGGGCACGGGCTGTCGTACACGAGCTTCGCATTCGGCGAGCCACGTGCACGGGGGCGCACGGTCGAGGTCGACGTCGCCAACACCGGGGAGCGGTACGGGCGTTGCGTCGTCCAGGTGTATCTGCGCAGGCTGATCACGACCACCTGGCCGCGCACCCTCGAACTGTGTGCGTTCGAGGGTGTCGGCCTGGCACCGGGCGAGCGCCGGACGGTCGCGGTACGCCTCGGCGCCGACCGGCCGGCCGGCGCCGACGTCGTGGAGATCAGGGTGGCTCGGTCGTCGCGGGACGCGCTGACCGCCGTACCGCTGCCGCTGGACCTCAGAGCTTGACGGCCCCCGCCGACACGCCCTTGTAGAACCACCGCTGGGTGATCACGAACAGCACCAGCACCGGGATCACGGAGATCACCGAACCGGCCATCACCATCCGCTGGTCGTAGCCGAACGACGAGCTCTGCAGCCGCGACAGACCGAGCGTCAGGGTCATGTTGCCTTCGGAGCGCAGCACGATCAGCGGCCACAGGAAGTCGTCCCAGGCGCTGATGAAGGTGTTGATGACGACGACCAGGACGGCGCCCCACGCGGACGGCAGATAGAGGTGCCGGAAGCGCTGCCACTCGTTCGCGCCGTCGAGCATGGCCGAGTCCTCGATCTCACGCGGGACCGCGAGGAACGCGGCGCGCATGAGCAGGACGTTGATGGCGCCGACGAAGCCGGGCAGCCACACGCCGGCCAGGCTGTCCACCAGGCCCAGGTCGCGGACGCTGAGGAACAGCGACACCATGATCGACTCGAAGGGGAACATCATGGAGGCGACCAGGACCACCCATACCGCCTTGCGGCCCTTCCAGCCGGGCTTGGAGAGCATGTAGCCGGCCGTGGTGGAGAAGACCAGCTGGCTGGTGATCGACAGGACGACCACGATCAGGCTGTTCCTGATGTACGTGGCCACCGGCACCTGGTCGAAGACCGTCCGGTAGGCGCGCAGGGTCGGGTCGTGCGGGAGCAGGGTGGCGTTCGCGCCGAAGACGTCCTCGCTCGTGCTCTTGAGCGAGGCCAGCAGCTGCCACAGCAACGGGCCGACGGTGAGGCCGAGGACGAGGAACAGCAGCAGATAGCGGACGATCAGTTCGCGGGGGCGGCCGTAGTCCCGCCAACGGGGCATGAGGCGGCGGCCCTTGGGCGCGACGGCGGTCGTCGTCATGCCTCGTCCTCCTTCGTCAGGCGCTGCGCCAGTAGGGTCAGCCCCAGCGTCAGCAGGAACAGGGCCACGCTGACGGCCGAGCCGTAACCGGCGTTGCCGGTGATCGGGTCCAGGCCGACGTCCCGGATGTAGAAGGGCAGGGTGCGGTCGGCGCCGCCGGGGCCGCCGGTGGAGCTGCCGAGCATGTAGATCTCGGTGAACACCCTCAGCGAGCCGATGCCGGTGAGCGTGCCGACGAGCATCATGGCCTGCCGCACGCCGGGCACCGTGATGTGCCAGAAGCGGCGCACGGCGCCGGCGCCGTCCATGGCCGCCGCCTCGTGCAGCTCCTTGGGCACGTTCCCGAGTGCGGCCAGGTAGAAGACCATGTACCAGCCGAGGCCCTTCCACAGGGTCAGGCCCATCGCGGACAGCAGGATCAGCCAGGAGTCCGACAGGAACGGGATCGCCGACCTGATCAAGTGGGCTTTTTCCAGCCAGGTGTTGACCAGGCCGTCGTCCGCGAGCAGCCACTGCCAGCTCAGGCCGACGACGACGCTGGAGGCCAGCACCGGCGTGTAGAAGGCGGAGCGGAAGAAGCCGATGCCGGGCAGGTTCTTCTCCACCAGGACGGCCAGCAGCAGCGGCAGCAGCACCATCAGCGGGACGACGATCAGTGCGTACAGGATGCTGTTGCGGGTCGCGAGCCAGAAGTCGTCGTCCTGGAGCATCCGCGTGTAGTTGTCGAGTCCGACGAAACCCGCGGCACCGCCCAGCGGCTTGGCGTCGGTGAACGACAGCAGCACGGTGTTGATGAACGGGTACACCCCGAACACCACCGCGCACCCGATCGCGGGCGCGGTCCACAGCCAGGGCAGCCACCAACGGCGGTACATGGCCGCCCCGTTGGCGTCGGCGGCGGGCCCCGGCAGCAGTACGCGCAGGCGGGAGGGGCGCGCGCCCGGCGCGGAGGCTGTGCGCTCCGCGCCGGGCAGGGGCACCGGCTTCGTGATCTGTGCCGTCACCGTCAGCTGCCCTGCTTCAGCAGCTCGTCCGCCTTCGCCTGGGCGTCCTTCACCGCGTCCGCGGCGCTCTTCTTGCCCTGCATGGCCAGCTGCACCTGGGAGACGATGGCGTTCTGCACGGCCGGGGAGAGGTTGGTCTGGTTGGTGTCGGCCGTCTTGAGCTGGTCGGCGACGAGCTTGCGGGCCCGGGAGAACGGGTCGTCTCCGGTGACGTTCTGGAAGAACGGGTCGTTGAGCGACCGGGTGGTGGTCGGGAAGATCACCACGTTGGGGTCCTGGCACCAGGCCGTCTGGTTCTCGGCGTTGGTGAGGAATTCCGCGAACGACAGCGCCGTGGACGCGTTCTTGCTGGTCGCGGCGACCGAGATGTACTGCGGGGCACCGGCGGAGGCGCGGCCGAGCGCGTCGTAGGGCTGCTGGCCCACGGCCGTCCTGTCGTAGACCGACGGGCTGTTCTGCTTGACGAACCGCACGAAGCTCGGGTTCGTCGAGCCGTACGCGACCTTGCCCTGGCTGTAGAGCGTGGACGGGTCGTTGCTGGAGGACAGCGAGTCCTTCGGCATCGCGCCCGCCTTGTACAGCTTCGCCATCCAGGCGACCCACTGGGTGGTGCGCGGGTCGTCGGCGAAGACGGCGGACTTGCCGTCGGCGGAGAGGACCTTGATGCCCATCTGGTCGAAGTCGGACGGGATGCGCCAGATCGGGTTGGCCATCGTGGCGTAGAACGTTCCGTCGGAGGCCTTGGCGATCTTCTCGTAGTCGGCGAACAGCCCGAAGATGCTCGTCGGCGGCTTCCGCGGGTCTATTCCGGCCTTCTTCAGCAGGTCCTTGTTGTACGTCAGGACGACCCCTCCGGTGTACCAGGGCAGCGTGGTGTGGACCGACTTGCCGGAGGCGTCCTTGAAGGTGCCGGACTTCCAGAACGACGGGACGAAGGGCTTGTACGCGTCGGGGTCCTTGGTGCCGACGTCGAGCAGGTAGCCGGCCTTGGTGAGGGCCGTCGCCGTCGGTGCGTTGACGTTGATGACGTCCGCCATCGTGCAGGCCTGGGCGTCGGCGACGGTGCGCGTGGTGAAGGTGTTGTCGCCCGGGTCGTCGATCCACTTGACCTCGGTGCCGGGGTGGGCCTTCTCGAAGGACTTGATCACCCCGTTGAAGAACCCGCCGAAGTCTTTCTTCAAGTTGGTCGTCTGGAAGGTGATCTTGCCCTTGACGTCCCCGGTGAGTCTGCCGGACCCGACGTTGCCCTTGTCCACCTTGCAGCCGCCGGCCATGGCCTCCCCGTTGCCGGAACCGCCGGACAGGCCGCATCCCGCGGCCGTCAGAGTCAGGACCACGAGACAGGCAAGGGATCCGGTCAGTCTTCTCGCGCGCATGTGCTGCCCTCCTGGCTGGTTCAAATCACCAACTTGGAATCGGATTGATGAAAATGTGGACCAGAATTCATCGGAGGTCAATGGTTTGCCGTGTTGCGTTTGGGTCCCGCGGGCCTGTGCGGGGCGCTCAGTGCCGGTGCTCGTGATCCGGGTGCGAGGGGTCGCCGGGGTGCTCGTGCCCCGGGGCGTACTCGACCCCGGTCCGTGCCCGGTCCAGCCAGTCGAAGAAGGCCCGCCGCCCGGCCGCCCTGCGCAGCTCGCCCGTGATGTCCTCGCGGACGTGCTCGTACGGCAGGAAGTCCGCGGGCGCGGCGATGGCGCCGAAGGGGTCGACACCGCGCCTGAGTGCGTCGGGGGTCAGGAAGCGGTCGCGGTTGCGGTCGTAGTAGTCGTGTACGGCCGCCTCGGGGACGTGCTGCTCGCTCTCCAGCTCGGCGAGCAGCAGGCGCGCGGCGGGGGAGTGGGCGAGGGCGGCGGCGACGATGCTGCCGAGGTCCGCGACGTCGCGCTCCGCGGGGGGTGCCGCGATATGCCGTCGATCGGGTGCGCCGCCGTCGTGGCTGGTCGCGCAGTTCCCCGCGCCCCTTGAGGGCGTCGCCGGACCGCGTCCGATCAGCCCACGCTCCGCACAGGCCCGCCGCGCGAGTTCGTCGGTCACCACGACTTGTGTCCCCCAACGGCGTCGCTGCCGCTCGGCCCGGGCAAGCGCCTCCGGACGGGTGTCGCGGTCGCGGGGCGGAACCGCATCCAGGAAGGCGTCCACACGTTCCCTGGGGACCACCTCACCGAGCACTCGAGCCGCGTATTTCCCCGTCACGGCGTCACCTCCAGCTCCACGGCCTCCGTGTACGCCACGCAGCCGTGCCAGCCGACCTTGACCATCAGCCAGTACGACCCCGGCGGCACCGACCCGCCGTCCACCTCGATCGCGCACTCCGTCTGCTCCCCGCCGCCCACGGTGAATCCCTGGCAGCCGGGGGCCACGCCCGCCCAGGTTCCCCACGAGGAGACGGCCCACAGGGCGCCGCTCACCGGCCCCCGGGTCCGGTTGCGGAGGGTCACCGGGATTCGGGCCCGTTCACCCCGGCGTACGCTGATCCGCTCGACTCCGAGTGCCGTGACGAGCGTGGGACCGGTGTGCCCGTGCGCTACGTCCAGCGCCACGACGTCCTCGTACGTCTGCCCGCCGTACGCCAGTCGTGCGGCGAGCCAGTGCCGGCCGGGCTCGGCGTCGGGCGGGGGTGCCACCGTGATCTCGGCGACCGTGAACCCGCCGGGGCCCAGCGCGTACGGCAGTTCGGAGGGCGTCACGGACCAGGCGGGCGGGACGTGCAGGGTGACCGTGCCGGAGGCCGACGCGTCGGTCAGTTCCGAGCTGACCCGGACCGTCGCCGTGACGGGGCCGTCGGCGACGGTGAGGGTGGTGGGGGAGACGTAGACCGCTACCGGCATGTTGCCGCGCGGGGCGGGGCCGGAGTTGTGGAGCCAGTAGCGGGTGGGGACGGGCTGGGCCGGTTCGTGGGCGCAGATGCCGGCGCCGGGCGAGGTCTTCGGGCCCTCGGCGGGCGTGGCCGGCACCGTGGCCACCTCGAAGCCGGTCAGCCCGGCCGCCAGCACCCCCTGCCCGTCCGGCGTCAGCGGCTCCCCCCGCCTCTCCAGCACGTCCGCCCGCGCCCCGTCCGTCCACTCCCGCGGCCCGCGCACCCGCGCCCGCACCGGCCGCCCGTTCACCTCGTGCATCCGCACGACGACCCCGCTCCCCGGATCCGCCGCTGCCACGCTGCCCCGAGCGAGCGGCGACCCGGCCGGCTTGAGCGCGTCGAGCAGCACCTCGCCGGCAGGTTCGAGACCCAGCAGCACCGCCTTCCGGGGCAGTACGGCATCCTCGGCGGCCGTCTGCCGCAGCCGGGCCGTCAGCGGATGGTTGAAGGCATGCCCGGCCTGCGGCAGCCGCAGCTCCCGCCAGTCGCCCGAGCCCGCGACCACCGCGTACGCGAAGGTGTGGGACCAGCGCTGGAGTTGGAAGGCGGACCCGTCGGGCGCGGTACGCCGGGGCGGATCGACCCAGATGCCGGAGGGCCAGCCCGTGCAGGAGCGCATCAGGGACATGTAGAGGTCGCCCGACGACGTCACCACACAGCCCGGCGTCCCGCGGTTCAGGACGGCGAAGCTGCGCCCGTCCCACGCGTCCCCGGGCGGCAGGGCCTCGCCGCCGCCCGCCGCCGTGGCCCGCAGGACCGCGTCGTCCAGGTCGGCGATCAGCGCGTCGACGGCCTTGGCGTCGTCCTCGGGGCGGGCGCCCGCCACCACCAGCAGCGGCAGCCGCTCCAGGTCGCGCAGGTCGGCGCCGGGCACCCACTCCTCCCGCAGGGAGGCGCGCGGGGCGACCCAGACGGCGGCCACCCCTCGTTCGGCGAGCTGCCGGCGCAGTTCGCGGCCGGCCGCCGGGTCCCAGCCGAGGGCCTCGGCGACCACGGAGTTGTGTTCGGGCGCCCCGACCGCGATCCGGATGTCGGGCAGATTGGAGTCGACCTCCAGATCGCCGTAGCGCGGGCCCCCGGCGATCGTCGAGGTCGCCGTCACGCCCACGCGCACCAGGGCCGCCGCGAGCGCGGTGCCCAGTTCACCGGCGTCGTCCCAGGACGCGTACACCAACTCGGCGACACCGATGGACCGTTCGCCGAGGGGCTGCCCGGAGGCGTCGGCCACCGCGACCCGCGCGGTGGACCCCAGCCCGAACCAGGTGTTGGCCGGATTGTCCAGCGTCCACGGGAACCGCTCGCTGTCCACCTCCACGAACCCGAACCCGCGCCCGATCACCGCGTCGGCCACCTCGTGCACCGGCAGCCCGCCGCGCACGTCGGAGGGCCAGCGGACCCGGATGAGGCGGTCGGCGCCGTCGTAGCCGTCGAGGGTGGTGGTGAGGTCGAGGCGGTCGACGCCCCTCCAGAGGGTCAGCTGTTGGGTGTATCGGAACAACCCGAGATCCGCGCGGACGGTGATCCGCGATCCGGCGGGGGAGTGCTCGACATCGATGTCGGCCGTGACGTCCCGGCTGCGGGCGGCCGTGGTGCCGGTGGGGGTGAGGTGCCAGGGGCCCTCGCCGAAGCGCGGGTGCCTCGGGTACTCCTCCTGGACCACGAGTTCGTTGCCGATGTCGCCGGGGCGCAGCAGTTCCCGGCCGCCCTCGCCTTCGCTCAGCGCTCGCAGACTGCGGACGGCGCCTCCGCGCGCGGGGTCGACCGTCACCTCGTAGAACTCGTTGCGGATGGTGGCGCCCTCGCCGCGCGTCCACTCGGGGACCGTGCCCCCGGCGAGCGGGAGTGCCTTGAGACCCATGCCCGGCACCTCCGGCACGACGACCCGGAGTTCGCCGTCCTCCCGTACGGCGGGCAGGGGCAGCCCGGTGTCGTCCAGCGGGACCAGCCCGGGGTCCTCGACCGCCAGCACGTCCCGGCGCTCCCAGGTCGCCGCGTTGAAGACCACCAGGTCCGGTGTACCGCCGGGGAGTCGGGCGACCCGGCCGGCCAGGGCGTCGGTCGCGTCGGCGTGCACGGCCTCGGCGAGGTCGTACAGCTCGCGCCAGCCGGTGAGCAGGTCGATGTAGACCTGGTCGGACTCCGAGCCGGTGATGGCGTCGTGATGGGCGCTGTAGATCAGCTGCCGCCAGGCCTTGTCGAGCGCCGCGTCCGGATACGGGTGCCCGGTCACCAGCGAGGCGAGCGTCGCCCAGGCCTCCGCGTCGGCGAGCAGCGTCTCGCCGTGGCGCTGGGCCTGCTTGGTGTCGATGTAGGAGACGTCCTTGCCGGTGTAGACGGGGTTCATGTCCCGCGTCTGCGGAGACGCCGTGCGGCCCTCGGACTCCAGCTCCGCTCGCACGGCGGCGAAGAAGTCCCGGGGGATGCCGCTGATGAAGCGCGGCCAGACGTACCGGGCGTTCCAGTCCCGGTGGATGTCCATCACCCAGCGGCAGGGCGGCGCGTAGTCACCGCCGACCGGCAGCAGCACATTGCGGGTGAGGGCGACCTGCCTCAGCCCCTTGAACAGCTTGAACGCGGCCGCCTCCGCCTCGGGCAGGGTCGGCGCGTTGTCGATCGCCCAGCCGGCGCCGTAGTGGTTGACCATATAGGCGGTCAGCAGCCCGCGCCCGGACGGGGCGATCCAGCTGAACTCTGCCGGGAACTGCATCCGGTTCGGGTCGCGCGGCTCCTCGCCGAACACGGAGAGGGTCGGCCCCCACTGGTGGAAGGGGCCGCGCGCCCACGAACTGGAGCTGACCCCCGCGTCCGCCATCAGCCCCGGGAACTGCGGATCGTGCCCGAACGCGTCCAGCTGCCAGGCCGTCTCCGGTGACGCTCCGATGATCCCGCGCTGGAAGCCGTCGCCGTACAGCGCGTTGCGTACGGTCGCCTCGGCGCCGGTCAGGTTGGTGTTGGGCTCGTTGTAGGTGCCGCCCATGATCTCGACGCGGCCGGTGCGGATCAGCTGGCGCAGGAAGGCGCGCTCCTCCGGGAAGGCGTCCCAGTAGGGCTTGAGGTAGTCGACCTCCGCGAGCACGAAGGTGTACGCCGGATCGCGGCGGGCCAGATCGCAGTGGGCGCGCACCAGGCTCATGCCGGACCGGCCCCGCGAGTCGAAGGTGCGGGCGGGCAGGCCGGTCGTGGCGGGGTCGTCCGCGACGTCCCAGGTCTCGGTGTAGGCGGCCTGGGTGTTCCACCAGACGGGGTCGTAATGGAAGTGGCTGACCATGAACATGGTCCAGCCGGGCTCGGCGGCGGTGAACTCGCCGGTCCGGACGGCGACTTGGTCACCGTCGGCTGCGATGACCGTCATGGGGCCGCTGTCGCCCGCGACCGGTATCTCGGCGCGTACGGTGCCGTCGTCGCCGACGGTGACGACCGTCTCCCCGACGCTGCGGACGCCCGGTCCTTCGACGGTGAGGCGGACCGTGCGGCCCGGGAGGTGCTCGATCCGGGCCGCCACCACCTGATGCGGCTGCTCGGGGGTGCCGACGAACAGCTCGGTCGACTCGACAGAGGTGACGCGCATGGGGCTCCTACGAGTGCTCGTGCTCGGGGGAGCCCCATCCTGGCATCGGCGGATGATTCAAACAACCATGCAGAGGGCTGTCGGGTGGTTCATCCATACATTCCGGGCCAGGGCTGGGTCAGGGTCGGGGCCGGGCGATGGTCACCGGGCCCGGCGGTTCTTCACCGCGTGCTGCGGGGTGATGTGGTCGGTCAGCGCGAGGGAGGCGCTGGCGCGCTGGTAGGAGACCTGGCCGACGCGGACGTAGAGACAGTCGACGATCATCAGGACGGAGTGGCGGCCGCCGATGCTGCCGGTGCGGAAGCTGGTCTCCGAGGTGGACGAGATGAGCCGGATGTCGGCGGCCCTGGCCAGTGGCGAGCGCGGGTCGGTGGTGATGGCGATGGTGGTGGCGCCCCGCTCCTTGGCCATCTCGAAGGGTTCGAGGGTCTCGCGGGTGGCGCCGGAGTGGGAGATGCCGATGGCCACGTCGGCCGGCGTGAGCAGGGCCGCGGAGGTGGCCGCTCCGTGCACCTCGGTCCAGCCGCGGACCTGGCAGCCGATGCGGAACAGCCGTGTCTCCGTCTCCTGCGCCACCGCGCCGCTGCCGCCGACGCCGTACACGTCGATGCGCCGGGCCTTGGCCACGGCCTGGGCCGCGCGCTCCAGCGCGTCGAGGTCGATGCGGTCGATCGTCTGCTGGATCGCGCGCAGGTCCGCGCTGCCGACGACCTGGACGACCCGCTCCAGGCTGTCGTCGGGCGAGATGTCGGGGCCGATCTCGGCCGAGCCCCAGTCGGAGACCTCGCCGCGGCCGCGCTCCTGGGCCAGCTCGATCAGCAGGTGCTGGTAGGAGTCGAGGCCGATGGCGCGGCAGAAGCGGGTCACCGTCGCCTGGGAGGTGCCGGTGCGGCGGCCCAGCTCGGCGGCCGAGCAGTGGGTGACGGCGGCCGGATCCTCCAGGATCAGCTCGCCGACCTTGCGGAGTGAGCCGGCCAGCCGGGGCAGCTCGGTGCGGATCAGTGTGGTGACGTCCGTCGGGGGCATAGGGGAGAAGGTATCAGCCACCGGTTCTCTTGCAGATTGAATACCAGGACCGATGCGGAGGGCGCCCCGCTCATTGTCTGGCCTCATTGGCCCGGCTCGTTGCCCATGCCATCCGGTCTGTGATTTATTGATTCACCAATGCAGTAGTGCGAGGTGGTTCAATCCACCAGTGGGGAGTGACCCGTGTCCGACGAGTCCGTGAGCGCCCGGTGCTTCGCACGCGAGAGCATGGCCGTCCTCGACCGCATGACCGCGTCCGCCCGCGACGACGTGGCCCGCGCCGCCGAGCTGATCGCCGGCTGCGTGCGCGCGGACGGCGTGATCCAGGCCTTCGGCACCGGCCACTCCCAGGCCATCGTCCTCGAACTCGCCGGACGGGCCGGTGGGTTGGTGCCGACGAACCGGCTGAGCATCGCCGACCTCGTCCTGTTCGGCGGCGAGCCCCCGAGCGTCCTCGACGATCCGCTCCTGGAGCGCCGGCCCGGGGTCGCCGCCCGCATCTACGACCTCGCCGCACCGCGCCCCGAGGACCTCTTCGTGGTGATCTCCAACTCCGGCGTCAACAACGTCATCGTGGAAATGGCCCTGCACGCCAAGAAACACGGCCACCGCGTCCTCGCCGTCACCTCCCTGACCCACACCCGCGCCGTCCCGGCCGGACACGCGAGCGGCAAGAAGCTCGCCGACCTCGCCGACGTCGTCCTCGACAACCAGGCCCCGCGCGGCGACGCGCTGCTGGCACTCCCGGAGGGCGGGGCGGTCTGCGCCCTGTCCACGCTGACCGGCGTGATGCTCGTCCAGATGGCCGTGGCCGAGGCCTCCGCCCTGCTCCTCGCCGCCGGGGAACGCCCGCCGGTGTACGTCTCGGCCAATGTGCCGGGCGGCTTCGAGGGCAACCTGGAGCTGGAGAAGCGGTACGCCGGACGGATCCGGCGCACCGCGAGCTAGGCGCTCCGCTGGGGGCGCCGCGCGCCCCTAGGGGGTCAGCGCCACCGAGTGGATAGGCGCCGGTGGTCAAAGGCGCCCCTGCCTTGCCGGATGCCACATCGACGGGCACCAAGGCGTTTCCGTCGGCCGTCGTGACGTACGCCGTGCTGCCGTTCCAGTCCAGGGTGACATCGAAGGCCGACCTGCCCACGGTGATCTGTGGTGGGGACCATCGCCAGCGGCTCCAGACCGGGGTGGCCGGCCGAGAACTCCTGCCGGACGGTGTTGAGCAGATGCGCCTGCGCGGCACCGGCCGCCGCGCCGCCCGTGGCGAACTCCTTCCCGTCCTCGGCGCAGTTCCACTTCGTGTAGCTGATGTCGTCCAGCGGGACGGCGAACGAGCGCACGCCGATGGCGTACAGCGAGGCGAACTTGGCGGTGAGTGCCTTGGCGTCGGCGGCGGAGGAGCAGCAGACCGACAGGCCGGGGGAGAGGGCGTAGGTGAAGCGGACGTGGTTGGCGCGGGCGCGGTCGACGAGTTCCCTCAGCCTCGCCAGTTCGGCCGGCGGGTACGCGTCGCGCCGGCGGGCGCGGAGATAGTCGTCGTCCTTGGGGGAGTAGACGTACACGTTCTGCTTCGTACGGCCGTAGAAGTCGAGTTGGGCGAGCCGCTCGGCGTGCGACCAGGGGGTGCCGTAGAAGCCCTCGATGACACCGCGCAGGCCGGCCGTGGGCCAGTCGCGGACGGTCACCGCGGGCACGCGGTCCCGGGTGACGAGCTGGCGCAGGGTCTGGGCCGCGTAGAAGGTGCCGGTGGTGTCGACGCCGGAGAGGGCGACGAGGGCGCGGTCCCGGGAGCGGCCGGAGGCGAGGGTGTAGCCGCCGGAGGGCAGTCCTGCGCGGGACTTGGCGGCGAGTTGTCTCAACGCCCGCGCGGTGGCGGTGTTCTCGGAGGGGCCGCCGAGGTAGACCGTGAGGGCGGCGGGAGGTGGTTTCTCGTCCGCGGGCACGGTGACGATGCGCCGGGCGCCGGCCTCGCGCAGGACCGAGGCGACGAGGCTTTGGGCGGCGGCATCGGCGTGCGGGCCGACAACCTGGACGACCGTGTCCGGGACGGCGAGCCGGTCCGAGCGTGCGTGGAGGGGAACAGGGCGGCGGCCGATATCAGCGGGCGCCGTGGACGTCTGACACGAAGGGATGGAAGCACGAATCCTCCCGGGTGAATAGATCCACCGAGCGATGCTAGATATGATGAATGCATCATTCAATGAGCCCGCCGGAGGCGCAGGCCGCCACAGGGGGCGCACACTGGATACAAGGCCGTCGGTGCTCAAGGGGGTGTCGGCATGGCTGCGTCAAGGTGCCCGAGGGTGCGGCTGTGGCGGTGGCGGCGCAGCCCGCTGAGGCGGCGCAGTGACCTCGTCGAAGCGTGGGTCGTCCTGTGCGCATGGCTGTTCGCGCTGGTCGGTGCCCTGTTCGCGGGGCTCGCGGCGGCGGACGCGGTGTCGCACTCCGCCGAGGAGCAGCGGGTCGGGAGCCGCAAGGTGACGGCCGTACTGGTGAAGGACGCGGAGGACCCGGGGGCCTCGCGGGTCACCACCGACCATCTCGTGTGGGCCGCCGTCCGCTGGACCGACCCGGACGGCGCGGTCCGCACGGACGAGGCACGGGTGCCGCCCAAGATGCACGCCGGCAGCAAGGTCGACGTGTGGACGGACCGCCACGGTGCCGTCGTCAACGAGCCGCTGTCCGGGGCCGAGATCCTGCTGCACTCCATCGCCGGAGGCGTGCTGGCCGCCGGAGGCGCCGGCGGCGTCGTGCTCGGGTGCGCCTGGGCGGTACGGCTGGGGCTGGAACGGCGCCGGATGGATCAGTGGGCCGCGGAGTGGGAGCGGATGGACACGCCGTGGGGGTGGAAGACGGGCTGATACGGCGTCCCGCACCCGCCGCCCACCACGACGGGCACCGCGCTCAGCGGCGGCCCGCTGCCGCCGTCACTTGACGTCCGCGCTCGGCAGCGCCGTCGGCGATGCCGTGTTCAGGTCCTCCAGGCCCTTGGGGATGGAGAGCGTGAGGACGGGCGCGCCCGGCTGGGGTGCGGGTGGCGTGAGCTGGTCCTTGGGGAGCTTCGGGGGCGTGGTCTGCTGGAAGTTGTTCGTGTCGAAGTTGACCAGGCCCGTCTTCTCCAGAATCGTCATGTGGTCGAGGACGGTGTCGTTGGCCAGGTCGGCCAGCTGACGCACCAAGGTGTTCTGCGTGGTGCCCCGGATCTTCGCGATGACGGGGAAGATCTGCCCGTGGGTCACCCGCATGATGGCGACACCGGTGGCGTCGAACTCCTTGCCCGTCTTGGAGTCCACGGTCGCCACGAACTGCTGCTGCTGCGGGCTGGCCTGGTTGGGCAGCGTGATGTTCAGTTCCGCCGCCGTCTTGCGGCAGGCGAGGTCGAGCCGGGCGTGTCCGACGACCAGGTGCTGGCCGGCCTCCTTCATCGCCGCGGTCGTCCCCCGCTGCATCGCCAGCATGCCCAGTGGGTGCTCCCACAGGCCGGCGGCGCGGACCTTGACCACGAAGTCGCGGTCGGCCTCGGTCAGCGGCCCGTACCGGGTGTTGGCGATGACGCGGTCCTGGCTGGCGGACGTGGTCTGCACCCCCAGCATGGCGGGGTAGGCGAGGGCGGACAGAGTGAGGACGAGGGCGCCTCCCACGAAGACGGTGCCTACCATGCGGCGCGAGATGGGCATCGTGACTCCTGACGTGAACGACTCGGTACCTCAGGAAGTACGGATGGAACGCGCGAAACAATCATCGCCGCGGGAAAAAACTCGCGGCCCGTTTCGGCGGCGTCCCTCACATGCGCGGGATCGTCAGGGGTGAGGCGCAGGACCCGGGCAGGCCGTTGTGAGCTGTGTCACAGAAGGGCTAGGCTGACAGCGCTTGGACGCCCACCGGGCCGTCGGCCGAACAGCGGCGCGCGTGACCGGGACGGCTCCGGCTGAGGGAAGTGATCCCGTTGACCGTCGCCTGGGACGACATCGGCGGGCTCGTCGATGCCCACGAGCGTTTCCTCGCCGGCTCACTGGTCGAGCCGGACGTACGGGACTCCGTGCTCGACTCCTGGAAGCGCTGCCGCTCCGCCGGGCTGGAGCCGCACCGGCTGCTGGTCCGCTACACCGCGGACGTGGCACTGGACGACCGTTTCCTGCGCGCCGCCGACCCGGTCCTGTCGGACCTCACCGCCTCGCTCGACGGTGGGGGCATGACCATCGCGCTCTGCGACTCCCAGGGCCGCATGGTCCAGCGGCTCGGTGGTGGCCGCGAGCTGTGCGAGCGCCTCGACGCCGTGCAGTTCGCGCCCGGGTTCGACGCCTCGGAACCGGTCGTGGGCACCAACGGCGTCGGCACCGCCCTCGCAGAGCGCGGCCCGGTCTACGTCGCCGGCCGTGAGCACTTCGCCGACTGCCTGCAGCCCTTCGCCTGCGCGGGCGCACCCGTGCGGGACCCGCTCAGCGGGCGTATCGAGGCCGTCCTCGATCTGACCTGCCTGCGCGACCAGGGCGACCCGGCGATGGTGGGGACGGTCCGCGAAGCCGCCCGGAACATCGAGGCCCGGCTGCTGGAGCAGGCCACGGAACGGGAGCGTGCCCTGCTCGCCGCGTACCGGCGGGCCGACGGCCATGCGCGCGGCTGGCCGAAGCAGCCCCCGGCACTGCCGTCCGGCCATGACGGCGGCGCCCTCGGCCGGCTCGATCTGGCGGTGCTGCGTGAGAAGGCCGAGGAGCTCATCGCCTCACCGCACCGCACCCTCGACGAGGTCGCCCTGCCGAGCGGCCGGACGGCCACCCTGTTGCGCCGGCAGGTCCAGGGAGCGGCGGGGGAGAGCGGCGTCGCCGTCGAGGCCCGCGTGGTCGGCGGCCCGCGCCTGCGCCACGTCCGCCCGGCGGCGTCGGGCACCCAGGCCCCGGTTGCCTGGTTGGCGCAGGGCACGGGTGAGTCGGCGGGACAGGGTGCGGTCGCGCCGGCCGTCCAGGGGACAGATGCGGCGGCCCCGGTGGGCACGGCAGCCTCGGCTCGGCAGGGCACGGCGGGGTCGGCTCCGCAGGGCACGGCCGGGTCGGCGGCGCGGCCCCCGGCCCCGTCGATCGCGTCCGCCCGGGCATCGGCCGCGTCTTCGGCGCCCTATGCGCCTTCGGCAACTTCGGCGACTCCGGCACCCTCCGCACCCTCCGCGCCGCCCGAGTCCGCCGAGCCCGCGGCGACCGGGACCGGAGCGGCATCGACATCCCCCGCGGACCCGGCCCACACCGCACCGGAGGCGGCCGCAGCACCGCCCGCCCCGACGCACACGGCCGTACGCCCGCAGCCGCCCGCCCCGCCCGCGCACGCCGACGGCACCGGCACCGGCACCGCAAGCACCCTCGCGTCCCCGTTCGAGCCGTCCGCCCGCCCCGCCCCGGACGCCGGCCGTGACGGTGACGGCGCTGCCCGGACCGCCGTACCCCTGCCCCAGCCCTCCTCGCGCCCCGGACCGGACGGCGACGGCGGTGCCGACGGCTGGCTGCTGCTCGTCGGGGAGCCCGGGGTCGGACGGCTCGCCGTTCTCGCGCGGCGGCGGCTGGAGTTGCTGCACGACGCGAGCGTGCGGATCGGCACCACCCTCGACGTCACCCGCACCGCGGAGGAACTCGCCGAGGTGACCGTCCCCCGGTTCGCCGACTTCGTCGCCGTCGACCTCCCGGACTCGGTGCTGCGCGGCGAGGAACCGGAGGCGCTCGGCGGCCGGGCGGCGCTGCGCCGGGTGGCCCTCCGGGCCGTACGCAAGGATCCCTACCACCTGTACGACGTCGGCGACCCCGTCGAGTACGTTCCGTCCACGCCGCAGGCCCGCTCCCTGGAGACCCGGCAGTCGGTGCTGGAACCGGTCCTCGCCGAGGCGGGCGGCTGGATCGCGCAGGACCCGGAGCGGCTGGAACGGGTGCTCGCGGCGGGTATCCACTCCCTGATCACCGTGCCGTTGCGGGCGCGTGGCACGACGCTCGGCGTGGTCAGCTTCTACCGGTCGCTGCAGCCCGCTCCCTTCGAGGACGACGACCTGTCCCTCGCCCAGGAGCTGGCCGCACGCGCGGCGATCTGCATCGACAACGCCCGCCGCTACACCCGTGAGCACAACACCGCCCTCACCCTGCAGCGCAGCCTGCTGCCCCGGGGCCGCCCCGAACAGAGCGCCGTCGAGGTCGCCTACCGGTACCTGCCCGCGCAGGCCGGGGTCGGCGGCGACTGGTTCGACGTCATCCCACTGTCCGGCGCCCGCGTGGCGTTGGTGGTCGGCGACGTCGTCGGCCACGGACTGCACGCCGCCGCCACGATGGGCCGGCTGCGCACCGCCGTTCACAACTTCTGCTCCCTGGACCTGCCTTCCGAGGACGTCCTCACCCACCTCGACGACCTGGTCGGCCGGCTGGACCGGGGCGAGGGCTGGGCCGCGGAGAGCACGCCGGACGCCGGCATCGTCGGCGCCACCTGCCTGTACGCCGTCTACGACCCGGTGTCCCGGCACTGCACCCTCAGCCGCGCCGGGCACCCCCTGCCCGCGGTGGTCGCCCCCGACGGCACGGTGGACTTCGTGGACCTGCCGTCCGGTCCGCCGCTCGGACTCGGCGGCATGCCCTTCGAGACGGTCGAGCTGGAGCTGGCCGAGGGCAGCCAACTCGTGCTCTACACCGACGGTCTGATCGAGGACCGGCACCGCGACATCGAGGCCGGCATGGACCAGCTGCGGGCCGTCCTGGCCCACGCCGACCGTCCGCCGGAGGAGACCTGCGAGGCCATCCTCCGCGCCCTGCTCCCCGCCCGCCCCGTCGACGACGTCGCGCTGCTCGTCGCCCGCACGCACACGCTGGGCGCCGACCGGGTGGCCCAGTGGGACCTGCCCAGCGATCCGGCGGTCGTCTCCCGCGCGCGGGCGGCGGTCACCGATCAGCTCGCCGCCTGGCACCTCGGCGAGCTGGCCTTCGCCACCGAGCTGATCGCCAGCGAACTGGTCACCAACGCCATCCGCCACGCCACCGGGCCCGTGCAGCTGCGGCTGCTCCGTGACCGCGCCCTGATCTGCGAGGTCTCCGACGGCAGCAACACCTCACCGCGCCTGCGGCGCGCCCGCAGCACGGACGAGGGCGGCCGGGGCCTTTTCCTGGTCGCGCAGCTCACCGAGCGGTGGGGGACGCGGTACGCCCCGAACGGGAAGGTCATCTGGACGGAACAGCCGTTGCCGTGACGCTCCGCCGGGCGTGCCACGGATGCTGAGCTGCTGACCGGCGTCCAGGCGGACGCCTTCACCGTGTCCCCGGCAACCCCGGCCCGGCACACCGCACATCCGCCCCGGGCACCACGCCGTCGACGAGATACGCCGTCACCGCGCCGTCCACACACGCGTTCCCCCGGCTCGCGAACACACCGTGCGAGTAGTCGTCGTCGAGGGTCACCAGCCGGGAGTCCGGCAGCACCTCCCTCAGCCGCCGGGCCCCCTCGATCGGGGTCACCGGGTCGTGCGCGGAGGCGACCAGCAGGACGGGCGGGACGGCGGGGCTGCCGAGCGGGGTGCGGTGGGTCGGGCGGTGGTGCCAGTAGGCGCAGGCCGACGCCTCCATGCCGGTCAGGACCGGCTGCGGGTCCAGCCGCCGGGTGCGCCGGATGTCCGCCACGACCTCGCGCGCCGTCGGCCCCGGACCGTCCGCGCACTTCACGATCCGGTTGGCCGCCTCGTAGGCGCGGGAGTCCGGGCTGTCGAAGGCGGACGCGGGGCGAAGGCCTTCGGGGCTGCCCTCGGTCAGGTAGGTGCGCAGTCCGTCGGCCAGGCCCGTCCAGCGTTCCGTGCGGCCCAGGGCCCGGTAGACCGCGCGGTCGAACTCCGCCGGGCCGAACCCGTCCACCGGCCGGGCGGCGAGTTCGCGGCGTACGCGCAGATACGACCGCCGTACGGCATCCGCGTCGCCGCCCAGCCCGAAGCGCTCCGCGTGTGCGGCCGTCCAGGTGAGGAAGGTGTCACGGGCCCGCAGCAGTGCCCGGCTCTGGATGACGTCGAAGTCGTACCAGTCCCAGGGGCCGACCACGCTGTCCAGCACCATGCGGCCCACCCGGTGTGGAAAGCGGGCCGCGTAGGCCGCTCCCAGGTAACTGCCGTACGACACACCGAGGAAGCTGGTCCGCGGCTCGGCCAGCGCGGCGCGGATCGCGTCCATGTCGTACGCCGTCTGCTCGGTGGACAGGTATGGCAGGACCTCGTCCGCGCCCGCCGCGCAGTCGTCGGCGAGGTTCCGCAGTGATGCCAGGTACCTGCGCTCGGCCGCCCGGCCCACCGGCACCGGGTCGGCGCCCGGGCTGTCGAACAGGCCGCCCATCGCGCCGCAGCCGGCCGGCGTGCTCCGGCCGACCCCGCGGGGGTCGAAGCCGATGACGTCGTACGAACGCCGCACGGCCGGAGGGAGTTTGGCGCGCTTGGTCACCGCGTACGGCAGCCCGGAGCCGCCCGGGCCGCCGGGGTTCACCAGCAGGATGCCGCGTCGCTCGGCCGGGGTTCCGGCGGCGGGGACGCGGGAGACGGCGATCTCGATGCGGGGGCCGGTCGGGTTCTCCCAGTCGAGCGGGACGCTCAGGCTGCCGCATTCCACGCGGTCCGGGGCGGGCGGCCGCGGTATCGACGCGGGGCACGCGCCGAAGGTGAGAGCAGCCCCCTCCGCCCGGGCGGGCGCGGCGGTGGGGAGCAGGGCGGCCGCGGCTGCGAGCGCGCACAGCAGGGCGGCGGGGCGGGACAGGACGGACAAGGGCTCTCCAAGGGAAGGGTGAGAACGGGGTAGCAAATGAAAATGATTATCGATAACGTGTGCGCGTCAAGTCCGGCACCCCTCCGCCCGAGGGGCGCCCCGGGCTGCCCTGACGACTGAACTCGCGGCACGAAAAGGGGAGTTGTGGCTCATCTGCTGGTGGTAGAGAGCTGGGTCGGATCGATGAGCAGGCTGCTGCCACGCGCGATCCGGGAGGGCGGACACGAGTTCACCTTCCTCACCCGGGACCTGCATCACTACCTGCGCTCGGCGCCCGAGGGGACGGCGCACCCGCTGCTCGGCTTCCGCCACGCGATCACCGCCGAGACCAACGACCTCGACGCCCTGCTGCCCGAGGTGGCGCGGCTGCACTCGGTCCTCGGCTTCGACGGAGTGCTCACCTCCTGCGACTACTACCTGCCGACGGTGGCCCGGATCGCCGGGCACCTGGGCCTGCCCGGCCCGGGCCCCGAGGCGGTGGAGAACGCCTGCCGCAAGGACGCCACCCGCCGGGTCCTCGCCGACGCGGGCGTGCCCGGACCGCGCTTCGCCGTGCACGAGGAGTGGGCCGACCTCGCGCGGGCCGCGCGGGAGATCGGCTACCCGCTGGTCGTCAAGCCGGTCGATCTGTGCGCGGGCATGTACGTGCGGCGCGTCGACGACGAGGCCCGACTCGCCGAGGCGGTCCGGGCATTGGCCGCCTTCCCGGTCAACGCCCGGGGCCAGCGGCGCACCTCCGCCGTGCTCCTCGAAGAGCTTCTCGACGGCCCCGAGGTGAGCGTCGAGACCGTGTCCCACGCGGGCGCGGTGCACGTCGTCGGCGTCACCGACAAGAGCGTCGGCGCGGCGCCCGCCTTCGTCGAGACCGGCCACATGTTCCCCGCCGCCCTGCCGCTCGCCGACCTGGACGCCTCCGAGCAGACCGCGCTCGCGGTGCTCAAGGCGCTCGGGCTGACCGACGGCGTCGTGGCGCACACCGAGATCAAGCTGACCTCCGCCGGGCCGCGCGTCGTCGAGGTCAACGCCCGGCCCGCGGGCAACCGCATCACCGAGCTCGTCCGCCATGTCACCGGCATCGACCTCGCCGCCGCCTTCGTGGACGTCGCCCTCGGCCGCGAGCCCGACCTGCGGCGCACGGACACCGGGCTGCGCAGCGCCGCCATCGGCTTCCTCGTCCCCGACCGTGCCGGCACCCTCGAAGCGCTCGACGGCCGCCACCTGGCCGGCCGGCCCGGCGTGCTGGAGGTGCAGCTCGCCGAGCCCGGCAGGACCGTGAAGGCGGCCGGCAGCAACAACGAGTACCTGGGCCACGTCATGGCGGGCGACGCGGAGGGCCCCGGCGCCCGAAGCCGCGTCGAGGACCTGCTGGCCGGACTGCGCGCGGGGCTGGTGATCCGGTGACCGCCGCGAGTGCCTCAGAGCCTGCGAAGAAGCCCCTGCCTGCGGGCGGACGACGGGGGTTTCTTCACAGGCTCTCACCGACGGCGCCCTGCCGGACGTACGACGAGCTCGTCGCCCGCGTCCGCGCCGGTGCCGTCGGCCCCGACCCGCGCAGCCGGCGCATCGCCGTCGCCTTCACCACCCGCCAGGCCGTTCGGCACGACGGGCGCGGCACCGGCTACCGCAACGAGGTCCTCAGCCTGCGCCTCGCCGAGGCCGTCGGATCGTGCGCCGTCGAGCCCGGCGAACTGCCCGACGGCGCACTCGACGACTGCGTGGGCGCCGACGTGGCGGAACTGCTCGATCATCCGCTGCCGCCCGTCCGGGTCGCCGCCCTCGACGCCTACCTGATGCACGTCACCCCGCATGCCCTCGCCGACGGAGCCCGCCCCGTGCCGCTGCCCGCGGGGTCCTCGCTGGAGAAGTCCCGGGCCCGGGCCAGGGCCGTGGTCGAGCTGCTCGATGTGCCGGCCGGGGCGACCGTCCTGCTGGTCGGGGTCGTCAACTCCCTTCTGGAGGAGCTGCGTTCGCGAGGGCTCGGATACGTCCCGTGCGACCTCAAGGGAGGTGTGACCGAGTGGGGCGAGCCGGTCGTCACCGACGCGCTCACCGCCGCCGCGCGCTGTGACGCGCTGCTCGTGTCCGGGATGACCCTGGGCAACGGCAGCTTCGAGCCGCTGCGGGAGCACGCGCTGCGGCACGGCAAGCAGCTCGTGATGTTCGCGCAGACCGGCAGCGCGGTCCTGCCCCATTTCCTGGGCCAGGGCGTGAGCGCGGTGTGCGCGGAGCCGTACCCCTTCTTCTGGCTCGACGGCGGGCCCGGCGTCGTTCACCGGTACCGCTGTCCCGGGGGTGCGCGATGACCGCCACCGCGGTACGGCCCACCGCGCGCCCTGAGTTGCTCGCCCTGCTCGGCCGTACCCCGGTCGTCCGTGTCACCACCGACCTGCCCCACGCCCACCCCGGTTTCTGGGCCAAGCTCGAAGGGCTCGCGGCGGGCGGCATGAAGGCGCGGGCCGCCGTGTCGATGCTGCTCGGCGCGCGCGAGCGCGGCGAACTGCGGCCCGGCGCCCCGGTGGTGGAGTCCACCTCCGGCACCCTCGGCATCGGGCTCGCCTTCGCCGGGCAGGCGCTCGGCCACCCAGTCGTGCTGGTCGGCGACAGCGAACTGGAGTCGTCCATGCGTCAGTTGCTGCGGGCCCACGGAGTGAGACTGGAGCTCGTCGACCGCCCGGCGCCGCAGGGCGGCTGGCAGGCCGCACGCCTGACCCGGCTGCGCGCACTGCTCGCCGAACTCCCCGGCGCCTACTGGCCCGACCAGTACAACAACCCCGACAACACCGCCGGCTACGCCTCCCTCGCCGCCGAACTCGGCGCCCAGCTCGACCACGTGGACATCCTGGTGTGCAGCGTCGGCACCGGCGGACACAGCGCCGGCGTCATCGCCCCGCTGCGCCGGCACTGGCCCGCACTGCGGCTCATCGGCGTCGACGCCACCGGCTCCACCATCTTCGGCCAGCCCGCGCGCCCCCGCCTGATGCGCGGCCTCGGCAGCAGCATCCACCCGCGCAACGTCGCCTACGACGCCTTCGACGAGGTCCACTGGATCGGCCCCGCCGAGGCCGTGGACAGCTGCCGACGGCTCGCCCGGGGCTGCTTCGTCAGCGGCGGCTGGAGCACCGGGGCGGTGGCGCGGGTCGCCGCCTGGGCTGCCTGCGTGCATCCGGGCGCGGTCGTCGCCACGGTCTTCCCCGACGGACCCCACCGCTACCTCGGCACCGTCTACGACGACGACTTCCTCGCCGCCCACGGCCTCGACCCGGCCGGTGCCGCCACCCGGCCCGTGGAGATACCGCACCCGTATGCCGCCGAGGCGAGCGGGTGGGTGCGCTGCACGCGGGTCACCGATCCGCTCTCCCTGGAAAGGACGCGATGAAGGCCCGCCTGCGCACCGTACGTCTCGAACTCGCCGAGCCGTTGCGCATCTCCCGCTCCACCATGACCGCCCGCGACGCCGTGTGGCTGGCCGTCGAGCACGACGGAGCGACCGGATACGGCGAGGCCGTCAGCAGCGTGTACTACGGGCTCGACGCCGGCACGCTGCTGCGGCTGATCTCGGGAGTCGGTCTCGAACGGTTCGCCGATCCCGACAGCGCCCTGGAGGCCCTGCCCTCGTCCGGCGCACCGCCCGCCGTGGTCGCCGCCGTCGAGTCCGCGCTGCTGGACCTCCTCGGCAAGCGGGACGGGGTGCCCGTCCACCGTCTGCTGGGGGCCGGGACGTCGTCCGGCGTCGCCACCGCACGCACCATCGGCATCACCTCGCTCCCGCACGCCGCCGCCGAGGCCCGGCGCCTGGCCGCGAGCGGATTCCGGGTCATCAAGGTGAAGGCGGGCACCCCCGACCCCGAGGACGACGTGGAGCGCGTACGGGTCATCCGTGACGCGGCTCCTCGCATGCGGCTGCTGCTGGATCCGAACGGGGCCTGGAGCGTGGCGCAGGCCGAGCGGCTGCTGCCCCGGTTCGCCGCGCTCGGCGTCGAGGCCGTCGAGCAGCCACTGCCGCCCGGTGACCCGGACGCGCTCGGCGCCCTCGCGGAGAAGTCGCCGATGCCGGTCATCGCCGACGAGGACGCGGTGAGTGAGGACGACGTACGGCGGCTGGCCGGGCGCGTCCACGGCGTCAACATCAAGCTCGCCAAGTGCGGGGGCGTTCGGGCGGCCCTGCGGATCGCCGAGCTGATCGAGGGCAGCGGCACCGACCTGATGCTCGGCTGCCTCACCGCCAGCACCCTCGGCCTCGCGCCCGCCGTCCACCTCGCCGACCGGGCCCGCTGGGCCGACCTCGACGGCCATCTGCTCCTCGCCCACGACCCGTGGACCGGGATCGGCGGCGCCGACGGCGTCGTGCGCCCAAGTGGCCGTCCCGGACTGGGAGTCGAGGAGACCGAACCCCGCGGGTGGCAGGCCGAGGAGGTGAGGGCGCATGAGGACGTGGCATGAGATGCGGGGCTTCCCGCTCGCCGTCCGGCTCCTCCTCGTCAACCAGCTCGGCGTCAACACCGGCTTCTACCTCCTCATCCCGTACCTCGCCACCCACCTCGGCGAGAACCTCGGCATGTCGGCGGCGGTCGTCGGGATCGTCCTCGGCGTGCGCAACCTCAGCCAGCAGGGCCTGTTCATCATCGGCGGCTCGGCCTCGGACCGGCTCGGGGCGCGGGGCGTCATCATCGCCGGGTGCGCGCTGCGGACCGTCGGGTTCGCGCTGTTCGCCCTCGGCGACGGGCTGCCGGTGCTGCTCGCCGCGTCCGTGCTCAGCGGGCTCGCGGGGGCGCTGTTCAACCCGGCCGTGCGGGCTTATCTCGCGCAGGAGGCGGGCGAGCGCAAGGCGGAGGCGTTCGCGCTGTTCAACGTGTTCGCCACGACCGGCGCGCTCATCGGGCCGCTGCTCGGCAGCGTCCTGTTGCTCGTCGACTTCCGCACGTCGGCGCTGACCGCCGCGGGAATCTTCGCCGTGCTCACCGTGGCCCAGGCCCTCGTCCTGCCCGCGCGGAAAGTACGGCCCAGCGGCAACAGCGGTGTCCTCGCGGACTGGCGGGAGGTGCTCGGCAACCGGGCCTTCCTGGCCTTCGCGCTGGCCATGGTCGGCATGTTCACCCTGGAGAACCAGCTGTACCTGCTGCTGCCCGACGGCGCCCGCGAGGCCACCGGCTGGGACGGGGCGGCGGGCATCGTCTTCCTCGTCGGCACGGTCGCCAACCTGACGCTCCAGCTGAGGATCACGACGAGCCTCAAGTCCCGCGGGGACAGGGCGCGCTGGATCGCGGCCGGACTCGCGGTGATGGGGCTGGCCTTCCTGCCGCCGGCCCTCGCGTCAGGTGCGGTGCCTGTCCTGGTGAGTGCGCTGCTGCTCTACCTCGGCGTCATGGTCGCCTCGCCGTTCGTGATGGAGCTGATCCCCCGCTTCGGCCGCCCCGAGCTGACCGGCACGTACTTCGGGATCTTCTACGTCGTCTCCGGGATCGCCGCGGCCGTCGGGAACACCGTCGTCGGGTGGGCCATGGACGCGGGGCAGAGCGGTGGCCGCGCCTGGCTGCCGTGGGTGTGCTGCGCCGGCTGCGGCCTGGCCTCGGCGGCCGGGGTGGCCTGGCTGCGCGGGCTCGGGGCGCTGCCCGCGGATCCGGCCCAGGCGGCTCCGGTGCGGGCCGGAGACAGGAGCAGGGCGTGAGTGCGGTGCGCGCGGGAGAAGGAGCGGAGCGGCGTACGGCCGACGGCGGAGGCACTGCCGGCACCGAGCCCGGCGGCCGGGCACCAGGCGTGACCGAGCGCGCGGCGACGGTTGCGACGGCGGGCCCGTCGACAGGTGAGGGCCGGCGCGCGACCGTCGGACCGGCCGGCCTGGAGGCAGGTATGACCGCCGCCGCGCAAGACGAGGAGGGCGCCCCTCTCGCCGGCGGCCCGGTCGGCAGCCGCAACCTCCTCACCGACCACCCCGCCCTGTATGAGGCCCGCGGATCCGGGCCAGGCGGCTCCGGTGCGGGCCGGAGAGAGGAGCACGGTGTGAGTGCGGTGCGCGCGGCGACGGTTGCGACGGCGGGCCCGTCGACAGGTGAGGGCCGGCGCGCGACCGTCGGACCGGCCGGCCTGGAGGCAGGTATGACCGTCGAGGCGCAGGGCGAGGAAGCCAACTTTCTCACCGACCACCCCGCCCTGTACGAGGCCCGCTTCCCCGACCCCGACCGGCTCGCCGGGCGCTGGACCGAGGACTGTCTGCGTCGCCACGGGGCCGGACCGCGTGTCCTGGACATCGGCTGTGGTACCGGCCGCGACGCCGCCCACCTGCACGCCGCCGGCCGTACGGTGACCGGCGCCGACCTCTCCGAGGCGATGCTGGCACACGCCCGCGCCCACCACCCGGGGCCGGCGTACGTCCGCGCCGACCTGCACGGATTCGACCTGCGCGACCTGGGCGGGGTCCCCTTCGACGCCGTCGTCTGCCTGGACAGCTCCCTGCTGTACTGCCACACCAACGACCAGCTCGACGGCTTCCTCGCCTCCTGCCGCCGCGCCCTCGCGCCGGGCGGGCTGCTGGTCGCGGAGATGCGCAACGGGGCGTACTTCCTGGGCCGTACGGACCTGCTCGACACCCCGTCCGTCAACGCCTTCACCTGGCAGGGCACGGCCTACCGGTCGACCACCACCCTGACCGTCGACCGCACCGCCCAACTCCTGCGCCGTATCCGCGTATGGACGGCCGACGACGGATCGCCGCCGGTCGAACAGCGCTCCGCCTGGCGGCTGCTGTTCCCGCAGGAGCTACGGCACTTCCTCGCGGCACACGGCTTCGAGGTCCTCGAACTCCACGACGGGCCCGGGCCGCGCACCGAACCGCCTTGGCGGCAGGGCGAGTCGCCCGGCATCTCCACCGACCGCGACCGGCTGCACGTCGTCGCGCGCCGCTCGCACACCAACTGACACAAAGGACCACCCATGTACGACGAACGCTTCCCCGCCCTGCGCCGCCGCGGCTTCCTCGCCGCCACCTCGGGCGCCGCCGCCCTCGCCCTCGTCGGCTGCGGAGGCGGCACGGACGACAGGGCGGCCCGCGCATCCGGTACCCCGAAGCGCGGCGGCCGGCTGCGCGCCGCGTTCGCCGGGGGCGGCGCGAGCGAGACGCTCGACCCGCACCTGGCCAACCTCTTCGCCGACGTCGCCCGCGCCAAGGCACTCTTCGACAAGCTCGCCGACTACGGCGCCGACCTCTCCGCCCAGCCCCGCCTGGCCGAGAAGTGGGAGCCGAACAAGACGCTGGACCGCTGGCAGGTGACGCTCCGTCAGGCCACCTTCCACGACGGCAAGCCGGTCACCGCCGCCGACGTCCTCTACAGCTACCGCCGCATCGCCGATCCCGAGCAGGCGTTCCGCGCCAAGGCGTCCCTGGAGCCCATCGACCTCGACGCCAGCCGCGCCACCGGGGAGCGGTCCATCGAGTTCGTCCTCAAGCGGCCCACCGCCGAATTCCCCAACATCCTGGCCGCGTTCGGGGCGTACATCGTCCCCGGGAAGGCCACCGAGTTCGACAGGAATCCCATCGGCTCCGGCCCCTTCCGCTTCGTCTCCTTCGCCCCCGGCCGCTCCGCCGTCTTCCGCCGCTACGACGACCACTGGGACGGCGCCCCGCTCCTCGACGAGATCGAGTTCGTCGTCGCCAACGAGGAGTCCGCCCGGGTCAACGCCCTCCTCGGCGGCCAGGTCGAGTACGCGCACGAACTCAACCCGACCACCGCCCGCGCCCACGAGGGCAAGGGGCAGATCGAGATCGTGCGGCTTCGCAACAGCGCCATGCAGGCGTTCTGCATGAAGACCGACCGGGCCCCCTTCGACGACAAGCGGGTCCGCGAGGCCTTCTTCCTGATCGCCGACCGGCAGGAACTCGTCGACGGCGCGCTGTCCGGCGCCGGCGTGGTCGGCAACGACCTGTTCGGCAAGGGGTACGAGTACTACGCCGCCGGCCTGCCGCAGCGCGAGCAGGACCTCGACAGGGCGCGTGCCCTGCTCAAGCAGGCCGGCGCCGAGAAGCTCAAGGTCACCCTGGACACCTCGGCCGTCGCCGCCGGGTTCACCGAGGCCGCCGGGATCTTCCGCGACCAGGCCGCGAAGGCGGGCGTCACGATCGACGTGAGGATGGGCAGCAAGGACTCGTACTGGAGCGACATCCTCGACGGCGGCACCCTGTGCTGCTACCGCTCCGGCGCCATGCCCATCGAAGCCCACATCTCCCAGCGCCTGCTCACCGACTCCACCACCAACGCCACCAAGTGGCACCACAAGGACTTCGACGCCCTCTACCAGCAGGCCCAGTCCACCCGCGACACGACCGAACGGGCCGCCGTCTACGAGCGCATGCAGCGCCGTCTGTACGCCGAGGGCGGCTTCCTCATCTGGGGCTTCGCCGACTGGATCATCGGAACGGCCCGCACGGTGCAGGGGGTCGAGACCAAGGCGCCCGCCAACACCCTGGACTGGGCCCGCTTCGACAAGGTGTGGCTGGCGTGAGCGGACTTCGCTCCTTCGTCGCCCGGCGGCTGCTCCTCGGCGTCGCGCAGACCATGGCCGTCGTGCTCCTGGTCTTCGCGCTCACCGAGGCGCTGCCGGGCGACGCCGCGGTGGCCCTCGCGGGTGACCAGCCGGACCCCGAGCGGATCGCCGCGATCCGCGAGGCGATGAACCTGGACCGGCCGGCGTACCAGCGGCTGGCCGACTGGGCGGCCGGCCTGCTGCACGGCGACTTCGGCACATCCCTGACCTCCGGCCGCCCGGTCACCCGGTACCTCGCCGACGGCTTCGGCCCGACCCTGCTGCTGGCCGCCCTCACGCTGGCGCTCCTCGTCCCGCTCGGCTTCGGCCTCGGCGTGCTCGCCGCCCGCCACGAGGGACGCCTCGTCGACCGGCTGATCAGTTCGGTGACGCTGGCCGTGTACGCCGTCCCCGAGTTCGCCCTCGGCGTCCTGCTGATCACGCTCCTCGCTCTCGAGCTGGCCTGGCTGCCGCCGACCGCGCTCGGCTACGGCACCGACCTGCTCGGCCATCCGGCGGCGCTGGTCCTGCCCGTGCTGGTCCTGCTGTCCCGCCCGGTGTGCTCGCTGTCCCGCCTGGTGCGGGCCGGCATGGTCGACGCCCTCGCCTCCCCCTACGCCGCCCACGCCCGCCGCTGCGGCATCCCCGGCGCCCGCGTCCGCTACGCCCACGCCCTGCCGAACGCCCTCGCCCCGGCCGTGCAGCAACTCGCCCGCACCGTCGACTGGCTGCTGTGCGGCGTGATCGTCGTGGAGGCCCTCTTCGTGATCCCGGGCCTGGGCACGGTCCTCCTCAACGCCGTGGCCGAACGGGACGTACCCGTGGTGCAGGGGCTGGCCGTGGTGTTCGGGGTGCTGACGGTCGTCCTGAACCTCGGGGCCGACCTGGTGGCCCACCGGCTCACTCCCCGTGCGGGGGTGGCCGCATGACGACGTATCGCCGTTTCGCACTCGGTCTCGCGGTCATGGCCGTCCCCCTCGTCCTGGCCCTCCTCGGACCGCTGTTCGCCGGCGACCCCGGCCCCCGCGCCACGTCCTTCACGCTCGGCGGCGACCACTGGCTCGGCACCGACTTCGTGGGCCGCGACGTGTGGCGCCAGGTCCTGCTGGGCGGCCGTACGGTCGTGGTCACGGCCCTGGCCGCCACCGCGCTCGCCTACCTCGTCGCCGTCCCGGTCGCCCTCATGAGCGCGCTCACCCGCCTCAGGTGGCTGGAGGAGCTGCTGATGCGGCCGCTGGACGTGCTGCTCGCCGTACCGTCGCTGCTGCTGATCCTGCTGGTGGCCTCCGTGTTCTCGCCGGGCGCCGCCGGGCTCGCGCTGCTCGTGGCGCTGGTGAACGTGCCCGACGCCGCCCGGATCGTGCGGGCGGCCGCGGGGGAGGCCGCCGCGCGCCCCGCCGTCGAGGCGCTGCGCATGCAGGGGGAGACCTGGTGGCGGATCGCCGTCGGCCATGTCGGCCGGTCGGCGCTGCGCACCATCGCCGCCGACGCCGGGATACGGCTGACCGGTGTGCTGTACCTGGTGTCGACGGCGGCGTTCCTCGGGGTCGGCGTCGCGCCGGACGCCGCCGACTGGGCGGTCATGGTCGACCGCAACCGCACCGGACTGTTCGTGCAGCCGTGGGCCGTGGTGGTGCCCGCGCTGCTGATCGTGGCGCTGACGACGGGCACCAACCTGCTCTTCGACGCGGCGCTGGAGACGAAGGGACGACGACAGCGGTGAGCCCGGCAACGGATGCGGTGGTCGCCGAAATACGCGACCTGCGTGTCGAGATCGACGGCCGCGCGATCGTCGACGGAGTGAACCTGCGGGTGCTGCCCGGCAAGGTGTCGGCACTGGTCGGCGCCTCCGGCAGTGGCAAGACCACGACCGGCCTGGCGCTGCTCGGGGAGTACCCGCCCGGCGCCCGCGTCACGGGCGAGGTACGGCGGACCGGGGACGGCCCGGTGGGCTACGTCCCCCAGCACCCCGCCGCCGTCCTCAACCCGGCCCGCCGCGTCGGCGCGCTCCTGCACGACATCGCCCGCCTCCAGGTCCGCCACCTGCCCCGCGCCGAGCGCCGGACGGCGGCCCGCGAACGTGTCCTGCGTGCCCTGGCCGACGCGCAACTCCCGGACGGTGAGGCGCTGTTGTGCCGCCACCCGCACCAGCTCTCCGGCGGCCAGCAGCAGCGCCTCGTCCTCGCCCAGGCCCTGCTGCTCGGCGCCCGTGTCATCGTCGCCGACGAACCCACCACCGGCCAGGACGCCTTGACCAAGAGCCGGGTCGTCGAGCAGCTGGCGGCGGTCGCGGCGCGCGGCATCGCCGTCGTCCTGCTCAGCCATGACCTGGACGTGGTGCGCTCCCTCGCCGACGAGGTCCTCGTCATGCGGGCGGGCCGGGTCGTGGAGTCGGGCCCGGTGGAGCGGCTGTGGGAGGCGCCCCGGCACGAGTGGACGCGCCGGCTGCTCGACGCACGCCGCGCGGCCCCGCAGGACGGGACGAGCGCCGACTCCGGGCAACCCCTGCTGGAAGTACGGGACTTGACCGCCGTACACGACCGCCGGACCGTCGTGCTGCGCGTCCCGCACCTCGTCCTCCGTTCCGGCGAATGCCTTGCCGTCGTCGGCCGCTCCGGCAGCGGCAAGACCACGCTCGCCCGCTGCCTCGCGGGCCTCCACCGCGACCACGACGGCGAGATCCTGCTCGACGGCACCCCGCTGCCGCGCAGCCTGCGCCGGCGCGACGGCGACCGACTCGCCGCCGTGCAGTACGTCTTCCAGGACGCCCGCGCCGCCTTCGACGAGCACCGGCCGGTCCTCCAGCAGGTGGCCCGTACGGCGGTACGGCTGCGCGGCACCGACGAGCGGACGGCGACGGACGAGGCGGTGGCCACCCTCACCCGCCTCGGCCTGCCGGTGGACCTGGCCCGCCGCCGCCCCGCAGAACTCTCCGGCGGCGAACTCCAGCGCGCCGCCCTCGCCCGCGCCCTGCTGGCCCGCCCCCGGGTACTGATCTGCGACGAGGTCACCTCCGGCCTGGACTCGGTCACCCGGCGCGGCATCCTCGACGTCCTCACGGGCCTGGTGGGCGGGGGCGACGACCTGTCCCTGGTCCTCATCACCCACGACCTCGACACCGCACGCCTGGCGCACCGCATCGCGGTACTGGACGCGGGAGAACTGGTCGAACAGGGGGTCGCGCGGCAGATCCTGACGGACCCTCGGCACCCCTTCACGATCTCCCTCATGGAGACGACCGAGCGCCTGGAGGCCGGGGCCCGCCTCTGAGCCGGCCTGGGGCCGCACCCCTGGAGGTGACGGGAGGACCTCAGCGAGTGGCCCTGGCCGGCGGTCGAGGCCAGGGGGCCGTCGGCGGCCAGGGTCGGCTCGTCGGGGCCGACGACGGTCGTGCCGTCGTCCTGCGCCGTGCGGTGCCAGGGCGAGCTCGGCGGCGAGGTGGGCGTCCGGGGGGGGGGGGGGGGGCGGGAGCGGCCGCGTTCGCGGTGTGCAGGCCGGTCAGTTCGACGCGGTGGCCGTGCGTCGCCTCCCCGGGGCCTCACCAACCCGTCAGCAAAAGGTGATTGACGAGCAACGCGAGCACCGCCTGCACCGTCAGCCAGGCACGCGCCCCCGGCAGCCACGCGCACGCCGGCAGCAGCCACACCGCGAACGGCAGCCAGATCCGCTCCGTCTCCGCCTTGCTCATCCCGGACAGGTCGGCGACGAGCAGGGCGACGAGCGCGCCGAGCACGAGGAGCGCCAGGCGTACCTCGGCCCGCTCCGTGCGCCGGACCAACGCCCCGCCCGCCCGCCGCAGCCCCGCCACCGTCGCGAGGCCCACGATGACGACCGTGCACGCCAGGTTGGCCCACACCCAGTAGCCGTACGGCCGCACGCCGCCGGCGCCCTGGTGGTAGCGGGTGACCAGCAGACGGTACGCCTCCCACCAGTCGAAGCCCACGGCGGTGAAGGCGACGGGGACCACCAGGAAGCCGGCCAGCAGGAAGGGGAGCGGGCGGGCGCGGTGGGAGCCCGGCAGCAGGACGGCGGCGGCGATCACGGCGAAGAGGGTCAGGCCGTACGAGAGGTAGACCGTCCAGCCGAAGAGGAGCCCCGAGACCAGCCCTGTCCACCGCGGCCGTGTCCCCGTCACCGCCAGCGCGAGGAACGCGACCGCCCACGCGGCGACCGCCGCGAAGTACCCGTCGGCCGAGGTGCCCACCCACACCGCCGCGGGAGCGAGCGCGAGGAACGGCGCGGCGCGGCGGGCGAGTTGCTCGTCGGCGAGGGCGCGTACGGCCAGGAGGACCGCGACCGCGGCCGTCGTACCGACGGTGATGCACCAGGTTCCCGCCCAGCCGCCCCCGCCCAGGCCGATCCGGTCGAGGAGCACGAAGGTGAGGGTGGCGCCCGGGGGATGGCCGGCGACATGGGCGGGCCAGTTGTCGGGCGACTCGAGCAGGATGTGGCCGGAGAAGTCCCGGAGGGCGGCGGGGAGGTCGTGGAAGCGGTCGACGACCCGGAGGTACTCGTGCGGAGTCGTCAGCTGTCCCGCGACCCCTTGGTACCAGCCGTCGATGAGGGCGAGGGACCAGGTCCAGGCCATCCCGGTGACCCAGGTCGCCAGGAGCAGGGGGCGCCACGGCAGCCGGACCGCCAGGGAGGGGCCGTACGCCACCACGGCCGCCGCGACGGCGAGCGCGGCCGGCGTGCCGGGCCCGAGATGCGGCTCCCAGTCCGCCAGCAGCGGCGGCCAGTTGACCCGGAGCGTGCCGTACCGGTGCTGGATGCGGGTGCCGACCACAGCTGCGGTCACGACGAGCAGCGCGGCGGCCGCTGCGGTGGACAAGTCATGGCGGAGGTCGCGGTTCACGCCAGAACGCTAGGGCGGGCACCCTCCTCCGGACGGCTGACAGGCGCGGACGTCAGGGATTCGTCATGGTTCACGCACCCCTTCCCGGGGTGCGCCGGACCTACCGTCGGGGCATGGCACGGTCTCCCTTCTCCCCCTCCTTCTGGCGCAGCCCGCTGCGCGGCCCCTGGCTGACCTCGCTGCTCGGCGTCGTGCTGCTCGGCGGCGTCACGGTGCTGTTCGTGACGGGCCTGGTCTCCTACGCCGCCTACAACCCGAACCTGTCACCGGTGAACGACAAGACCCCGGACAAGGGGATCCTGGGCTTCTACCTCTTCTCCTGGCCGACCGACCCGCACTGGCTGTACCGGCTGAACCAGGGCGTCCACGTCACGCTCGGCATCACCCTCGTCCCCGTGCTGCTGGCCAAGCTGTGGTCGGTCGTGCCGAAGCTCTTCACGCTGCCGCCCGCACGGTCGCTCGCACACGCCCTGGAGCGGATCTCGCTGCTGCTGCTGGTCGGCGGCGCGCTGTTCGAGTTCGTCACGGGCATCCTCAACGTCCAGCTGGACTACGTCTTCCCCGGCTCCTTCTACACCCTGCACTTCTACGGGGCGTGGGTGTTCTTCGCGGCGTTCGTCGCGCACACGGTGCTGAAGATGCCCATGGCCTGGCGCAATCTGCGCCACCTGCGGGAGGAGGAGACCGAGTTGGTCTCGCCGGATCCCGCCGAGCCGACCGTCTCCCGGCGCGGCGCCCTCTGGTTCGTCGGCGGCGGCTCGCTGCTGCTGTTCGCCACGACCGCCGGCCAGAACTTCGACGGGGCCCTGCGCCGGACCGCGCTCCTCGCCCCGCACGGCGGCGCCGAACCGGGCAGCGGACCCGGCGGGTTCCAGATCAACAAGACGGCCGCGTACGCGGGGATCCGAGCGGCCGAGACGAGCGAGGAGGCGTGGCGGCTGGTGGTCGTGGGACGGGACGGGCGCACGGTCCGCCTCAGCCGTGCCGACCTGCTCGGCCTGCCGTTGCACAGCGCGGCGCTGCCCATCGCCTGCGTGGAGGGCTGGTCGACGTCCGACCAGTGGTGGCGCGGGGTGCGGCTGCGGGACCTCGCGGCCCTCGTCGGATACGACGCCGACCCGCCCGATGTCCTGGTGGAGTCGCTCCAGCGGCGCGGCGCCTTCCGGCGGGCCGCCCTGCGCGCCAACCAGGTCGCCGACCCCCGTTCCCTGCTCGCCCTCTCCGTCAACGGCGAGGACCTGACCCCCGACCACGGCCACCCGGCCCGGATCATCGTGCCGGCCGCGCCCGGTGTGCTGAACACCAAGTGGGTGGCCCGGATGACGTTCGGAGACCTGTGATGCGCCTGCCCCGTGCGGTGATCGGCAGTCCCTTCCACCTGCTCCTGCTCGTCAGCTCGTTCGCGCTCGCGGGATACGCGGGTGTGCGCCTGCTGGAGGACGACTGGTTCGGCGTCGCGCTGTGGTTCGTCGGCTCGGCGGTCCTCCACGACCTCGTCCTGCTGCCGCTGTACGGGACCGCGGACCAGGTGCTGCTGCGCGGGTGCGAGGCGGCCGGGCGCCGGACGTGGGTGTCGTACGTCCGCGTCCCCGCCGCGCTGTCCCTGCTGCTCCTGCTGGTTTGGTTCCCGCTGATCAGCGGCCGGGTGGCGGACCGCTACACCTCCGCCACCGGCCTGTCCGCGGACGGCTTCGCGGCCCGCTGGCTGCTGATCACCGCCCTGCTCTTCGGCGGCTCCGCGGCGGTGTTCGTCCTGCGGCGGCGCAGGGCGTCGAAGGAACGGACCTGACGTCCCCGGTTCCAGGCCGCCTACGCCGCCCGCGCCTGCGCGGACGCCACCGGGAACCCCTCCGTACGGAACACCCGCCGCTCGGCGTCCACCGCGAACACCTCGCAGCCCTCCCGCGCGGCGGCCCACTCGACGCCCTCCGCGCCCAGGGCGAACGCGGCGGTCGCCACGGTGTCCGCCACGGTCAGGGAGGACGCCACGACGGTGAGGGACAGCAGCCCCGTCGCCGGACGCCCGGTGCGGCCGTCGACGATGTGGTCGCCGCGCTCATAGCGGGCGGACGTCGCGATCGCCCCGTCGGTGAGCTCCGCCACCGTGCACACCTTGTCGGCCTGGTCGGGGTGGCGTACACCCACCCGCCAGGGCCCGCCGGAGGCGACCACGTCACCTCCGGCGTTCAGGACGAAGCGCCGCGCCCCCGCCGCCTTCAGCAACCCGGCCGCCCGCTGCACGGACCAGCCCTTCACCACCGCGCACGGATCCAGCCCGCGCCCGGGCAGCCGTACGTCGAAGGCGCCGCCGGTGGCGACCCGGTACTCCTCGCACAGATCGAGGACCTCACGCAGATCCGCGCTGACGTCCCCGTCCGCCAGCTCGCCCCGGTCCAGCCGGCAGACCTCGCTGTCGGCCCTGAACGGGCTGAACCGCGCGTCGACCTCACGCAGCCACGCGAAGACCGCGTCCGCGGTCTCCTCGCCGACGTGCTCGTCGTCGACCCGCAGCGAGACCGGGAACCCCATCACCTGCTCGACGCGGTGCATGTCAGGCGTCCGCCTCGTCGATGGTGGCCTGGAGGGACTTCTTGTAGGCCTCGCTCGTGATCGTCGCGCCGGACACGGTGTCGATGTCCGCGCTTTGCGCCTGGAGCGTCTCCGCGACGAGCTTCGGTACGGCAGCCGTCGTCTGGGGATGATGGGGCTGCTGGAGCATCTTCACAGCCGTGATCTTGTCGCCCTGGAAGGTCACCTGGACCTGCACCGGGCCCTTCTCGGTGGTGATCGTCGGGCTCGTGACGACCCTCGAGCCGCTCGACGTACCGGACGACGACGATGTCGAGGCCGACTCGGCCGACTCGGTGGTGGACGTCGTACCGGTCGACGGCTCGTAGCGCCAGACCGGGATCAGGCCCACGACGGACAGGACCAGGACGGGTATTGCTCGCTTCACGGTGTTCTCCTCGGTCCCGTCATCCTGCCAGGCTGAAACGCTCGAAGTGGATCTGCGGCTTCGGCACGCCCAGCTCGCGCAGGTTGCCGATCACCGCGTTCATCATGGGCGGCGGCCCGCACAGGAAGACGTCCCGGTCGGTGATGTCCGGCACCAGCCGCGCCAGCGCGGCCGGCGCCAGCTTGTCGGGGGCGGCCGGGCCGGTCACCAGGTGCAGCTCCGCGCCCTTGGCGTGGGCGAGGTCGCGCAGCTCGTCGTAGAGGACGGCGTCCTGGTCGGTGGCCACCCGGTAGATCACGACCGCGTGGCCGTGCAGCTCCTCCAGGAGCGCGCGGATGGGCGTGACGCCGACGCCGCCGGCGATGAGGACGGCCTCCGGGCGGGTGCGGTGCAGTGCGGTGAGGGCGCCGTAGGGGCCCTCGGCGAAGACGCGCGTGCCGACCTCGAGGTGCCTGAGGGCCGCCGAGCCGTCGCCGGCCGCCTTGGCGGTGAGCCGCAGCGTGCGGCCGTCGGGCGCGGCCGACAGGGAGAACGGATTGGCCTGCCACCAGCGGTCCTTGGTCAGGAACCGCCACAGGAAGAACTGGCCGGCCCGCGCGGGCAGCTTGTCCAGGTCGCGGCCGGTGATGTAGACGGACACGACGTTGTGGGACTCGGGGACGACGGCGGACACGCGCAGCTGGTGGCGCCGGTTCCGCCACAGCGGCAGGACCAACCGGCCGGTGAACACCGCGCCGAGGGCCACGCCCCACACGCCGTACCAGTACGCCTTCGCCGCGGGTGAGGAGGTGAAGGTCGTACCGACCGCGACCTGGTGGGTGAAGGCCAGCACCACGGCGACGTAGGTGTACAGGTGGATGAAGTGCCACGTCTCGTACGCCAGCCGCCGCCGCGCGAACCGGGCGGAGACGACACCGACCACGATGATGATCCCCAGCGCGACGATGGCGCGCAGCACGCCCTCGGTGGTCTCCGCGAGGTCGACGAGCTGGTTCACCGGGTCCAGCGAGGACGACTCGGCGTAGCCGAAGGTGATGAACACGGCGTGCGCGAGCAGCGTCCACAGGACGCTGAAGCCGGTCCAGCGGTGCCAGGAGGTCAGCCGGTCCATGCCGATCCGGCGGTCGAGCCACGGCAGCCGTGCCACCAGCAGCAGCTGGAACGCCATGAGCAGCGCGCCGAACAGACCGGTCAGCCGGCCGAGCACGATCAGCGTGTTCGAGGCGAAGCCCGCGGCGGAGAAGAAGTAGAGCACCGCGGCCACGTTCGCGGCCAGCACGGCGTACAGGCCTGTGCGGGCGACCACCCTGGGGCGTATCGCCGTGGGGGGCGCAGGGGGCGATTGGACGGTCGTCGTCACGGGCGACAGCTCCTTGATCTCGTCTGTGGTTACCGAGCTTGTCCGTCCGGAGCTGTCGAAAAGCTGTCGTACTTCTTTCAAGTGTTTATCGATGTGGCCCCGGGACCCCACCCGCCCCGGGGGACCGGCGCCGGGTGCCGCACTATGAGCGGGTGGAGAAAGTACGTCTTCTGGTCGTGGACGACGACCCGCCCATCGCCGACCTCGTCGCGACCGTCGCCCGCTACGAGGGCTGGGAGGCGGTCACCGCGAACTCCGGCGAGGAGGCGCTGCGGCTGGCCGCCGAGTTCCACCCGGACATCGTGGTCCTGGACCTGATGCTGCCGGACGTGGACGGTTTCGGCGTCCTGGACCGGCTGCGCGGCGCCGGGACGATGGTGCCCGTGGTGTTCCTCACCGCCCGCGACGGGGTCGCCGACCGGGTGGCCGGGCTGACCCGGGGCGGCGACGACTACCTGGTCAAGCCGTTCGCGGTGGAGGAGCTCATGGCCCGGCTGCGGACCGTGCTGCGCCGCAGTGCCGGGCCCGGCTTCCAGCGCTCGGTGCTGCGGGTGGGCGACCTGATCATGGACGAGGACACCCGAGAGGTGCGCCGCGGCGAGAAGCTGCTCACCCTCACACCGACCGAGTACGAGGTGCTGCGCTATCTGATGCGCAAGTCGCCGACCGTGCTCACCAAGGCGCAGATCCTCGACCATGTCTGGGAGTACGGCTTCGGCGGCCGCTCGAACGTCGTCGAGCTCGTCGTCAGCAGGCTGCGCCGCAAGCTCGACGACACCGGCGCGCCGCTGATCCACACGGTGCGCGGCTTCGGGTACGTGATCCGGCAGGCCGCCGAGTGATCGGGCGGCTGCGGCGGACGTACGGCAGCCTCCGGCTGGGCACCAGGCTCGCGCTGGGGCTGGGCGGGCTGGCGCTGGTCGTGTTCGCCGTCGTCGGCACGGCCCTGACGACGTACATGCGGGACTATCTGTCCTCCCAGCTCGACACACAGCTGGCCCAGGCCCAGATCGCCCAGTCCAGGAGCCTCGCGGACTACGGCACGCTCTCGGGGAAGAAGTACTACAGCTGGTTCTACGCCGTGTACGACGTGTCGGACGGCGCGGCCGTGCTCCGCAGGCCCGAGGACCCGGCGGACCTGCCGGACGACGTCGACGACTTCACCGCCGTGGCCCAGGCGCAGACCACCGCGAACACGGAGGTGCTGCGCACCGAGCACCTCCGCGGCAAGGGCGAGTACCGGCTGCGCGCCTGCGAGGTCGAGCCCGGCGTGGTCCTGGTCAGCGCGGCGCCCATGGAGGACATCGAGGACACCGTCGGCCGGCTGATCGTCGTCCAGGTGGTCACCTTCGTCCTCGCGCTGCTGGCGCTCGTGGTGTTCGGGCGGGCCATGTTGCGGCGTGGCCTGCAGCCGCTGAGCGACATGGCGCACACCGCCCGCGGCATCACCTCGCACGACCTCACGGACTCGGCGCGGCTGCCCGTGCGCCACGACCGGCGCGGCGGCGGGCCCGAGGTCGAGGAACTGCGCACCGCGTTCAACACGATGCTGGAACACATCGACGACTCCCTCGCCGTGCGCGCGGAGGCGGAACAGCGCCTGCGCCGCTTCGTGGCGGACGCCTCGCACGAGCTGCGCACCCCCCTGATGTCGGTACGGGGCTATGCCGACCTCTTCCAGTACGCGGCCGCCAACGCCCCCGAGGAACGCGAAAAGCACCTGGCGCGCCTGCGCGCCGAGGCCGCCCGGATGGGCTTTCTCCTCGACGACCTGCTGCTGCTCGCCCGCCTGGACGCCGCGGAGGTCCAGACGCCGCTGCGGCCGCAGGAGGCGGACCTGGTGGAACTGGTCGAGCAGGCCGTCGACGCCTTCCGGGCCACCCACGCCGACCACCCCCTGACGGTCGCCCCCGGCCCCGCCACCCTCACACTCCGCCTGGACCCCCACCGCATCCGCCAGGTCCTGGACAACCTCCTCACCAACGCCGCCGTGCACACCCCGCCCGGCACGCCGGTGTCCGTGACGCTGTCCCTGACCAACGGCGCCGCCCAGGTCCGGATCGCCGACGCCGGCCCCGGCATCCCACCCGCCGACCGGGAACGCGTCTTCGACCGCTTCTACCGCGTCGACAAGGCCCGCAGCCGCGACCGGGGCGGAAGCGGTCTGGGCCTGGCGGTGGCACAGTCGCTGGTACGGGCCCATGGCGGCCGGATCGAGGTGAGCAGCGGACCCGGGGCGACGGTGTTCACGGTGACGATCCCACTGACGCCGGTCGGCAATGCCGGCCCGTCCGGCGTTTGAGGACGAGGCCCGTTCAGGGCCGACGGGGGTCCAGGGGGCGGAGCCCCCTGGCGGGGTGGAAGGGGCGGAGCCCCTTCAGGATGGGAATGGGTAGGGGCGGCGGGGGCGAAACACTTACGGACCCGTGACGAGACCCGCGCGGAGAAGCCCCGGCACCCCTGCCGGCCCTAGCGTGAGCTCATGCGCGTACTGGTCACCGGCGGAGCCGGGTTCATCGGATCCCATGTCGTCGAGGCGCTCGCGGCACGCGGGCACGAGCCCGTCGTGTACGACGTCCGCACCGCCCCCGAGTCGGACGTGCGCAACCCCTACTCCCTCCACCACGCCCTGACCGGCGTCGACGCCGTGTGCCACCAGGCCGCGATGGTCGGCCTCGGCGTCGGCTTCTCCGCCGCGCCGGAGTACGTCTCCCGCAACGACCTCGGCACGGCCGTGCTGCTCACCGCCATGGCCGACGCGGGCGTACGGCGGCTGGTGCTGGCGGGGTCGATGGTGGTGTACGGGGAGGGACGGTACGAGTGCGCCCGGCACGGCGTCGTACGGCCGGGCCCCCGTGCCGTCGCCGACCTGGACGCGGGCCGGTTCGAGCCGCCCTGCCCGGTGTGCGGCGCCGCTCTCGTCCCCGGCCTGGTCGGGGAGGACGCCCCGGTCGACCCGCGCAACGTGTACGCGACGACCAAGCTCGCCCAGGAACACCTCGCGGCGGCATGGGCCCGCGCGACGGGCGGCACGGCGGTGTCGCTGCGCTACCACAACGTGTACGGGCCGGGCATGCCCCGTGACACCCCCTACGCCGGCGTCGCCTCCTTCTTCCGCTCGGCCCTGGCCCGCGGCGAGGCACCGCGCGTCTTCGAGGACGGCCGCCAGCGCCGGGACTTCGTCCATGTGCGGGACGTGGCCGCCGCGAACGTGGCCGCGCTGGAGGCGACTTCGTCGGCTCTGCCGGAGGGCGCCCTCACGGCGTACAACACCGGCAGCGGCGCCCCGCACACGGTCGGCGAGATGGCCCACGCGCTCGCCGAGGCGTACGGCGGCCCCGAGCCGGTCGTGACCGGCGAGTACCGGCTGGGCGACGTACGCCACATCACGGCGGACTCGTCACGGCTGCGGGCGGAGCTGGGATGGCAGGCCGAGATGGGGTTCGCGGACGGGATGCGCGAGTTCGCCGAAGCCGGCATGCGAGGGGCGTAGCCTCCAGTGCCATGGACCGGTGGTGCTGCCCGCCTTCAGGAAGCGGCGGCGGGCAGCACCACCTCGAAGCGGCAGCCGCCGGGGACGTTCCGTACCGTGGCCCGCCCGTCGTGCGCCTCCACGATGCCGCGCACGATGGCGAGACCGAGCCCCGCGCCCGCAGGCGGCGTCCGGGCGTGCGAGCCGCGCCAGCCGGTGTCGAAGACGCGCGGCAGGTCCTCCTCGGGGATGCCGCCGCAGCCGTCCGTGACGGACAGGACGACGCCTTCGGGCGAGCGCTCGGCGGCGATGGCGACGGTGCCGTCGGCGGGCGTGCGGCGAATCGCGTTCACCAGCAGATTGCCCAGCACCCGGCTCATCTCCTTGCCGTCCACCTCCACGGGAACGGGTTCGACCCGGTCGCCGACCAGCCGTACACCGTGCCGGCGTGCCAGCGGGTCGGCGCCCGCGAGCGCGTCGCCGACGAGGTCGTACAGGGAGATGCGGCTCGGGCTCAGCGCCAGCGTCCCCGCGTGGATGCGGGACAGCTCGAAGAGGTCGCCCACCATGCCGTTGAGGCGCTCGACCTCCATCCGGATCTGCTTGAGGTAGCGGTCGGGATCGGCGGCGACCCCGTCTTCCAGGGCCTCCGCCATCGCGCGCAGGCCGGCCAGCGGGGTGCGCAGATCGTGGGAGATCCAGGCGACGAGTTCGCGCCGCGAGGACTCCAGGGCGCGCTCGCGCTCCCGGGACTCGGCGAGCCGGGCGCTGGTCGCCTCCAACTCGCGGCTCAGCGCGGCGAGTTCGGCCGTGGCGGGCCCGTCGGGCGAGGTGAAGTCCCCGCGGTCGCCGAAGGAGCGGGCGGCGAGCGCGAGGGCGTGGCTGCGGGCGGCGACCCAGCGGCCGAGCAGCAGCGCGGTGGCCAGGGAGACGACGGCGGCCATGGCGACGACGGTCGTGACGACGGTCAGGTCGTGACCGGACAGGAACATCGCCTGCGCCACGGCGAGCGTGCCCGCGAGCATCGCGCCGATGCCGACGCCCGCGACCACGGCGAGGTGCGCGATGAGGGAGCGGCGCCGGATGACCATGAGCACGCAGGCGCCGAGCACGCCGGCGGCCGCGGCGCCGAGGAAGGCGAAGAGGGCGATGAGGAGGGTGTCGCGCACGGTCATCACCCCTCGGTGCCGGAGCCGGTGGCGTCGAAGCGGTAGCCGACGCCCCAGACCGTCTGGATCAGCCGCGGGCGCGCCGGATCGTCCTCCACCTTGCCGCGCAGCCGGCGGACATGGACGGTGACGGTCGACAGGTCCCCGAAGTCCCAGCCCCACACCTCGCGCATCAGGTCCTCGCGGCTGTAGACCCGGCCGGGGTGGCGCAGGAAGAAGGCGAGGAGGTCGAACTCGCGGATGGTGAGGGAGAGTTCGCCGCCGTTCTTCACGGCGCGGCGGGCCGCCGGATCGACCGAGAGCCCGGCCGCGCGGAGTGTGCCCGCCGCCTGGGCCGGGCGGGTGCGGCGCAGCACCGACTCGACCCGCAGGACGAGTTCGCGGGGGCTGAAGGGCTTGGTGACGTAGTCGTCGGCGCCGACCTCCAGGCCGAGGATGCGGTCGTCCTCGTCGCCGCGCGCGGTGAGCATGATGACCGGCACCGGCCCGTGGCCCCGCATCCGCCGGCACACCTCCAGCCCGTCCATCCCGGGCAGCATCAGGTCCAGGACGACGAGGTCCGGCCAGTGCGCGGCGGCCAGGGCGAGGGCGTCGGGGCCGTCACCGGCGCGGTCCACGACGTATCCGGCGCGGTCGAGGTATCCGGTGACGATCTCGGCGACGGTGGGATCGTCGTCGACGACGAGGACGCGGGCCCCGGCCTGCGCGTTCGGCTGCTCATGCTCCATGCAGCCAGCGTCGCACCCCACGCGCGCGCGTGGCGCCGTCCGGCTGCGACGTCCTGGTTTCGTAAGAAGCCGTAATCCGATATGCCCGTTTCGCGCTCGTAGGGTGAAAGCCGTGACGACCTCATCACCACGAGCGAGTGAACCTCACGCGGCGTCCGTGGACGTCGTGCTGCCCTGTCTCGACGAGGCCGAGGCGCTGCCCCGGGTCCTGGAGCGCATCCCGCCCGGCTGGCGCGCGCTCGTCGTGGACAACGGCTCCACGGACGGTTCGGCGGACATCGCGGACGCCCTCGGCGCGACCGTCGTACGGGAGCCGCGGCGCGGCTTCGGCGCCGCCTGCCACGCGGGCCTGACCGCGGCCACGGCGGACATCGTGTGCTTCTGCGACTGCGACGCCTCACTCGACCCCGGCGACCTGGTGCCCTTCGTACGGCGCCTCGTGGCCGACGAGGCCGACCTGGTCCTGGGCCGCCGTCGCCCGCAGCGGCGCGGAGCCTGGCCGCCGCACGCCCGGGCGGCCAACCTCGCCCTCGCCCGGCTCCTGCGCCGCCGGACCGGCCTGCGCCTGCACGACCTGGGTCCCCTGCGCGCCGCCCGCCGCGAGCCCCTGCTCGCCCTCGGCCTGACGGACCGGCGCAGCGGCTACCCCCTCCAGATGGTCGTGCGCGCCGCCGACGCGGGCTGGCGGATCGCCGAGTACGACGTGCCGTACCGCCCGCGCACGGGTGCCTCGAAGGTGACGGGGACGTGGCGCGGGACCTGGCACGCGGTACGGGACATGAGCCAGGTGCTGGCCGAGACACCGGCCGGCCCCGACGTCCGGGAAGGGGCCCCCTCTTGACCACGCTCCTCGTCATCGCCAAGGAGCCCCGGCCGGGCCGGGTGAAGACCAGGCTGACGCCGCCCTTCACGCCCGAGGAGGCGGCCGCGCTCGCGGAGGCGTCCCTCGCGGACACGTTGGAGGCCGTGGCGCGGACGCCCGCGCGGCGCCGGGTGCTGGTGCTGGACGGGGCGCCCGGCCCCTGGCTGCCGCCCGGCTTCGAGGTCGTGGCGCAGTGCGCGGGCGGCCTCGACGAACGGCTGGCCGCCGCCTTCGCGGGCTGCGACGGCCCGGCACTGCTCGTCGGCATGGACACCCCGCAGGTGACGCCCGAGTTGCTGACCGTGGACTGGGCGGGCTGCGACGCGTACTTCGGCCCCGCCGAGGACGGCGGCTTCTGGGCGCTGGGCCTCGCCGAACCGGACCCGGCACGGTTGCGCGGCGTACCGATGTCGACGCCGCACACCGGCGCCGTACAGCGGGAGCGGCTCGCGGACCTGCGGGTGCGTCAGCTGCCGAACCTGCGGGACGTCGACACGGCGGACGACGCCGACCTCGTCGCCCAGGCGGCACCGGGCGGACACTTCGCGACGACGCTGGCGCGCCTGATCCCGGCGGCCGGCCGATGAGCACCGTCAGGATCCCCGCACAGTCCGGGAGAAGGGACGCGACCGAGGACCACCCCTGGTCCGCCGACCCCTACGCGCGCGCCCTGAGCACCGGCCGGGGCCCCCTCTTCCTGCGCCGCACGGACGGCTGGCTGCTGCCGCTGGACGTGGAGCGCTGGTGCGCGGACGCCGACGCGGCGGACCTGGAGGTGCTGCGGCGCTGCGAGGGCGCGGTGCTGGACGTCGGGTGCGGGCCCGGGAGGCTGGTGGCGGCGTTGGGCCGGCAGGGTCGGCGAGTGCTCGGCATCGACGTCAGCGAGGCCGCCGTCGCGCACGCCGCACGGCTCGGCGGACCGGCGCTGCACCGCTCCGTCTTCGACCCGCTGCCCGGCGAGGGCCGCTGGGGCACCGCCCTCCTCGTCGACGGCAACATCGGCATCGGCGGCGACCCACGGGCCCTGCTCGACCGCATGGCCCAACTCCTCACCCCACGCGGCCTCTTGATGGCCGAGACCGTGCCGGATCTGGACCTGGACGAGCGGATCCAGGTCCATGTCACCGACGCCCGCGGCACCGCCGGCACCCTCTTCCCCTGGGCCCGCCTCGGCACCCCCGCCCTGCTCCGGCATGCGGAACGCGCCGGCTGGCGTGCCGTCGACCAGTGGCGGGCGGGCGGCCGTTCCTTCGCCGCGCTGCGCCGGATCGCAAGGAACGCGGGGACTTCTCGGCCGAGGACTGCGACGACTACCTGGCCGGGCGACTGACGCGGGACGGCCGTCCCGTCATCGGACCTGAGATCCGAGCGGTGATCACCATGCGCTCACGCGGCCTGCCCCTCCGCCTCGACCTTGCCGTCCGGCGGTTCCTGGCGATCCGGTGCACGGGACGCGAACCCGGGCCGGCCGACTTCGACGTCGACTTCCCGGGGTCCTCATCGGCCGCACGCTCATCGACCTCACCCCCGACGAGCGGCATGTGCTGCGCTCCGTCTCCCTCCTCGACCACTTCGACGTGCCCCTGGCCGCCCGGGCCGCGGGGATGACGTACGAGGCGGCCGCACTGCGCCTCGTCGAGCGTCCGTTCGTCCGGTCGGATGCGCACGCCGTATGGCCGTATCACCTGCACGGGGTGATTCGCTCCACCCTCCGTACGGCCGACGACCGCGCCCGAGGGGGACCGCGACCTGCTCGTCACCTGTCTGCGGCAAGGGCTGCGCCTGGCGCACGACTTCCGCCTCGACCTGGGCCGGCTCGCCCAGGCGGCCTGGAGTTACGTCGGTGACAGCGTGTGGGAGCCGCTCGCCCCGCCGAGTCGTGACGCCCGGCCGGCGCTGCGCACGGCGGCCGACGCCCTCGTGGAAACCCTGAGCGCGCTCGCGCGCCGCCAGCACGAGCACCGCGAACGCACGGTCGCCCGGCTCGGGGCGGTCGTCGACTCGGGGCTGTTGCCTTCGGAGCTGCGGGACATGACCGTGTACTACCGGGCCAAGGCGCAGCGCGACCTGGGCCGTTCGGAGGACCCGCGGCACGGCACGCAGCTCGTGGCCGACGGCGGTGGACGGCTCGCCCCGGCACCCCGCCGGGGACTCGCCCACCTCGCCCGCCTCGCCGGCGACTTCCCCATGGCGCTGCGCACCGCGGGCACGCTGGGCTGGGCCGGACGCCACCACTGCGTCCTGGGCGACGTGTGATGGGTGCAGGGGGACATGCCCCGCGCCGCCCAGGCGCAGCGGGCCTTCGTGCTGGCCTTCACGACCCGGCCGTCGCCCAGGACGAACTCGGCCTCCCAGCAGCTGCTCACCGGCCTCGACCTGCGGGCCACCGGCCTGACCACCCGCATCGCCGCCCCTGTGCGCGACGCGGGCACCAGGGGAACCGCACCGGAGGACCACGCACGCGTCCTGCGCACCGAGGCCGAGGTCTCCGGCATCACGGCCGCCCGGCTGACCCTGGAACTGGCCCTCGCCTTTCACCACGCGGTCCTGGACGACCGGCACCGGCTGAACGCCGACCGGCCGTCGCGGGCCCGGTGGATCGACGGGGAGGCAGCCACCCGGGCCCGCTGGCACACGCTGGTCGTGGACCGCCGGGCGTGTCTCGGTGGTGGCTGAAGGGCCTGCCCGGCGGTTCGAATTTCCGCAACACAGGGCGTCTAGACTCGACCCGCAGCGGCCGGCGCACACCGCGGCCGAAAGCGGGCAACCTCTGCCAACCCCGAAGGGTATTCGGCGTTTTGATACGGATAGATTCAGTCACCAAGCGGTACCCGGACGGCACGGTGGCGGTCGACCGGCTGTCGCTGGAGATACCCGACCGCTCGATCACCGTTCTCGTCGGGCCCTCGGGCTGCGGCAAGACGACCACTCTGCGGATGATCAACCGGATGGTCGAGCCCAGCGAGGGCACCATCCTCCTCGACGGCGCGGACGTCCAGCAGCAGCCGGTCAACACCCTGCGCCGGTCCATGGGGTACGTCATCCAGAACGCCGGACTCTTCCAGCACCGCACGATCCTCGACAACATCGCCACCGTGCCCCGCCTGCTCGGCTGGGGCAGGGAGAAGTCCCGCACCCGGGCGCGGGAGCTGATGGAGCGGGTCGGCCTCGACGGGACCCTCGCCAAGCGGTATCCCTACCAGCTGTCCGGCGGTCAGCAGCAGCGCGTCGGTGTGGCGCGGGCGCTCGCCGCGGACCCGCCCGTGCTGTTGATGGACGAGCCGTTCTCGGCCGTCGACCCCGTCGTACGCAAGGGGCTGCAGGACGAACTCCTCCGAATCCAGGACGAGTTGGGCAAGACCATCGTCTTCGTCACCCACGACATCGACGAGGCCGTCAAGCTCGGCACGATGGTCGCCGTGATGCGCACCGGCGGCAAGCTCGCCCAGTTCGCCCCGCCCGCCGAGCTGCTGTCCCACCCGGCCGACGCGTTCGTGGAGGACTTCCTCGGCGCCGACCGCGGCATCCGGCGGCTGTCCTTCTTCCCCGCCGCCGGCCTCGCGCTGCTGACCACGCCGGTCGTCGCGATCGACGCCACCGCCGAGCAGATCGCCGCGCACGACACCAGCGAGGCCCCGTACCTGCTCGTCACGGACCCGGACGGCAGGCCGCTCGGCTGGAGCGAGCCGCAGGACCTGACCGCCGGGGACGTCGAGCCGGCGGAACTCCTCCCGTACGGGCGGCCCTTCGTCCCCGGCACCGACTCGCTGCGCGCCGCCCTGGACTGCGCCGTGCTCTCGCCCACCGGGTGGGCCGTCGCCGTGGACGCCGGTGGACGGGTGACCGGCGTGGTCTCCCAGCAGACCATCGCCGAGGCGATCCGCGGTGCCCACGCCGAGGGAAGCCGGCCCGGTGAGGCCGAGAGGGTCGCCGGATGAACTGGGACCGCTTCTTCGACATCCCCAGCGACCTCCAGAACAGCTGGCTCGGCCTGGTCGGGCTGCATCTGCGCGAAGCGCTGCTGCCGGTGCTGGCCGGACTGGTGATCTCGCTGCCGCTGGCCCAGCTGTGCGTGCGCTTCCGCTGGCTGTACCCGCCGGTGCTGTGGGTGACGACCGTGCTCTACGCCGTCCCCTCGCTGGCCTTCTTCGTCCTCCTCATCGACTACACCGGGCAGACCGAGCTCACGGTGATGATCCCGCTCACCGGCTACAGCCTCGTCATCCTCGTCCCGGCGGTCGTGGACGCCGTCCGCTCGGTTCCGCAGGAGACCCTGGCCGCCGCGACGGCCATGGGCTTCGGGCCGGTACGCCGTTACGTCCAGGTGCAGTTGCCCATCGCGGTGCCCGCGATCATCGCCGGACTGCGGGTCGCCACGGTGTCCAGCATCAGCCTGGTCAGCGTCGGCGCCCTCATCGGCAACCAGGGCGCCCTCGGCAACCTGATCACCGACGCCAACATCTACAACCGGCCGGAACTCGCGGTGAACGCGGTGCTCTCCATCGCCGCCCTCGCCATGCTCGCCGACTTCCTGCTGGTCGTCGTCCGCATGCTGCTCACGCCGTGGATGCCGCGCCGGGCGCGCACGACACCGAAGGCCGACCGGCCCGACCCGGCCGCGCTCGCTCTGGAGGACGCAGCCAAATGAACCTGCTCAGCTTCATCAACGCGTTCTTCAGCGACAGCTCCCACTGGCAGGGCTACGACGGCATCCCCACGCGCCTGGGGGAGCACATCCAGTACACCCTGCAGGCGCTCGCCATCGCCGCCGTCATCGCCCTGCCGGTCGGCCTGATCACCGGTCACTACGGACGCGGCGGCAACGCCCTCGCCCTGATCGCCGTGGCCGGGCGGGCCCTGCCCACCTTCGGCCTGCTGGTGCTGATGACCCTGCTGGTCGGCTTCGGCATGGTGAACGTGATGACCCCGCTGGTCGTGCTCGCCGTCCCGCCGATCCTGGTGACGACGTACGAGGCGATGCGTTCCGTCGATCCGGCTCCGGTGGACGCCGCGCGGGGGATGGGCATGAGCGAGCCCGGAGTGCTCTTCCAGGTCGAACTCCCCGCGGCGCTCCCCTTGATCCTCAGCGGCCTGCGCTCGGCTGCCATCCAGATCGTGTCGACGGCCACGATCGCGGCGTACGTCGCCCTGGGCGGGCTCGGCAGATACATCGTCGACGGTCTCTACCAGCGCGACTACGAGAAGGTGGTGGGAGGCGCCACCCTGGTCGCAGGACTGGCGCTGGTGACGCTCGGGGTGTTCTGGGCGGTAGGGCGGCTGGCCGTTTCGCGGGGGGTGCGCAGTCGCGCCCTTTAGGGGCGCGGGGCTGTATCGATGTGCGGCTCCGCCGCGTGGGCGCGACAAGCCACGGACGACCCGCACCCGCCGACGCTCCACTGCCCCCGAGCTATCAGGCGTACAGGCGTCACCCTCCGGTGCGCGCCAGCGCAAGCTCCAGCACGACCAGCAGAGCGTCCCGCACAGAACCCCGTTCCCGCGCGTCGAAGACCACCACCGGCACCCCGTCCGTGACGTCGAGCGCCCAGCGCACGTCCTCCAGGCTGTGCTCGACCTTGCCGTCGAAGGCGTTGACGGCGACCGCGAACGGGATGCCCTTGTGCTCGAAGTAGTCGACGGCGGCGTAGCAGTCGTCGAGGCGGCGGGTGTCGACGATGACGAGGCCGCCGACCGCGCCCTCGACGATGTCGTCCCACATGAACCCGAACCGCTCCTGACCGGGCGTGCCGAACAGGTACAGCTTCAGGGTGGGGTCGATGGTGATGCAGCCGAAGTCCATGGCCACGGTCGTCGTGGTCTTGCGCGGGGTGTGCGTGAGGTCGTCCACACCCGCCGCGACCTCCGTGATGGCGGCCTCGGTGGTCAGCGGCTCGATCTCGGAGATCGAGCCCACGGTCGTGGTCTTGCCCACGCCGAAGCCGCCCGAGATCACCATCTTCACCGGCAGCGGCGGTCGTACGGTGGCCGGTTCAGTCGGTGTCACTGCGTGCCCCTCGTGCGTCGGGGATGGCGCGCAGGCCGTCGATGACCCTGCGCAGGACGGATGCGTCGTGGACGACGCCGGAGTCGGGCACGTGCACCGTCAACTGCCCGGCGGCGCGCAGGTCCTCGGCGAGGACGCGCACCACGTTGAGGTGCAGCCGCAGCCGGGCCGCGATCTCCGCGAGGGACTGCGGCAGCCGGCAGACGGCGACGATGTCGTGCTGTTCGAAGGCGAGCCGGTCGAGCGCGCCGAGCCCCTCGGCGGTGGCCACCACCTGGGTCTCCAGCGGCATCGTCCGGTCGGACGGGCTGGGTGCCACCCGGCCGGAGGTCACCAGGAACGGCCGTACGGCGGAGGCGGGATCAACGGGTTCCGCGTCGGAGCCCGGGGATGGGGAGCCGTCCGCCATGGCCCTGTCCGTCCTCAGCTGCCCGACGCGGCGCCGACGCTGTTCTTCAGCTCCAGCACGAGCTGCGGGCTGAGGGCGGCGCCGACGCGGTTGGCGAACACGGTCATCTCGTAGGCGATGTTGCCCAGCTTGGCCTCCTTGTCGGTGACCACGCCGAGTACGGCGCCGCTGCCGATCGCGGAGACGAGGACGTGGCCGCCCTCCAGGTCGATGATGACCTTGTTGAGGCCGCCGAGACCGTAGTTGCCGGAGGCACCGGCGGCCAGGCTGGTGATGCCCGAGACGATCGCGGCGAGCCGCTCGGAGTCGGCGTGCTCCCGCACGTCGGAGACGGCGATGAGCAGTCCGTCGGACGAGACGGCGATGGCGTCCACGACGCCGGCGGTCTCGGTCGCGAAGCGCTTCAGCAGCCAGGTGAAGTCCGCTGCGGCGGCCTGCAGTTCGGCCGGCGTGGCGCCTTCCGCCGGGGTGCCACCTGTCGACGTGCTCACTGCTCCGCTCCTTCCGGGGGGTCGTTCTGGTCTTGCGCAAGGGGGGTCGGGGGTGTGGCCGGACCGGAGTGCTCTCCGGTGCTGTTGCTGTTGCCGGTGTCGCTGCCGGGCCGGCTGTCGCGGTGCGCGCGTTCCACGGCGGCCTCGAACTCCTCGATCGCGGCCCGCACGGCCTCGGCGTCGACGATGCGTACGCCCTGCCGCGGCGCCGCTTGCGAGGCAGAGGCGTCGGCATTCGTACGGAGGGTCGCCCCCCGGACGCGGCGCCGCAGGGAGCGGCCGCCGACGCGGGTTTCGCCGGAGGCCGGGTGACCTTCCGGCGCCGCCTCGGCACCGACGCCGGTGCGCGGCGCGGCAGCAAAGGAGTGCCCGTCGGCCCGGGCGCGCGGCGAGGATTCGGGCCGGTCGGCCCGGGCGCGGTCGTCGGCCAGAGCATGGCCGTCGGCCTGGGCTTCGTGGTCGGCGGGTGCCGCGGCGCCGGCGGCGGTCCCGGCGTCTCCCGCGCCGACCCGCCGCCGCGAGACCCGGCGGGGGAGCGGCTGCGGTCCGTCGGTCTCCGCCCGTACGGGGTCGGGCGCGACGGCCGACGAGCGGGGGCCGGAGACGGAGGCAGAGGGGGCTGTGGCACCGGGCGGCAAGCCGGCGGGTGAAACGGCGCGGGAGCCGTCGTCCGCCTCCGTCCCAGCGACCGCACCCGCTTCCGTCCCACCGACCGACCCCCGCTGCACGCCGCCGGACATCGACGACACCATCGCGCCGGAGTTGCCGGTGCTCTCCGGCCGCGCGGCATCGTTCGCCCCGGCCCCGCCACGGTCGGCGACCGCCGCCAGCGCCGCCGTGGGCGTCGCCCCCGTCGTGCTCCCCGTCACCAGCAGCGACGACGGCACCGTCACCTCGGCCGTGACACCGCCGCCCGGGGTGCGGGACAGGGTGACCGCGATCTCCCAGCGGCGGGCCAGGGTGCCGACCACGAACAGGCCCAGGACCTTCGTCGGGACCAGATCCAGTCGCTCGCGGCGGATCAGGCGGGCGTTCTCCTCGTCGAGGCGCTCGGGGCTCATGCCCAGGCCGTGGTCGGCGACGACGACGACCGCGTCACCGTCCTCGCCGTGCGCCACCGTCACCTCGACGGGGCTGCCCTCCGGCGAGAACGACACCGCGTTCTCCAGGAGTTCGGCCACCATCAGTGTCAGGTCGCCGATGACCTCCGGCTCCACCACCGCCTCGGTCCGCGCACGCAGCTCCACCCGCTGATAGCCCTCGATCTGGCCCAGTGAGGCGCGCACGAGGTTGGTGAGCGAGGTGGGACCGGCGTCGAGGTCCGCCTCGTGGATGCCGGCGAGCAGCATCAGGCTGTCGGCGTTGCGGCGCAGACGGACCGCGATGTGGTCGATGGAGTAGAGGCGTTCGAGGAGTGCGGGGTCGGTCTCGCCCCGCTCGACCGCGTCGATCAGCGCGAGTTGACGTGACGTCAGGTTACTGACCCGGCGGCCCACGTTGCCGAACATCTCCGCGACGTTGCGCCGGCTGAGCACCTGCCGTTCCAGCAGCGCGGCCGCCATGGTCTGCACCTGGTTGAACGTCTCGGCGAGTTCCCCGATCTCGTCCCGCGCCGTCACCGGCATCGCGCGCAACCGCGGCGGACCGTCGTCCTCGGCGTCGTCGTCGGCCACCCGGGCCAGCTCCCGCTCGGCGACCACGGCGACCTGCCGTGCGGCACCCGTGAGGGCCACCACCGGGCGGACCACCGAGCGGCGGACCAGCATGGCCAGGACCAGCCAGACGGCGAAGCCGAGCAGCGCGGACCCCAGCAGCAGGAGCGCGCGCCACGCCGCCTCCTCGGAGGCCTTGTCCGCACGGTCGGCGATCTGGCCGATGAGCGACGTGGTGATCGCGAGCCGGGTTCCGGCCTGGTCCCGGTAGGCGGGGTAGGAGTCGAGCGCCTGCGCGAGCGATGCGCGGATCTCGGCGGGCGAGTCGCCCTGCACTGCTCCGGGGTCGATCTGCAGTTCGGCGAACTGCCGGCTGACGATGCTCTGCGCGGCGGTGTACTTGATCCCGTTGAGCTGGGCGGCCTGCGCCTCGGTGGCGAACCGGGCGAACCGGTCGGCCTGGTGGATGTACTCGTCGTAGGAGCCGATCGCGCCGATGAGTTCGATCAGCGCGTTGGAGTCACCGGTCGACGCGGAGAAGACGCCGGTCTCGAAGGCGCTGTGCGCGGCGCCCGCCCGCAGCAGCGAGTCCAGCAGGTTGCCGGTGAAGGTGGTCGCGAGGTCGGGGTTGTGGTCCAGTCCCAGGCCGTCGATCAGCCCCTGGGCGGTGTGGGTGTACGCCAGGTCGATGCTCTCGGCCGGCAGATACCCCTGCCCGACGGTCTCGCGCAGGCTGCTCAGGCCCTCGACGCCGCGCAGCGCCTGCGCCTCGCTCTGCGGCAGCGTGTCCCCGAAGGCCTCGCGCACCTGCTCGACCTGGGCGTTCACCAGGGACTGCGCGGTGCGGTAGGCGGCGGACGAGGGCGCGTCGCCCTCGGCGGCCTCGTGTCGTACGGAGAGCAGGACGGCCTGCTGGTGTTCGGCCGCCAGCCGGTCGACGAGGGTGGCGACCTCGGCGCTCTCCCGGACCAGCCGGGCGGCGTCCGCCGCGTTGCGCGACTGCACGGTCTGGTCGGCGATGAGGTAGGCGAGGAGGACGGCGACCGCGGTCAGCGGCACGCCCACGAGGAGGTTGAGTTTGCGCCGGAAGGGCCAGCGGACGGCGAACCCGCGCATACGTGCCTCCTTCGTGGCGTCACTCGGCGCGCGAAGGGTTCACGTGACCGGTGTTGATCAGGTCAATTGCGGGGAGACTACAGTCTCTTGCTGGTCATGACCGAAACTGAACATCAATATTCCGTTACAACGCCCCGGGCCTCAACCGTCCCGCCTTCCCGTCGGCCCGCAACTGCCGGTTCTTCTGGGGCCAATCGTGACCGGGCTGCTCTTGACTGACCGAGACGTGGCTGGTTTGGATCAGTGGAGAGCTTTGGGAACTCCGAGAGCTCCGCAGCTTCTCCCCACTCGCCGAATCCGGAACGGGAATCGTGACTTTCACCGCCTCACGCAGCAGGTCCCTCAGGAACCATCCCGGCGCGGCCGCCGTCGCGCTCGCCGCCACGGCGGCGCTGCTGGCGGGATGTTCCTCCTCCGACGACCAGTCCGACCCCCTGGCCGGGGGCGACAAGCCGAGCGGCGACACCGTCGTCGTCGGCTCGAACAACTTCGCCGAGAGCATCCTGCTCGCGGACATCTACGGCGAGGCCCTGAAGGCCAAGGGCATCAAGGTCACCTACAAGCCCAACATCGGCAGCCGCGAGACGACCTACGGCCTGCTGAAGAACGGCTCCGTCACGGTCCTGCCGGAGTACAACGGCTCGCTGCTCGCCTACCTCGACTCCAAGGCGGAGCAGAAGTCGGCCGAGTCCGTGAACGCCGCGGCCAAGTCCAAGCTGGACCCGAAGCTGACGCTGCTGGAGTCCTCGCCGGCCGAGAACAAGGACTCCGTCAGCCTCAACGCCGAGACGGCGAAGAAGTACAAGCTCACCTCCGGGTCCAGCCTCGAGGACCTCAAGGACGCCGCTCCGGACCTGGTGTTCGGCGGCTCGCCCGAGTTCCAGACCCGCCAGCAGGGCCTGAAGGGCCTGGAGTCCGAGTACGGCCTGAAGTTCAAGTCCTTCAAGGCGCTGGACGCGGGCGGCCCGCTGACCCAGGCGGCGCTGACGAAGAACACCGTGCAGGCGGCGGACATCTTCACCACGGACCCGACCATCACCAAGGAGGGCTTCGTCGTCCTCAAGGACCCGAAGAACCTCTTCGGGTACGCCAACGTGACCCCGCTCGTCTACAAGAGCGGTCTGTCGCAGGAGGGCGTCGCGGCGCTCAACGCGGTCTCGGCCAAGCTGGACACCAAGACGCTCCTGGACCTGGACTACCAGGTCCAGCTGGAGAACAAGGACCCGCTCGACGTGGCCAAGGCCTGGCTGAAGTCGGCCGGTCTGGTCTGACGTCCCGTACGGCGGCGTGGTGGTGGCGGCGCGGACCGGCCACCACCACGCCGTACGTCTGCCGGGGCCTGCTCAGTAGCCGACCTGGAAGGTGGCGTCCTGCCGTTCGGCGGCCGTGGAGACCGGGTCGATGCGCAGGGCGTAGTCCGCGTGCCGTATGTAGCGGGTCGGGAAGTTGTACGAGCGGAACGAGGACCACGAGGAGTCGGCGAGCCCGGCCGTCCGGTAGAAGGTCGCGTCCGCGGCGAACGCCGACGTGCCGTCGTTCGCGTCGAGGCGCAGCGCATAGCTGTAGTGCCGCAGGTACCGGGTCGGGTAGTTGACCGACTGGAACGAGACGCCGGAGGAGTCGGCGAGCCCGGGCACCAGCTTCCACAGCGAGTCCTTGTACGGCTCGATGGGGTACTCGTCGATGCGGCCGACGTAATTGGCGTGGCGGACGTAACGGGCCGGGTAGTTGTACGACTTCAGCCGGTTCCAGCTGGGGGCACCCCACTTGGCGACGAGGTTGTCGTACTGGGTCGTGGTGATCGTCGTGATGCCGCAGTGCTTGGAGTTGACCGGCTGGGTGTACGTCCGCTGGTCGAGCGCGGTCCAGGTGCCCGACGACAGATCGGTGGACTGCCAGGCGTAGAAGACGCCGTTGGGCGTGTACGTGTCTCCCCAGAGCCAGTAGGTGCCGGACGTGAGGGACTTGACGACGGTCGGGGCCTCGGTGCCGCCGTGCGAGAGGCCCGAGGTGAAGGTCGTGAAGCTGCCGGGGTTGAGGGAGGTGGACCGCGCGCCCAGCAGCGTCCCGTTCCTGTTGTTCTTGAAGTAGAGGTAGTTGACGCCGTTCACGCCCACCGTCATGTCGCCGTCGATCGCGTCGTACCCGGGGTCGAAGAAGACCTGCGGCGCCGAGACCGTGACGAAGTCGGTGGTGTAGTTCACCATGATCACGTTGTGGCCGCTTGAGTTGACCGACGAGTAGATGATCGCGTACTGGCCGCGGCCCGCGTCCCAGAAGGCCTCCGGCGCCCAGCTGTGGGTGACCATGTCGTGCAGCTTCAGCCGGTGGTAACCGGTGAAGGTGCGCAGGTCGGTGGAGTTCCAGACGTGGATGTACTGGCTGTTGTAGTTCCAGTCGGTGCCCTTGAGGTCGGTGGCGAGCACCACGAACGTGCCGTCCTGCTTGCGCACGATGAACGGGTCGCGAAGGCCCCCCGCGCCCTCGGTGGGGGTGACCACCGGGTTGTTCTGGTTCAGCGGCATCCAGCGCAGCCCGTCCGTGCTGACCGCGAGGTGGAGGCCGTAGTCGGTGCCGTCCCCCAGGTTGGTCGACTCGGTGAAGTAGCACATGACGTACGCCGAATCGGCGGCGTGAGCGGCCCCGGCGCCAAGGGCCAGTGCACCGGTGGCGGCCACGGGAACGGTCGCGGCCATGCCGAGGAAGCGGCGGCGGGAGAGGTGGGCGGCATCGGTCATGTGTTCTCCATGGGGGGCGCGGGTGTCGAAATGTCGAACAAGGTTCGGTGAATCGATCAGAAGCTAGGGAGGCGGTGCCGACCGGTCAATCGTCCTGTCACGTTTGGCGGATTCCCGCCATCCATCTGTGAACCCGATGTGAACGGCTACGCCGTCTTCGCCGCCGCTATCAGCTGGTCGATCAGGGCGATCAGTACATCCCGGCACGACTCGCGCTCCCGCGCGTCGCACAACAGCACCCGCACATGCTCCGGAAGGGCCAGGGCGTCCCGGATCTCCTCGGCGGGGTAGGGGTGTTCGCCGTGGAAGCCGTTGACGCCGACGACGAAGGGGATGTCCCGGCGCTCGAAGAAGTCGATCGCCGCGAAGCTGGACTCCGGCCGCCGGACGTCCACCAGGACGACGGCCCCGAGCGCGCCGACCGCCAGGTCGTTCCACATGAACCAGAACCGCTGCTGCCCGGGCGTACCGAAGAGATACAGCACCAGCTCCCGGCTGATGGTGATCCGGCCGAAGTCCAGGGCCACGGTCGTGGCCCGCTTCTCCTCGATGCCGTTGAGGTCGTCGATGCCCAGACCCGCGACGGTCAGGGGCTCCTCCGTGCGCAGCGGGGCGATCTCGCTGACCGATCCGACCATCGTGGTCTTGCCGACTCCGAAACCGCCGGCGATGAGGATCTTGACCGTGTCGGGCGGTGCGACCGCCGTCGCGGTGGTGTCAGAGCCGGCCAAGGCCGTCCCTCACTTTCTGCAGCAGGTCCAGGTCCGGGGTGCGGGGGGTGACGGGGTGCGGCGGGTGCACGGTGATCAGACCCGCCTCCAGCAGATCGCAGAGCATGATGGCGACCACGCTCACCGGCAGGTCGAGATGGGCCGCGAGCTCCGCGACGGCGATCGGCCGCGCGCAGCGCCGCAGGATCCGCGCCTGCTCGGGCTGCGGACGCGGCGCCCGCTCCGGCGGCGGATCCACCGCCGTCACCGTCGTGATCAGCGTGAAGTCGGTGCGGCTGGGCCGGGTCCGGCCGCCGGTCAGCGTGAACGGACGTACCAGCCGGCCCGCCGTATCGTCTCCGCCCACCTCACGCACCAGGGCCGACATGGGCCCGCGGTGCCGCCGACAGGTGCTCGCCGATCTTCTTCACCAGCATGTTCATCTGGTACGCCACCACACCGACGTCCGCGCCCTGGTTGGTGAGCACGACGAGATGGGCGCCCGGTCCGGCGGAGGTCAGGATCAGATAGCTGTTGGCCATCTCGATCAGCGCCTGGCGCACCGGGCCGCCCCGGAAGTCCATGCTGACGCCCTTGCTGAGGCTCATCAGGCCGGACGCGGTCGCCGCCAGCCGCTCGGCGTCGTCGCGCAGGAACCCGGTGGACTTGCTGACCACCAGCCCGTCCTCGGAGAGAACGACGGCGTGGTTGACGTCGGCGACCCGCTCCACGAGTCCGGTGAGCAACTGGTCGAGCTGGGTGTCCGTGGCGGGGGTGGGGCGTGTCATGGCGATGTCCTTCATGAGCGGTCGGCGGGCGGGGTGGAGGACGGGGGAGCGGCGGCCCGGGAAGAGGCGGCGGAGTCGGCCGCGGGCGGCTCGTCGGAGGCGACGCCGGTCCGGAGTCGGGCGGGGGCGGCCGGGGTCTGCTGGTCCGGGGACGTGGGGACGTCCGGGGTCTCGTCGCCGTTGTCGTCATGGGCTTGGAGCGTGGCGTGCTGGAACCGGGCGGGGGCGGCTGGGCGCTGGTCTGTGGAGCTGAGTGCGTCCGCGGTCTGGTGGTCTGTTGCGCCGAGTGCGTCCGGGGTCTTGTCGCCGTGGTCGTCGCGGATTTGGAGTGTGTCCGGCTGGAGTCGGGTGGGGGCGGCCGGGTCCTGGTGGTCCGGGGACGTGAGGACGTCCGGGGTCTCGTCGCCGTGGTCGTCGCGAGCCCGGAGTGTGCCGCGCTGGAAGCAGGCGAGGGAGGCGGCGGCCCGTTCCGCGGTGAACTCGTCTGTGTTCTCGGACTCTTCGGCGGGCGGGGCCTCTTCGCGCAGCTCGGCGGCCAGGCTGGTCTGCGGTACGCGGCGGGGGAGCGGGGAGAGGCCGTCGCGGCGCGCCATGGGTGCGGGGGCCGGGCCGGGCGCGGTGCGGGCCGGGACGACGGGGCGGGACTCCCGTACGGGCTCCTCCTGCTCGGCGGCCCCGGCGTGCTCCACCTCCTCCGGCTCCGGAGCGGGTACGTCCCGCACCACGACGTCGTGCGGGACGAGGACGATCGCCGTCGTGCCGCCGTACGGCGAAGAGCGCAGGGTGACCGCGATGCCGTGCCGCTGGGCGAGCTGCGCGATCACGAACATGCCGAGCCGCAGGTCGTCGGCGAGCGCCACCACGTCGAACTGCGGAGGCTCGGCCAGCTGGGCGTTGAAGGAGGCGTAATCCTCCTCCGACATGCCGAGGCCACGGTCCTCGACCTCCACGGCCAGGCCCTTGGCCACCATCGCGGCCCGCACGCTGACCGGCGCGGGCGCGGGGGAGTACAGGGTGGCGTTCTCGATGAGCTCGGCCAGCAGATGGATCACGTCCGCCACCGCGGGCGGCGCGAGATGCACCTCCTCCTCGGTGTGCACCTCCACCCGCCGGTACTCGGCGACCTCGCCGACCGCACTGCGCAGGATGTCGATGAGCGCGACCGGCTCGCTCCAGCTGCGGCCGGGCCGCTCGCCGCTGATGATGACGAGGTTCTCCTCGTAGCGGCGCAACTGGCTGGCGGTGGAGTCCAGTTCGTACAGCCCCTTGAGCACCTCGGGGTCCTGGTGCGCGCGCTCCAGCGCGTCGAGCTTGGTCAGCTGCAGATTCACCAGGTTCTGGCTCTGCCGGGCGATGCCCAGGATGACCTTCTGGAAGCCGCGCCGGGTGTCGGCGAGTTCGACGGCGGTGTGCACGGCGGTGCGCTGCGCGGTGTTGAACGCCTTGGCCACCTGGCCCAGCTCGTCGTGACCGTAGTCCAGCGGCGGGGTCGCCAGCTCCACGTCGACCTTCTCGCCCCGCTCCAGCCGGGCCACCACGTCGGGCAGCCGGTCGTGCGCGAGACCCAGGGTCGCCTCGCGCAGACCCCGCAGCCGGCGCGACAGCGAGCGCGTGATCCGCCAGGACATCCCGACGCACAGCAGCAGGGCGGCCAGACCGCCCGCGCTCAGGGAGGCGGCCTTGATCAGCAGGCCGCGCGCGTTGTCGGCACTGTGCTGGAGCAGTCCGGCCGTCTGCTGCTGGATCAGGACCGCGTACTGGTCGGAGACCTCGATCAGCGCGGCCCGCCACTGCTTCTGCACCTCCGGAATCGCGATGTCCCCGCTGTCCCGCGCCGTCAGCCGGGCCGCCAGCACCCGGTTCTCGACGGATTCCAGGGTTCGCCACTGCGCACTCCCCAGGATCCGCTCGGTCTCGGTCTTCGCGCTCCCGGTCAGCAACGGGAGGATCTGGTCCTCGACGAGCCAGCGGCGGGTGTTCACCAGCTCCGCGAACTCGGTCCACGCCTTCTCGTCCATCTTCCGCGCCGGCCCGGCCACGGTCAGCAGCGCGTCCTCCCGGGACACCTGCTCCGCCGCGTGCTCCAGCGCGACGAGCGGACCGGCCTGCGAGGTGAGGTCGCCGTCGTCGACCTGGGAGAGCTCCTGGAAGGCATGGATCTGATCGTCGATGATCGACGTGTACTGCCCCAGCGCCTGTACGGCGGTGATGTCGGTGGGGTTGTCCACCTGGCTCCGGTAGTACTCCAGGCTGCTCACCGACGCGACGACCGAGTACAGCCGGTCCTTGACCCGGGAGGGAGCCCGCTGGATCTCCTCCGACTGCCCGAGGAGTTTAGCGACCGCCTTGTCCGTGTCGCGGCGCTGCTCGTCCAGCGCCTCGCGGGCCGCCTCCTGGCGCGACGCCAGCCATACGGCCGAGTAGCTGCGCTCCCGCTGCAGCGCGAGCGTGGCCTCGGTGCCCATGGCCCCGGTCGACTTGCTCAGCTCGGTCTGCGAGTGGAGCCGCAGCCCCTCCGAGAACATCTGGACCGTCGTCACGCTCCAGACGGCGGCGAGCGCGACGCTGGGCACCAGCGCCAGGAGGATCAGGGAGAGACGTATGGAGCCGAGGCGGCGGCGCCGGGGACCTGTCCGTGGAGACATTGTCGTCCTAGGGCGATCAGCGGAGGGCGGGGGCGATCAGCGCGGAGGCGGATGGGGGAGGGAGCGGGGGACGGAAGAGGGAGCGGAGGGGGAGGGGGGAGGGAGCGGAAGGGGGACGAGCGTGAGGGGGACGAGCGTGAGGGGTGACTGCGTGTCCGGTACGTCACGGGGGGTGCGCTGGATGCTATCCGTACATGTGAGCGTACGCGTCACGCGTGACCGAATCTTTGGCGACACCGTCGGGAGAAGTGTCCGGTCAGCGCGTGCCGTTGGCGGCGAACCGCGCGACCGCGGCGACGTTCGCCTTGGTGACGAACGCCGGCCCGGTGAGGACGGGGGCCTCGCCGCCGCCGAGGGTGTTGCCGTTGGTCTTGTAGAGCCAGAGCGAGTCCACGGCGAGATAGCCCTGCAGATACGGCTGCTGGTCCACCGCGAACTGCACGTCGCCGTCCTGGACCGCCTGTGCCAGTTCCTTGTTGAGATCGAAGGTCGCGACCCGGGCCTTGCTGCGCGCCTCGTCGGCCGACTTCACCGCGGCCAGCGCGAACTGGGCGCCCATCGTGACGACTTCGTCGATGCTCGGGTCCTGGCCGAGCCGGGCCGCGACGGAGTCGGTCACCGCGTCCATGTCGGTGCCGTCCACGTAGAGGTTCTCGGTCTCGCCGCCGAACGCCTTCTTCACGCCCGCACACCGCGCTTCCAGGGCGACGTTGCCCCGCTCGTGGATGACGCACAGCGCGTGCTCGACCCTCAGATCGTCGAGCTTGCCGCCCACGGCCCGGCCCGCGACGCTCTCGTCCTGCCCGAAGTACCCGAGCAGCCCGGCGGACCGCCATTGGTCTATACCGGAGTTGAGGCCGACCACCGGTATGCCGGCTCTCCGGGCCTCGGTGACGGGGCCCGTCATCGCCGACGGCTTGGCCAGGGTCACCGCGATGCCGTCGACCTTCTGCCGGATCGCGTCCCGCATCAACTCGGCCTGCCCCGCCGGATCGGAGTCGCTCGCATAGGTCAGCTCGACGTCGTCCTTGGCGGCAGCGGCCTGGGCGCCCTTCTGCACCAGTTCCCAGAAGGCGTCGCCCTCGCCGCCGTGGGTGACGAGGGCGACCTTCAGCCGTGCGGTGCCGGCCGCGTCAGCGTCCGACGCCTCGTCGGTCCCGTCGAGGGCGGAACAGCCCGCAAGCAGCAGACAGGCGGTGGCCGTGAGGGCCGCGACGCGAGCGAGAGCGGGGGAGGGGGGTGGAGTCTTCATGAGGGTGCGGCACCTCGCTGTGCGGCCGAGCCGGAGGAACGAGCGAGAGAACGGCCGACGTCGGAGGGGGAGTTCGCCGACCTGGTGAACTCTCGCTGAGGCGGAGCCAATCGCGTGTGACCACCGGTAGTCAAGTGTGCAACCACTGGGTGTGAGTCGTTGCTGCCACATCGTGATGAACCGCTGGCGGGAGGGCCGGCCCGGCGCCGACCCGTCCACACCGCTTGCGCCCGCAAACCGGTTCAGGTCGGCTTGCGCGCCACCGCCCCCACCTCGCGACGCCCTCGTCCCGGACCACCTCGGCGCGGATCGCGAGGACGGTGAGCGCGACGGGTTCGCTCAGAACGAGGCTTTCCACACGGGCGCTCTCCAGTCGGCGTTCACAGGGCCGACCCAAGGGGCGCGGGGAACCGCGCGATCAGCCCCCGCACACCCGCACTCGCCGAACTCAACCAGCCCCTACCGTGCTCCGGCGCTCCCCCCAACGCTTCCGCGGTTCCTGATCCGGCAACCACCCAAACGCAAGACAACTCCCCACCATCCCCAACAGAAGCCCCACAAAGAAGCCCCCGAGATTGGAAGTGAGCCACGTGCCCAGCGACAGCAGAACCGCCGTGATCGAGTAGAAGAGCCGCTGCGTCGGATTGAAGAGGATCAGCAGACCGAGCACCACCATCAGCGCCGGCAGCAGATACCCCGCCAGCCCCTGCATCCCGACATGAAGAACGACCTTCAACGACGCCTTCATGGTCAGCAGAATCTCCGCTCCGCCCAGGGTGAGCAACACCCCGCCCCAGAACGGCCGATCGGCCCGCCAACGACGGAAGGCCGACCGGAAGTCCGTACGCTCACTCATCAGCAACCCGTGTCACTGAAACGGAGTTTCAGCCCCGGAAGCCTGAAGACACCCGCGGTCGTCGCATAGTTCGTCTGCCGCAGATTGGCGATGCGTACGGTGTCCGCCTGCTGGCTGAAGACACCGATCGGCCCCTTCACCCCGGCCTTGGTCAGCGTGCTCGCGTCGTTGCCGATCTCGATGTTGTTGAACGCCGCGTCACCCGACAGCTCGGTCGAGTCGGTGGTCAGATCGCTCGCGGTCACCTTCTCGGCCCCACCACCCGCGGTGATCAGCAGATTCGTGCCGCCGAGATCGACGCTCTGGCACAGCTTCGTGAGCGTCGCGCTCTTGATTGCGGACGTGACGACCAGCACCTGGCCGCCGGTGTCCCCCTCGTTGGGGCTGCCCGGCGCCATCTGGTCGAGGCCGCCGAACTGCTCGAACCCGGTGCCGTTGAGCTCGGTAGCGGTGACCGTGAAGGGCATGCCGGAGATGGCGAACTGGACGCCCAGCGCGCCCTCGGCGGTGAGGACCGCGAGGGTGCCGGCGATCAGGGTGGCCGGCACCGCCATCACGGCGGCCCGGCGCGCCCGGACCCGCCCGCGTCTCGCGGGGCCGTCGGGGGTTTCGGACGCTTCGGACGCGGAACCGCTTTCCGGGTTCTCGGACGAGGCCATAACTGCTCCCAGGTGCAGAGAAAGTGCGGGTAGGGCATCAGCGGCACGTTGTCCTGGCGCGGACAGCGCCCACGGCGCACGCCGCCCCGCAACTCCCGGTGGATGCAAGGGCTTTCTCGTACTCCGCAGTAGCCAAGGCCGGAAGTTACCGGTGGTTACAGCCGAGGGTCAAGGAGCTTGTGGAAAAAGGGTGTCGGTTGTGTGTCACCCGTGCCTCTGGGCTCGCCGGGGCCGTGCAATCCTGCCGAGTCGAATATCAACTCCCGTGCTCACCCTTGACGTTGACGGATCCTCAGGTCTACAACTCTCCCTGGCTCCCCCCTGGATCCGTGGCGCCGGATCCGCCGCCGCGTGGCCTCTGCCCGCGTTCCCGGACCTGATGTCCTTCACATTTCCTTTTCGCAAGACCCCTCCACGGCGCCGTCACGGTCGCTTCCCCCCTCGGTCCGTGCCGGCCGCCCCCGCCCGGTTCCGGTCGGAGCCCTCCCCCAGGGGTCTCCGGCCGGTCACCGGCCGGGCCGCCGTTGCCGGTCCGTGCCGTACGGAGAAGGCGTCACGGACCGGCAACGGCACACACCGACTCGCGCCCCCCACCGACTCCCCGAACCCCCTGGGCCTCAGGCCATCAGGGCACACCCCCGCAACGAAAGACGAGGTACACCCGCATGCGCGCACGCACCCTCCTCACCCTCGCCGGCACCGTCGCCGCCCTCACCCTCCCCCTGGCCGGCCCGGCGTCCGCGGCCGACGGCGCCGTCCTGACCACCGGCTCCGTCGGCGGTACGGCGGTCGCGGCCGGCGAGGTCCTCACCGCGCCGCTGGCGAGCGGCACCGCCGCCACGTTCTACTCCAGCGCGACCGGTACGAGCGGCATCTCCTGCAAGTCGTCGCAGTTCACGGCCACCGTGACCGACAACCCCGGCGCGCCCGGGACCGCGACGGAGTCGGTCACCGCGCACACCTTCGACGCCGCGAGCTGCACCACCAACGTGGTCGGCGTGCTCGGCGTCACCAGCATCACGGTCAACAACCTGCCGTACAGCGCCGCCGTCTCCTCCGACGGCACCGTCACCGTCACCCCGGCCGCGGGCTCCACCATCCAGACGACGGTCGTGCTGCGGACCCTGCTGGGCAGCATCAACTGCGTCTACCAGGCCCCCAGCCTGGCCGGCACGGCAAGCAACACGGACAACAGCATCAACTTCGCCGCGGCACAGTTCACCAAGGTCTCCGGCTCGTCCCTCTGCTTCGCCAACGGCTACTTCACCGCCAAGTACGCCCCGGTGACCGGCACCGGCGAGGCGGTTTACGTCAACTGACCCCCGGCGAGCCGGAGTTCACCTCCGGCGCAACCGCAGCGCCAGGGCGGCGCCCCCGGTGAGCACCAGCACCGCGGCGGCGCCGCCCGCCAGCAGTGGCGTCGAGGGCCCTGTGCCGGCGGCCCCGGTGGACGCCACCGGCGTGCTGTCGTCCCCGGCGCGTCGCGGGGTCTCGGCGCCGCTCGGCGAGGAATCGGCGGGCGAGGCGGTCGTACGCGGCCCGGTTGTGCGCGACTCCTTCGTCGGCGAAGGACCGGCGGTCGTACGGCCGTTGTCGCGCTCCCCGTCCGCGGCGGCCGACGCCGCACTCCCGCCGCCGCTCTCCTCATCGCCCGCGTCCCGGGCCGCCGGGAACACCACGTCCGAGCAGGAGTAGTAGGTGTCCGGCGTGCTGCTGTTCTGCCAGACCGTGTACAGCACGTGCCGACCGGACCGGTCGGACGGCAGTGTCGCCCTGATCCGGTACGCCCCGTCCGTCAGCGCCGGGTCCGTCACTTCCGCGAACGGCTTGTCCGGCAGGTCGGACCAGGTGAGCGGCTTCGCCGGGTCGTAGCCGGGTTTCGTGAGGTAGAGCCGGAAGGTGCCGGTGTGCGGGATCGTCGAGACGTACCGCATGGTCAGGGTGGCGCCCGGCGTCAGCCGGGTGGACGGCCAGTCGGCGCGGGCGAGATCGAGGCCCCGGTAGGCGGGCAGTCCGCCGCTGCACAGCTGTCCGTCGGGGACGATCCGGCGGTCCCGGCCGTTCACATTCGCGATCCGCAAGTTGTCCCAGGCGGTGAAGGGCGCGCCGTTCGAGGCGACCGCCGCCCGGCAGGCCGCCGACCGGGACGCGCTGCCGCCCTCGGGCGAGCAGGCGTAGACACGGCTGACCGGATCGGTCGGCGCACCGTGCGCCCGAGCGGGGCTCGCGGCCCACACCGTCAGCAGCAACGGCGTGACGGCGGCGGCCGCCAGGGCCGTGCGGTGCGATCTCATCCAGGGCATCCGGGACATCCGGAACGTCTCCTCGGCCGGTGCGGGAAGGGTCCTCGTCCAGTACGGGAATGCGGCCCGGCGCGTTCACTGCGCGACGAGCCGGGCGAAATCCGTCATTGGCGGTCAACTCCCCGACGTGGTCGGACGTAGAGGGTGGGTTTCCGGCCGGATCGAGGGTTTCCCCTGTATCCCTGTGACCTGCTCTTTGCCTATCGTTCGACCACAGCCGACCCACAGGTAACCCCGAACGGGTCGCAGCTCGCGCCAGGCCGGCCACCGCGCCCCCGCAATGCACTTTCGCCCCACCCCCCGCCGCTTCGACGACGAAGCGAATTCGACCGCCGCTCCGCGCTGCCCGGAGTACGGCCGGCCCCACGAAAGGCAAGCCCTTGCGTACCTCTGCACCCCTCAGACGGAAGCTGATATCCGTCGCCGCGGTCTCCGCCGCGCTGTTCACGGCCGCCACCACCACGGTCGCCGTGGCCCAGGAACCCGCTCCCCAGGAAGCCGCCGTACCGGCGGCGCAGACGGAGGCCGCCCCCGGCACCCCGGCCGAGCGCCTCATCGTCGGCTACAAGTCCGGCGCCGCCGAGGCCAAGTCGAACAAGGCCGCCGAGGCCGACGCCGCCGCCAAGGGCAAGGAGGCCGGCGAGGACCTCGACTTCCAGCGCCGCCTCGGCTCCGGCGCCGCCCTCGTCGACCTGGGCGAGCACGTCACCAAGGCGGACGTCGCCGACGTCGTCGCCGAGTACCGGGCCGATCCGCAGGTCGCCTACGTCGTACCGGACCGGCTGAACAAGCCGGCGGCCACGCCCAACGACACCGAGTACAGCAAGCAGTGGGACCTGTTCGAGACCACCGCGGGCATGAACGTGCCGGGCGCCTGGGACGTCACCACCGGTACCGGTGTGACCGTCGCCGTCATCGACACCGGTTACGTCACCCACTCCGACCTCGGCGCCAACATCGTCGCCGGCTACGACTTCATCGGCGACACCGCCGTCTCCAACGACGGCAACGGCCGCGACAGCAACCCGGCCGACCCGGGCGACTGGACCACCGACGGCCAGTGCGCCAGCGACTGGACGGCCACCACGTCCTCCTGGCACGGCACCCACGTCGCGGGCACCATCGCCGCGGTCACCAACAACAGCAAGGGCGTCGCGGGCATCGCGTACGGCGCGAAGGTCTCCCCGCTGCGGGTCCTCGGCCAGTGCGGCGGCTACGACTCCGACATCATCGACGCCATCACCTGGGCGTCCGGCGGCACCGTCTCCGGCGTACCCGCCAACGCCAACGTCGCCAAGGTCATCAACATGAGCCTCGGTGGCGGCGGCGCCTGCACGGCCGCCACCCAGAGCGCCATCAACGCGGCCGTGAACCGCGGCACCGCGGTGGTGGTCGCGGCGGGCAACGAGAACGACAACGCGGCCAACTACTCGCCGTCCAGCTGCAACAACGTCATCTCGGTGGCCGCGCTGGGCCGCTCCGGCTCCAAGGCCTACTACTCCAACTTCGGCTCGACCGTGGACATCGCGGCTCCCGGCGGCGAGACCCGTACCACCACCGCGAACGGCATCCTGTCCACGCTGAACAGCGGCGCCCAGGGCCCGTCGAGCGAGACGTACAAGTACTACCAGGGCACCAGCATGGCCGCCCCGCACATCGCGGGCCTCGTCGCGCTGATGAAGTCGGCGAACTCCGCGCTGACCCCGGCCCAGATCGAGTCCGCGCTCAAGACCAACGCGCGTGCTCTGCCCGGCACTTGCTCGGGCGGCTGCGGTGCGGGCCTCGCGGACGCGGCCAAGACGGTGCAGGCGGTGAGCGGCAGCTCCGGCGGCACGGATGGGTCGACGGGCAGCACCACCTTCACCAGCACCTCCGCGGCCTCCATCCCGGACAACGGCTCCGCGATCGAGTCCCCGATCACCGTCAGCGGCCGCAGCGGCAACGCCCCCTCGGCCCTCCAGGTCGGCGTGGACATCACCCACACCTACCGCGGTGACCTGGTCGTCGATCTGGTCGCCCCGGACGGTACGACGTACCGCCTCAAGTCCTCCAGCTCCTCGGACTCCGCGGACAACGTCAAGACCACCTACACGGTGAACGCCTCCAGCGAGGTCGCCAACGGCACCTGGAAGCTGCGCGTCCAGGACGTGGCGGCTCAGGACACGGGCACGCTCAACAGCTGGAAGCTGACCTTCTGAGCGGAAGAGGACGACGGCCAGGGGTGACAGCCACGGCGGACAACTGAACGGGCGCGCCGGACAGGCGCGTACCACAAACGGGCGGGCCGACCGGTGCGGATGGGGCATCGGCCGGCCCGTCGTTCTCACCCACCGACCGGAGCGACGGAAACCGTCGCTCCGGTCGGTGTCGTTCACTCAGCGTGCGGACAGGCCCATGGCGACCTCGTCGGCGTCCGCCGTGTCGAGGGTGGCCAGAACCCGGGCCCCGCGGTCGGGTTCCCAGTCGATGCCGGTCAGCAGAGCCGGTACGGCGATGCTCGGCAGCAAGTGCCCCCACAGGACCGAGATCCGCTCCGCCAGATCGTCCCGGTCGGTCAGCGCCCGGGACATCAACTGGATGCCGGCGAACGCCCCGACCAGCAGCCCCGCCGTCTGCGCGGGCCGCACCGTGGGCAGCAACTCGCCCTGGTCACGGGCCTGTTCCAGCACCGCCCCCACATGGTCCGCCCACTGCCTGAACGGCCCCGAGTGGTCCACGCCGGGCGGTGCGCTCTGGTCCACCGCCAGCCGCACACTTCCCTTGAGCAGGGAGTTGCTGAGCAGCCGCTGCCCGAACACGAAGGTCATGTCGACCAGTTCCTGCAGCTTGCACGGCTGCGGGGGCACCGCTCCGAGCGACAACTGCTCGTCCAGCACGGCCTGGGCCAGGGATTCCTTGGAGGGGAAGTGGAAATACAGGGCGCCCTTGGTCACCTCTGCCCGCTCCAGGACCATCGAGATGGTGGTCGCGGTGTACCCGTGCTCGTCGAAGACCGCACCCGCGGCCTCAAGGATCACCCGCCGCGTTCTGATGGCGCGCTCCTGCCTCGCCATAACCGCCCCTCCGTATAGTCCGTCGCCTCCGGGGCACTCCAGGCCGGGTGCCGAGAGCCCCTCGACACCGGCGCACCCTACTGTTGCGCCACGTTGACCTGTGCGCCCGGCGTGCGCCGGAGCGATTCGGGCACGGCCGGGCGACCCGAGGCCGCATTGAAAACAAACCGGTCGCCTCGTACTCTAACGCTCGCGGCACGGGCATCTCGCCGTATGTCAACGCACACACGGGGGACCCACAGGAGGGGACATGCCTCATCCGCGGCAGCACGCCACGAACCCGCTCGCCGAGATATCGGCGGTGCCGGATGGCCTGACCGCCACCGTACCCCGCCAGCTCGTCCACCGTGCCTCGGTGGCCGAAACGCTGATCACCGGTGGGACCGGCACCGACACCGACCGGTTCACCGTCTTCGCCCAATGGCCGCGCGCCCATCAGTTACACGTGTCTCCGGACCGAACCGCGTACGAGCCGCTGCTCGTCGCGGAAACCGTCCGCCAGGCCGGCACCCTCATAGCGCACACCGTCTACCAAGTCCCCCTGGGTCACAAGTTCGTGCTCAAGGAGATGCGGATCACCACCCGCCCCGAGCATCTGGCCATCGGCCCCGCACCCGCCGAACCAGCCCTCCACATCGCCGTGTCCGACGTCGACCACCGCGGCGGGCGCCCGGCCGGATTCCGCTACGACGCGGACATACGGCTCGGCGGCGACCGCGTGGCGACCGCGCACGTGGCCGCCACCTGGACGAGCGAGGCCGTCTACCGACGCCTGCGCGGCGGCCGTACCGCGGCCACCGTGTCCGCACTTCCCGTCCCGCCCGGTCTGCCGCCCGCCGTCGTGGGCCGCGCCCTGCCCGCTGACGTCGTCCTCGCCGCGTCCGACCACCCCGACCGCTGGCAGCTGCGAGTCGATACCGCTCATGCTGTTTTCTTCGATCATCCACTCGATCATGTGCCCGGCATGCTGCTGCTGGAGGCCGTCCGCCAGGCCGTACGGGCCCGGACCCGCACCGGCCGCCGGACGCCTGTGTCGTTCCACACCCTCTTCCATCAGTACGCCGAACTCGACCGGCCCGTCTGGATAGAGGCGCTCGACAAACAGGGGGCGTACGACACCGACGTCCATGTCGTGGGGCAGCAGGGGGAGTCGGCGGTCTTCGAATGCGCGGTGGGAACCGAGGAGAGGTGAGCTATCTTGTACAGGGAGTAAGAAACAAACGGCATGTCCCGTTCTTTTCAGGCCAGGAGGGTCCAGTCGATGGTCAGGCAGTTACGTGCCGAGCAGACCCGCACCACGATCCTCACAGCCGCCGCCGAGCTGTTCGACCGTCACGGCTACGAGTCGACCAGCCTCAGTGACATCGTCGAGCACGCCCAAGTCACCAAGGGCGCCCTGTACTTCCACTTCGCGGCGAAGGACGACCTCGCCCAGGCGATCATGGAGCTCCAGTCCAGGGCCTCCCGTCAGGTGGCGAACGAGATGGACGCCCGGGGCCACTCCTCGCTGGAGACCCTGATGCGCACGACGTTCGGCATCACACGCCTGACCGTCGAGGGCCCGATACCCCGGGCCGGCCTGCGCCTGGCCACCGGGGGAGTGGTGATACGGCCGCCGCTGCGGCATCCCTTCAACGAGCTGCTGGACATCGCCACCCGCAAACTCCACGGCGCCGCCAAGGAGTCCGACATCCACCCGGACGTCGACGTGGAGGCCGCGGCCCACTCCCTGGTCTGCTTCTTCGTCGGCACCCGCGTCGTCGGCCGCTCCCTCGAACCCGTGGCACGCCAGCCGCGCAGAGTGGCCGAGATGTGGCGCCTCATGATCCGGGGCCTGGTCCCGGTGCCGCGCCGGGCCCCCTATCTCGCGCTCGCGACACAGCTGGAGCGGGAGATCAGAGCCGTATGACGCCCGCGATACGGTGAGGCGCATGCCCGACAGGTCCGACACCCCGCTCGCGCCGGTACTCCTCGGCAACGAACCCGGCTCGTTCCCGCACAGCGTCCTCGCCGAACGGCATCCCGCGATCATCCGCCAGGTACGGGAGTCCTTCCCCTACGGCCCCGAGCAGCACCGCGCACTGGACGCGCTCCACGCGAGCTGCACCGAGGGCGTGATCGAACCGCTCCCCGCCGACGCCCACGACCGGGACCGCTGGACGGCCTGGGGCGCCGACCTGTACACCGGCCGGTCCTGGTTCGACGTACCGTGGCTGTGGTCGGAGAGCTACTTCTACCGCCGACTGCTCGAAGCCGTCGGCTACTTCGCCCCCGGCCCCTGGCAGGGCATCGACCCCTTCCGCCCCTCCAAGCTGGCCGAACTCGACGCTCCGGAGACGGACGAGGAACTGGCCGCCCTCGACGACCTCGCGGACCGGCCCGCCGACGAGCAGGACCGGGCGCTGCTGCACGGCTCCCTGTGGGGCAACCGCGCCGACCTCGGCTTCCGGCTGTCGGCCCCGCACGACGAGTCCTCCGCGGACACCCAGCCGCTGGTCGCCGACGACAGCGCGGCCCTCTGGTCCCTGCTCCCGCCCACCGGCTCGGCCACTTTGGTCCTGATCGCCGACAACGCCGGCCGCGAACTCGTCCCCGACCTGCTCCTCATCGCCCGCCTCCTCACCCAGGGGCGCGTCCGGCGGGCCGTCCTCCACGTCAAGCCGTACCCGTACTACGTCTCCGACGCCACGCACGCCGACGTACTCGACGCCCTGCGACGGCTGAGGGCGGCACCGGGCGCGGCCGCGACGTACGGGCACACCCTCTGGTCGGCCATGACCGATGGCCGCCTCACCGTACGCGCCCATCCCTTCTCCAGCGCCCCGCTCCCTTTCGCGGCGCTGCCCGGCGACCTCCGTGAGGAGCTGTCCACGGCCACCCTCACCCTCGTCAAGGGCGACCTCAACTACCGCCGCCTCGTCGGCGACCGGCTCTGGCCACCGACCACGCCGTTCACCGACGTCACCGCCCACTTCCCCGGCCCGGTCGCCGCCCTGCGCACCCTGAAGTCCGACGTCATCACCGGCCTGGACGCCCGCACGGAGGCGGTGCTGGACGAGACCGAGGGACAGAAGTGGCGGACCGGCGGGACGCATGCGCTGATTCAGGTGCGGACGTGATCGGGCACACCCCGGTTCAAGTGACCTGCACGGGCAGCGATTTGAGACCGTTGATGAAGTTCGACACCAGTCGCCGCGGCGGCCCCGCCGTCCGCAGAACCGGCAGGACCCGCAGGGCCTCCCGGTAGAGCACGCGCAGCTGCAGCCGCGCGAAGTGCGCGCCCAGGCAGACGTGCGGACCGTCGCCGAAAGAGACGTGCGGGTTCGGGCTGCGGGCCAGATCCAGCCGGTCCGGGTCGGTGAAGACCCGTTCGTCGCGGTTGGCGGAGGCGTGGAAGACGACCACCTTGTCACCCGCGCCAATCCGGCGGCCGGCCAGCTCGGTGTCCTGGGTGGCGGTGCGGCGGAAGGTGAGGACGGGTGGATGCCAGCGCAGCAACTCGTCGACGGCCGAGGCGAGTTCGACGCGGCCGTCGCGGAGCTGCTCGTACGCCTTCGGGTGCTCGGCCAGGGCGAGCAGCCCGCCGGGTGCGGCGCTGCGGACGGTGTCGTTGCCCGCGACGGTGAGCAGGAAGAAGAACATCTCCAGTTCGGGTCCTGCCAGTTCGGCGTCGTGGGCGAGGGTGGTCATCACGTCGTCGTCGGGGAACCGCCGTTTGTGCGCGGCCAGTTGCTGGGCGTACCCGAACATGTCCCGCAGCATCGCGGGCGAACGCGGATTGACCGGCCGGCCGGCCGCGTCCCGCACCGCCGGCCCGGACTCGTCCGGGTCCTGGTATCCGATCACCCGCTGCGTCCAGTGCAGCAGCAGCCTGCGGTCGGCCTCCGGCACGCCGAGCAGGTCGGCCAGGTTGAGCAGGGCGTAGTCGTCGGTGACCGCGGTGACCAGGTCGACGGTGCCGTCGGCAGCGCGGGCCTCCTGCAGGGCGCGCGCGAGGAGCAGGCGGGCCCGGTCCTGCGCGACCTTGGCGAAGCGGTCGATGCGTCCGGGCGTGAAGGCACGGCTGACCAGCCGTCTCAGACGGCCGTGGCCCGGCGGATCCTGGTTGAGCATCATGCGCCGGATGAACGGCAGGTCGTCCGGCTCGGGATCGCGGATCTGGGTCGCGCCGATGTACGAGGAGTACGTCGCCGAGTCCTTGAGCACGCGCACCACGTCCGCGTGCCGGGTCACCGCCCAGAACCCGGGCCCGGCCGGCCAGCCCAGCACCTCGGGCTCGTCCTGACGGGCCACGGGGTGGTGATCGCGCAGGATCCGGTAGGCGGCGTACGGCACGCCGGTCGCGTACTGGCGGGGGTCGAAGACGTCGGGGACGGGGGGAGCGTGGTGGACCGTCACGCCTGCTCGCTCTCGTCGGCCCGCAGGAAGTCCTCCACCACTCCGATCAGCTCCAGGGGGGTCTCGTCCATTGCGTAGTGGCCGGCGGCGGGGAGTTCGTGCAGGTCGGCTCGGGGGTACCAGGCCATCCAGGTCCGGCGGAGCAGGTCGGCGGACAGGGCCGGGTCGAGGGCGCCGGTGACCGCGAGTGCGGGCACCGGGGATCCCTCGACCTGGAGGTGGAAGTCTTCCCCGGCCCAGGAGTCCAGCCAGGCGCGGAACGCCTTCTGGTCGCTCACCGCGAGCGAACGGGTCACCATGCGGTCGAGCCAGGCGGCCGGGCGGCGGCCACCCGTGGTGATGTCGATGATGGCGCGCCGGTTCTCCGGCTTGTGCGCCGCGTCCGCGAACAGCTCCCTCCCCCACTCTCGACTTCGCTCGAGCGGGGGGACCCCCAGCTCCGGCGGCAACGCCAGCCCCGAGGCCGGCACCGGTGAGACCCCGACCAGTCTGCGCAGCCGGTGCGGGGCCACGGCGAGGAGGCGCTGGCCGACCGCGCCGCCCATCGAGTGACCGACCACCGAGAACCGCTCCCAGCCGAGCCGGTCGGCCAGTTCCACCAGATCGAGGGCCGCTTCGCCGGTCGTGTAGGCGCCGACGGCGTGCTTCGCGCCGCCGTAGCCGCGCAGATCGACGAGGGCGTAGGTGAACTCCGTGCGGTCGAGGTCGGGGAGGACGCCCGCGTAGGCGGACCGATCGGCGAACCAGCCGTGCACGGCGAACACCTTGTGGGGGCCGTCGCCGTGCAGCTCGTGCGGGAGCGTGTAGGAGTTCATGTTGGAGGTCATGCGACCAAGGTGGCGCCTTTCGGTGAAGGCCGACAGATTGCCACAGCGACGTTGATCTGCTCCACGCCCCTGGCTATGTGGTGATCATGACAAATTCTTGGTAGTCATGTCGACATGCCGTTACGTCAATTGCGCGCGGGAACGGGGAGAGTCGCGGCCGCCACGATCACCTTCATGCTGGTGGCGCTCACGGCCTGCGGCGACGACGGGGACTCCTCGTCCTCGGCGGACGGGCGTGACACGGTCACCGTGGCCGCCCTGCCCTTGATCGACTGCGCCGCCCTCTACATCGCACGGGACCGCGGCCTGTTCGAGAAGGAGGGTCTCGACGTCCGCATCCAGCAGGTCCAACAGAGCCTCCAGGCCCTGCCGGCCCTGGCCAAGGGCCAGATCGACATGGTCGCGAGCGCGAACTACGTCACCTATCTCCAGGCCCAGGAGCAGGGCACGCTCGACATCCGGATCGTCGCCGAGGCGATCAGGGCCGCGCCGCGCATGATGGAGGTCCTGGTGCCCGAGGACTCGGACATCAAGACCCTCGCCGACCTCGAGGGCAAGAAGCTCGCGGTCAACACCCTGAACAACGTCCAGTCGCTCACCTTCAACGAGATCCTGGCGAAACAGGGCGTCGGCCGTCCTGTCTACCGGGCGATTCCCTTCCCGCAGATGGGCGCGGCTCTGGACAAGGGACAGGTCGACGCCGTGCACGCCGTCGAGCCCTACGACACGTCCATCCAGGACGAGTTGAAGGCCAGGGTCCTCGTCGACGGCTCTTCCGCGCCGGTGGAGGCCATCCCCCTCAGCGGATACATCAGCACCCGCGAGTACGCCGACGGGAACGGCAAGACGCTGGCCGCCTTCCAGCGGGCCATCAGGGCCGCCGTGCGGATCGCCGAGAAGGACCCGTCCGTCGTGCGCGACGTCCTTCCGACGTACACCAAGGTCACCGAGAAACAGGCCGAGTCCATCGACCTGCCCGTCTTTCCCCCCACGATGGACGCCGCGCAGCTCACCCGGCTCACCGACCTCATGGAGAAGCAGGGGATGCTGAAGAAGCCGATCGACGCGGCGACCCTGATGGTCGAGTGATACGCGACGTGAAGGGCCGTCGGGAGCAGCTCCTGCTGGGCACGTGGGGCGTCGTGCTGATGTTCGGTGCCTGCGAGGCCGTCTCCCGCGCCGGTCTCGTGCGGAGCAGCTATCTGCCGCCCGCCTCCGAAGTCCTGGTCCGCGCAGTGGAGTTGGCGGGCGACGCGGCCTTCCTGGACGGCCTCGGCGCCACCCTGCGGGCGTGGGCGCTCGGGCTCGGCCTCGCCTGTGCCCTCGCGGTGCCGGTCGGTCTGGTGCTGGGCAGTGTGCCGGTCGTCGACGCCGCCGTCCGCGCGATCATCGAGTTTCTGCGGCCGCTGCCGTCCGTCGCGCTGATCCCTCTGGTCTCCCTCCTCCTCGGCTCGGGCACCGAGACCGAGGTCGCGCTGGTGACGTACGCGTCGGTCTGGCCGATCCTCTTCAACACCGTCTACGGCCTCGGCGAGACCGATCCCCTGGCCAAGGACACCCTCCGCGCCTTCGGCTTCGGCCGCCTCGCCGTCCTCCTCCGCGTCGAACTGCCGGGCACGGCCCCCTTCATCGCAGCCGGCATCCGCATCTCGGCCGCGGTCGCCCTCATCCTGGCCGTCGCCACGGAGATCCTCTCCGGCTTCGGCGAAGGCCTCGGCATCTTCATCGCCCAGGCGGGGCTGGCGACGGACGGGACGCGGGATGTGCTGGCGGGGGTGGTGTGGGCGGGCGCTCTGGGGCTGGTCGTCAATGGGGTGCTCGTGTGGGGGGAACGGCGGTTGTTTCCCTGGACGCCGGGGAGCCGGCATGGGGGGTGACGAGCTGATCAGGGCGGAGAGGCCGGGAGGGGAGGGAAGGGTGGGCGTGGGTGGGTCGAGCCGCGCCGCATCATGCACATCCGCACCCGCAGCCGCCCCGGCAGTCCGCTCGCATCGCGGTGAGTGCCGATGAACCGCCAGCGCCCCACCGCACCGGAGCCCCCTGGGCCCCCCGGGCCCCCTGGGCCGTCTGGACCGCCTGACCGACGGCCTGCAGCCCTACGCCGCCGCGCCCCCCGCCCGGCGCTCGAACGCCGCGCCTCCGCCTCTGCCACCGCGCGTCACGCGCTGCTGCGCTGGCTTGTCCTCGCGCTCGCCGTGGCCGTCTGGCAGGTGGTCGCCCGAGCGCAGGGCAGTGTTTACTTCCCGCCGCCCGCCGAGATCGCGCGGCACGCCCGTGACCTGTGGTTCTCGGGGCCCGCACGGCACGCGTTCCTGACCGAGGACGCCGTCGCCGACGTCCTCCCGAGCCTCGGCCGCATGGCCGCCGGGTTCACGCTCGCCGCCGTCGCCGGGATCGCCCTCGGCGTAGCGGTCGGCCGCTCGCGACGTGCGTACGCCCTCTGCAACCCCGTCCTGCAGTTCGCCCGCGCCGTGCCGCCGCCGGCTCTGGTCCCCGTCTTCGTCGTGATCTTCGACTTCGGTACGCCGATGCAGATCGCGTCGATCGTCTTCAGCGCCGTCTGGCCGGTACTGATCAACACGGCGGAGGGCGCCCGGAACACCGACCCGCTGCGTCTCGAGGTCGCCGCCGTGCTGCGCCTCACCCCGGCCGAACGGCTCCGCTTCCTGATCCTGCCCTCCGCCCTGCCCCGCATCTTCGCCGGCCTGCGTCTGAGCCTTTCGCTCTCCCTCATCCTCATGGTGTTCTCGGAACTGCTGCCCGGCACCGCGAACGGCATCGGCTTCACGCTCACCGACGCCCAGTCCCGCTCCGACCTGCTCACCGTCTGGGCCGCGCTGGCCCTCCTCGGCGTCCTCGGCCACCTCCTCAACACCGGCCTGATGGCGGTCGAGAAGCGGATCGTCGGAAGAGGGAGAACGACGGCCGGATGACCCCCACCACGCCCCCAACCTCTGCGCAGGGACAGCCATGCTCCGATTGGACGCGGTCGGCCGGCACTTCGGCGACCACCAGGTGCTGCACGACATCACCCTCACCGTGCCCGACGGTCAACTCCTGTGCGTCGTGGGCCCGTCCGGCTGCGGCAAATCCACGCTGCTGCGCACGATCGCGGGCCTGCTGCCGGCGTACGACGGCACGATCACCCTGGACGGCACACCCGTGCGGGGCGTCCCCCACAACCTGGCCGTGGTCTTCCAGGACTACGCCCGCTCCCTCTACCCCTGGCTCACGGTCCGCGAGAACGTGGCGCTCCCGCTGCGCCGCAGAGGCCTGCCGAGAGCGGAACGCCGGGCCGAGGCCGACCGCATCCTCGCCCGGGTCGGCCTCACCGACACGGCCCGGCGCCACCCCTGGCAGCTCTCCGGCGGCATGCAGCAACGTGTGGCGATCGCCCGCGCCCTGGTCTGCCGCCCCTCCCTGCTCCTCATGGACGAGCCCTTCGGCTCCCTGGACGCCCAGACCCGCGAGGACCTGGAGGACCTTCTCCTGGAGGTCCACCGCACGGACGGCGCGACGATCGTCTTCGTCACCCACGACATCGACGAGAGCGTGTACCTGGGAGACCGCGTCGTCGCCCTCTCGCCGGGGCCCGGCACCAAGGTCGTCCTGGACCTGCCGGTCGAACTCCCCGCCCCCCGGGACCAGATCACGACCCGGGGCCTCGCGGAGTTCGTCACACTGAGGTCGGAGGTGGGGCGGGCGGTGCGCAACAGGGAGCGCCGGTGACTCCGTCGTGCGGGAGCTCCGCCTCTCGGCGCCGGTCCAGGCCATTCAGCCGGACGGTAGGGGCGGCGGGGCGAGAAGCCGCCCGCCCGTTGCCCCCGCCCCGCCCTCAGCCCAGGCGCACGTCCTGCCACACCAGCCGGTGATCGGAGGTCGGCACCGTCCTCCCGTCGCCCACCAGCCGGTACAGCGGATCGTCGGACGTCGGCCAGAACACCCCGTTCGCGCCCGGTATCAGCCCCTTGGACGGCAGGACATAGTCCACTCGCAGGTTCCCGGGAGCGCCATCGCCGAAGTCGCCGGTGTCGTACGCCGGGTTGCCGGTGTGCGAGGCATTGGCGCCGCCCTGAAGCTTCGCGGCCTCCACCCCGCCCGCGCTGGCCGGCGGAGTCGCCGGAACGTTCACCGCCGGGTGGTCGAGCAACTGCCGTATCGCATGGCCATAACTGTCGCCGTCGTACGGATCGGCGTTGTTGTCGCCGGCGATCACGAACCGCGCCCCGGGCCGCAGCCCGCCGCGCACGCCCCTGTCGTCGTAGAGGTAGGAACTGCGCCCGCGCCCGCCGATGTAGTCCGCCCACAGGCGGATCTCGTCGTGGTTGCGCCGCCCGTTGCGGTCCTCTGTGCCGTCGAAGGTGGGCGGCGTCGGGTGCGAGACCAGGAAGTGCACGGTGGAGTGCCCGATGCACACCGGCACGTCCCAGTGGCTCTTCGACGACAGCCGCAGGATCGAGCGGGCCTCGTCGCTGTAGTAGCCCGGGGGCATGAGGTGGCCGGGCATGTCCTTCCACAGGAAGTGCTGGAAGGTCCGCACCGCGCGCGTGTCGATCGGATACTTCGACAGCACGACCATGCCGTACTGCCCGGGGAACCAGCCGTAGCCGTACGCGTCCTGCCCGTACGCGTCCGAACCGGGTGTCGTGACCGCGCCGTTCTTCCCGTCGAGGTCCACACCGGTGGCGACGCCCGTGTTCACCGGACCGGTGAAGCGGTAAGGGAAGCGGATCGGCCGCGCCCCGCTCTGGCCGACGGACAGGTAGTTGCGCAGGAACAGGCGGACCGCCGTGCCCTGCTCGTCGTAGTCGAACTCGTTGATCAGAAGGATGTCCGGGTCGACCCGCTGGATGGTCTCGGCGACGTTGCGCGCCTGGGCGTTGTCCGGCGTGGACAGGTCGCTGATCAGTGCGCCTTGGGCGGAGCGGTTCAGGGAGGCGTTGAAGGTGGCGAACCGTACCGGCCGGCGGCCGTGCCGCTCGGCCGCCGGGGCCGGGAACGCCGCGGTCGTGGCCAACGCCGCCCCGGCTAGGGAGGCGAGCGCGGTGCGGCGGGAGAGGGATCCGGTGTGGTTCATCGCGACTCCGGTGAGGGGGGACAGGGAGCACAGGGGGACAGAGCGAGCTCGAAAAGTCTGCGCGCGTAGAGATGAACGCCACAAGGCCCGGGGAGAACTCCCGGATTCACCCCCGATTCACCTGATTCACGCGATGGTGTGATCATGTCCCGCGCCGCGGATGCCTGTTGGGCCCCGGGGGTAGGGCCGGGCCATGACGCAGCAGCCCTTCGAACTCCCGCACTTCTACATGCCGTATCCCGCGCGGCTGAACCCGCACGTCGACGAGGCGCGCGCCCATTCGACCCGGTGGGCGCGCGAGATGGGCATGCTGGAGGGGTCCGGGGTCTGGGAACAGGCCGACCTGGACGCGCACGACTACGGCCTGCTCTGTGCGTACACCCACCCCGACTGCGACGGCCCGGCCCTCTCCCTCATCACGGACTGGTACGTGTGGGTCTTCTTCTTCGACGACCACTTCCTGGAGACCTTCAAGCGCACCCAGGACCGCGCCGGCGGCAAGGCCTACCTGGACCGGCTGTCGCTGTTCATGCCGATGGACCTGGCGACCCCGATGCCCGAGCCGCAGAACCCGGTCGAGGCGGGGCTCGCCGACCTGTGGACCCGTACGGTGCCCTCGATGTCGGTCGACTGGCGCCGCCGGTTCGCCGTCGCCACCGAGCACCTTCTCAACGAGTCCTTGTGGGAGCTGTCCAACATCAACGAGGGGCGTGTCGCCAACCCCGTCGAGTACATCGAGATGCGCCGCAAGGTGGGTGGCGCCCCCTGGTCGTCGGGCCTCGTGGAGTACGCGACGGCCGAAGTGCCCGCGTCCGTCGCTGAGTCGAGGCCGCTGAGGGTCCTGATGGAGACGTTCTCGGACGCCGTGCACCTGCGCAACGACCTGTTCTCCTACCAGCGCGAGGTCGAGGACGAAGGCGAACTCAGCAACGGAGTGCTGGTGCTGGAGACCTTCTTCGGCTGCACCACCCAGGAAGCCGCCGACACCGTCAACGACGTCCTCACCTCCCGGCTCCACCAGTTCGAGCACACCGCCCTCACCGAAGTCCCGGCCGTGGCCCTGGAGAAGGGGCTCACGCCGCAGGAGATCGCCGCCGTCGCCGCGTACACCAAGGGCCTGCAGGACTGGCAGTCGGGCGGCCACGAATGGCACATGCGTTCCAGCCGCTACATGAACGAGCGCGCGCAGTCCGCGGCGCCGTGGCAGACGCTCACCGGACCCGGCACCTCCGCGGCCGACGTCGGCGCACTGCTCGCCGCGGCCGGCGCCGAACGCCTGCGCGCGTACACGCACGTGCCCTTCCAGAAGGTCGGCCCTTCCCGCCTGCCCGACTTCTTCATGCCGTTCGCCGTGGAGCTCAGCCCGCACCTGCCCGGCGCCCGCACCCGCCTCACCGAGTGGATGCACCGCATGGGGATGCTCCGGGAGGGCGTTTGGGACGAGGACAAGCTCGCCGCCTACGACCTCGCCCTGTGCTCCGCCGGCCTCGACCCCGACGCCACACCGGAGGCCCTCGACCTCAGCGCGCAGTGGCTGGCCTGGGGGACGTACGGCGACGACTACTACCCGCTGGTCTTCGGCCACCGCCGCGACCTGGCCGCCGCGCGTCTGACCACCCGGCGCCTGTCGGACTGCATGCCCCTCGAGGGCGAGGCGGCCGTCACTCCGCTGGGCGGCATGGAGTGCGGTCTCGTCGACCTCTGGACGCGCACGACGGCGGGGATGACCGCGGCCCAGCGGCGCTCCCTGAAGGACGCGATCAACAAGATGACCGAGAGCTGGGTGTGGGAGCTGGCCAACCAGCTCCAGAACCGCATCCCCGACCCGGTCGACTACCTGGAGATGCGGCGCGCCACCTTCGGCGCCGACCTCACGCTCAACCTGTGCCGCACCGGCTGCGGCCCCGCCGTCCCGCCGGAGGTCTACCGCAGCGGGCCCGTGCGCTCTCTGGAGAACGCGGCCGTCGACTACTCCATGCTCATCAACGACGTGTTCTCCTACCAGAAGGAGATCGAGTACGAGGGGGAGATCCACAACGCGATCCTCGTCGTCCAGAACTTCTTCGGCGTCGACTATCCGACCGCGCTAGGAGTCGTCCATGACCTGATGACCCAGCGAATGCGCCAGTTCGAGCATGTGGCCGCGCACGAACTGCCGGTCGTGTACGCCGACTTCGACCTCTCGGACGAGGCGCGGCGGGCCATGGGGGCGTATGTGGAGGACCTGCGCAACTACATGGCGGGCATCCTGAACTGGCATCGGTCGGTCGACCGTTACAAGCCCGAATTCCTGGCCCGCCGCGCCCACGGCTTCCTGCCGGCCCGCCCGCCGGCCGTACCCGTCCTCAGCTGACCTCCCGCACGCACGCAGCGGCCTCGGCGAGCCCTCGTACGCCCTTCGCGGCGTTCCCCGCGAGCTCGCCGAGTATCGCGTGGGCGGCCGTGAGGAGCGCGCGGGCCTGCTCCGAAAGCCCGGCCTCGGCGAGGGCACGTGTCAGCGCGTAGTGCTCCTCGGCGATGAAACGGCCGAGGTTCACACGCTGCCAGTCACGCAGGGAGTCGTCTGCGGGGTCCTCCAGGATGCCGCGGAGAGCAGCCAAGGTCCGTACGGCAGCCTGGAGTCGGGTGGCGGCACGCTCCAGGCGTGCCTGGTCGCGGAGGGCGGAGACCCGGTCCCATGCCGTCTCCTGCAAGGCGGTGTACAGACGCTGGGCGCGCAGAGCCTGGGTGTGGTCGCCGAGCTCCTCGAAGTGGCGGGCCAGCGCGCCCAACGGGGCCGTGGTCAAGGCCTGCGGCGTGTCGGTCCGGCGGAGTCGGCTCTGGTCCATGACGATCTCGTCCAGCTCGCGGATCAGAGCGACCCGGGCCAGTTCGGTCATGCCCTGGTCGCGGGCCAGGTCGGTCCAGGTGTGCAGGGGCTCGTCCGCGGGGTCCGCACCGAAGAACGTGTCGTCGAGCTCCTGCGCCCACTCCCGCAACGCGTCCGCACTCGCGCCCGGTTCCGGCATGCCGCCGAGGCCGCACGCGGTGTCGAAGTCCGTCTCCCGCACCTCGTGCAGCAGGGGCAGGTCGCCGGTGTCCCCGCGCAGGCCCACCAGCGTGGCGGCGAGCCGCAGTTCGTCCGTCATGGAGGACTTCGCCTCGTGCCGCAGCAGGTGGCGCAGGATCTCGAGATCGCCTCCCGCCCGGTCGAACTGCGCGGCCCGCAGGGCGAGTCGGCGCCGTACGGGATCGTCGGCCAGGGCGTCCCGGACGGCGACGTCGCCCGCACGCAGCAGCGCCAGATCGGCACGGCCGCTCGCGAGCACCGGCTCCCACAGGGGTGGGCGCGGATACGAGTCGAGCAGCTGATAGGCGTTGTGCTCGACCGCGTTCAGCAGCAGGAAGTCGGGCTCGGTGCGCAGGAGCGCGGCCTGCAGCATGGCTTCGAGCTCTGCGCTGGAGCGCTCCGGAAAGCCCAGCGCGGCGCGCAGTTCTGCCCGCGCCTTTTCGAGGTGACGACTCTGCTGAACCTCCTCCTCGTCCTCCTCGTCCTCCTCGACCTCCGCCAGTCCGATCATGATCTCGAGCGCCTCGTCGACGCTGGAGCCGACGATCCCGGCCGAGCCCTCCGAGTCGGCGTACAGCACCGAGCCGTCCGCGCACACGAAGTACGTACCACCGGTGTCGTCCCCCGCCACTATGTCGAGCGGTCCGCCCGAGGCGAGGCGGACCTCCTCGACGTGACCATGGGCCGCACGGTCGATGTCGAAGGCGAAGGGAAAGGCCGCCAGTCCGGCCAGCCGGGGGTTCTCTCGGAGCAGCCGCAGCGCACGATCGGTCATGTCACAGAACGTAACAGCGGCCACTGACAACGGACTTCCGGCCTCCGAACGCGGGCATCGAAACTTTTCGGCCGGAACGGGACATTCCTGGAACTTCGACGATGCGCCGGGAGTCTTCCGGGATGAAGGGGAACAGACGACAAGAACACAACGGGGGTGTTCGACCTTGACCGACATCATCGAGAGGTTCACGGACAGCGACACGGAGACCGAACAGGCGGAGCAGCCGCTCGACACCGTCGAGCTCACGCCGTACGTGGCCCCGCTGCCCGTCCCTCCCGTCCTGCGGCCCGCGCCCGACGATGTCCTGCGCGAGACCGAGATCGCCCTGCGCCCGGCCTGGGTGCGTCTGCACCCGCAGCTGCCGCCGACCCTGATGTGGGGGTACGACGGCCAGGTGCCGGGCCCCACCATCGAGGTGCGGCGCGGACAGCGCGTCCGCATCGCCTGGACCAACCGCATCCCCAAGGACAGCGAGTACCCGGTCACTTCGGTGGAGGTGCCACTGCGCACCGACGGCCGTCCCCAGGCCACGACCGAGCCCGGCCGTGAGGGCGTCGAGCCGAACAAGGACGTCGCCGCCCTGCCCGCCTGGTCGGTGACCCACCTGCACGGCGCCCAGACGGGCGGCGGCAACGACGGGTGGGCGGACAACGCGGTCGGTCACGGCGACGCCCAGCTGTCGGAGTATCCGAACGACCATCAGGCGGTGCAGTGGTGGTACCACGACCACGCCATGAACATCACGCGGTGGAACGTGATGGCCGGCCTGTACGGCACCTACCTCGTCCGTGACGACGAGGAGGACGCCCTCCGTCTCCCCTGCGGGGAGCGGGAGATCCCGCTGCTGCTGGCCGACCGCAATCTCGACACCGACGAGGACGGCCGGCTCAACGGCAGGCTGCTGCACAAGACGGTGATCGTCCAGCAGAAGAACCCGGAGACGGGCAAGCCGGTCTCCATCCCGTTCACCGGCCCGTACACCACGGTCAACGGCCGCATCTGGCCGTACGCCGAGGTGGACGACGCCTGGTACCGCTTCCGGCTGGTCAACGCGTCCAACGCGCGCATCTACAACCTGGTCCTGGTCGACGAGGACGACAACCCGGTCCCGGGCGTCGTGCACCAGATCGGCAGCGACGGCGGACTGCTGCCGCGCCCGGTACCGATCGACTTCGACGGTGCGCTGCCCGTGCTGAGCGCGGCGCCGGCCGAGCGCTTCGACCTGCTCGTCGACTTCCGCGGCCTCGCGGGCCGGACGCTCCGCCTGGTCAACAAGGGCCGCAACCAGCCGCCCGGCGTACCCGACCCGGCCGGTGACGTGCGCTACCCGGCGGTCATGGAGTTCCGGGTCGGGGAGAGCTGCGAGACGGACGGCTTCGAACTGCCCGAGGTGCTCTCCGGCTCCTTCCGCCGGCTCACGCACGACATCCGGCACGGCCACCGCCTCATCGTGCTCACCCCGCCCGCCACCAAGGGCGCCGGCGGTCACCCGGAGATCTGGGAGATGGCGGAGGTCGAGGACCCGGGTGACATCCAGGTGCCCACCGAGGGCGTCATCCAGGTCACCGGCTCCGACGGGAGGACGCGGACGTACCGGCGCACGGCCCGGACGTTCAACGACGGCCTGGGCTTCACCATCGCCGAGGGCAGCCACGAGCAGTGGAGCTTCCTCAACCTCGCCCCGATCGTCCACCCCATGCACATCCACCTGGCCGACTTCCAGCTGCTGGGCCGGGACGCCTACGACGTCTCCGGCTTCGACCCGGCGGTGGGCGGCACCCGCGGCCCGATCCGGTTCGACGCCGGCACCCGGATCCCGCTGGCGCCCAACGAACTCGGATACAAGGACGTCTTCCAGGTCCCGGGGAACCAGATGCTGCGCGTCATGGGCAGGTTCGACGGCGCGTACGGCCGGTTCATGTACCACTGCCACCTCCTCGAACACGAGGACATGGGCATGATGCGGCCCTTCGTCGTCATGCCCGCGGAGGCGCTGAAGTTCGACCACTCAGGCGCCCACGGCGGCCACGGGGAGGGGCACTCGGGCTGACATCCACGCACGCGCGCGTGGCGGGTCAGGCGCGCGCGGTGACCTTCCGCGCCGCGTGCTCCACCGCGGCTCGCGCCAGCCCCCGGACCATCGGGTGCGGGCGCGAGCCGTCGCCGGACAGTTCCGGCTGGAACAGGGACGCGAGGAAGAAGGGGTGGCCCGGCAGTTCGGCCATCCGGACCTGCCCCTGAGTGTCCTGCCCGCTGAAGCGCAGACCGTGTTCCCGCAGCGTGTCGAGGTGGCGGGAAGGACCGTAGTGGCAGGAGTAGCGCTCCACGGTCCGTTCGGCACCGATCACCGACTGGGCGAGCGACCCCGCTTCCAGTACGACGGTGTCCTCGTGGCCGGCCAGTGAGCAGGCCAGCGGTTCGATGAGGAAGTCCTCGGCATCGGGGTCGTTCTCCGCGTGCGCCACCTTCGTCAGCCCGCAGGCGCCCCGGGCGAACTCCAGCAGCGCGTGCTGGAAGCCGCCGCAGGTGCCGAGGAACGGGATGCCTTCCGTGCGCGCGGCGCGGATCGCGGCGAGGACACCCGCCTCGCTGCGGTACGGGCTGCCCGGCACCACCCACACGGCGTCGAACCCGCGCACGGCACCCTCGGCCACGGCGTCCTCGGACGGGATCCAGTAGGCGTCCAGGACCAGCCGGTCGTGTGCGGCGAGCGCGTCGAGCAGGTGGGGGATACGGGTGTGCGAGACGACGTCGGGGGACCGGTCGCCGACGAGGGCGACCTTGGCGACGGGCATCGTGGTGTCGGTCATGGCCCTCATCCTGGGCGCGCCGGGTTGTTCACGTCCAACGATGATTAGTGCATCGTCGATAAGCAGATCTGATGGCAGAGCCGATGGCGTGAGGGATGCTGTCCGGCATGGACCCGCACCTCCTGCGCACCTACGCCACCGTCGCCCGCCTCGCCTCGTTCTCCGAGGCCGCCCGCGAACTGGGCTACACCCAGTCGGCGGTGTCCCAGCACATCGCCGCGCTCGAACAGGACCTCGGCGCCCCGCTGCTCACCCGCCGCCCCGTCGCGCCCACCGCGGCCGGCGAGCGGCTCCTCGAACACACGGGGCCGCTGCTGCTGCGTCTGGAGGCCGCCCGCGCGGACGTCGTACGCATGGTGGCCGCGCCGGACCACGGGCTGACGCTCGCGACCGCGCCGACCGCCCTCGGACCACGCGTGCTCGCCGCGCTTCCGGCCTCCGGAGTGACCCTGCGCGTCCTGCCGCGTGACGAGGTCACCGCGGCCGTCGCCACGGGCTCGGCGGACCTCGGCCTCGTGGACGGTCTGGCCGCCCCCAGCGACCCGTTGCGACTGCCCGACGTGGCACCCCTGACCACGTACGGCGTGGGGGAGGAGCCGGTCTGCGTCCTCCTGCCCGACACCCACCCGCTCGCCCTACGCGCGAGCCTGCGGCTCGGTGACCTGGCCGCCGCCCGCTGGCTGGACGCCCCCGACGCGGGCCTGCCGCTCGCCCACCTCCGCGCCGCGAACGGCGGCCACGGCTTCCGCAGAGCCCTGCGCTACGACGGCACCGACGTCCGCACCCTCATCACCCTGGCCGCCGCGGGTCACGGCCTGACCCTGCTGCCACGCCCGGCCGCCACCGGCGTACCCGGCACGGTCGCCGTACCGGTGACGGAACCGCGCGTCGTGCACCGGACGGAACTGGTGCACACGGGAGTGCTCGGGGGAGCCGCGGCGGCGGTCGCGCAGGTGCTTGCCGAACGGCCGTGAGGCGGCGGCCCGCCCCCCGCGTCACCGTCCCTGACGTCCCGTTCTCTGCCGTGACGCCTATGCTTCCCGTTCTTGACCACGGGTCAGTCTCACTCGATCGTGGCTCGTTGGGCGCCGGTGCGCAGGGTAGTCACCAGGCGGAGGCGATCGATGGACCAGACTGCGTTGCGACCCAAGCCCATGCCAGGTCAGGGGCCCGGCGACGACGGCGGCGCCGAGCCCGGCCCCGGCGCACGGCGCCCGCACGCCGCGCCCCGCCGGTGCGGGCGGCGGCTCGCGACCCTCGTGGTCGCCCTGCTCGTCGGGATGGTCCTGGTCCTGTCCGGGGCCGGGCTCGGCGCGATGGGGGCCACGGTGATCGGCATGGACAAGCTCGCCGAACTGCAGCGCCGGGCAGGGCCGGGCCCCACCGCAAACCCGGCCCCCTCCGCACGCCCCGCGTCCCCGTCGCCGGCCTCCCCGCCCGCTGCCGCCGCCGTAGCCACCCTCGGTGTGGAAGCCGTGGACGCAGGGAAGCCGGGCGCGCTGGTCGTCGGCGTTCATGTGCCCGGACCGGGATACACGGCCGGCCTCGTCCGGGGCGATGTGATCCTCGCGTTCGACGGGACCCGCACCGACTCGGCCGCCGACCTCGCGCGCGCCGTCGCCGCATCCCGCCCCGGCAGCGGGGCCGTCCTGACGGTGCGCCACCGCAGCGGCGGCTTCCAGCAGCTGACGGTGGTCCCCGCCGTCGTCACCTGAGGGACCGCCTCCCGAGAGGGAGTACGGGAAAACCACTGGTCGCCCTCCGCCGACAAGGCCACGATGAGCCCATGCCGACCAGCCTCATCGCCTTCCTGGGGGCCTGTACCCTCGTCGCCGCCTCGCCCGGGCCCAGCACCGTCCTGATCATCAAGCAGTCCCTCCACAGCAGACGCTCCGGCTTCCTGACCGTGCTCGGCAACGAGACCGGCGTCTTCATCTGGGGCGTCGTCGCCGCCTTCGGCCTGACCGCGCTGCTGACGGCCTCGGAGGTGGCGTACGACGTGATGCGGATCGTCGGCGCCGTCGTCCTCGTCGGCTTCGGCGTCCAGGCGCTGCGGCAGGCGCGCCGCGGCAGCGGCGCGGAGGAGGGCACTTGGGAGGCCACCCACAAGAGTGGCTGGGCCTCCTACCGCGGCGGACTGCTGCTCAACCTCGCCAACCCCAAGGCGGCCGTCTTCGCCCTGTCCTTCCTCCCGCAGTTCGTGCCCGAGGGCGCCCCGCATCTCCCGGCCATGATCGGCCTGGCCGCGCTCTGGGCGGTGTACGAGGTCGGCTACTACGGCCTGTACGTGTGGTTCGTCGGCCGGATGAAGGCCGTGCTGTCCCGCGCGGGTGTGCGCCGGCGTCTGGAGCAGGTCTCCGGGGGCGTCCTGCTGCTCCTCGGCGTCCGTATGGCACTGGACGGCTGACGCCATGGCCGACCGGCCGTACGGAAGACCCGCCGAAAGACCCGTCGAAAGACCCGCCGACCGGCTCGCGCCGCCCCTTCCCTACGGGCAGGATGCTGCCCGTGGTCCTTATCAGCGCCCAGGGAGGCCCGGATGACCGGCACCGCACCCGCGCCCTTCACCGCCGACGACTACCGGGCCCGGATGGAACGCGCCGCGCGGACGGCCGTGGACGCCGGGCTGGCCGGGCTGCTGGTGGCCCCCGGCCCGGACATGGTGTGGCTCACCGGCTACGCGCCGCCCGCGGAGACCGAGCGGCTCACCCTGCTGGTGCTCGTCCCCGGCCGAGACCCCGTCCTCGTCGTCCCCGCCCTGGAGGCCCCGGACGCCGCCAAGGCCTCCGGCGCGCCCGGTCTGACCCTGCGTGACTGGACCGACGGCCAGGACCCCTACGCAGCCGCCGCCGGTCTCCTCGACGCGAGCGGCCGGTTCGGCATCAGCGACAACGCGTGGGCGATGCATCTGCTGGCCCTGCAGCGGGCGCTGCCCGGCACCTCCTACGCCTCCCTCACCGACGCCCTGCCGATGCTGCGGGCCGTCAAGGACGCCCCCGAGGTGGAGCTGCTGGCGGCCGCGGGTGCGGCCGCAGACGCAACGTTCGAGGAGATCCGGAAGGTTCCCTTCGGCGGTCGCCGGGAGTCCGACGTCGCCGCCGACCTCGCCGACCTGCTGCGGAGCTTCGGCCACTCCCAGGTCGACTTCACCATCGTCGCCTCCGGCCCCAACGGCGCCAACCCGCACCACGAGGCGGGCGACCGCGTGATCGGGAGCGGCGACATGGTCGTCCTCGACTTCGGCGGCCTGCGGGACGGCTACGGCTCCGACACCTCCCGCACGGTCCACGTCGGGGAACCCACCGACGAGGAACGCCGCGTCCACGACCTGGTGCGCGAGGCCCAGGAAGCGGGCTACCGGGCCGTACGGCCCGGCGCCGCCTGCCAGGAGGTCGACCGGGCCGCCCGCGCGGTCATCGCGGACGCCGGCTACGGCGAGTACTTCATCCATCGCACCGGGCACGGCATCGGTGTCACCACGCACGAGCCGCCGTACATGATCGAGGGCGAGGAGCAGCCCCTGGTGCCCGGCATGTGCTTCTCCGTGGAGCCCGGCGTCTACCTGCCCGGCCGCTTCGGAGTGCGCATCGAGGACATCGTCACGGTCACCGAGGACGGCGGCCGGCGCCTCAACGACACGACCCGAGAGATGGTCATAGTGGACTGACCCGGCGACCGATCCCGGAGCAAGGAGCCCCCGTAGACCCCCGAGCGACAACGGCGCGACCATGACCCAGGCACCGACACCCACCGCGGACACCGTCCGCCGACTGGTCCGTTCCCTGCTCAAGGAGGGCGTGGACGACTCGGCGGGCCCCGAGGTCCGGCCTGCCTCCCCGGGCGCCGAACCCGCCACCTGGCTGGTCGGCACCCGCCATGTGCTGCGCCTCGCCCCCGACCGTGACGCAGCCGCCCGCCAGCGCCGCGAACTGCGCCTGCGGGACCTGGTCCGGACGCACGTCCCGGTCGCGGTGCCGACGAGCGTCGCGTACGGGGAGTGGGCGCCCGGGCTGACCTACACCCTGGACACCAAGGTGCCCGGCGGGTCGGGCGCACAGCACGACGTGTCCGCCGTCGGCGAGGCCGATCTGGCCGGGCTGCTCACAGGGCTGCGGGAAGTCCCCGTACGGCAGGCCGAGACGCTCGGCGTGCCGCGCGCCGCCCCGCGCTCGCTGGAGGCCCTGCGAAGGTCCGCCGAACGTGCCGCCGGACGCCTCGCCGAAGCCGACGAGTTCGACGCCGCCCGCCTTCGCCAGCTCACCCCGCCGGCCGCCGTGCAGCTCGCGGCCCAGCCGGGCACCGCCGTCCTCGTCCACCACGCCCTCACCGGCGACCACCTCGTCGTCAGCGCCGACGGCCGGGTGCGCGGCGTCCTCGGCTGGGCCGACACCGTTCTCGGCGACCCCGCCGAGGACATCGCCGGCCTCGCCCTCGCCGTCGGCTCCCCGGCCGCCGTCCGCGCCGCCACCCTCGCCGGCTACGGCGCCCGCCCCTGCCTGCGCGGCCTCTGGCTCGCCCGCTGCGACGCGGTCCTCCACCTCGCGGCCCGCCTCGACGGCGAGGGCGAAACCCCACTCCCGCTACTGAGAACCCAGCTCCGGCACGCGTGGGAGGCGATCCTGCTGGAGCGCGTGACGGAACTCAGGGAGGACGACGGCGACGAGGAGCTCTAGCACGGCGAGGAGGTGCCGTAGGCACGGGGGGTTCCCCGCGCGCGGGGCGCCTCCGAGGACGCGGGCTCTCTTGCGCGGAGGCGGGCACACGAGCTGGCGTAATTGCGCGCGGGGAACCCCGGGCACGCGGGACTCTTGTGTGGGTGGGGTGCTGTGCGTGTGGGTGCCCCGCGTGCAGGGGGATCCTTCGAGGATGCGGGGTTGTCCTGCCGGGAGCACGTGGGGCTCTCTTGTGTGGGTGGGGTGCTGTGCGTGTGGGTGCCCCGCGCGGACGCGGATCTTCCGAGGATGCGGGGCTGTCCTGCCGGGAGCACACGGCGCTCTCTTGCGCGGGAGGACGTGCCGCACGCGGGGACCCTCCGAGCATGTGGGGCTGTCCTGCCCGCCAGGACGCGCTGTAGTGAAGGACCCGCGCGCGTGGGGACCCTCAAAGGGCGCGGGCTCTCTTCCCCCGCCGGAGGCGACGGCGCTCCGGCCGGTTGTGCAGGGCGGGCTCCGGCGGGGCGACGAGTGTGCATGCGCCGTACAGCCCCGCGACGGGTCGCCGATGGCGGGCAGACCGGCGGAGCCGCGCCTGTCGGCCGCCTGCCGGCCGGGGGCGGCCGGGCCAACAGGGTGAAGGTCGTTCCGGTGCCCGGGCGGACGCGGGGGCCATGGCGAGGAAGGCGATCGTACTCACGGACGCCGGGGTCGAGGTGAACAACCGCACGACCGCTCTGGCCACGACCGCGGCCGGCGAGCCGGTCAGTACCCGGGCCGGGCCCACTCGGTCGGACAGCCGACCGCCGCCATGTGCTGCCCCCCGGCCAGGGGAATGGGAGCGCCGATCGCAGAACGGCCCGCCCGCTGCCGCGCACGCACCCCGGCGGCCCCCGGCTCACCCCTGCAACAGCACCACACCCGACTCCCCGGGCACATGCAGCACCCCGTCCGCGCCCGGCGCCTCCACGGGCTCCCAAGCCGCCAGTACGACCGCCTGACGGGGGCCCAGGGGGATCGCCGCCGGGTCCTTGGCGAGATTGACGGCCACCCGCACGTCGCCGCGGCGGAAGGCGAGCCAGCGCCCCTGCTCGTCGTAGGCCACCTTGGTGTCGGCGAGGTCGGGATCCGTGAGGTCGGGCTGCTCGTGGCGCAGGGCGATGAGGCGGTGGTACCAGGCGAGCACGCGCGCGTGGGGCTCGCTGTCGAGCTCGGACCAGTCGAGGCAGGACCGGTCCCGGGTCGCCGGGTCCTGCGGGTCGGGCACGTCCTCCTCGGCCCAGCCGTGCGCCGCGAACTCACGCCGTCTGCCCCGTCGTACGGCCTCGGCGAGCTCCGGGTCGGTGTGGTCGGTGAAGAACTGCCAGGGGGTGCTCGCGGCCCACTCCTCGCCCATGAACAGCATCGGCGTGAACGGCGCGGTCAGCGTCAGTGTGGCCGCGCAGGCCACGAGCCCGGGGGAGTCCGGCAGGAACGCGGCCGCGAGCCGGTCGCCCTGGGCCCGGTTGCCGACCTGGTCGTGGGTCTGGCTGTAGCCGAGGAGACGGTGCGCCGCCACGCGCGTGCGGTCCAGGGGGCGCCCGTGGCGCCGGCCCCGGAAGCTCGAGTAGGTGCCGTCGTGGAAGTACCCGCCGGTGAGGGTCTTGGCGAGGCCCGCCATGGGGGCGCGGGCGAAGTCGGCGTAGTAGCCCTGGGACTCCCCGGTCAGCGCGGCGTGCACGGTGTGGTGGAAGTCGTCGTTCCACTGGGCGTGCAGCCCGAGACCGCCCTCCTCGCGCGCGGTGATGAGCCGGGGGTCGTTGAGGTCGGACTCGGCGATCAGGTACAGCGGCCGGCCGAGGTCGGCGGAGAGGGCGTCGACGGCCGTCGACAGTTCCTCCAGGAAGTGGCACGCGCGCGTGTCCACCAGCGCGTGCACCGCGTCGAGGCGCAGCCCGTCGATCCGGTAGTCCCGCAGCCAGGCCAGCGAGCTCTCCACGAGATACGCGCGCACCTCGTCCGAACCGGGCGCGTCCAGGTTGACGGCGGAACCCCAGGGGGTGTGGTGCGTGTCCGTGAGGTAGGGGCCGAAGACGGGCAGGTAGTTGCCGGACGGGCCGAAGTGGTTGTGCACGACGTCCAGGACCACGCCCAGGCCCAGCTCGTGCGCCCGGTCGACGAAGCGTTTCAGCGCCTCGGGCCCGCCGTACGGCTCGTGCACGGCCCACAGCGAGACCCCCTCGTAGCCCCAGCCGTGCCGCCCGGGGAAGGGACACAGAGGCATCAACTCGACGTGGGTGACGCCCAGTTCAGCGAGATGTCCGAGCCGCTCGGCGGCCGCGTCCAGCGTGCCCTCGCGTGTGTACGTGCCCACGTGCAGCTCGTACAGCACCGCACCGGGCAGCGGCTTGCCCGCCCACTCGGTACGCCACTCGTACCGGCCGTGGTCGACGACCGCGCTCGGCCCGTCCGGGCCGTCCGGCTGGCGGCGGGAGCGCGGGTCGGGCAGCACGGGACCGTCGTCCAGCGCGAAGCCGTACCGGGTCCCGTCCGCCGCCTCCGCCTCCCCCCACCACCATCCCGCGCGATCGGGATCGCGCTCCAACGCACGCGTGACGTCCTCGCAATGGAGCGTCACACGGTCGGCCTGCGGTGCCCACACCTCGAACTGCACGGACGGTTCCCCTTCGTCTGCTCACCGTGATGTAGCCCGTCCATGGTGCTTCAAACGAGATCAATCCGCTTTTGAATCTTCCCTTTTGCGGCGGGTGTCGCGCTCGGTCCCGCCGAGCACGCGCGTGCGGCCGCCGTTTCCGGGTTTTCTGGACACCGGGGGTTCACTGACCGACAATCAGCACCGTGACGTCGTCCTTCGAGTTCAACACGTACCCCGCGCGGCTCTCCGACGCGGAGCGCGACAAGGCGCTGAAGGTGCTCCGTGACGGCGTCGCCATGGGCCGGCTGTCGCACGACACGTTCGTGCGGCGCATGGAGCTCGCCCTCGCCGCCCGCCGGGTGGACGAGCTCGCCGTGCTCACCGCCGACCTGCCCGTCGAGAGCCGTGTGTCGCGCCTGGTGTTCGGCACCGTCGAGGCGATCTCCGGCTTCACCGTACGGCTGCGCCGGGCATGGCAGGCCGAGCGGCTGCCCAAGCTGCTGCTGCCGCACCCCGCGGCCGGTCATCCGCTGCGCATAGGGCGCGATCCCGCCAACGGGCTGCGGCTGACCCACGAGACGGTGTCCCGGGTGCACGCCGAGCTGAGCCACCAGGCCGGCCTGTGGGTCCTGCGCGACCTCGGCTCCACCAACGGCACCACGGTGAACGGCCGACGCGTCATCGGGGCCGTCGTGGTCCGCGAGGGCGACCAGGTCGGCTTCGGCCGGATGTCGTTCCGGCTCGCCGCGAACTGAGCCGAACCTTAGCTCTGGCCTTGCTTTTACGTGATGCGTTGGTCGCCGGACCAGTGAAATCCCTTTGCGCTCTACGGTGTTGACGTACTCGTCAACTCGTGACTGACTGTGCGTACACCATGCACACCAGGTGAATCGACGGCACCACATTGTGGAGGTGTGCCCTGCCGCCACTCCTCCGCTACCCGACCGTCGACGAGCTGGGCGCCCGGGCGGCCGCGCTCGTCGCCCGCCGCCCCCGTGACGCACGGCTGCGCCGAGTGGGGACGTCTCGCGCGGGCACACCCCTGTGGCTGCTGTCCGTCGGCCACGGCAGCCGTCAGGCCCTCGTCGTGGCCGGGCCGCACGCCAACGAACCGGTGGGCGGCGCGACCGTACTGCGGCTGGCCGAACGGGCACTCGCCGACCCCCGGCTGCACGAGGGCGCCGACGCCACCTGGAACCTGCTGCTGTGCCTGGACCCCGACGGCCTGCGCCGGAACGAGGGGTGGCTGCACGGGCCGTACGCCCTCGGCGGCTACTTCCGGCACTTCTTCCGGCCCGGCTTCCTGGAACAGCCCGAATGGCTGCCCGACGGCGCGGACGCCGCGACGCTGCCGGAGACCCGCGCCCTGCTCGACCTCCAGGACGAACTGCGGCCCTTCCTGCAGTGCTCCCTGCACGGCGTCGACGTCGGCGGCGGCTTCGTCGAGCTGACCCACGACCTGCCCGGTCTCGCGCAGCGCGTCGCGCACTCCGCCGCCCGCCTGGGCATCCCGCGCGAGCTCGGCCCCTACGACACCCTGTACTGGCCGGAACTGGGACCCGCGGTCTACCGGATCCCGCGGCCGCGCCGGGGCGATCTGGCCGCCGCCATCACCGAGGCGGCTGTCGAGTCGACGTGGTTCCATCCGCACCGGCACGGCACGGTCACGGCGGTCGTCGAGGCGCCCATGTGGGGTGTGGCGGCGGTGGAGGACGGTACTCCGCCCGCAGATGAGGAAACGGTCCTGCGCAGGGTGAGCCACACCCTGCGCCACGACGCCCGCCTCCTGCAGCGGCTGCTGGAGCGCCTGCGGCCGCACCTGCCCGCCGGACCGGAGACGGCCCGGCTGCTCGCCCCGGTGGACGACTATTTACTGGTCTGCCCCGGGCTCGCCGACACCTGGGACCCCGACGTCCCGGACCCCGGCGGCACCCGCCCCCTCCCGCCGCTCAGCACCGCCCATCTGGCCGCCCTGCGCATCGCCGGGCGGCGCCTCGCCCTGCGGACGGCCGGGCTGCTGCACCAGCTCGTGACGGCCGCCGGGCGCGACCCGGCCGGCGTCATGCCGGAACTGGACGGGCTGCTCGACGAGTGGTGCGACGACTACCGCGACGGCTGCGGGGCGCGCTGGATACCGGTCGCGCGCCAGGTGGAGTACCAGTCACGGGTGGTGCTCGCCACGTTCGACCTCGCCGGCCGGCACGCGCCCGCGTGTTCCCGTTCGGGTGAGTCGGGGTGGAATGCCGGTGCCACCGTGCCGATGCATCGGGAATGACGCAATCCCTCACGAGGCGCTGCCTCACCGAACATCCGCGCGCGGCGAAAGCGGTACGGACCGGCCTGTCGGCGGCTGCCGCGCTCCTCGTCCTCGGCACGGTTCCGGCTACCGCGGCGGCTCACGAACCGCTCGTGGAGCCGCTCCTGGAACCGGGGCCGACCAACTGGCTCTTCCTCACACTCACCCCCGGCGACGGCGGGCAGGGCGACGTGCGGGGGGACGGGGGACACGACGGCAGCCACGGCGACGGCGGGCACAGCCGGGGCGTCCTCCTCAGCTGCGACCCGCCGCAGGGCCACGGACATGCGGCCGAGGCCTGCGCGCAGCTGGAGAAGGCGGGCGGCGACATCAGCCGACTCGCCCGGCTCCAGCCCGACGACACGTTCTGCCCGATGATCTACGCCCCGGTCACCGCCCACGCGCGCGGGACGTGGGCCGGACGACCTGTCGAGTACCAGGAGACCTTCGCCAACTCCTGCGCGCTGACCGCGCGGACGGGCTCGGTGTTCACCATGGACGGCTGATACGGCCGCTCCAGCCGCCGTAGTGCCTCACACGGCACGGTCCCGGGCGTGCAGCGCCGCCGCGACGACCGTGCGGGACTGGTGCTCGACCTGGTGCTCCAGGGGCACCCAGCGGGCGCGGAAGCGTTCGGCGAAGGCGTCGCTCCAGGTCGCCACGAGATGTTCGAGGCGCGGTGCCGCGCGGTCGTCGGCCTCCTGCAGGACCCGCAGCAGCATGGCCGCCGCCCGCAGCGGCAGCCGGCGCCCGAAGGCGTCCACGCTGCCGACGTACGCCATGGTGTCGTCGGCGGGCGGCGTGTGCATCCAGTCGGCGGCCAGTCCCGGCACCAGCTCCAGCGCCCACTTCGCGGCCCGCAGCAGGGGACCGTCGACGCCGTCCAGGCGGGGGAGCGCCTCGGCCAGCACCCGCTCCACCTCCAGCCCGTCCCGCCGCAGCCGGGCCCCCAGCCGCCGCATCGCCCTGGCCGGGTCCGGATGCGGCGCCGGGTCGTCCACCAGGTCGCTCGCCCACATGGGCACCTCGACGACCGCGGTGAGACCGCCGTACCGGTGCACGTGGTACCAGGTGCTGCTGCGCGCGTCGTCCGGCATGCTCGGGTACGCCGCTCCCGCGCCCGGCGCCGGCATCACATGCACCCCGGGTCCGGCCGCGGGCCAGCCCGCCGCGTCCGAGGCGCCGGTCTCCACCGGAATGTGCAGCTCCGCCGCGGACTTCGCGAACGGCTCGGCGAGCCCGGGGACGTCCTTCGTCAACTGCACCCAGCTGCCTCCCAGATCGGTGCCGTGCAAGGTGACCTGGAGGTAGGGGCGCAGTTCGTCGATGACCCGGGTCAGCGCGCGTGTCTCGGGCGGCAGCCGGTCGGGCGGCAGTGTGGCCGGTGCCCACTCCGGCTGCTCGGTGGCCGCGGGCCGGAAGAAGCCGCGGTGGTAGTCGAACAGGCTGCGGGGCGCCGGGGTGACGTGCAGGCTCGCCCCGTCGGGGTCCGCGCACAGCAGGAAGTGCCAGGAGATGTCGGCCCGTAGGCCCGGCTCGTGCAGGACGCGTTCGGCGACCGCGAGGAGGGCGGGGCCGCCCGTCGGTTCGTTGGAATGCGCGCCCGCGACCACGAGGACGGCGCGCCGGGCGTGACCGACCGACAGCAGGTGGAGGGGTCTGCCCGCGCGGGAGGCCCCCACCTGTCTGAGCGCGCACAGGTCGGGTCGGTGGGCGGCCAACGCGTGGGCGGACAGGTTCAGTTCGGTAAGGGTGGGGTAGCGCAGCTCCGGCAGGAGACTCACCCCCGTCACGTCCGCCCGGCTTCGCAATCCGCAGTACCCCATGGTCTGGTTTAGGTGTCAAGGACCTCACGGGGGAGGCTCCAGGGGGCGCCCAGTTGCATTTGCCTCCGGCAGGCCGGGTCTGTCCGAGGCAACGGGTATGCGAGGCCCGAGCCCGCCGCTCGACGAGGGCGACCTGTGCGCCTCAGGAGTGATGGAACGAGGCGTAGGCCCCGCCGGTCACCTCCCACCGGCCCCCAGGGGGCGCCATCAGCCCGGCGTGCGGCGGGCGCCGCCGCTCGTCACCACGCGCCGGTCATCGGGCCCGCACCCTGGGAGCGTGCGCGGGTACGAGCCGGTCGTCGACAGGACGCCGCGGCGCGCACTGAAGCCGTACGCGCCGGGCGAGCCCTTCCCCGGCTACGGCGACGGAGGGCCGACCCGCTCCAGCAAGGCCACCGGCAGCCGCCCGAAGAGCTCCGCCACGCGCGCGTGCCCGGTGAACTCCCGCTCCGGGACCAGCACATCGGCCCACCGCCCCGGCGGCAGCGGAAGCAGCGTGTCACGCCAGCCGCCCGCCCGGGCCAGCCGCAGCGAAAGGCGCGTCACGGCGGTGAGCACCTCTCCGGAGCGCACGAAGGCCACACAGTGGGCGGCCGCCGGGCCCTCGGCGGCCAACGGCGCGTACGACGCCGAGTCACCGAACACCTCGGGGCGCCGCCTGCGCAGCCGCAGCGCGGCCGCCGTCACCGCACCCTTGTCGCCCGGCTCCTCGTGCGGGAACCGCACGGCCCGCCGGTTGTCCGGATCCACCAGCGCCCGGTACTCGCCCTCGGTGCCCTGATAGACGTCCGGGACGCCCGGCATCGTCAGCTGGGCCAGGGCCATCCCGAGCATGTTCGCCCGGACGTGCGGCTCCAGGCTGCCCCGGAAGGCCGCCACGCGCTCGCCCGGCGCCCCGCACGGGCCCGCCGCGACGAACGCCGCCACCGCCTCCTCGTACGGCGGCTCCTGCTCCGTCCAGCCGGTGAACAGCCCCGCCTCGCGCACATGCTTCAGCAGGGCCCCCTGAACGCGCTCCACGGCCGCCTCGCCCAGCCCGAACACCGTCTGCCAGGCGGCCCACGCCAGTTGCGCGTCCGGTACGCCCTCGCCGTCGCGCGTCACCTCGGTCAGGACGTCCGCCCAGCGTTCCGGGCACTCGGTGAGCACGGCCAGCGCGGCCCGTACGTCCGCACTGCGCTTGGTGTCGTGCGTCGAGGCGACCGTCCCGGTCAGGGGCCAGTCGCGCTGCACGCGCGCGCAGTAGGCGTGGAACTCGTCGGGCGCGACCGCGGGTCTGCCCGGGTTCCCGCCCACCTCGGTCGCCGACAGCAGCGGCACATAGCGGTAGAACGCCGTGTCCTCCACGGACTTGGCCCGCAGCGCCGACGCCGTCTGCGCGAACCGCGTCCGGAACTCCGTGTGCTCCGGCCCCTCACCGGCCCGCCCGAGCACCAGGTCGCGCACGACGTCGACCGCGCCCGCCTCCTCGGGCACGACGAAGGCGAGCCGGGCCTCGGCCGCGGCCTCCTCGGTGACCACACGGGCCGCGTCACCGGAGGCGTACGGCCGGTAGACCTCCAGCCGCACGAGGAGTTCCTGCAGCGCGGTGCGCAGCGCCCAGGGCGCGCGGTCACGCAGCATGGGCTCCGGGGACCTGGCACACACGCGGTGCGCCACGCGCGTCAGCCGGTCGATCTCCGTGGCCAGCTCGTGCGTGAGCACCTTGTACGCCGCCCGCCGCACCGTCGCCTCCCAGTCGCCGCCCCGGTCCGTCTGCGGGGCAGCGAACCGCCGGTACTGGCCCAGGAGTTCCCCGAACCCCCCCGGGTCGGTGAACAGGCCGTCGATGTACCGCAGGGCGTCGTAGCCGGTGGTGCCCGCGACGGGCCAGGAGGCCGGCAGATGCTCCCCGTCCGACAGGATCTTCTCCACCACCGTCCAGCGCCCGCCGGTCGCCTCGTCAAGGCGCTGCAGGTACGCGTCGGGGTCGGCGAGGCCGTCGGGGTGGTCGATGCGCAGCCCGTCGATCACGCCGTCGTGGAGCAGCTGGAGGATCTTGGCGTGGGTGGCCTCGAACACCTCGGGGTCCTCGACCCGTACGCCGATCAGCTCCGAGATGCTGAAGAACCTCCGGTAGTTGAGCTCGGTGCGGGCCAGCCGCCACCACACCGGCCGGTACCACTGGGCGTCCACAAGCTGCGGCAGCGGCAGGTCCTCGGTGCCCTCGCGCAGCGGGAACACATGGTCGTAGTAGCGCAGGACGTCGCCGTCGACCCGCAGGTGGCCGAGCTCGTCGCCCAGCGGGTGGCCGAGCACCGGCAGCAGCACCTGGCCGCCCTGCGCCTCCCAGTCGATGTCGAACCATCGCGCGTACGGCGACTTGGGGCCCTCGCGCAGCACCTCCCACAGCGCGCGGTTGTGGCGCGGGGCCATGGCCATGTGGTTCGGCACGATGTCCACCACGAGGCCCAGACCGTGCTCGCGCGCGGTACGCGCCAGCGCGCGCAGTCCTTCCTCGCCGCCCAGTTCCTCGCGCACGCGCGCGTGGTCCACGACGTCATAGCCGTGCCCCGACCCCGGAACCGCCTCCAGGACGGGGGACAGGTGCAGATGCGAGACGCCGAGCGAGGCCAGGTACGGCACGGCCGCCGCCGCGGCCCCGAACGGGAACGCGGGCTGCAGCTGCAGCCGGTAGGTGGCGGTCGGCACCATCGGGTCAGGTCGCTCAGGTGTCATGGAAAGCTACGTACCCGCCCCGCCGCGCTTCGTGTCATCGTCCCCTCCACGTGGGCCCACGCGCGTGCCTAGCTTCGAGCGATGGGACAGACGGGGACGCAGGGGCGACGCGGCACGCTGGAGACCTACCGTCACGTGATCGGCCTGACCGGGCCGCTGCTGCCGGTCATGTCCTTCCTGGCGCGGCTGCCGACCGCCACCATCCAGTTCGGCAGTGTGCTGCTGGTCGCCCGGACGAGCGGCTCCCTGGCGGCCGCGGGACTGACCGGTGGCGCGCTCGCCGTCGGGCAGGTGGCCTGCGGCCCGCTCGTGGGCCGCCTCGCCGACCGGCACGGCCAGCGGACGGTCGTGCTCGCCTTCTCCCTCGCCAACGCGCTCGCGATCGCCGGCCTGGTCGCCGCGGCACTCGCCGGACTGCCGACGCCGGCGCTGGCCGTGCTCGGGGCGTCGGCCGGCGCCACCGTGCCGCAGATCGGGCCCATGGCACGAGCGCGTCTTGTCGCGCTCGCCCGCGGGGCCGGCGTCCGTGAGACCACGGTCGGCGCCGCGCTCTCCTTCGAGAGCACCCTGGACGAGATCTCCTTCGTTCTGGGGCCGGCGCTGGTCGGTCTGGCGGCGGTGACGGCGCATCCGGGGTATGCCGTGGGCGGTGCGGCGGTGCTGGTCGCCTCGTGCGGCAGTGGTTTCGCGCTGCATAGGACGGCGGCGGTCACACGGCCGGGGCTCGCGCCCACGCCCCCGACACGCCGCACCAGTCCCGCCCCCGCCCCCATCCCCCGCTCCGTCCACGCCCTCCGGGCCGCCCTGGCCCTCCAAGGCGCCATGTTCGGCGCCTGCCAGGCCGGCATCACCGCCCTCACGCAGCGACTCGCCCAACCGGACCAGGCAGGGCTCGTGTACGCCGCCATGGGAGTGATGAGCGCTGTCGCGGGGCTCTCCATGGCCGCACTGCCCGTCCGCGTCGGACTGACCACCCGCTGGCGGTCGGCCACCGCAGCCGCCGCCGTGCTCTCGGTCCCCCTGCTGTGGACGGACGGTCTCCCCGCCCTCTACGCCACCGTCACCGTCCTCGGCATCGCCTACGCCCCGCACCTCATCACGGTGTTCGGGCTGACCGAGCGCGTGGTGCCGCCCGCCCGGCTCTCCGAGGCGATGGCGTTCGCGACGAGTGCGCTGGTCGGCGGGCAGGCTCTCGCGCTCGCCCTCACCGGCCGCCTGGCCGAGTCGTACGGCCCCCGGGCGGCCTTCGCGGCGGCGAGCCTGGCCGGCGCACTCGCCTGCGCGATCGCGCTGACGGCGCGCCCGGCGTCGTACACCGGACGCGCCGACACGCCGTCCTAGACCGGCCGCTGCAACACCGTCAGGCTCCGGTCCACCAGCGTCAACCGGTCCCCGGCCTGCACCTTCGCTCCCGTCTCCGGCGGCACTCCGTCCGTGCGGGCGGTGTCGACGACGATCTGCCACTGGCGGCCGTGGTTGACCGGCACGACGAATTCGAGGGGCTTGGGGGAGGCGTTGAACATGAGCAGGAACGAGTCGTCGGTGATGCGCTCCCCGCGCGCACCCGGTTCCGAGATCGCGTTGCCGTTGAGGAACACCGTCAGCGCCGACGCCTGCGCCCGGTCCCAGTCCCGCTGGGTCATCTCCTTGCCCTGCGGGGTGAACCAGGCGATGTCCGACAGGTCGTCGTGGGTGCCGTGCACCGGCCGCCCGTGGAAGAAGCGCCGCCGACGGAAGACCGGATGGTCCCGGCGCAGCCACACCATCGCGCGCGTGAAGGCGAGCATCTCGGGTGGCAGGCCGCCGTTCTCGTCGTCCCCCGGCCAGTCGACCCACGCCAGCTCGCTGTCCTGGCAGTACGCGTTGTTGTTGCCCCGCTGCGTGCGCGCGAACTCGTCGCCGTGGCTGATCATGGGCACGCCCTGGGACAGCATCAGCGTGGCGATGAAGTTGCGCATCTGGCGTGCGCGCAGCTCCAGGACGGCCGGGTCGTCGGTCTCGCCCTCCGCCCCGCAGTTCCAGGACCGGTTGTGGCTCTCGCCGTCCCGGTTGTCCTCACCGTTGGCGTGGTTGTGCTTCTCGTTGTACGAGACGAGATCGTGCAGCGTGAACCCGTCGTGGCAGGTGACGAAGTTGATGGAGGCCAGGGGACGCCGCCCGTCGTCCTGGTAGAGGTCGGACGAGCCGGTCAGCCGGGAGGCGAACTCCGCCAGCGCCCGCGGCTCGCCGCGCCACAGGTCCCGCACGGTGTCACGGTACTTGCCGTTCCACTCGGTCCACAGGGGCGGGAAGTTGCCCACCTGGTAGCCGCCCTCGCCCACGTCCCACGGCTCGGCGATCAGCTTCACCTGGGAGACCACCGGGTCCTGCTGCACCAGGTCGAAGAACGACGACAGCCGGTCCACCTCGTGGAACTGCCGTGCCAGGGTGGCCGCGAGGTCGAAGCGGAAGCCGTCCACGTGCATCTCGGTGACCCAGTAACGCAGCGAGTCCATGATCAGCTGCAGGACGTGCGGGGACCGCATGAGCAGGGAGTTCCCGGTGCCCGTGGTGTCCATGTAGTAGCGCGGGTCGTCCGTGAGGCGGTAGTAGCGCGGGTTGTCCAGGCCCCGGAAGGACAGCGTGGGGCCCAGGTGGTTGCCCTCCGCCGTGTGGTTGTAGACCACGTCCAGGATGACCTCGATGCCGGCCTCGTGCAGGGCCCGCACCGCCGACTTGAACTCCAGGACCTGCTGGCCGCGGTCGCCCCAGGAGGCGTACGCGTTGTGCGGGGCGAAGAAGCCGATCGTGTTGTAGCCCCAGTAGTTGTTCAGGCCCATGTCGACCAGACGGTGGTCGTTCACGAACTGGTGTACGGGCATCAGCTCCAGTGCCGTCACGCCCAGCTCGGTGAGGTGCTCGATGACCGCGGGGTGCGCGAGGGCGGCGTAGGTGCCGCGGAGTTCCTCGGGCAGCCCGGGGTGCCGCATGGTGAGGCCCTTCACATGGGCCTCGTAGATCACCGTGTGGTGGTACTCGGTGCGCGGGCGCCGGTCGTCGCCCCAGTCGAAGTACGGGTTGACCACGACCGACGACATCGTGTGCGGCGCCGAGTCCAGGTCGTTGCGTTTGTCGGGTTTGTCGAAGTGATAGCCGTACACTTCCTCGCCCCAGCGGATCGCGCCGCTGACCGCCTTGGCATACGGGTCGAGCAGCAGCTTCGCGGAGTTGCAGCGCAGGCCGCGCTCGGGCGCGTACGGGCCGTGCACGCGGAACCCGTACCGCTGTCCCGGCATGACGCCCGGCACGTACGCGTGCCGTACGAATGCGTCGCTCTCCCGCAGTTCCACCGCCGTCTCCGAGCCGTCGTCGTGCAGCAGACACAGCTCTACTCGGTCCGCGGCCTCCGTGAAGACCGCGAAGTTGGTGCCGGCGCCGTCGTAGGTGGCACCGAGTGGATACGCCTCTCCAGGCCAGACCTGCATGGATACGACTCTTTCAGCTCTAGCGCGCCGTCGGGGCAGCCTTGGTGTCGAGTCTCCCCGAAAGTGATGGAACCTCCTATGACTTACGTCCCTCTTACCGGTCGACCAGTGCATACGCGGTATGCCGAACCAGTGGGGCAACACGTACTCCCGGGGACGTACGGGGAGTGGGGGAAGATGTGCGCAAGATAGTGCACCGCCATCTGGGCAAAGTGGTGGCGGGTGCGGCCATTGCGGTGGCCGGAACAGCCGTGATGGTCGGGATCACTCTGCCGGGGACGGCGGGGGCCGACGACACGGGGGGAACCGACGGCGGTCAGTCCGCCCAGCAGGCGGCCCAGGGGCAGGGGTCCGGCGCGGTACCGCCGGGCGTCGTCGAACAGGCGCCGAGCGAGGGCGACAAGGGCACGGGCAACGACCCGCTGACCGACGACGAGATGGAACGGGCCGCGGGGCTCGCGGCGAGCCCGCAGCTGCGCAGCGCCGGCGAGGACGTCGAAGGCGACCGCGGCCCGCAGCGCGTCGGCGTCGACCTCGCCGAGCCGGAGGCCGACGAGCTGGACGACCAGGGCGCGCCGCGCCGCGCCGAGGTGACGTTCTACGACTACAAGACCGACGCGCTCGTCACCCGGACGGTCAACCTCGACACCGGGAAGGTCGAACAGACCACCACCGAGCACGGTGTGCAGCCGCCGCTGAGCCGTGACGAGTACGCCGAGGCGGCCAAGCTGCTGATCGCCGACCCGCTGGGCGCGGGCATGAAGGCGGACTACAAGGACGCCACCGGCAAGGAGCTCACCTCCCCGGACCAGCTGCTGCTCAACGGCGCCGTGTACCGGGCCGCCCCGGGCGCCCAGCCCGCCGTACTCGACAAGTGCGGCGAACACCGGTGCGTACGGCTGTTCCCGAAGGTCAAGAACGGGCCCTGGATCGACGCCCGGTCCTTCGTGGTCGACCTGAGCGCCCGCAAGGTGGGCAAGCTCGGCTGAGCCGCCCTCCGTTCGCTTTTCCAACTCGCACCCACGTACTGCACCTCCTGTAAGGGAGTCACCTCTTCATGCGCGTGAACAGAATCAGCCGTGCCCGCAAGGGCGCTGCCGTGGGCCTGTCCGTGGCCGCGCTGGCCGCCGGCGCCACGACCGGCGCGGGCCCCGCCTCCGCCCAGCCGAGAACCGCCGCCGCGGCGGCCGCCGAGTGCAGCGCCAACTACCGCATCGAGCAGAAGCTCACCGGCGGCACGACCTGGCGGATGTGCTGGCGCTACGACGGCAAGGCCGGGCTCGTCCTGGAGAACATCTCCTACCAGCCCAAGGGCGAGACCAAACCGATCAAGGTCCTCAACAGCGCGAGGCTCGGCCAGATCCATGTCCCGTACGACGACGGAAGCGTCGAGTACGACGACCTGACGGGCTTCGGCTTCGCCCAGGGCCTGATGAACCTCGACCCCGGCGAGTGCCCCGGCGGCACCATCAAGACCGTCAAGGTCCCGGAGGCCTGGCAGGACCCCAACGTCAAGGGCCTGTGCACCACCACCCGCGCGCGCGGCCACGCGTACCGCATGCAGGGCGACACCGCGAACAAGGTCTACCAGGCCCAGAGCAAGGACCTGCTCGTCTACACGGTCAACCAGGTCGGCTGGTACGAGTACATGACCGAGTGGCGTTTCCAGGACGACGGCACGGTCACCATGAACGTCGGCGCCACCGGCAGCCTCTCCTACGACGACTACGACGCCGGTGACGGCCGCGGCTGGCCCATCGGCAAGGGAGATGCGGCCAAGGCCACCAGCCACAGTCACAACGTCTTCTGGCGGCTCGACTTCGGCCTCGACGGCTCCACCAAGAACCGGGTCGAGCAGTACGACTCGGCCGTGACCGCGCCCGCCGCCGGTGACCAGGCCCCGAGGACCAAGACCACCCGCACCAAGGTCGCCAAGGAACTCGCGGGCGACGCCAAGGCCTACCGCTGGTGGCGGGTGGTCAGCGCGACCGGCAAGAACAAGGACAACCACGCGCGCTCGTACGAGATCGTCCCCGGCGCCACCACCAAGTACCCGGGCCGCAACTTCACCAAGCACGACATGTACTTCACCGAGTACAACAAGTGCGAGAAGTTCGCCACGAACAACCCCGGCTGCGGCAACGGTCACCCCAAGTCCGTCGACAAGTGGGTCGGTGGCCAGAACCTCACGCATCCCATCGTCTGGATGAACGTGGGCTTCCACCACATCGCCCGCGACGAGGACCAGCAGCCCATGCCGGTCCACTGGCAGGGATTCTCCATCGTTCCGCGGGACGTGACGGCTATGAATCCGCTCACTCCGAGCGAGCTCGCCTGGCAGAACGGGCACTGGCGGCCCCGTAGTTGAGAAACGACCCTGTCCATCCGGCTGCACCGTCGACCGCTCCCGGAGTAACCTTCCTTGATCGTTGATACGGGGAGTGCTCGGGGGAGCGGAAGGCGGTGCGCGGGTGGGCTCGGGAGGGCTGGAGTTGCCCCCTGGTGACGAGGGTCACGAGGGGAACTCCACAGACGTCCCACCCGGCGCGGTGTCCCTGGCCCGGCCGATGGAGACCAACGCCATCGGCCCGGAGCTCGACTGGGGCACCGACGCCTGGCGCGAGGTGCGTACGCGCGCCCAGCGAGCCGGCCGGGCCTACATCTGGCTGAACCTCGTCGAACAGCGGCTGCGCGCCGTGGTGGCCGCTGTTCTGCGCCCCATCTACGAACCCGTCCACGGCGACGACTGGGTCGTGGCGGCGGCCGGACCGGCCGGGCAGGAGTGGGTGCAGCGCGCGGTCGCCGTCCGCGAAGTCAGCCGCCGCAAGGGCTACTTGCTCGACCCTGCCGACGACAACGTCCTCAGCTTCCTCACGCTGCCGCAGCTGCGCGAACTGATGGTGCAGCACTGGCCCTGCTTCGAGCCGTACGTCGACGACCGCCGGGACGTCGAACTCGCCCTGGACGAACTCGAAGTCACGCGGAACGTCGTCTCGCGCAACCGGGCCCTGTCCGAGGCGGTCCTGAACCAGGCCGAACGCGCCTCGGCGCGGCTGCTCGAGATCCTCGGCACGGGCGGGGACGTGCCGTCCGCGCGCCGGCTGCCCATCGACGCGGTCGAGGACCTGGTGGGCGACCGGTACGCCGACGTGGTCGCCGTGCACCCCGACCGGGTACGGCTGCTGCGTCAGTTCCCGGCCGAGGACATCTTCGGCGGCGCGCGCAGGCTCGACGCCATCGGTATCGGCCTCAATCTGCTCGTGCAGAACTTCTCCGGGCGTCGCCTGGTGCGGCTCGGCGAATCCGGCTGCCGGGTGCGGCTGCTGTTCCTGAACCCGGCCTCCAGCGCGGTCAAGCGGCGCGAGCGCGAACTGGGCATCAAGCGCGGTGAGCTGAGCCGCGCGGTCGAGATGAACATCCTGCACATGCGCCGGGTCCGTTCCCGGCTGCGCGACCCGGGCGCCTTCGAGATCCAGGTCTTCGACGAGACACCCCGCTTCACGGCGTACCTCGTGGACGGCGACGGCTCCGACGGCATCGCGGTCGTCCAGTCCTATCTGCGGCGGACGCGCGGGCTGGAGGCGCCGGTCCTGGTGCTGCGCAACGGCAGCAAGGTGGTCAAGTCGGACGAGATCGACGAAGGCGGGCTTTTCCCCACGTATCGCGAGGAGTTCGAGCTCATGTGGGCGGATTCGCGACCCGTGTCCTGACCTGTCCCGCCGCGGAAGCGGAATGCGGTCCTCTGATTGTCAGTGGCACATGGGAAGGTGGAGACCACTGGGGGAACGCACCACCAAGAAGGGGGACCGCCCATGGGCTGGCACCGGGAGCTGCTGATCGGGTTCGACCTGGAGACGACCGGGACGGATCCGCGCGAGGCGCGCATCGTCACGGCGGCCGTCATCGAGGTCAGGGACGGGCAGCCCATGGGGCACAAGGAATGGCTGGCGGACCCGGGCGTGGAGATCCCGGCGGACGCGGTCGCTGTCCACGGGATCAGCAATGAACGCGCCTCCGCCGAGGGCCGCCCGGCCGACCAGGTGGCCGACGCCGTCGCGGACGTCCTCGTGGCCCACTGGAAGACGGGCGTGCCGGTCGTCGCCTACAACGCGGCCTTCGACCTCAGCCTGCTCTCCGCCGAACTGCGGCGGTATGACCTGCCGTCCCTGCGCGACCGCCTGGGCGGCATCGCCCCCGCCCCGGTCATCGACCCGTACACCATCGACCGCTGGGCCGACCGCTACCGCCGCGGCAAGCGCAACCTCGAAGCGGTCTGCCGGGAGTACGGCATCTCACTGGACTCCGCGCACGACGCCTCCGCCGACGCCCTCGCCGCGGCCCGCCTGGCCTGCGCGATAGCCGTCCGCCACCCCAAGATCGCGGCCCTCGGCCCGGCGGAACTGCACCGCCGCCAGATCGAGTGGTACGCCGAGTGGGCGGCGGACTTCCAGAGCTTCCTGCGCCGCAAGGGCGACGCCACCGCGGTGGTCGACGGGACGTGGCCCTTGCGGGAGCCTGCCGACGAGAGGGTGTGAGGCCGGACGGGACTTGGTCCATACGCGCACCGCGGTGAGCAGGTTGCACCGGGAACACCATTGAAGCAACGGCCTCGCAGACCGCACGGTCGGCCATGGGGTGGAACAGCTCCCCCTTGTGCGCGGGCACTCCGATTCCGGCCGGCACCGAGCCCCACCCCGCACCCGACACGCCTCACGCGGCCGCCGGGCTCGCGATGCGCTCCAAGCGTGGTTTGGCCACCCGCTCGTAGTCGCTGCCCGAGATGCACAGCGAGCGGTCGAGCCGGGCCGCGTTGAAGTACAGCTTCGGCTGGGCCACGACGTCCGGATCGGCGACCAGTTCCAGGTCGGGATCGAAGCTGAACGGCAGGACGGTACCGGGCACGGCACGCGCCAGCCGCTCGGCGGTCTCCGGGTCGCTGAAGCCGGCATAGCGTGCGCCGAACAGCGCCCGGACGGCGTCCAGATCGACCCGGCGGTCCCCGGGGACGACCGCGAGGACATGACGTGTCGTGCGCCGGTCGACCTTGACCCGCAGCACGATGCACTTCGCGGCCTCCGAGGCCGGGTGCCCGCGCAACGCGCAGACGGCCTCGGTGGCCCCTTCGGGCGCGTGGTCGATGAGGCGGTAGCCGACGGAGGAGGAGTCGAGCAGGGAGATCAGGTGGTCGTAAGTGGTGTGGAGGGTTCGGTCGGGCATGCCGGGTCCTTGTCGAGTGCAGGGGAGGAGGGAATCCGGGGCTCTGGTGTGCTGCGGTGTGCCCGTTCCACGGCCTGCCCCCAGTACGTACCGGTGACCATCAGGGCCGCCCCGAAGCCGGTGAGCGGTGTGAGGTGGTCGCCGCCGAGGACGATGCCCACCGCGACGGCCCAGACCGGCTCGGTGCCCAGCAGCAGGCTGGCCCGGCTCGCGGAGGTGCGCTGCACGGCCCAGGTCTGGGCCAGGAAGGCGAACACGCTGCAGAACAGGGCGAGATAGGCCAGCTGGGCCCAGGTCGCCGGGTCCGCGTGGACCAGCGTGGGCAGGTCGTGGGCCGTGACCGGCAGGAACAGCGCCGTGCCGACCAGGGTCTGCACGGTCGTCAGCTGCACCGGGCGGATCGGCCGCCCCGCCGTGAATCGGCCGACGAGCACGACATGCCCGGCCCGGATCAGCGCGGCGCCGAGCATCAGCAGGTCACCGAGGCGCGGCGCGTGGAAGCCGTTGCCGGACATCAGCAGCCCGACGGCGAGGACGCACACGCCGGTCGCGGCGAAGAAGGAGCCGGGCAGCCCGCCGCGGTGGCCGGCGCGGTCGAGGAGCGGGGTGAGGACGATGGTCAGGCTGATGATGAGCCCGGCGTTGGCGGCGCTGGTGTGGGCGACGCCGTACGTCTCCACGACCAGGACCGCGGCCTGCGTCACGCCCAGGGGCACACCGGCCCGCAGTTCGTCCCGCGTCCACCGGCGCGATCCGCGCGGCCGTGAGGCGACGACGCCGAGGCAGGTGACGGCGGACAGGGCGTAGCGGGCGAACAGCACCAGAAGGACGGGGAGCGCGGCCGTCGCCGTCTGGGCGGACAGATAACTGGATCCCCAGACGAGCGCGACCAGGAGGAGTACCGCATCGGTACGGCGGACGTCGGACACGGGCCTACGGTGCACCGGAAGCTACCCTGTAGCCCAGTACCACCTTCTAAAAGGATCATTTAGAAGCTCTACATGGTTCCTGGACTGAGGCGATGGACGAACGACAACTGAGGATCCTGCGGGAGCTCGGCGAACTGGGCAGTGTCACGGCGGTCGCCGAGGCCCTGCTGGTGACGCCGTCGGCGATCTCCCAGCAGCTACGGCTGCTGCAGCGCGCGATCCCGGTACCGCTCACCGAGCGTCAGGGGCGCCGCCTCGTGCTCACCGACGCCGGACAGGCGCTGGCGGGCGCGGCCGTCGAGGTGGAGACGGCTCTCGCGCGGGCACGGCACACGGTCGAGGAGTTCGTCGGGCGACCGGACGGCGAGGTGTCCGTCGCGGCGTTCCACAGCGCGGCCACGGCGTTCTTCCCGCTCCTGCTCCACGCGCTGGCCGGTCCGGGCAGGCCGGTGCCCAGGCTGGTCGACGAGGACGTACCGCAGGAGGACTTCCCCCGGCTCACCCGGGACTACGACATCGTCCTCGCCCACCGCCTGGACCACGCCCCGCCCTGGCCGGACACGGTGGCCGGCACGACGCTGCTGCGCGAGCCGCTGGACGTGGCCATGCCCGCCGACCACCCCCTCGCCGCCAAGCGCCGCGTCACCCCGCGTGACGTGGCCGAGGAGCCGTGGATCACCGTGCACGACGGCTTCCCGGTCCTCGCGGTCATCGAGGCCATCGCGGCAGCGGCCGGCCGCCGCCTCCACCTGGCCCACCGCATCAACGAGTTCGCGGTGGTGGCCGAGGTGGTGGCGGCCGGAGGCGGCATCGCCCTGATGCCACGCTGGACGATGCGTCCGCATCCGGCACTGGTGCTCCGACCGCTCAGCGGAGTGCAGGCGCGACGTCACATCGATGCCCTGTACCGCCCCGAACGCACAGCCCGCAAGGCGGTACGCGCGATCCTGACCGAGCTACGCCATGCCGCGCGCAGCGTCCGGGACAGGGAAAACGACGGCGAGGTCACGCCCTAAAGGGGCGCGGGGCCGTGCTGAATATGCGGCTGCCGCCGCGTGAGCGCGACCAGCCACAAGCCACCCGCAGTCGCCGTACTCCGTGCAGCCCCGAGTTCGCAGGCGCTCAGAACGAATACCACCGCACCGTCTCATCGCCCTCCCGCAAAGACGCCACTCGCCGCCGGAACTCGACCAACGCCTTCGGATTGCTCGGCGCATGCTGAGCCACCCACGCACAACTCGCCGTCTCCCGAGCCCCCCGCAGCACCGAACACCCCTCCCACTCCCGCACATCCCAGCCGTACGCCTCGACAAACGCGTCATAAGCCGCCGCAGGCACCCCGTACCGGTCCCGGGACAGCGTCATCACCACCAGATCGTGCTCCCGCAGGTCCGACGAGAAGGTCTCCAGATCGACCAGCACAGGCCCCTCGGGACCGACATGGACATTGCGGGGCAACGCGTCCCCGTGAATGGGCCCCGGCGCCAGATGCGGCGCAAGCCGTCCCGCGGCCACGGCGAACCGGTCCCGCCGCTCCCGCAGATACGCCGCGTCCGCCGGATCGATCGCGTCCCCCGCCAGCCGCAGCCACCGCTCCACGCCCCCCAGCAACTCCCGCGGAGGCAACACGAAAGGGGGCGCCGGCAGCGCGTGGACCACCCGTAGCAGTTCGGCCAAATCCCGGGGCTCGGCGGGCCGTACCGGCTCGGGCAGCCGATGCCACACGGTCACCGGATGCCCCTCGACGAGCACCGCCTCGGCGGTGGCCGCCCGCACCGCCGGCACACCCGCCTCGGCCAGCCACACCGCGATGTCGAGTTCGCGCCGCGCCCGGTCGAGGAGTTCCGCGTCGCGGCCGACCTTGACGACCAGGTCACCGGCGGCGAACACCGCGTTCTCCCCCAGGGCGAGCAGCTGCACGTCCCGCGCCGGAAGCGGCAGTACTCCCGCCGCGGCCAGTACGTCCCGCGCCCGTGCCTCGTCCATCGTCCGCCTCCGTGTCCTCGTACGCCCGCGTGAACGGCGTCGGATTCCCGCCATCCGCGCTCAGTCTCGCATTTCCACAGGTCGGACCGCGTGCGCGCGGTCTTGACGGGGTACGGCGCCTTCACGACCATGACGGGGCCCATCCGAGCCGCGCAAAGGGGCTGATTCCGTGACATCGGTGACCGAGGCGGAGAGGCCGGTGAGACGTGCGCCGGGCAGCGGAAGGCCCAGGGGGCAGCGACGCGTCACGGATCGCGGCGCCTGGTTCCTCGTACTCCCCGCGCTGATCCCCATCCTCGTCCTGAGCGTCGGACCGCTGCTCTACGGAATCCTGCTGGCCTTCACCGACGCCCAGTCGGGACGGACCGAGCCCACGCAGTGGATCGGCGCCCTCAACTTCCGGGACCTGCTGCACGACACGCTGTTCTGGGAGTCGTTCCGGATCGGACTGGTCTGGGCGGTCGGCGTTACCGTGCCGCAGTTCCTGCTGGCGCTGGGTCTGGCGCTCCTCCTCAACCAGGACTTACGGCTGCGGTGGCTGGCCCGCGCCCTCGCCATCGTCCCGTGGGCGATGCCCGAGGTCGTCGTCGGCGTCATGTGGCGGCTGGTCTACAACCCCGACGCGGGCATCCTCAACGAGACACTCCGCGACCTGGGCCTCGGCGACGGCCGCGACTGGCTCAGCGGGCTCGGCACCGCCCTGCCCGCCGTCATCGTCGTCGGCATCTGGGCCGGCATGCCCGTCACCACCGTCACCCTGCTCGCCGGTCTGCAGAACACCCCGCGCGAACTCCACGAGGCCGCGGCCGTCGACGGGGCCGGAGCCTGGCGCCGCTTCCGCACGGTCACCTGGCCCGCCCTGCGGCCCGTCGCCCTCTCCATCACGGCCCTCAACCTGATCTGGAACTTCAACTCCTTCGCCCTGGTCTACGTGCTCACCAGCGGCGGCCCCGGCGGCCGCACCCGGCTGCCCATGCTGTTCGCCTACGAAGAGGCCTTCCGCTACGGCCAGTTCGGCTACGCGGCGGCGATGGGATGTGTGATGGTCGCGGTGATCTCGATCCTCCTCGCCGTCTTCCTGGCGGACCGCCTCAGGGGAGGTGACGAGTCATGAGGACCGGCACCCCGGGCCGCATCGGCCAGTACGCCGCCCTGCTCGCCTACCTCGTCTTCCTCGCCTTTCCCTTCCTCTGGCTGGTCTCCACCGCCTTCAAACCGCCCCGCGAGCTCGGCAGCCTGCACCCCACGTGGATCCCGAAGGACCCCACCTTCGCCAACTTCCGCCGGGCCTTCGACGAACAACCCCTGCTGCACGCCGCCCTCAACTCCCTGATCGCCGCGCTCGGCGCCGCCCTGATCGCCGTACTGCTCGCGACCCCGATGGCCTACGTCATGGCCCGACGGCGCACCCGGCTCGCGCGTGCGGCGACCGCCTGGGTGGTCGTCAGCCAGGCGTTTCCGCTCGTGCTGATGATCATCCCGCTGTTCCTGGTGCTGAAGAACCTGCGGCTGATCGACTCGGTGCCGGGGCTGGTCATGGTGTACGTGGTGTGGGCGCTGCCGTTCGCGCTGTGGATGCTCGTCGGGTACGTCCGCGCGGTGCCGCCCGAGCTGGAGGAGGCGGCGGCCGTCGACGGGGCGGGGCGGGTACGGACGCTGGTGTCCGTGATCGCGCCGCTGCTGGCGCCGGGGATCGTGGCGACGGGGCTCTTCGCCTTCGTTACCGCATGGAACGAGTTCTTCTTCGCGCTCGTTCTGCTCAAGACACCCGAGAAGCAGACCCTGCCGGTCGTCCTCACCCACTTCATCGGCGCGGAGGGCGTGGCGGACCTCGGCCCGCTGGCCGCCGCCGCGTTCCTCGCGACGCTGCCCTCGCTGGTCGTGTTCGCGGTCATCCAGCGGCGGATCACGGGCGGCATGCTCGCCGGGGCGGTGAAGAACTGATGCGTACGAGACTGCCGGCGGCCCTGGTCGTCGTCCTCGCCCTGCTGCTCGCCGGATGCGGCGGCGACGGCGGCTCCGACGGGCGCGTCACCCTGCGTTTTCAGTCTCTGGCCTGGCAGGAGGAGTCCGTCGAGGTCAACAAGGAGCTGGTGAAGGAGTGGAACGCGACCCATCCGGACGTCAAGGTCGAGTACATCCAGGGAAGTTGGGACGGTGTCCACGACCAGCTGCTCACCTCCTTCGAGGGCGGTGAGGCCCCGGACGTCATCCATGACGCCTCGGACGACCTCGCGGACTTCGCGTACGGCGGCTACCTCGCCGATCTGACCGACCTGCTGCCGCAGCGGCTGAAGTCCGATATTCCGCAGCGCAGTTGGGACACGGCCACCTTCGGGGACGGTGTGTACGGCGTGCCGTTCCTCCAGGAGCCGCGGGTGATCATCGCCAACGCCAGGTGGCTGAAGGAGGCGGGCGTCCGCATCCCCACCCCCGAACGGCCGTGGAGCTGGCCGGAGTTCCGGAAGATCACCGAGCAGCTGAGCGGAGACGGCAAGTACGGCGTCGCCTGGCCGCTCAAGGAACCCGTCTCCGCCACCCTCAACCTGTCGCTGTCGGCCGGCGGACAACTGTTCCACCGGGGCACCGACGGCAAGGTGGCGATCCGTTTCGCGGCGGGCGACCAGGTCGTGCCGCGCACGATCCACGACCAGGCGAACACCGACCACAGCGCCTCACCCACGACCCTCGGCAGCGGCGGCTCCGACACGCTGCCGGGCTTCTTCGGCGGCCGGTACGCGATGGTGCCGCTCGGCTTCTCCTACCGGCAGCAGATCGTGCAGCAGGCACCCAAGGGCTTCGACTGGCAGGTGCTGCCCGCCCCGGAGGGCGCCGACGGGCTCACCCAGGGCGTGAGCCCGCAGACGCTGTCCATCGCCGCGGACAGCCCGCACCAGCGGGAGGCGGCCGAGTTCATCGACTTCCTGCTCCGGCCCGAGAACATGGTGCGTCTCGCGCTGGGGGACTGGATGCTGCCGACCGGAACCGAGGCACTGAAGGACCCGGCCCTGCACGCCACCGAGAACGACTGGGCCACCGGCACCGCCCTCGCCGGCCATCTGCGCTCGGCGCCCGCGCAGTCGGTGCGCGGTTACCCGGAGTGGAAGGACAAGGTCGCCACACCCGCCTTCCAGGAGTACTACAGCGGCGCCATCGACCTCGCCGAACTGCGCGAACGGCTGGAGGAGGACGGGAACCTGGTCCTGGCGCGCTACCAGCGCTGACCGGGGGCCGACGTAAATCGGTTGTCCGCGCCGCCCGGGCGCACCTAACGTGCGGTCCGTGGCAGCGAACAACGCGATCACCATCACCGGTCACGGCCGGGGCTACGCGCACTCCGTACGGAGGCGCCGCGGCCCCGGAGCCCTGACCGGCCCGGGGAACCACGCCCGCTGATCCTTCGCGGGCCCGCTTCTCCCGCTGCTTTCTCCTGTCTTCCGGTCAGGGCCTTCGTCTGCCCTTTTCCCTCTCCACGGAAGACAAGGACCGCAGGCCATGGCCCGCCCCACCCGCGTATCCCGCGCGCTCTCCCAGAACTTCCTCGCCGACCGAGCCGCCGCGGAACGCATCGCCCACCTCGCCGTACCGAACCCGCGGCGCACCCCTCTGCTCCTCGAAGTCGGCGCCGGCCAAGGCGCGTTGACGCATCCGCTCGCGCCGCGCTGCCGGGAGCTGATCGCGTACGAGATCGACCCCCGCCTGGTGCCCGGGCTGCGCGCCCGCTTCGCCGGCATGCCCCAAGTCCGGGTGGCCGCCGGTGACTTCCTCGCCGCACGACCCCCGCGCACCCCGTTCTCCGTCGCCGGCAATGTGCCCTTCTCCCGCACCGCCGCCATCGTCGACTGGTGCCTGCGCGCACCAGCCCTCACCGAGGCCACGCTCCTCACCCAGCTCGAGTACGCCCGTAAACGCACCGGGGACTACGGCAGCTGGAGCCGGCTGACGGTCCTGACGTGGCCCAGGTACGAATGGCGGCTGGTCGGCAGGGTCGGGCGGCGCAGCTTCCGGCCCGTGCCGCGTGTGGACGCCGGGATCGTACGGATCGAGCGGCGCCGCAGCCCCTTGCTCGACGCCGGCGCCCATGACAGCTGGCGGCGCCTGGTCGAGCTCGGCTTCTCCGGGGTCGGCGGCTCGCTGCACGCCTCGCTGCGGCGAGCGCATCCGAGGCGGCGGGTCGATGCGGCGTTCCGCGTGGCCGGCCTCGACACGGGGGTCCTTGTCGGCGAGGTGCCGCCGGGGGCGTGGCTCGGGCTGCATGAGGTGCTGGGTTCATGACACACGACATGCGGACCCATGGAATTAGGTTGTACGAGACGTCTCGTCTCGTTTACGGTCGACGGCATGACCAGTCCCGCTCGCACAACCCGCCCCGCCCACATCGCCATGTTCTCCATCGCCGCCCACGGCCATGTGAACCCCAACCTGGAGGTGATCCGCGAACTCGTCGCCCGCGGCCATCGGGTGACGTACGCGATTCCGCCCGCGTTCGCCGAGAAGGTCGCCGAGACCGGAGCCGAGCCGAAGCCCTGGAACTCGACCCTGCCCGAGCCCGACGCCGACCCGGAGGCCTGGGGCAGCACACTGCTGGACAACGTCGAGCCGTTCCTGGACGACGCGATCCAGGCGCTGCCCCAGCTGACCGAGGCGTACGAGGGCGACGCACCCGACCTCGTGCTGCACGACACGGCCTCCTACCCGGGCCGGGTCCTCGCCCACCGCTGGGGCGTCAAGGCGATCTCCCTCGCCCCGCACATGGTCGCCTGGGAGGGCTACGAGAAGGAGGTCGCCGAGCCCATGTGGGCCGAGCCGAAGAAGACCGAGCGCGGCAAGGCGTACTACGCCCGCTTCCAGGCCTGGCTGGACGAGAACGGCATCGACCAGGATCCCGACACCTTCGGCGGCCGGCCCGACCGCTCGCTCGTCCTCATCCCCAAGGCGCTGCAGTGGAACGCCGACCGGGTCGACGCGAGCCGCTACACCTTCGTCGGCGCCTGCCAGGGCGACCGCTCGGCCCAGGGCGACTGGCGGCGACCGGCCGGCGCGGACAAGGTGCTCCTCGTCTCCCTCGGCTCCGCCTTCACCAAGCAACCCGGCTTCTACCGCGAGTGCGTCAAGGCCTTCGGTGACCTGCCCGGCTGGCACATGGTGCTCCAGATCGGCAGGCACGTCGACCCGGCCGAGCTGGGCGAGATCCCCTCCAACGTGGAAGTGAGGGACTGGGTACCGCAGTTGGCCATCCTGAAGCAGGCCGACGCCTTCATCACGCACGCGGGTGCCGGCGGCAGTCAGGAGGGGCTCGCGACCGCCACACCGATGGTCGCCGTACCGCAGGCCGCCGACCAGTTCGGCAACGCGGACGTACTGCAGTCCCTCGGCGTCGCCCGCCACCTCCCCACGGAGGAGGCGACCGCCGAGGCCCTGCGCACAGCCGTCCTCGCGCTCGCCGACGACCCTGAGGTCGCCCGGCGTCTGGAGGACATCCAGGCCGACATGGCCCAGGAGGGCGGTACGCGGCGGGCGGCCGACCTCATCGAGGCGGAGCTCCCCCGCAAGTGAGCGCGAGAGGGCCCGTCGGCTCCCCGGCAGCCGACGGGCCCTCTCGCGCTCAGGGTGAGGTCAGACCCTCACCGGCTCACCTTCGTCATCGCGAGCCGCGCCCCGCGTCACGGCCTGAGGCGCCTCGTCGTGCGTCAGGTCCGGCAGCCGGTTCAGCCACTTCGGCAGATACCAGTTGCGCTCGCCCAGCAGCGCCATCACCGCCGGGAGCAGCACGCCCCGGATGATCGTCGCGTCGATGAGGACCGCGGCCGCAAGGCCCACGCCCATCTGCTTCATGGACTGCATGGACAGCGTGCCGAAGATCGCGAACACGGCGACCATGATGACCGCGGCGCTGGTGACGACACCGGCCGTGGTGACCACACCGTGCTGGATCGCGTCCTTCGTCGTGCGGCCCCGAAGGCGCGCCTCGCGGATCCGCGAGACCACGAACACGTGGTAGTCCATCGACAGGCCGAACAGGATCACGAAGAGGAACAGCGGCAGCCAGGTGATGATGGCGCCGACGCCCTCCGCCCCCACCAGGGACGCGCCCCAGCCGTGCTGGAAGACGGCGACGAGGATGCCGTACGCCGCGCCCACCGACAGCAGGTTCAGCACGATCGACGTGATCGCGATCGTCAGCGAGCGGAAGGACAGCAGCATCAGCCCGAAGGCGAAGACCACGACGAACGCGAAGACCGGGACGACCGCTCCGCCCAGCTGGTCGTTGAAGTCCTTCGAACCGGCGACCTGTCCGGTGATCGGCGCCTCGACACCGTCGACCTTGCCCAGCGTGGCGGGCCGCACCTCGTCGCGCAGCTTGTCCAGGCTGGCGCCCGCCTTGTCGAGGTCGGAGCCGCCGACCAGCGGGACGTAGACGAAGGCCACGTTCTGCTCGTCGTGCAGCTTGATGTCGACCGGGCCGCGCGAGGCACCCGAACTGATGGCCCGCTCCCGGAAGTCGGCGAGCGCGGACTTCACCTCGGGAGCGTTGATGTCGTCGGCCTTGACGACCACCTCGGCCGGCTCGGAACCGCCCGGGAAGGCCTCGTTGAGCCGGTTGTACGTCTGCACGATGGGCAGCGAGTCGCCGAACTCCTGGTCCAGCGTGAGCTGCTGGGTCTTCATGCCGACCGCGGGAGCCGTGATGGCGAGCAGCGCACCGGCCGCGACGACGACCGAGACGACGGGCTTGGCCAGCACGCCCTTCAGTACGGCCGTCCAGAACCGGCTCTCGCGGTTGCCGCGCCCACGGTTGCGGCGCAGCCGGCTCTCCGGGTGCAGGAAGGGGATCTTGCCCTTCTCGACCCGCTCGCCCAGCAGCGACAGCAGCGCAGGCAGCACGGTGACCGAACCGACCATGGCGACCGCGACGACCATCAGCGAGGCCAGGCCCATCGCCTCGAACTCGGCGAGACCGGTGAACAGCATGCCCGCCATCGCCACGCACACCGTGACACCGGAGACGATGATCGCGCGGCCACTGGTGGCGGCGGCGACCCTGAGGGCGGTCTGCGGGTCCCGCCCGGCCTGGCGCTCCTCGCGCTCACGGCGCAGGTAGAACAGGCAGTAGTCGACGCCGACGGCCAGACCGACCAGCAGCATCACGGAGTTCGCGGTGTCGCTCATCGGCATCACATGGCTGACGATGCCCATCAGGCCCATCGTCGCCATGATCGCGGTGACCGCCAGCAGCACCGGCAGCAGGGCCGCCACCAGCGCGCCGAAGGCGATGAGCAGAATGCCGAGGGCCACCGGCACCGCGGAGTACTCGGCCTTCTGGAAGTCGTCCCCGAACGCGTCGTCGAACGTCTTCATCATGCTCGCGCCGCCGATCTCCTCGATCCGCAGCGAGCCGTGGTCCTTCTGTACGCCCTCCACGGCCTTCAGTACCGGCTCCACGCGCTCGCCCGCGGTGTCGGAGTCGCCGCGCATGTCGAACTGCACCAGCGCGCTGAGGCCGTCCTTGGAAATCGTCCGTGTGTCGTACGGCGACGTCACGTCCGTGACCTTGCCGGTGCCCTCGACGGCCTTCACGACCGCGGTGACCGCGGCCCGGAACTCGCTGTCGGTGGCCTTGAGCGAACCGTTCCTGGCCTGGATCAGGACGCTCTCACTGGCAGGCTCCTCGATCCCGGCGTCCTCGATGATCCTCGCCGCGGTGTGGGTCTCGCCCTTCAGCTGGTCGCTGTCCTTGACGTCGACCCGGCCCGCCGCCGAACCGAGCCCCATCGCCAGGACGACGAACAGCACCCAGATGCCGACCGCCGCCCACCGGTGGCGGGCGCTCCAGCCGCCGGCCCGGGCGGCGAGGCCCCGCACCCGCGAATCTCCGTTCCCCATGACGGGCTTGCCCCCTTGATTGCGGTGCCGGCCCCCTGCCGCCACCTTTCGTTTCGAAGGTATGAGCCGGATAAAGGCATCTCGTCGTGCTGCCCGGTGAAGTGCGGCGGCCGGAACTCATCCCCTCGGCCCCTGAGCCCTCCCCACTGGGTAGGACGGTGGCCCCTTACATCTATCCGGCGGCGTCGGGGAGGACGATCAGGGATGCGGACCTTGTGCCGCATGCTGACCGGTAAGTAAGTTACGGGGGCCGGGCGGTCGTCGTGCCCACCCCCACGGGGCACGACGACCGCCCCTGGGCTGCGGGCTCGCCGTAGGGTGGCCGGATGACGACGACGTATGCGGCACTCCTGCGCGGGATCAACGTGGGCGGCAGCAGAAAAGTCCCGATGGCCGACCTGCGCACCCTGATGACCGGTCTCGGTCACGGCGGCGTACGCACCTACCTGCAGAGCGGCCAAGCGGTCTTCGCCGCCGACCACGGCGACGAGGAGTCCCTGGCAGCGGAGCTCGCGACGGCGATCGAGAAGCAGTTCGGCTTCGCCGTGGACGTGATCGTGCGCGATCACGCCTACCTCAAGGCCATCGCCGACAACTGCCCGTTTCCCGCAGCCGAGTTGGAGCCCAAACAGCTCCACGTCACCTACTTCTCCGCCCCGGTCCACGCCGACCGCTTCGCCGAGATCGACCAGGCCGCCTACCTTCCGGAGGAGTTCCGGCTCGGCGACCGGGCGTTGTACCTGTACGCGCCGAACGGCCTGGGTCGCTCCAAGCTCGCCGAAATCCTGTCGAGACCACGGATCAACAAGGGTTTGATTGCCACCAGCCGTAACTGGAACACCGTGGTGAAACTCGTGGAGATGACTGGTGACTGACGTCCGCAACACAGCCGTGGAGGCCGCCGTCGAGGGCGAACTACGGCTTCTCGATCCGGAGGTCCGGTCCAGCCCGGATCTGCTCGGAGAACTGCTGCATCCCGAGTTCCGGGAGTTCGGCGCGTCCGGGCGCTCCTGGGACCGGACGTCGATCATCGAGTCGCTGCTCGCGGGCGAGGCCCCAGGGCCCCGGCCCGTCGTCGTTTCGCGGATGGAGGGCGTCCGGCTCGCCCCGGACGTCGTCCACCTCACCTTCGACTCGGAGAACAACGGCCGCCGGGCCCACCGCAGTTCGCTGTGGCGGCGGACGGACGACGGGTGGCAGATGTACTTCCACCAGGCGACGCCGTTCAGCACCGAAGGGGAGTGACCTCGTATGCGCTACATCATCATCGGGGCAGGAGCGGTCGGCGGCGTCATCGGCGGCCGGCTCGCGGGCTCGGGACACGAGGTCGTTCTGGTCGCGCGGGGCGCGCACTACCAGGCGCTGCGGGACAGCGGGCTGCGGCTCAGGGTGCCGGAGGGCGAGCTGACCCACCGGCTGCCCGTTGTCGACGGGCCGGCCGCGCTCGGGGAACTGCGCCCCGACGACGTCCTCGTCCTCGCCGTCAAGACGCAGGACAGCGTGGCCGCGCTGCAGACGTGGGCCCCGATACCGGTCGCGGGCGGCGGGACGGCCGCCGAACGCCTCCCCCTGTTCTGCGCGCAGAACGGCGTCGAGAGCCAGCGGCTCGCCCTGCGGCTCTTCCGGCGGGTGTACGGCGTCTGCGTCTGGCTGCCGTCGACGTACGTCGAACCCGGCGTCGTCTCCGCCGCCGGCAGCCCCCTCACCGGCATCCTGCACCTGGGCCGGCACCCGCACGGCACCGACGAGACCGCCCACCACGTCGCCGCCGACCTGGAGAAGTCGTCCTTCGAGGCGCCGGTCGTAGCGGACGTGGCGCGCTGGCAGTACGCCAAGCTCCTGGGCAACCTCGCCAACGCGCTGGAGGCGGTGACCGGCCCCCTCGTCGGCGAGGAGTCCCTGGCGCTGCTGCGGCGCGTGCGGGCAGAGGGCGAGGCCGTGCTCGACGCCGCCGGAATCGCTTACGCGAGCGCCGAGGAACAGCAGGCGGTACGGGGCGACAAGGTCACCCTCGTCCCCCTCGACGGCGTCCCGCGCGGGGGCGGCTCCTCCTGGCAGTCCCTCACCCGCGGCACCGGCACCATCGAGGCCGACTACCTCAACGGCGAGATCGCCCTCCTGGGCCGCCTGAACGGCGTACCCACACCGCTGAACGAACTCCTCCAGCACCTCGCCAACACCTTTGCGCGCGAGCGGCGGGAGGCGGGGTCGATGCCCGTGGAGGAGCTGGTGCGGAGGGCCGACGAGGCGGTTGCGGCGGCAGACGGCCCATTGGAATTGGACCACTGAAGAGGCGGGTGATTGGGCCGGGACTCCGCCCCAATCGCCTCGTACCGTCGACGCCATGACCGACACCGCACCCACCCGCGTCGACTTCTGGTTCGACCCCGCCTGCCCCTTCGCCTGGATCACCTCCCGCTGGCTGCTGGAGGTCGAGCGCCTGCGCCCGCTCGACCTCCGCTTCCACGCCATGAGCCTCTACCTGCACAACACCGGCAACGAACTGCCCGACTGGTACCGCGCGTTGGTGGACAAGTCGATCGGCCCGGTGCGGGTGGCCGTGGCCGCCGCCGGACGGCACGGAGAGAAGGTCCTGCGCGACCTGTACACCGCGTTCGGCACGCGCATCCATGAGCGCAAGGAGGACGACTTCGACGCCGTGATCGCCGCGTCGCTCGCCGAGGTCGGCCTGCCGGGCGACCTCGCCGACGCCGCCCACGACCCGGCGTACGACGACGCCGTACGCCGCAGCCACGAGGCCGGCGCCGAGCCGTCGACCGACGGCCCGGGCAGCTATGTCGGCACGCCCACCGTCCATGTCGACGGAACGGTGTGGTTCGGGCCGGTGCTCCGGGCCGTTCCGCGCGGTGCCCGGGCCGCCGAACTCTTCGACGGTTTCCGGGTGCTGGCGAACGACCCCGACTTCTTCGAACTCAAGCGGACCCGCACGGGCGGACTGTCCTTCGACTAGTGGGGCGCTGACCAGCTCGGCGTGACTTTCCGAACTCCGAGACATCCAGGAGTCGTTGTCCCTAAGGTGAAGCCCGCGAGTTCGGCAGGAAGGGCAGGTCACCGTGGCGGGCAGAGCGTTGCCGGTGTTGCCGCAGTACCGCAAGGACGGGGTGACCCGGCGGCTGTGTGCCTCGGTTCATCTGGACGACGACCTCGCCTTCGAGGTCGACCGCGACCTGACCGGGGACCGGCTGAACGCGATCGGGCTGACCCTCGGCGTCAACTTCGTGGCGCTCGCCCGGCACGCACGCGTGGCGGCGCGGCGACGGGAGGCCCTGGACCGCCAACTGGCCGCGCTCGGATCCCTGCTGGTGATCAGCCTGGGCGCGGTCCTGTCGGGACTGATCGGCGGTCACGGGACGGTCGTCCAGGCCGGGTACTACGGCGTGATCGGCGTTCTCGTGGCCACGTGGTGGCTGGTTCACCACGCGGAGTCCCGGGCGCGTGCCACGGCGCAGAAGGTGTTCCACGGCCAGGAGAAGGCCGAGACGCTCGCCCCGCCCGTGGAACCCGAGGCGGAGGCCTGGCTGCACGACCTCAAGCGTGCCAACGTCCTGCCGTACACCGACGACGCCGCGCTCGACAAACCGTTCGTCGGCAGCGGTCACATGCAGCTCGGGAAGGTCGTCGTCTGGCAGCCCATCGACGTCAGCAAGCCCGCCGAGGCACCGGGCGGCGGCACCCTGCAGATCCGGCCCTTCGACGCCATCGACCTCCACACCTACGTGGCGCGGGAGATGGAGCGCATCTCCGGCCTGGACGGACTGCGCGCCCGGAACCGGCTCTACGTCCTCGGCAGCCACGCCTACCTCCTCAAGGACCTGGTGCCCGACCGTACGATGCGGCCCCGGGCCCAGATTCCCAAGCAACTCGTCCAGGCGGGCCTGCAGCAGCCCGGCGCGGCCATGCGGACCCATCTGTGCCTGGAGCGGGTCGGCGAAGGCGGACGGATGGTGGTGTCCATGTATGTGCGGGCCATCCTCAACCGGCCCAGCCTGAGCTGGGAGGTCGCCGTCTACGCCATCCCGCCGCTCGGCCCCCGCTTTCACCGGGTGGACCGGCTGCCGGTGGCCCCGTTCGACCGCTGGAGGAGCCTGGTCGCGTATGCGACGCTGCGCCTGTGGCCCGAGCTGAAGGGCGCCCCGGGGCGCATGAGCGAGCGGAGCCGGCAGCGGCGCCGTGCCGCGAAGTTCCTGAGGAAGCTGCGCAGGGACATCAGCAGGCAGCACGTCATCTACGACTACGGCGCCCCCGACAGCCTGCGTGAACGGTACGGCGACTGGGACCTGGCGGGGCACAACGAACTCAGCGACGCGGCGGACTTCCTCAACCGGCTCCAGCAGGGTGTGCTCACGGCGACCGAGCGGTTCCTGAAGGACCACCACATCGACACCAGCTCGTTCGACAAGGCGCAGCAGATCATCACGCAGACCTACAACATCAACAACGTCAACGGCCCCAGCAACATCGGCGCCGGCGGCACGATCAACCAGCCGGCCGGACCACAGGGGAGCGGTCCTTCCGGGCAACCGGCCGGCGGCATGCCACCGGCCAGGCCCTGAACCGCGCACATCACAGGAGGTGGGACATGAGCACGTACAACATTCGCAACATCAACGGTCCGGCCAACATCGGCGACCACGGACACATCGAGGTCAACAACGGCCCCGACCCGGCCGCTGTCCTGCACCTCGCGGAGCGGCTCGTCGAGCGGCTGCGGATCGACAATCCGGCGCTCCTTCCGCAGGCGCAGATCATCCAGGGCGAGCTGCTGGGCGCCGAACAGGACGGCCAGCCCGCCAACCGCGGCCGTATCCGCTCCGCCCTGGAGACCATCGGCATCGGCGTGGCGGCAGGCAGCGGCAGCCTCGCCCTGGTCCAGGAACTCGGCCGCGTCCTCGGGTTGTGACAGCGGGCGCTGACCAGCCGCGACCTGCTTGCCGTCGGCTTGGGCGTCGCTCGGCGTCGGTGTGGGCCCTGGGCGCCCCGCACACCCATCTTCGCGGGGCGCCTCACCCGTACCCCGACGTCACTTGGCCCGTACGACCGCCCGCACCCCGCCCCCGAGGTCCAGCTCCAGGCCCGAGCGCAGGGGGACCGTCTGGCCGGGGCCGATCCGCTGCGGGGTGCCGTCGGAACGGGTGCCCGTCCAGGTCTCCTTCGAGTGGTTCTTGATGCCGAAGCGGCCCGGTTTGCTGGGGTGTTCGACCAGTTCGGCGACCAGGCTCGCGTCCGAGCAGTCGTGCCGCGCCGGCTCCGGCAGCAGATGGTGCGCCTGGACGCGGGCCGCGCGACGCAGGCGGATGTGGTGCTCCGTGCGCGGCGGGGGCGTGGTCACCGTCAGGCGCGGCGGCAGCACCAGCTGCGTCCGGCACCCCCAGCAGGCGCGCGGCGCAGGCTTCTCGCCCGGCTCCGTCATGTTCTGCCGGCCGCAGGACGCGCACTCCACCACCGAGTCCAGCACCGCCCGCAGCGCGTTGCGCCACTCCGACTCGCGCACCCGGGCCGCCGGGTCGTGCAGGCCGGTGGTGAAGCTGCGGCGGAACAGCTCCTGGAGCGTGCCCGCCGCAGCGCCCCACGTCGCGAGCACCGTCGCGTGCTCCATCGGATCCGGCGCGTTGGAGTCGTCGGCCGGGTCGAAGACGAACAGCGGGCTCTTGCCGTACAGCCGCTTCTCCGCCGCCTCGTCGAAGCAGTGGATGCCCAACTCCCGCCTGCCTTCCAGCGGATGGTGGTTCATCAGCAGCATGAACAGCAGCACGGCCAGCGAGTGCAGATCGGACTGTGTGCCCGGGCGCGCACCCGGCTCGGCGCGCACCAGCTCCGGCGCCATGAACTTCATCGTCCCCGAGATGCCGCTGACGTCGCCCTCCACGACCGCGTTGTCGTTGTCGCAGACCAGCACGTCACCCGTGGCCGGATCGAAGAAGACGTTCCCCCAGGAGATGTCCCGGTAGGCGATACCGCGCGAGTGCAGCGCCTGATACGCCTCCACGGTGTACAGGCACGCCGTCAGCAACGCCCGTGTGCTGGTGCGCAGTTGGCGCCGGAACAGGTCCGGCAGCCCCTTGAAGCGCTCCGGGCGCAGCGCCATCAGATAGCCGAACGACCCCCGGTGCGCGCTGACGTACGCCTCAGGCCACAGGAACCGGTCGTCGTCGAAGTCCCGGCTGACCAGTTCCTGGACGATCGCCTCCTGCTCGGGCGTCGCACACGTCGGGTAGTACCACTTGAGCGCCTTGTCGCCGCCCGGAGTCCGCACCCGGTACACCTCGCCCTGGCCGCCGGCGCCCAGCATGTCGATGATCTCGACCTGGTCGCCGTTCTCCGCAGCCAGCCGCGTCCCGCTGTCGAGCATGCCGCTCATCTTCTACGTCTCCGTCTTCCGTTCCGTTTCCATGGGCCCGGTGCTCTCGCCCACCGGACCGACGGGCCGCAGCGCCGCCGCCAGCGTCGTGTCGTCGCCCGAGTACTGCGAGGCCTGCCGCAGCCACCCGGGCAGCGAGCCCCGCACCCCGTCGCTGCCCTCGGCCGCCAGGCGCCCGTCCAGGCCCGCGACGAACTCCCGGTAACCGTCCGCCGAGGCGAAGCTCTTCGACAGCCCGTCCGTCGACAGCACCACCAGCCGCGGCACCCGCGCCTCGTCGAACACCGGCGCCCAGTGCATCCGCACCGCACGCCAGGCCTCATGACCGCACAGCGACTCCGTCTCGTCGCCGAGGTCCTCCTCGCCGGTCGCCAGCGGCCGGCGCAGCGCCCCGTCGTGCTCGACGACCGCCAGGTCCCCGTCGCCGATCTGCCACGCCACGAACAGCCACGGCGTGAGCACCGCGCCGATCAGCGTGGTGCCGTACAGCTCCAGCTTCTCGTCCTGCTCCGGCTCCCGCGCCCCGTCGTCGGCGACCGGGCGGTGCCGGTCCCAGTGCCCGAGGGCCGCCTGACGCCAGTCGTGCACCAGTGCGCGCGGGAAGTCGTCCCGGGCGTACGTCATCAGGCGCGCGAGGCGCCCCGGCTCGTGACAGTCCCGGGCGGCCCGCCCGAACTCGGCCGCCCGCAGCAGGAACCGGTCCACGGCGAACCGCGCACCGAGCCCACTGCGCGCGTGCACGGCCGACCCGTGCCCGTCGGCCACCGCCAGCACCAGCGGGTCGTCGCCGCAGCCGGTGCCCGCGCAGTCGTACCAGTCCTGGTTGTGCTGCTTGTTGACCCCCTGGACGCTGTCGCCGAGCGTCTCCCAGCGCCGCACCCCGAGTGTCACCACACGTCGTCGTCATCGTCGTCGTCGAGGACCGGCGGCGCGTACGGCTGCTTCACGGCCGAGTCGGCCGAAGCCGCCATCTGCTGCGAGGCCGCCTTCACCGCCGCGGTCGACGCCCAGCGGATCGCCGCCGCCAGCTGCTTGGGGCTGTTGGCGTCCAGCGGCTGCAGTTCGGGGTTGCCGAGGAACTCCTGCAGCACCGAGCGGTCCGCGTCGGCGCCGATCGCGATGGCGACCCGCACCGCCTTACGGCCCCACGGCGTCGCGTCGATCGCCTTGAGCCCCGCCTTCCAGTCGTCCGTGGGCACCCCGTCCGACACCAGCGCCAGCACCGGCTTCAGCGCCCGCTGCGGCATCGGCGGGCTCTGCAGCTCCCGCGAGACCAGGGTCAGTGCCTCGCCGAGGTTGGTCATGCCGTCCACCTCGACGTCCTGCCAGGTGAAGTCGTCGACCGGCACCGGCGTCGGGTGGTGCCACTGGGCCGTCGTGGAGAACGTCACGGTGCGCAGCAGCAGTTGGGCGGCAGGGTTGTCGTGGGCCACCGAACGCATCTCGGGAATCGCTTCCCTGATCGCGTAGTTGAGTCTGGCGATCTTCTCGCCCTGCATCGAGTACGAGCAGTCGAGCAGCCAGATGAAGTGGACCGGCCGGTTCGCCATGGGCCCGCCGGGAATGTCACTCACTGAAGCTTGTCCTTTCCTGTGGTCGATATCCCTTGATGTTCTTGATGGTCGATCAGGGCAGCAGCCACAGCGCGAGCAGGGCCACGGCGGCCGCCGTCAGGACGAGCGAGGCGACGAACAGGCCCGCCGCCATGCGCCGTCCCCGCCCGATCGGTCCGGTCACCTGGTTCATGCCGTGCTGTACTTCCTCTCCTTCTCGCCGGTGCCGCGCAGCCGCAGCCTGCGCTCCTTGCCGCCCGTCCCGCCGTCCGGCCCGATCAGCGCCCCGGTCCGCAGCCCCGAGGCCGCGAGCAGCCACAGCACCGGCTCGGCGGCCCTGCGCTGCTCGGGCTCCAGCGGGCCGGTCCCGGTGGCGGCATGGGCGCTGACGGCCCAGTAGCGCGCCGAGCGGAAATCGTGCCCGAGGGCGCGTACGAGGCCGCCCAGGCCGATCTCCTCCAGCCAGCCGTCGATCCGCGCACCGGCCACGGGCAGCGAGCTCAGCTGGTCCAGCACGTCCCGTTTGGTGACGACCGCCGCCACCGACAGCCGCCCGCGCCGGCCGGCCAGCGCCGTGAGCTCGCCGATCAGCCGCTGATACGTCTCCCAGGGCCCCTGCGGCGAGGGGCGGGCGTCCCCGGCCCGCCGGGCGTCCTCGTCACTCAGCCTGCCGCGCACCTTGGGGTCGGCCAGCACATCGGCGACCAGCACGATGCCGTCCGCGTGCGCCAAGTACTGCTGGGCGCGGACGCGTTCGGCGTCGCTCACCGACTCGCCCATCGGGTCGTACAGGTACAGCAGCCGGCGCTGCCGCCCGCGCGTCACGGTGAGCATCAGGGCACGCGGCTGGCCCCCGGTTGTGGCGTGGGCCCAGCCCGCCTGCCTCAGCTCCTGGTTGAGGTCGGTGGCCGTGCGCTTGTCCTCGGCGGAGGCGTACGCGACGGTCAGATCGCCGCGCCGCGCCCACGCGTGCAGGCCCTCCACCATCGCCGCCATCAGCATCGTCTTGCCCGACGACGTCCCGCCGACCAGCGGCGCGTGCACGACCCGGGTGGTACCGGCCGTCTTCGGCAGGGGCCGGGCGCAGTGCGGGCACAGCGCGGTCAGCTTCCCGCGGCCCGAGAGCCGGGCCGCCGGCAGCCGGTGCCCGCATCCGCACACATGCCGCAGGACGCCGTACCGTCCCGGCCGCAGCAGACGATGCTCGGCCCGGCAGTTCGGGCATCGGTGCACGGCCAGCGGCACCGCCCGATAGCAGCCGGGATACGGACACTTGACGCGCACCCCGCGCACCAGCAGCCACCCCCGCTCCACACCCCGCAGCACCGGCACCGCCGCCGCGCAGCCGAGCCAGACCAGCCCGAGCAGCAGCGCGAACACGGCATGGACGACGCCGAGGACGACGGTGGCGAGCGCGGCCCCGAGCAGCGCGCCCAGGGCGACGCCGGGGGCGACGGACACGACCAGCAGGAACCGGGACACCGGCGAGCTGCCGCGCAGTCCCGAAGGGCGCCGCCCGTGGAACAGGTTCCGTACGAAGCGCCCCATCCAGGGGTCGCGGACAGCGGTCCAGACGACCCGCATCCCGTACCCGGCGGCCGAGACGGCGTCCACCCACATCTGCCGCCACCAGTACCCCGGATGCGCGGGCTCCCCGGCCCCCACCCCCGGCACCCGCTGGTCCCGCTGCCCCGCGTGCCACGGCCCGAGCCCCCGCCAGACGGCCCCGACGCCCCTGCCGAGGAAATGCCACAGCAGGCGGAAGAGGCAGAGTCCGACGGCGAGGGCGAGGGACGAACCGAGCAGGAGGAACAGCGGGAGAGACAGAGTGAGCGTGTTCACGGGACTCATCGGCGCGGCCCTTCTGCCGGCGGTTCCACGTCCCCGGACCACACCTGCGGATGGTCCGTGCCGCGGCGGCCGCGCCCGGACAGGCGGCCGGCGAGACGGCCCAGGGCGCCGGGCCGGTTCCAGGTGCGGAACGCGTCCAGCCTGCCGCGGCCCGTGCGGCCGAGGGCCTCCTCGATCGCGGTGACGTCCTCGGCGGGCAGCGCCCGCACGATCGGCCGCAGCACCTTCGTCAGCAGGGCCGTCCGCGTCTCGTCCCACTCCGGGCGGGTCCCCGCGAAGGCGCTCCACGCACTGAAGCAGGCGGCGGCATACGACGGCACCGTCCGCAGCCGGTCGCCCACCCGGTCCGAGCGGCCCACCCGCTCGTACGCCGCGAGCAGCCGCGGCTCGGCCGCCCTGGCCAACGGGTACAGCTCGCTCTCGGGCCCCGGCCCCAGGACGAGCCGCCGCGCCAGGGCGTCGAACACCCGCTCCATCACCGTCTCCGGAACGGGTTCGGCCGCGCCGTCCCGCAGCGCCAGCGCCCGGCCGACCCAGTCCTCGCCCTCACCGTCGGTGCCGAGCAGACCGGCGAACTCCAGCAGGAGCAGGGCCGCGCGCTGCCCGGGCCGCAGCTCCGTGGGGAAGCAGCGCAGCAGGTCGACGGCGAGCACGGGGACGTCGGGGTCGTCCGGGGGCGCGGCGAGCGCGGTGTCGATCAGTATGTCCCGGGTGCCGGCCGCGCGGTGGATGTCCGACCCGAGCTGGTTGAGGAGCAGGCTCCCCTCCTGGCCCGTCGGCAGCTCGCCGGACCACACCAGCCCGAGCGCGGTGCGCAGGACCGCCGTGTCGGCGTGCGGTGACACGCCCGCGGTGCGCAGGACACCGTGGAACCGGCCGAGCCGGTCACCGCCCGGCCCGCCCCCGGGCTCGCCGGCCATGACGCACATCCGCAGATGCGGGAACGTGGTCTCCCCCTCCACGGGCAGCCCCACCCCGGCCAGCGTCCGCGCCACACGGGGAGGATCGGCCGCGGCCAGCGCGTTCAGGGCGCCGAACAGGGCGATGCGCAGGGCCGGGTGCTCCTGCACGGCGTCGAGCAGAGCGGGAGGACAGGGCGACGGGGGGTGCGCGGGCGGGTCGCCCGCCAGGGTGGCGGCGGGGTGGAGGCTGTCGGCTGTCGGGTGGCCCGGGCCGTCGGCGGAGGCACGGCCCTGACTGTCGGCGTGGGTACCACCGACATGGTCGGACCGAGTGCGGCCCGAACCGCCGGCCGGCGTCCTGCCGGCGCCGTCGTGCGGAGCCTGGCTCCACCAGACGTCGCCCGTGGGACGACCGGCGCCGGTGGCCGACGTGCGATCCGCGCGGTCGGCGGGGCCGCCGCGGCCGGAACTGCCGCCGGGAGTCCGGGCGGAGCCGTCGGTCAGAGGGGGCCGAGCGCCGTACCACGACGCGTCGCCCGCCCCGTTCCCGGCAGTTCCTTCGGCCGGCCCACCCGACGTGCCCGCGGAGGGCTCCGCGACCAGGCCCCGGGCCAGTCGTCCCGCCAGTTCCGGAAGCAGGTCCTGGCAGTCGATGTCCAGCAGGTCCGCTGTCCGCAGCAGGGCCAGGGGGCGGCCGGTGGCCGGTTCCCGCTCGTCGGCGATCCCGGCCCGCAGCGCGGGCGCCAGCTCCCGGGCCAGCCTCGCCTGGGCCTCCGCCGTCAGCGACCCGGCACGCAACGCGGGCATCGGCCCGCGCTCCCGTACGGCCGAGACCAGCACCCGCGCCGCGAGGGGCGCGGTCACGACGCTCGGCAGCCGGCCCTCCAGCCGGGCCAACAGGGCGGCGAGCGCGGCCGGTTCGCCACCGGCGGGCGCCTCCCGGTCGCTGATGTGCGCGCCCCCCTCGCACAAGGCCCCCACCAGCGCCGTCACCCTGTCGTCCGCGAGCGTGGCCGCGTGGTCGACCGCCCACCGCGCAGCCGCCGTACGCCCTGCCGTGTCCAGCTCGACGCCCGCCACCAGCGCGGCCACCGCCAGTGGCCCGGTCTCCGCGGAGGTGTCGCGGAACAGGTCGGGGCGCCCGGCGCACCAGATCTGCGCGCAGATCCCGGCCCACGCGTCCGTGTCCGGCTGTGCCACCCGTTCCGGCGCCGACCCGGCCGTACAGTCGTGGACCCGGTAGCGGTGGTCGTGGGCGACCGGCTCGCAGGACGGCAGGACGCCGATGATCTGCTGGCGGGCCTGCTGTGGACGGCGGGTGTAGGTGGTGAACGTCAGCCGGTGGGCCTGCTCGCGCGGCAGGACCGTGCAGGCGAGCGCGATCCACTGGGCGACGTCCGCGCTGTCGTGCTCGACGAGGACGATCTGGGCGGCGTCGGGGTCCTCCGTCAGCGCCCGCAGATCGGCGAAGAACGCGGCCAGGCGGTCGGACCGGGACACGGCGAACGCGATCAGGCCGTCCCTGCGGAGCAGCCCGGACGGCTCGAAGCGGTCGATCGGAACGGGACGGCCGCCCGGCGGCGTGCTGTCGGCCCAGCGCGGCGACTCCCAGGCCGTGATCGGCAGCGCACCGTCCGGCAGCCGGGCCCCCGGCGGCAGATGCAGCGCGTGTGCGTGGAAGTTGCCCCAACGACCGCTGTAGTCCGCCCCGGTGTAGACCGCACGGCTCAACAGGCGGCTGCCGTCGGCGAGTTCGGAGAAGCCGAAGGCCTTCGGGAAGCTCTTGAGCTGCTCGGCATCAGGGCGGGCCGGGAAGTCGCGCGGGGGCTCGTAGCCGATGAGCTGCTCGGCCTCCCGCAGCAGCCCCTGCGGGAGGCCGGCACTGACCGCGGTGAACCGGAACCCCGAACCGTCGGGTCCGGGGGGCGCCGAGGTGTAGTGCAGTTGGGCGAGGGTCACTTGGCACGTCCCTTCCCCGCGCGTCCCTTCGCGGTGGACCGCACGGGCAGCAGCCCCCGGCGGGCCAGCAGCCACAGCAGCGGGTCCTCCACCCGCACCGGCTGCGGCCCCGACTTCGGTACGTCCGCGGGCGCCTCGGCGGGCGGCGGCGCACCGAGCGCCGACAGCCCGAACAGCGACAACTCGGCGAAGTCCAGCTCCAGTTGCCGTACGAGTGCGCCCGAGTCCCAGTCGGCCATCAACGAGCGGATCTCCTCGTGCACGGCGAGCCGGTCGTCCTCGTCGAACCGGCCGTCGGTGTGCGGTGCGTTGCGCAGCACCGGCGAGTGCGGATCGAGCAGCGACTTGAGCATGTCCGTCTTGGTGACGGCGACCGCGATCGGCGTGGACACCCGGCCGCGGGAGCCGCCCTTGCCGTGGGCGCGCAGCTGGGCGGCCAGGTCGGCTGCGATCTGCTGCGGCGGGGTCTCGACGACGGGCAGCGGAGGACCGTCGTGCACGGGCAACCGGTCCCGCACCGACCCGAGTTGGAGCGGATCTACGAGCAGGACGATGCCGTCGGCGGCGCTGAGATAGCGGGTGTAGCGGTCCATCGCCTCGGCGCCCGCGAGGTCCTCGCCCGCCGCGTCGAAGAACACCAGCGTGGTGTGCCGGGTGCCGGAGCCCGGCCGGCCGCGTCTGGGCACGCTGAGCCGGTACAGCAGCGGGTCGTTGAAGCCGAGGGCGGCCGGGCGGGTGGCGTCCGGCAGCCGCAGCCGCTCGTACAGGTCCTCGGCCATCTCCTTGTCCCGCTGCTGGGTGGTCTGCCCCATCGCGGCCAGCGAGGCGTGAAAGGCCTGCCCCACACGCTGGTTCAACTCGTTGACCAGTACGGACACATAGGTGCTCTTGCCGGAGGCCTTCGCGCCGACCAGCGCGATGATCCGGCTGTCCTGGTCGCAGTAGTCGCTCGGCAGATCGCTGTGACAGGCCCGGCAGACCCGCACCGGCGTGGGCACCCCGCAGTCCGGGCACGGCACGCTGCTGCCGCCGCGCCGCCCGCCGCCCAGCGCGGGGATCCTGCGGGCCGGGGTGAAGACAGGGCCGCGCATCCGGGCCGCCGGGGGCACGCCGGGCCCCATGAACCCCGCCCATATGTCGTCGCGTCGGGGGCCGCACGGGGTGCCGCCCCGCACGCCGCTCGGCGTCATCAGACAGCGGTAGGGCAGCTTGGCCGCGGACGCGCGGTCGAAGCAGTAGGGGCAGATCACGGTCGTCATGACTCAGCGCACCACCAGGGTCGCGGGGGACGGTTCTTCGAGGCGTACGGCGCCCGCGTGCTCACCCAGCAGGAAGCCGCGCAGGGTGTACGGGGCCGGGCAGGGCGCGGCCGGCAGCTCCTGCTCGACCGTGCCGTGGCGGGTCAGATCGGTGGCGGGGACGCGCAGCACGGTGGTGCCGTCGGTCGCGCTGCGCGGGCGGAGGGTGCCGCTGCGCGCGACGCACACGAACTCGGGGACGCCCGTATGGCCGCAGGGGGCGGAGAGCGTGACGCGCAGCACGGCACGGCCACGGCCGAGGAACCGGCGTGGCGGGCGCACGAGTTGGTACCCGATCGTGGTGTCCGGCGGCAGTACGACCTCGGCTGCCACGGCCGGTACGACGACGGCGCCGGTCGCCTGCGGAGCGGTCGAGGCCCGGATCAGTACGCCGCCCGGGCCGACGGGCAGCCGCAGTCCGCCGCGACGGTAGGCGTGGGCGGTGACGGTACGCCGCCCACCGGCACCCGCCTGCCCGTGCGGGGCCTCCCAGCTCACGAGCAGATGACCGATCTCGTCGGGCCAGTCGAGCGTGACCGCGGCCTGCCCCTCCGGGAGCCGCTGGGCGGTGAGCCCGGTCACCGGGCGCAGCACCTCGACGTCGACGACGGGACCGGCGAGCGCACGCTCACCGACCACGGCGACGGCGGCAACCCGCGTGAACCCGGCGGGCGGCGGATCCAGCACGCCGGCCCGGTCGAGCCGGGCGGGGAGCCGGTCGGTGCGCAGTTCGCTGCCGGGGGCCGGTGCCTCGCCGGGCCACCGGACCAGGTGGACGTCGGCGCCCCGCGCGCCGGTCCAGTCGAACCGCAGGGCCGTGCCGTCGGGGCGCGCGGTGAGGGTCCGGACGGGTTCGGGCCAGGGGTGGACGGTACGGGTGGCGCGGACGCCGGGGGAGGGGACCAGGGCCCCACCGGGCGCCCGGTAGTGGCAGACGACGCGGATGGCGTGGTCGCCGACGGCGAGCCCGGTGGCCGTGAACCCGTCCTCCCGACACGGCAGTTGCTCGCTGCTCCCGTCCGGCCCGGTCCGCTCGACCGTCACCTCCGCGGCGCCGCTCGGCCGCCGCCAGGAGCCCTCGATCCGCTCGGGCCCGTCCCTGAGCGTCAGCCCCTCCACCTCCGGGGCGACGAGCACCCGGCGCGAGACGAGCGGCGGCCCGGCCACGCGTCCGTCGCGCAGCGGGAGGGCGGCGTACCGAACGACGGCGCCGAGTGCGACGGCGGCGTCCCGCGCGGTCCCGGTCCCGCCACTGTGCCTCGCCACCTCGCGGACCTTGGGGACACCGCGCCCGTCCCGGTACAGGCACAGAACGAGCCAGTCGCCGTCGCCTCCCGTGTCCGTACCGGTACCCGTGCGCGTGCCGGTGCCCGTATCCGGATCCGTTTCCGCTTCCGTTTTCGGCCAGGTCAACGCGACGTGGTCCGCGCCGAGTTCGGCGCGCAGGGGAGTCCGCCGCCCGGACCGGCCCCCGTGGTGCCGGACCAGCCCGCGCAGGGCCCGCCGGTCGTCGACGGCCTCGTACAGTGCGCGCAGCAACTCCTCGGCCGCCCGCTCGGAGTCCCCGCGTCCCTCGGCCTCCCGGGCCGCACGCAGGGCAGCCTCAACAGCGCCCATCCGGACGGCCAGCGCGCCCCGCAGCGCCTCCAGCGCCGGATCGGTACGCTCCTGCGGCAACCGGTCCAGCAAGGCCCGGGTCCGGTGCAGCCGGTGCCGTGCCCAGGCATCGGCGAGGGATTCGGCGGCGTCGCGCTGCTGCCGGCTGAGGGTGGACCGCAGCCGTGCCGCCGCCACCAACCCCGCCACCTCGTCCGGGTGCACCCCCGACTCCAGGGCGAGACGTGGGCGTTCACCCTGATCCCGCTCCTGCAGCAGACCGATCAACTGATACAGCACGACCCTGCGAGGCGCCTGCGGATCACGGCGGTGCAGCTCGGCGAGCAGCGCCGCGACGGGGGCCGTCGGGGTGCCGGCGCGGGCGAGGTCGTCCAGCAGCGTGCCGTCCACGCGCCGCCGACCGCGCGGCCCGGACGGTATGTACAGCCCGTCGAGCACGCGTAACCCTCCGCTGCCCGGTGGCAGCAGCGCTTCGCCCAGGTGCCGTAACCCGGCCGCGTGCTGCGCGGTGGCGAGCTCGGCGTAACCCGGGACGAGCGGGCTCAACGGCAGCCCGGACAGTGCCCGTGGCAGCCCCAGGTGATGCCCGAACTCGCGTCCCGCCACGTGCGCCGCTCCCCCGATAGCTCTTCGAGGGACCATCCCAGCAGATCCCTACGCCTGGGGGAGGCGGTTTTTCCGAATCGAAGCGGGCGCTGACCAGCCGCGACCTGGCTGCCGCCGGCGTGGCCCCGGCGCGGCGTCGGTTGATGCGGACCGGCGCCGAGAGGCGCACCCGCACCCAACCGCCGGAGGTACTAGGCCCCCACCGCCGCCAGCACCGGCACCCCGGCAGCCTCGTACCGTTCCAGCAGTACCCGCGCCACCTCGGGCGCCGCCCCCAGCACATCCGCCAGCACATCCGCCTCGGCCGCCCCGCGCGCGATGCGGTCCGGCAGGAAGCCGGGAGCCAGCACGTACGGCGCCACAGCCACCCGCTCGCAGCCGAGTTCGCGGAGCGCACGCACCGCGTCCTCGGTGCGGGGGAACCCCGCGGGAGAACCAGCGGAGGCGAACGCAGGCCGCACGGCGCACCAACCGGTGTGCCGCCACTCCCGCGCGATTTCTGCGATCACTGCGATCGCCTCCGGGTCGGTGGACCCCGCCGAGGCCAGCACGACCCCGGTCGAGGACTTGTCGGCGGGCGTCAAGCCCGCCTCGTACAGCCGCCGTTCCAGCGCGGACAGGAGCAGCGGCGACGGTCCCAGCACCTCGGCCTGGCGGATGCGGAGCTGCGGCGGTGCCGCCCGCAGGACCGCCGGGATGTCGGCCTTCGCGTGGAACGCGCGTGTCAGCAGCAGGGGGAGAGCCACGACGTCCCGGACACCCTCCGCCGCCAGCGACTCCAGCACCCCCTGCACCGACGGGATGTTGAAGTCCAGGAAGCCGGTCTCCACCCGCACGTCCGGCCGCAGCGACCGCACCCGGCGTACGAGGGCATGCACCGTCGCGGCATGCCGCGGATCACGGCTGCCGTGGGCGATGACGAGGAGAACCGGCTTCGTGGACACAGGACTTCAGCTCCTTGCCAGCAGACCGCGGCTGCGCAGCACCCACCGCTCCAGCGGGCTGAAGATCAGCAGGTCGATGGCGATGCCGACGATCAGGATGAGCAGGATGGCGAAGAAGACCATGGACATGGAGCTGGTGTTGCGGCCGTTCTCGAGGAGCTGGCCCAGGCCCACACCCAGGTCGGGGGAGGAGGCGATGATCTCCGCGGCCATCAGGGACCGCCAGGAGAAGGCCCAGCCCTGCTTCAGACCGGCCAGATAGCCCGGCAGCGCGGCCGGCATCACGATGTGCCAGGTGCCCTTCAGCCCGGTCGCGCCCAGCGTGCGGCCCGCTCGCAGGAACAGCGGCGGAACCTGGTCCACGCCCGACACCAGGCCGTTGGCGATCGAGGGGACCGCCCCGAGCAGAATCACCGCGAACATCATCCGGTCGTTCAGGCCCAGCCAGATCACGGCCGGCGGCACCCACGCGACGGACGGCAGCGACTGCAGACCCGACAGGATCGGCCCGATCGCCGCCCGCACGAAACGGACACGCGCCACCAGCAGACCCAGCGGCGTGCCGATCGCCAGCGCGAACAGGAAGCCGAGCAGACCGCGTGAGACGGACGTCCAGACGTATTCGTGGAGCGTGCCCTCAAGCCACGCCGTGCGCAGCTCGCCCCACACGTCGGCCGGCGCGGGCAGCTTGGTCGGGTCGTCGGCGACCCCGGACGACACCAGGAACTGCCAGACGGCCAGCACCAGGGCGATGGCGACGACCGGCGGCAGGATCTTCTGCGTCAGCGTCCTGCGGAACGGCGTACGGCTCGTCTGGACCGTCTCCAGGGCGTCCAGCCCGGCTTCGAGTCCGGCGAGATCGTTGCCGTCCTTCGGGGCGGCGTTCGTCTCAGTGCTGGCCATGACGGCGGATCTCCCCACGCAGTTCTTCGGTGATCTCCCGGGACAGCTCCGCCACCGCGGCGTCCTCGATGCGACGCGGCTGCGGAATGCCGACCGTCCACTCGCGGGCGACCCGGCCCGGACGGGAGGACAGCAGCACGACGCGCTGCGCGAGCCGGACGGCCTCACGCACGTTGTGCGTGACGAACAGGACGGACAGCTGCGTCTCCCGCCAGATACGGGTCAGCTCGTCGTGCAGCACGTCCCGCGTGATCGCGTCGAGCGCGGCGAACGGCTCGTCCATCAGCAGCAGCTTGCTGTCCTGGGCGAGGGCCCGCGCCATGGCGACGCGCTGGCGCATACCGCCGGAGAGTTCGTGCACCCGCTTGCCGTACGCGCCCTTCAGCCGGACGAGTTCCAGCAGCTCCTCGGCCCGGCCGCGTCGCTCCGCCTTGGGGACGCCCCTGAGCTTGAGCGCGAGTTCGATGTTCTTGCCCGCGGTCAGCCACGGGAAGAGGGCGTGCTCCTGGAACATCAGCGCCGGCCGGCCGTCGGTGGTGATGCTGCCCGCGCTGGGCCGGTCGAGACCGGCCACCAGGTTCAGCAGGGTCGACTTGCCGCAGCCGGACGCCCCGAGGAGGGTGACGAACTCGCCGGGCGCGACATCGAGCGTGATGTCGTCGAGGACGAGCTGCTGCCCGGCGGGGCCGGCGAAGGACTTCGAGACATGCTCGATGCGCGCGGCGTGCTCCACGGACGCATCCGTGTCGGCGGCCTTGGCGAGGGCGGTTGCCACGGTCGTCACCTCCTGGGAACTCATCGGAATCGGTGCCTTACTTCGCGCCGAGACCGGCGTCGTCGACCTCGGGTTCGCCCTCGGCCTTGAGGACCTTGTTCAGCGGTGCCAGGTCGTAGATGCCGGTCAGGTCCGGCTTCTGCAGCAGACCGGCCTTGACCGCGTGCTCCGCCTCCGTGCCGAGCGTGGCCGCCAGCGGGTCGTCGGTGACCTGGATCGACTTCCACGCCGGATCGATGACGTCAGCCGGCAGCGGCTTGCCCGTGTCGGCCTTCAGCTGCGCGTTGGCCGCGGTCTTCGCCTGCTCCGGGTGGTCGGCGATCCACTTGTTGGTCTTCACCGAGGCCCGCAGCACGGCCTCCACGGCCTTCGGGTGCTCCTTCAGGAAGCTCTGCGACACGATGACGTTCGTGATCACGAACTTCTTGTCGGGCCACAGGTCGGCCTCGTCGAGCAGCACCTTGCCGCCCTCGGCGACCAGCTTGGACGCGGTCGGCTCCGGCACCCACGCGCCGTCGATCGAGCCGGACTTGTAGGCGTCGGGCGTGATCTTGTTGTCGGTGCGGACTACGGAGACGTCACCCTGGCCGCTCTCCGCGTCGACCTTCCAGCCCTGCTCGGAGACCCAGTTGAGGAACGCCACGTCCTGGGTGTTGCCGAGCTGCGGCGTGGCGATCTTCTTGCCCTTGACGTCCTTCAGGGACTTGATCTTCTCCGGGTTGACGACCAGCTTCACCCCGCCCGAGGCCGAACCGGAGATGATGCGCAGGTTCTGGCCGTTCGACTTGATGTAGCCGTTGATGGCGGGGGAGGGGCCGATCCAGCCGATGTCGATGGACTTGGAGTTCAGCGCCTCGATCTCGGAGGGACCGGCGCTGAACGTCGCGTACTCCGCCTTCGTCCCGCCCAGTTCCTTCTGGAACATCCCCTCCTGCCGGCCGACCAGCGCGGTGGCGTGGGTGAGGTTCCCGAAGTAGCCGATCCTCACCGAGTCCAGCCCGTCCACCTTGGGCGCCCCGGCGATGGCCTGCTCGGTGTTCTCCCTGGCCTGGGAGCCGTAGCCGCACGCCGCGAGGGCGAGCAGCGGGAGCGAGACCAGGACGGCGAGGAGCCGTCGCACGGCGGGGGTGGCAGGCACGGGAGGTGTTCCTCTCGGTGGCCCGGCTCGCACGCCCGTGTCAGGTCGTGGCCGGGGAGTCGGCAGGTTCGTGCGGAGCGGCGCGCATGCGGTGCGCGCGGGTCAGCGCACACATCGCGGCACTCCGCCCTGCCCGCTCCCGAGGGCGCCGCTGCCGACGCGGCCGCCCTCCTTCGCGAACGTGGAGTAGTAGTCGTGGGACGTCATGTCAGAAGTCCCACCCGTCGTCCTCGGCCTCGTCCTTGACCGGCTCCGGCGAGGCGAACGACTCGCCGACCATGCCCGCGGTGAGCGTGGTGCCGTCACCCGGGTCGATCAGGATGAACGAGCCGGTGCGGCGGGAGTCGGCGTAGGAGTCGACGGGCAGCGGCTCGGCGGTGCGGATCTTCACGCGGCCGATGTCGTTGGCGACGAGCTGGCCCGGGTGCGGGTGCAGGGACAGGTCGTCGAGCGTGAGCCGGGACGGGATGTCCTTGACGATCGCCTTGACCGTGCGGGTGCCGTGCTTGAGCAGCACCCGGTGGTTGACGGTCAGCGGGGCGTCGGCGACATGGCAGACCGTGGCCTCGATGTCCTGCGTGGTCGCGGGAGCGTCCTTGGTCGGCACGAGCAGGTCACCGCGCGAGATGTCGATGTCGTCCTCCAGCAGGACGGTCACCGACTGGGTGGTCCAGGCGACGTCGACCGGCTTGCCCAGCACGTCGATGCCGGAGATCTTCGACGTACGGCCCGACGGCAGCACGGTCACCGACTCGCCGACGCGGAAGGAACCGGCCGCGATCTGGCCGGCGTAGCCCCGGTAGTCCGGGTGCTCGGCGGTCTGCGGGCGGATCACGTACTGCACGGGCAGCCGGGCGTGGCAGTGGCGCAGGTCGTGGGTGACCGGCACCGTCTCCAGGTGCTCCAGGACGGTCGGGCCGCCGTACCAGTCCATGTTGGCGGACGGCTCCACGACGTTGTCACCGGCGAGCGCCGAGATCGGGATCGCGGTGACCTCCGGGACGCCCAGCTCGGTGGCGTACGCCGTGAACTCCTCGGCGATGGCCGCGAAGACGGACTCCTGGTACTCGACCAGGTCCATCTTGTTCACGGCGAGGACGACGTGCGGCACGCGCAGCAGCGCGGCGATCGCCGCGTGCCGGCGGGTCTGCTCGACGACGCCGTTGCGGGCGTCGACCAGGATCACCGTCAGCTCGGCCGTCGAGGCGCCCGTGACCATGTTGCGCGTGTACTGCACATGGCCCGGCGTGTCGGCGAGGATGAACCGGCGCCGGGGCGTGGCGAAGTAACGGTACGCCACGTCGATCGTGATGCCCTGCTCCCGCTCGGCCCGCAGGCCGTCCGTCAGCAGCGCGAGGTCGGGGGCGTCCTGTCCGCGGCTCGCCGAGGCGCGCTCCACGGCCTCCAGCTGGTCGACCAGCACCGACTTGGAGTCGTGCAGCAGCCGGCCGACAAGGGTGGACTTGCCGTCGTCGACGGAGCCCGCGGTGGCGAACCGCAGCAGGGTGGTGGCCGAGAGCTCCTCGGTCGTCGTCGTGCTCATGCTTAGAAGTACCCCTCGCGCTTACGGTCTTCCATCGCGGCCTCGGAGAGCTTGTCGTCGGCGCGGGTGGCGCCGCGCTCGGTGAGCCGGGACGCGGCGATCTCGGTGATGACCTGCTCCAGCGTCACCGCGTCGGAGTCCACGGCACCCGTGCAGGACATGTCGCCCACGGTCCGGTAGCGGACGAGCCGCTTCTCGACGCTCTCGCCGTCCTTCGGCCCGCCCCACTCGCCGGCCGTCAGCCACATACCGGCGCGCTTGAAGACCTCACGCTCGTGCGCGAAGTAGATCTCCGGCAGCTCGATGCCCTCGCGGGCGATGTACTGCCAGACGTCCAGCTCGGTCCAGTTGGACAGCGGGAAGACACGGACGTGCTCGCCGGGCGCGTGGCGGCCGTTGTACAGGTTCCACAGCTCGGGCCGCTGCCGGCGCGGGTCCCACTGCGAGAACTCGTCCCGCAGCGAGAAGACGCGCTCCTTGGCCCGCGCCTTCTCCTCGTCGCGCCGCCCGCCGCCGAAGACCGCGTCGAACTTCTCGCTCTGGATCTTCTCGGTCAGCGGCAGCGTCTGCAGCGGGTTGCGGGTGCCGTCCGGGCGCTCCTTGAGCACCCCGCGGTCGATGTAGTCCTGCACCGACGCGACATGCAGCCGCAGGTTGTGCTTGGCGACCGTGCGGTCCCGGTACTCGATGACCTCGGGGAAGTTGTGCCCGGTGTCGACGTGCAGCAGCGAGAAGGGGATCGCCGCCGGAGCGAACGCCTTCAGCGCCAGGTGCAGCATGACGATGGAGTCCTTGCCGCCGGAGAACAGGATCACCGGCCGCTCGAACTCGCCCGCGACCTCGCGGAAGATGTGCACGGCCTCGGACTCCAGCGCGTCCAGGTGCGAGAGGGCGTACGGGGAATCCGTGCCCCCTTCGCCCCCCTTCACCGTGGCGACGGTGGTCGTCATGCCAAACCCCTTTCGCTGAGCAGGGCGTACACGGACGCCGCGGACTCCTGCACGGTCTGGTTCTGGGACTCGATGCGCAGATCGGGCGACTCGGGCTCCTCGTACGGGTCGTCGACCCCGGTGAGCCCCTTGAGCTCGCCCGCGGCCTGCTTGGCGTACAGACCCTTCACATCGCGTACGGAGCACACGTCGACGGGCGTCGCCACATGGATCTCCACGTACGGCGTGCCGTGCTGCTGGTGCCGCTTGCGCACCGCGTCGCGGCTGTCCGTGTAGGGCGCGATGACCGGGACGAGGGCGAGCACGCCGTTGCGGGCGAGGAGTTCGGCGACGAAGCCGATGCGCTGCACGTTGGTGTGCCGGTCCTCGCGGCTGAAGCCGAGGCCCGCCGAGATGAACTCGCGGATCTCGTCGCCGTCGAGCACCTCGACGCGGTGGCCCTCCTCGCGCAGCCGGCCGGCCAGCTCGTAGGCGATGGTGGTCTTGCCGGCGCTCGGCAGACCCGTGAGCCAGACGGTGGCTCCGCTCGTCACGTGGTTCTCCTGGGTCGCAGTGGTCGCTTCCGTCACAGCAGTAGCAGCGGGAGCTGTGGACGCCGTGTGAAGTCCTGTGTCCGCCTCGAAGGCGTGCGCGGTCATCCGTGCAGCCCGCACTCGGTCTTGCCGCGGCCCGCCCAGCGGCCGGCGCGGGCGTCCTCGCCCTCCAGGACACGGCGGGTGCAGGGGGCGCAGCCGACGGACGCGTAGCCGTCCATCAGGAGCGGGTTCGTCAGGACGCCGTGCTCGGCGACGTAGGCGTCCACGTCGTCCTGGGTCCAGCGGGCGATCGGGGAGATCTTCACCTTCTGCCGCTTCTCGTCCCAGCCGACGACCGGGGTGTTCGCCCGGGTCGGGGACTCGTCGCGGCGCAGACCCGTCGCCCAGGCCACGTAGCCCTTGAGCCCTCGCTCCAGCGGCTCGACCTTGCGCAGCTTGCAGCACAGGTCGGGGTCGCGGTCGTGCAGCCGGGGGCCGTACTGCGCGTCCTGCTCGGCGACCGTCTGCAGCGGGGTGAGCGTGATGACGTTGACGTCCATCACGGCCTCGACCGCGTCGCGGGTGCCGATGGTCTCCTCGAAGTGGTAGCCGGTGTCTAGGAACACGACGTCGACACCGGGCAGCGCACGGGAGGCGAGGTGGGCGACCACCGCGTCCTCCATGGAGGACGTCACACAGAAACGCTTGCCGAAGGTGTCCGCCGCCCACTGGAGGATCTCCAGCGCGGAGGCGTCCTCCAGGTCACGGCCCGCCTGCTCGGCGAGCGCCTTGAGATCCGCTGTCGTGCGCTCTTCCTGAGCCGTCGTCATATCTCGTTACCCCCTGCGTCGCTGTGCCGAAGACCCCGGGCGAGCAGCCCGAGGAACTTCAGCTGAAAGGCCCGGTTGCACGCCGCGCATTCCCACGCGCCGTGACCGCCCTGAAGGGCCTCACTCGGGCGCAGGTCCTCATCGCCGCAGTAGGGGCAGTAGAAGGGGGCGGCCCGCTCGCTCATGAGAGGGCCTCCTCGGAGGCGCGCGCGGCCCAGGCGGCGAACCGCTCGCCGTCCTCGCGCTCCGCCTGGAACCGCTTCAGCACACGCTCGACGTAGTCCGGCAGCTCCTCCGCGGTGACCTTCAGACCGCGCACCTTGCGGCCGAACCCGGCCTGAAGGCCCAGGGCGCCGCCGAGGTGCACCTGGAAGCCCTCGACCTGCTCGCCCTGGTCGTTGAGGACCAGCTGTCCCTTGAGACCGATGTCCGCCACCTGGATACGGGCGCAGGCGTTCGGGCAGCCGTTGAGGTTGATGGTGATCGGCTCGTCGAATTCCGGGATGCGGCGCTCCAGCTCGTCGATCAGCTGGGAGCCGCGGGCCTTGGTCTCGACGATGGCGAGCTTGCAGTACTCGATGCCGGTGCAGGCCATGGTGCCGCGCCGGAACGGGGAGGGCTTGGCGGTCAGGTCCAGCGCCTCCAGCGCCTCGACCAGCGGCTCGACCTGTGCCTCCTCGACATCGAGGATGATCATCTTCTGTTCGACGGTGGTCCGGACCCGGCCCGAGCCGTGCGCCTCGGCGACCTCGGCGATCTTCGTCAGGGTGGCGCCGTCGACGCGGCCGACGCGCGGGGCGAAGCCGACGTAGAAACGGCCGTCCTGCTGCCGGTGCACGCCGACGTGGTCGCGCCAGCGGCCCACGGGCTCGGCGGGCGCGGGGCCGTCGGCCAGCTTGCGCTGCAGGTAGTCGTCCTCCAGCACCTGGCGGAACTTCTCCGCGCCCCAGTCGGCGACGAGGAACTTCAGCCGGGCGCGCGTCCGCAGGCGGCGGTAGCCCCAGTCGCGGAAGATGCCGACCACACCGGCCCACACCTCCGGGACCTCCTCCAGCGGCACCCACGCGCCGAGCCGGACGCCGAGCTTGGGGTTGGTGGACAGGCCGCCGCCGACCCACAGGTCGAAGCCGGGGCCGTGCTCGGGGTGCTCGACACCGACGAACGCGACGTCGTTGATCTCGTGCACCACGTCGAGCAGCGGGGAGCCGGAGATCGCCGTCTTGAACTTGCGCGGCAGGTTGGAGAACTCCTTGCTGCCGATGTAGCGCTCGTGGATCTCGTCGATGGCCCAGGAGCCGTCGACGATCTCGTCCTCGGCGATACCGGCGACCGGCGAGCCGATGACCACACGCGGGCAGTCGCCGCAGGCCTCGGTGGTGGACAGCCCGACGGCCTCCAGCCGGTCCCAGATCTCGGGCACGTCCTCGATGCGGATCCAGTGCAGCTGGATGTTCTGCCGGTCGGTGACGTCCGCGCTGCCGCGCGCGAACTCCTGCGAGATCTCACCGATCACCCGCAGTTGCTGGGTGGTGAGGCGACCGCCGTCGATCCGCACCCGCAGCATGAAGTACTTGTCGTCCAGCTCCTCCGGCTCGAGGATGGCCGTCTTGCCGCCGTCGATCCCGGGGCGGCGCTGGGTGTAGAGCCCCCACCAGCGCATCCGCCCGCGCAGGTCGTTGGGGTCGATCGAGTCGAAGCCGCGCTTGGAGTAGATCGTCTCAATGCGTGTCCGCACATTGAGACCGTCGTCGTCCTTCTTGAACTGTTCGTTGCCGTTGAGCGGGGTGTAGTGCCCCGCGGCCCACTGACCCTCACCGCGGTGACGGCTCACCTTGCGGCGGGGAGTCGCGGCGGCAGGCTTCTGCGGGGTGGCGGCCATGGTTGTTACGTCCTTCGGGACAGGCGGGAATGCGGCTCTGACCTGCGCGTACGGGCGCATGGGCAGACATGCGCGTCATTGCGCGGGATCAGACAAAAGGGGGAGTGTCGGGCGCAGAGGGAATGCACTCAGCGCGCCGGACAGATGGCGCTGGACATGCGGCCGAGGTCGACGTGCCGCCGACTCACCAAGGCAATTCCAGTTCCAGACATGACGGAAGCGTGTCATGGCGATCTGGACACAGTCCAGCTTTGTCCGTCATGCGGACACCCTTGTCCCGAAGTTCGAGACAAGGGTGTCGTCGGTCACATGGCCCGAATCGGCCGTTTCTGCCCTGGTCAGCCAGGGTAAGCCCCCGGCCACGGACCGGGCGCGGCCACCTCGCTCTCCTCCTCCACCTTGGTGTCGAAGAGCCGGAAGCCACGCCGCAGATAGTTGTCCATGGCGTGCTCTCCGTCCTTGCTGCACGTATGCAGCCACACCCGCTTCGTCTGCGCCAGCCCCGGCCAGCGGTCCGCGAGATCCCAGGCGCGGGCGACGCCGTACGACAGCAGATGGCCGCCGATGCGCCGGCCGCGGAAGGCCGGAATCAGGCCGAAGTAGACGATCTCCACGACCCCGTCGTCCTGCGGCTCCAGCTCCACGTATCCGGCCGGCGTCCCCCGGTCGTGGGCGACCCACGTCTCCACCCCGGGCCGCTCCAGATGCTCCTGCCACCGCGCGTACGTCCAGCCGAGCCGGTCGATCCACTGGATGTCGCCGCCGACGGAGGCGTACAGGAACCGGCTGAACTCGGGCGAAGGTACCTCGGCCCGGACGATCCGTACGTCGCCCTGCGGGGCTTGGGCCGGGAGGAGGTCGGTGGGGGAGGTCTGTTCCAGGGACCAGGTGGTCACGGGGATGTTGGGCATGTCGGTCAGGGAATCATCCGGGTGGCCGATCTGTCGATCTGTGCCCGAGCGCTCCGCTGGGGGTGCCTCGGTGGCTGGGATTGCCGCGACAGAAGGTGCCGGCGATGTGTCGTCGGCGTCTGCGGGGATCGTCGTGGCCGGTCGCGCAGTTCCCCGCGCCCCTTTGGGGCGCCTCAGCCGGGGTGCCTCAGTCGAGTGCCGAGTCGATCGAACGCAGCGGTAGCGCGAACAGCATCCGGCCGGACTGGGACCAGACCTCGCCGGTCGCCTCCCAGTACGACAGGGTGCCCGCCTGGACGCCCCAGCAGCGCGGGGCGTTCTCCGAGCCGCAGCGGGTCGCCTCGGCGCCCTCGGTGTCCTGGCGCCACAGGCTGCCCTGCCGGTCCGTGGTGCCCGGGGTGCGGCCCAGGTACCAGTCGGCGCGGTTCGCCCCGGCCGCCCGGTGCGACAGGAGGCCCTTGATGCCGGACGCCTCCGTCTCGTACGCCTCGACCGCGGGCACGGCTCCGGTGGCGTCGGTGGCGAGCAGGCCGGGGCGGGCCGGGTCCTTGCTGAAGTCGTAGCGCCACAGACGGGCGTGCTCGTCGCTGTCCGCCGGCGTCCACTCGCTCGCGACCAGGCTGTCGGGCGCCGTGCTGCGGTCGAGGGAGACGGTGCCGAGGCGGGGAGCGGCGCCCCCGCCCGTCAGGCGGTACGAGGCGACGGCCGGCAGTACGAAGCGCTGGCCGCGCGCCGACCAGCCGTCGGCGACACGGCCGACCTCGGGGCTGTCGACCGTGGTGCGCTGGACGCGGTTCATGTCGTACACGTACAGCCCGTCGGCGGCGGTCACCAGCAGCTTGTCCTGGTACCAGACCATGCCGGAGAGACGGGACGGCAGGGCGCGGTAGTCGTGTCCGCCGTCCACCGGGACGACGAGGAGGGCGGAGGCGTACCGCAGGTGGTTGAGGTCGTTCGCGTCGACGAAGGCGACCCGGGCGAGGCCGCGCTCGGCGGTGCCCTGGCTCCACCCGGACAGCAGGACCCGGTTGTCGTTCCACCAGCCGTCGTCGTCGGCGTCCCCCGACGTGGTGACGGCGCCCGCCCGCCAGGCCCGGGTGTCCGCGGCGTCCCAGCAGTACGCGCGCGTGGCGGCCGGCGCGACGGGCAGCGCCGTGCGCTCGCCGGCCGTACAGCCGGAAGCGGGCCGCAGACTGCGGTCGGCGCTCTCGAGGACGGCACGGACACCGACCGGCTTGCCCATCCCGGCGGCGAGTTCGTCGAGCGCGGCCTGCGGGACCGGCTGCTCCCGGAGGCCGAGCGCACGGATCTCGGCGGCCCTGGTGAGAGGCTCCAGCGCCCCGGGGTTGTCGCCGACCGTCGCCTGTGAGGCGCTGATCATCGTGGCGGCGGCGGTGAGGGCGAGGGCGGTTCCGGCCAGGAACGCGCGTACCGCACGGCCCTGCTTGCGTCGACGGTGTCTGCCGCGGTGCTTCATCACAACCTCCCGAGGCGAGCCAACTGCCGCCATTGGTCTGAGCGTTGACCAAAGGGGCAGGTGGGGTGGCCCGTAGAGGGATGCTACGGCAGGTGGGCGGCCTCGCGGACGAAGACCCCGCAAATATGCGGAAGACGGTTCCTTCGACGCCGGTCCGCTGCCGCGTCCTTCAGGGGCGCGGGGAACTGCGCGACAAGCCACATAGGACCCGCAGCCGTCCGACGGCAAAGCTCCTGTGGCGTACAGGCGTCACAGCACACCCAGCCCTCAACGGGCCTGGGCCGAAAAACGCCCCCGCACCACTGCAGGCGCCGTCGACTGCGGCAGCAGCTCGCGTGGGTCGTCCGGCAGCAGTACCTCGACCTCCGCATCCTCGCGGAAGCGATACGGCCGGTGCTCCAGGAACGCCCCGAGATAGCGCCGTACGCGGGACATCTCGGCCCGCACCGTCACCGTACGGCCCGCGTCGCCGAACATGTCCCCGGCCAGTCCCGCCGCGCTGCGGCCGGTGCGGTGCAGGGCCAGGAGGTAGAGCAACTCGGCGTGCCGCGGGCTCAGTTCATGGCTCCAGGAGCCCGCGCCGCCGGACACCGTCACCGACCAGCGGCGTGGCTGCGTCAGGTCCAGCACGATCCGCGTCTCCCCGGCCGGCACCGGCTCGTCGGCGGGCCGCAGCAGCCAGCCGCCCGCCAGCGGCTCCACCGAGCACGGGCCGAGCGGCGGCAGCCACCGGCGGCCCGGCGCCAGGGACTTGGGCAGCGCGATCCGGTTCGGGTACGGCATTCCGGTCACCGCGGCGGTCCAGCCGTCCCGGTCCACCACCAGGGCCCGCCCGGGCAGCCGGGCCAGCACCGGCGCCGCCACCGCGCGCAGCCGCTCCAGCGAGGTCAGATGCAGTTCGCGCAGCCGGGCCTCGGCGAGCTTGGCCACCGAGTCGACCCAGGCGAGCGTGGCCGGGTGCATGGTCTCCAGCGGCCCGCTGATGTCGACCACACCGATCAGCCGGCCGTCCCGCGGATCCGTGATCGGGGCGCCCGTGCAGGTCCAGGACGTCTGCGAGCGCTGGAAGTGCTCGGAGGCGAAGACCTGCACGGGCCGGCGGACCACCGCCGGGGTACCCACTCCGTTCGTGCCGACGACGCTCTCCCGCCAGTCGGCGCCGAGTTCGAACCCGAGTCCGTCGGCCTTGCGCAGCACGGCGGAGTTGCCCTCCCGCCACAGCACCCGGCCCTCGTCGTCGGCGACGACCATGATGTGGTGGGCGACGTCCGCGACCGACAGCAACCCCTCGCGCAGCACCGGCAGCACATGTCTGAGCGCGGTGGACTCCCGGCGCCGCTGCACCTCCTCGCGGGAGAGCAGCCCGGACCGGACGTCATGGTCCGGATCGACTCCGCTGCGCAGCATGCGTTCCCAGGACTGCTCGATCACCGGGCGCGGCGCGACGGGCGTGCGCTGTCCGGAGAGCTTGGCGGCACGGACGTCGCTGAGTACCCGCGCCGCCCGCGCCGAGTCCACTGCGGCCAGCTGCGTCACGTCCGTCGGCGAGAGCGCCAAGGGTCCCTCCGGGGAGAACGGGTCTCATCCTGACTATGTGTTTCATAGTGCCGTCCAGCTCGGGCGGAGGGGGCCAGTCCGCCCAGAGACGGCCGTGAGTTGCAACCCCTTGCAACCCTGGTGAACCGCTCCGGACTGGTTGAAACTTGAGCGACGCCGTCCCGAGCGGCGTTCGCGGCCTCGAACGGGCCAGTGGGGGTGGTGCCGTGTCGGCGCAGCACCACCCCCTACCACCCACCTCCGGCGGCTTGGCCGCGTTTGCGCGTCGGGGGGTGCCTCTTGAGGTGCGTTGGCGTCTGCGGGCCGGTTGTGGTTGGTCGCGCAGTTCCCCGCGCCCCTCGGTCAGGCCTGCGGCCTGGACCGATCCACCACCGACGCCAGGTTCAGAGTTGACGGCAGAGTGCCGAAGGCCAGGCCTCCGTCGTTGCCCAGGCGGGTCGCGCAGAATGCGTCGGCCACCTCCGGTGGGGCGAAACGGACGAGCAGGGAGCCCTGGAGGACCAGCGCGAGGCGTTCGGTCAGGCGGCGGGCCCGGGGCTCGATGTCCTCCAGGTCGGCGAGTTCGGTCAGCAGGGACTTGATCGCGGTGTCCAGGCGGTGGTCGGCGCCGCGCGCCTTGCCGATCTCCTGGAGGTAGGCGTTGAGGGCCAGGGGCTCTCGCTGCAGCGCGCGCAGTACGTCCAGGGCCTGGACGTTGCCCGCGCCCTCCCAGATCGAGTTCAGCGGGGACTCGCGGACCAGCCGGGGCATCCCGGACTCCTCCACGTAGCCGTTGCCGCCCAGGCACTCGGACGCCTCGACCGCCACCGGCGTGCACCGCTTGGTCACCCAGTACTTGGCGGCCGGCAGCGCGATCCGCAGCAGTGCCCGCTCCTGCTCGCCGCCGTCGTCGTAGGCGGCCGCGAGGCGCAGCGCGAGAGTGGTCGCCGCCTCGGACTCGACGGCCAGGTCGGCCAGGACGTTGCGCATGAGCGGCTTGTCGACGAGCCTGCCGCCGAAGGCCTCCCGGTACGTGCAGTGGTGGACCGCCTGCGCCACGGCCTGCCGCATCAGCCCCGCCGACCCCAGGACGCAGTCGAGCCGGGTCGCCGCCACCATCTCGATGATGGTGCGCACCCCGCGCCCCTCCTCGCCGACCCGGCGGGCCCACGTCCCGTCGAACTCGACCTCGCCGGAGGCGTTCGAGCGGTTGCCCAGCTTGTCCTTGAGCCGCTGGATCAGGAACACGTTGCGGCTGCCGTCGTCCAGCACGCGCGGCACCAGGAAGCAGGTCAGCCCGCCCGGGGCCTGCGCCAGCACCAGGAAGCCGTCCGACATCGGCGCCGAGCAGAACCATTTGTGCCCGGTCAGCACGTACGTGCCGTCCTCGGCGAGCGGGGCGGCGGCCGTCGTGTTGGCGCGGACGTCGCTGCCGCCCTGCTTCTCCGTCATGCCCATCCCGAACAGCGCCCCGGCCTTCTGCCCGGCGGGCCGCAGCTCGCGGTCGTAGATCATGGACGTCAGCCGTGGCTCCCACTCGGCGGCCAGCTCGGGGTCCGTGCGCAGGGCGGGGACCGCCGCGTGGGTCATGGACAGCGGGCAGCCGTTGCCCGCCTCGACCTGCGTCCACAGCAGGAAGGCGGCCGCCCGCCGCACGTGCCCGCCCGGCCGGGTCCAGGCCGCGGTCAGGCCCGCCGCGACGCCCTTGCCGAGGAGCCGGTGCCAGGACGGATGGAACTCGACCTCGTCGATACGACGGCCGTAGCGGTCGTGCGTGCGCAGCCGCGGCGGGTTGTCGTTGGCCAGTGCCCCCCACTCCTGCACCTGCGCCGAGCCGCAGGTCCGCCCGAGCGCCGCCAGTTCGCTTCGGACCTCGTCCAGCAGCTCGGGGGTGACATGCCGTTCCACCGCCGCCACCAGGGCCCGGTCTGTGGTGAAGACGTCGTGTCCGACGAGCGGCGGGGGCTGGTTGGTCACGCTGTGGGTGCTGCCTGCCATGTCTGCGAACCTACCCGCGCGGCGCCGCAGACCACCACAGGACCGCCCCCTGCGCCCCATGGGGTGAGTCCGACTTGGTACGACGGATACCTTTAGGTCGTGCAGCCAGCAAGTGAACCCCCCCAGCCGACCTCCGGCCGTCTCCATCGGGCGCGTGTCCTCTACCGGAACGTGTCGAAGCGCAGGACCGCCTGGCTGTTGCTCAAGGACACCGTCAATTCCTGCATCGAGTACCGAATCCTGGGTCTCGCGGCCGAGGCCGCGTTCTTCACGCTGCTGTCCGTGCCACCGCTGCTGCTCAGCATGATCGGCCTCCTCGGCTACGTGGACGACTGGACCGGCACCGACACCATCTCCAGCCTGGAGACCAACCTCCTGGAGGCCTCACGCACCGTCCTGTCCGACAAGGGCGTGCGCCAGATCGCCCAGCCGATCCTGGACGACGTGATGAAGGGCGGCCGCCCCGACGTCATCTCCGTCGGCTTCCTGTTCGCCCTGTGGTCGGGGTCGCGGGCGGTGAACGTCTTCATCGACACCATCACCGTGATGTACGGCCTCGACGGCGTCCGGGGCATCGTCAAGACCCGGATCGTGGCCTTCCTGCTGTTCCTCGCGGCCCTGCTGATCGGCTCGGTGGCGCTGCCGCTGATGGTGGCCGGGCCGGACGCGGTGGTGCGGATCGTGCCCTGGTCGGAGACGGTGGTGCAGGTCCTGTACTGGCCCGTGGTGATCGTCCTGTCGATCGCCTTCCTGACGACGCTGTACCACGTGTCCGTGCCGGTCCGCTCCCCGTGGATCGAGGACGTGCCCGGCGCGCTGGTCGCCCTCGGCATGTGGGTGCTGGGCAGCTTCCTGCTCCGCATCTACCTCACCAACACGATCGAGGGCGCGACGATCTACGGCTCCCTCGCCGCCGCCGTCGCCGTGCTGCTGTGGATCGGCGTGTCCGCGTTCGCCGTGCTCGTCGGGGCCGCGGTCAACGCCGCGATCGACCGCGTCTGGCCGGCCGCCGCGACGGCCGCGGCCCGCGCCGCCAACGAGCGGCTGCGCGAGGCCCAGGTCGCCGAGTACGTGGCCCGTACGGCCGCCGCCCACGAGCACGATCCCGACGACCCGGACATGCCGTCGGAGTTCCCCGAACGGTGGACGCGCTTCCTGCCGCCGGAGGACGTGTCCTCACGCCTGCGCACCCACGTGAAGAGCACGCATCCCCCGCACAAGCCGGAGGACTCGTAGCCCCCTGAGGACACTCAGGCCTGCCACACCCCCGCCGCCGCGGCCTCCCTCGCGAAGTCGGCGAAGTCCCGCGGCTCACGGCCGAGCACCTCGCGGACGTCATCCGTGACATGGGCATTGCGGCCGTCCATCAGCGTCTCGAAGACCTCGATCAGCAGCTCGACCTCCTCGGGCGGGACGCCGAACCCGGCCAGGGCCTCGCCGTACGCCCGCGTCGGAACCGGCGTGTACGTGATCGTGCGGCCCGCCGCCCCGGAGATCTCCGCGACCGCCTCCCGCCAGGACAGCAGCCGCGGCCCGGTCAGCTCCAGCGTCCGCCCCGCATAGCGGTCCCCGGACGTCAGCGCGGCCACCACGACGTCCGCGATGTCCCGCACGTCGACGAAGGGCTCCTTCACCTCAGCCGCCGGGAAGACCAGCTCGCCGTTGACCATGCCCTCCACCAGCGGCCCCTCGCTGAAGTTCTGCGAGAACCACGTGCCCCGCACGATCGTCCACTGCGCACCGGACGCCTTCAGCGCCGCCTCGGTCGGCAACGCCTGGTCCTCGCCGCGCGCCGACAGCAGCACCAGCCGCCGTACCCCGAGCCCCACCGCCTCCCGGGCGAGCGCGCCGACGCCCTCGGCCGCCGCCGGGGAGCCGACGTCGGACGGGTACATCAGGTACGCCGCGTCCGCGCCCCGCAGGGTCCGCGCCCAGGTCGTCGGGTCCTCCCAGTCGAAGCCCTGCGCGCGGGAGGCGGCCCGTACCGTGAGCCCGGCCGCGCGTGCCGCCCCCGCCACCCGGCTCCCGGTCCGCCCCGAGGCCCCGGTCACCACCACGGTCGTCTGCGTCTTCGTCGTGTTCTGCGTCATGCCTCCAGTCAACGGTCGCGCGGCCGGGCGGCCCATCGCTGAACGGCTCATTCCCATGCGCACGCGTCTACGCTGACGCCATGGATGCCCTTGCAGGCCTGCTGGAGGGTCCACGCGCGCGTGGCGCCTTCATGATCCGCGCGTGTTTCGAACCGCCCTGGTGCGTCCGCATCGAGGACCGTGCCCCGCTCACCATCATGGTCATGGTCCGCGGCGACGCCTGGATCGTCCCGGACACGGGGGAGCGGGTGCGGCTGCGGGCCGGTGACCTCGCCATCGCGCGCGGCCCGGACCCGTACCTGTGCGCCGACGACCCGGCGACCCCGCCCCAGGCCCTCATCCTGCCGGGCGCCGAATGCCGCTACCCGGACGGACGCTCCCTCAACGGCTCCATGGACCTGGGCGTGCGGACCTGGGGCGACCGGCTGGACGGCTCGGCCGTGATGCTCATCGGTACGTATCTGTGGGAGGGCGAGATCAGCGGGCGGCTGCTGAACGCCCTGCCGCCACTGCTGTCGCTCACCGCCGACGTGTGGGACTGCCCGCTCACGCCGTACCTCATGGAGGAGATCGTCCGCGACGAACCCGGCCAGGAGGTCGTCCTGGACCGCCTGCTCGACCTGCTGGTCATCGCCGCGCTCAGGGCCTGGTTCTCCCGTCCGGAGGCGGAGGCCCCCGCCTGGTACCGGGCACTGGCGGACCCGGTCGTGGGACGCGTCCTCCGCCTGGTCCAGGACGATCCCGCGCACCCCTGGACGGTCGCCTCCCTCGCCGCCAAGGCGGGGGTGTCGCGGGCCGCGCTCGGCCGGCGCTTCACGGAACTGGTCGGCGAGCCGCCGATGACGTACCTCACGGGGTGGCGGCTGGCGCTGGCGGCGGATGCGTTACGTGACACCGACGACACGTTGGACGCGATCGCGAGGAGGGTCGGGTACGGCAGCGCGTTCGCTCTGTCCGGTGCGTTCAAGCGGGTGTACGGGGTGAGTCCGCAGGAGCATCGGGGGCGGGTGGAGGGGGGACCGTGACACGTAGCCTGGCTTACATGTACGCGGAGCGGCCGTCCCGGCTCACCGGTGCCGTCGTCTGGACGAACACCCTGTCCGGGGCCGGCTCCGGACGGGTCCTGCCCGACGGATGCATGGACCTGCTCTGGAACGAGGGACGGCTGCTGGTCGCCGGGCCCGACACGCGCGCGTACGTCATCGACAGCGAGCCGAGTACCTGGGTGGGGCTGCGTTTCCACCCGGGCGCCGCGCCCGCGTTCCTCGGTGTGCCGGCGTACGAACTGCGCGACCGGCGTGTGGAGCTGACCGAGCTGTGGCCCGCCGCGGACGTACGGCGACTGCAGGGCCGTCTCGCAACGGCAGCCGACCCGGCGACGGCGCTCGAAGACGTCGTACTGGAACGCGCGGCCCCGCCGGACCCCCTGCTGACCGGGCTGGTCGAGGCCCTCCACGCCGGCCGCCCGGTCGCCGCGACCGCCGATGAGCTCGGGCTCGGCGCACGCCAGCTGCACCGCAGGTCGCTCGCCGCCTTCGGCTACGGTCCCAAGACGCTGGCCCGGATCCTGCGGCTGCAGCGCGCGCTCGCCCTGGCGCGGCGCGGAGTTCCCTTCGCCGAGGCGGCGGCCCGCACCGGGTTCGCCGACCAGGCTCATCTCGCCCGGGACGTCAAGGAGTTGGCGGGCCTGCCGCTCGGTGAGCTACTCGGCCGGCGGGGCGGCTAGCGGCGCGAAGAGGTCCACGCCGTTTCCGTCCGGGTCGTGCACGGTGGCGTACCGCTGGCCCCAGAAGGCGTCCCACGGCTTGAGCTCGCCGTGGTGGCCGGCGCTCACCAGCTCCTCGTACACGGCGTCGACCTCGGACGGGTCGGCGCAGCGCAGCGCCAGTGCGTGCCGGCCGCTGCCCGTGGGCGGCTGCCACTGCGGGAGGAAGGACCGCACGGTGTCCTCGGTGTCGAGCATCAGCCGCAGTCCGCCCGGCAGAGGAGCCTCGGTGTGCGGCTCGTTCTCGGCGCCCTCGGGGAAGGCGAAGCCGAGGCGGCGGTAGAAGGCGACAGCGGCGGCCATGTCGGAGACGACGAGGCCGATGGCGTCGAATCGTGGAGTCATGCGGCCACCGTAGGCAGCCGGGGAGCGGCCGGTCTTGAAGGAATCGGACACCCGGAAGGCATCGAGCCCTAGCGGAAGGTCACCGGACCACGCGGCGTGTCCACCGTGAAGGACATCCCCACCGGTCCCGTCGTGAGGGCGAGGTCGGTGCCGAGGGCCGACAGCAGGGGCCGGATCTCCTCCGGCTCGGGGGCGGTCGCCGAGAGGGACAGCAGGGGGGTGGTGGGCAGGCCCGACGCGGTGGGGTGGACCGAGGTGCCCCAGTCGATGAGGAAGGGGACGAGGCCGGAGGGATGGGCGTCGTCGCCGTCGGTCAGCCGCCACTGAAGCAGGGTGCCGTCGGGTCTGCGGCGGCTCATGGCCTGCGCGGGCCCGGGATCGTAGCCCTGGGCCCGGGCGGCCGCGATGGCGGCGTCCAGGTCGGGCGGGCTGATGGCCCAGGTGACCGTGCGCGGGGAGGTCAGCCCGTCGACGTCGAAGGGGCGGGGCTGCCCGGGCGCGGTCTGCTCCGGATCCGGGCCGATGATCTCCAGATAGCTTGTGCCGCCCAGTGACACCAGGTAGTTGCGGGTGCCGAGCCCGACATGCACCCCGCCCGGGGCGGGGGTCACGCCGGTGCGCCGGGCGAAGTCGGCGACCGTGGCGGTCAGGTCGGGGGCAGCGAGGACGAGATGGTCGAGAAGCGGGGGGATGGCGTTCATCGCTGCCGAGGCTATGCAGAGCGGCCCGGATTATGGAACACCTGTGCGTCAAAAGGGATATGACGGTCCGTTATGGATCCGCGATCACTCGTCGAAGACGACGGTTCCGTCCTCCAGCAGCGTCGGGTGGATCTTCATGGGGCCGTATTCGTCGACGTCCGAGGGGCGCGGGGGCTCCGGGCCGTCGGGGCCCATGCGGACCATGCGTTCGACGCGGCAGATCCGGAACGTCCGCCCTGCCACACGGGCCTCGTCGGCGCGCTCCAGCGCCCGGAACTCCTCGGCCGCCTTCTCGTACACGGCCCTCTTCCCGTCGTCGAACCGGTACAGCATGGGCCACATCTCGACCATCGCGTCATGGAGCACGCGGCGGGCGTCGTGCGCAGTGGCCTGGAGCGCGAGGGCCGGCTGCCAACCGGTTCGCTCGCGCTCGACCACGCCGAAACAGGTGGGCAGCAGCACGACCCGCGGGTGTGAGCGGACCGCCCGCTCCGAGTCACGGCGTACGTCGGCGGGGAAGCGCACGCCGTGGTACGCGAAGCCGCGCAGCCCCGCCCGCATGGCGCCCGCCATGGGCCCGTCGCCCGTGGGGTCCGGGTCGAGGACCAGGTCCAGGTCGGGGGAGGGGGTGTGGTCGGCGCGCAGCTCCCAGGTGCGTTCGGCGGGCTCCGGGTCGGTGGGCCGGGGCGGCTCCAGCCGGTCGTTGCCGTCGCAGCGCGTGAACTCGTCCCCGCGCACGATCCGGTACCGCATCCCGCAGGCCTCGACCTCGTTCACCGCCTTGCCGTCCAGCACGTCCACGGCGGCGAGCAGTTCACGGCGCACGGCCGGATCGTCGGTGTCGTCCTTCGCGCGGAACCACAGACAGGTGTTCAACGAGTCCCGGCACATCTGCGGCATCCCGTTCACGACCGGCTTGAGCACCCGCCACTCGGGCCCCACCGCCGGATCCTGCACGGCGACCCCGAACACCGGCCCCCGCAGCGCGAACCCGGGATAGCGCAGAGACGCGTCCACCGCGTCGGCCTCTCGCACCAGGGCAGCGGGGTCGTCGCGCCGCATCAACTCGGCGTGGAGCGCGCGGATCTGTTGCTGCCAGTCATGGGTCATGCGCGCATTGTCGCGGCGGTTCGGGGTGCGCACGGGGGTGAACCGACCCAACAGCCCGGGATGTTGGACCATCGCAGGGACGGGCCCGAGCGGCAAGGGTCGCCCACCCGGCGGCCGAAATTTTCGGATCACCGGCAGCCGTAGGACCCCGGCTCCGGCTCGCCTAGGCTCGACCCCATGTCCGCCCGGCTCCTCGTCTGCACCCGCACCACCGCCTACCGGCACGCATCCATCCCGGCCGGCGTCGAAGCCGTCCGCACGCTCGGCGACTTCGAGGTGGACCACACCGAGGACCCCGCGGCCTTCGAGGATCCCCTCGACGGCTACGCGGCCGTCGTGTTCCTCTCCACCAGCGGCGAGGTGCTCACCGCCGCCGGGCGCGAGCGGCTCGCCGCGTACGTCGAGTCGGGCGGCGGCTTCGTGGGCGTGCACGCGGCGGCCTGCACCGAGTACGACTGGCCGTACTACGGCGAGCTGTTGGGCGCGCGGTTCGACCGGCACCCCGAGTACCAGCCCGGCAAGGCGGTCGTCGAGGACCGTGACCACCCCGCCACCCGGCACCTTCCCGCCGTATGGGACTTCGCCGACGAGTGGTACGACTTCCGGACCAACCCGCGTGGTGCGGTACGGGTGTTGGCCCGCGCCGACGAGTCGTCGTACGACGGAGGCGGCATGGGCGCTGATCACCCGCTGGTGTGGTGCCGCGAGCAGGGCTCGGGACGCGTCTTCTACACGGCTCTCGGCCATGCCGCCGAGGCGTACGACGACCCGGACTTCCGCGCGCACCTGCTCGGCGGGATCACCTGGTCGGCGAAACGGGGCCGGAGCGCGGTCGCGCCCTGAGACGGCACGATGGGGACATGCGTCCGATCTTCGCCGGCACCGCAGAGCTCACCGAGGTCCCTGCCGTCGCGGTGGTGATCGACGTGATGCGCGCCTTCACCGTGGCGGCCTGGGCGTTCGCCGGCGGGGCCGAGAAGATCGTCTTCGTCGATTCACTGGCCCAGGCGCTGGACCTGAAGGCAGGCCATCCGGGCTGGCTGGCGTTCCAGGACGGCCCGCCCGTGCCGGGGTTCGATCTCGCGAACTCCCCGGCCATGCTCGGATCCCTCGACGTACAGGGCCGCACAGTGGTGCAGAAGACCACCGCCGGCACCGTGGGGGCACTCGCGGTCGCCGACGCGCAGGTGCTGCTCTGCGCGAGCTTCGTCGTGGCGGAATCGACCGCGAGCTTTCTGCGGCAGCGGCAGCCGGACGAGGTGACGTTCGTCATCACCGGGCGCGACGGACGGGCCGAAGAGGACATGGCGTGCGCTCAGTACATCGCCGCGAAGGTCACCGCACCGGCCGTGGACGCTGCCCCGTTCCTCGGCCGTGCGAGGAACTCCGCCGCCGCCGAGGACCTCGCCGAGGGGGTGCGGCGTGGCTATCGCGGGATCCATCCGCAAGACGTGGAGCTGTGCCTCGAGGCCGACAGGTTTCCGTTCGCCATGACGGCGGCCTGGGAGGACCCGGGCATGGTGCTGCGTCCGGTGGCTGTGCCGCGGACGTGGTGAACCCCGGCGCGTTCCTCCCGCGCCGGGGTTCGCCCCGTATGGTCGGCCTCACCCGGCCACGTTCAGTGGCGCGGCCTGCGGAGCGTGCGGAACTGCGGGCCGTAAGTGGTGTGCGGGGCGTAGGCGATCGGGGTCTCCATCAGTTCCACGGCGGGGTGTTCCAGTGCGCGCATGGCGTGGACGGCCGTGTTCAGGGTGCGGTGGCCGCCGCCGGCCCAGGCGTCGTCGAGGCGGTCCAGCACGGTGCTGTAGGTGGCGTCGAAGCGGTACAGGAGCCGCTGCACGGCCACCGGCGGGTTGGGCCAGCCGCCGGCCGGGACCGGGGCCATCGGGCGCACGTCGGGGAAGGGCACGGGGGCGCCGACGTACCTCCAGCCGTCGTCGGTCTCGCGCAGTTCCCGGCCGTGATAGATCTCGCCGAAGGCGTAGTAGTGCGCCGGGTGGTCGTCCTCGAAGGGATCGGCCGGGGAGCTGTCGGTGCCCTCGCCCTGCTCCTTGATGATCTCGATGGCCCGCTCGACGTCGTCGAGGGTCTCGACCGGCCGCAGGTCGTCGCCACCGACGTACTCGGACAACTGTCCCCGCACCATCAGTTCCGGCTCCTGCATCCGGAACGCCTGCAACACCCCGGAGTAGAACTCGCCGACGGTGGGCGAGGCCTGCGCGTTCCGGGTCAGCGGCTCCTCCGGGGCCTCGATCGCCATCATCACGTCGCGCACGAAGGGCTTGGTCAGGCCCGCCAGATAGACGGTCACCCCGGCCCGCACACCGCCGGGCAGCGGGCCCGGGAAGGCGGGCGCGGCCGCCTTGATCTGCGGCCGTCCGCCCACGGCCGTGAGCAGGTTGCAGACGATGCTCAGGTGGTACATCTCGTCGCCGACGATCCGCCGGATCATCCGCGCGACCTCGCTGCGACGGTCCTTGACTGACCACCAGCCGCACAAGTACGGCGGGATGGTGGCGAGTTCGAGCCCCACGGCGATCTGAAGGGCCGACCTGATCCACTGGACTCCGCGATCCTGCTCGGGAACGGCCAGCAGACGGGCCACGGCCCCGAGCCGGGGCGCGGCCGGCGGCCCCTCCGCCGGCACCGCGGCAGCCTGCGCGTCACCGGCGATCGCCGCCTGAGCTCCCGCCGCCACAGCAGCCGACGCCAGGAACGCCCTGCGCCTGAACGGAGCCACCACCGGCCTGTCCGGCTCTTCGCTCATACCCGTCACCCTCGCCTCACGTCACAGCCCAGACCCGGTGTCTCGGCTCGGTACCCCCGGACCCCCCTGACAGATCGGGAAGCTAGCAGGCGAAAGTGTCACTACCAGGGCATACGGGACGAACGTCGCGTCGACCACCCTCTCGGTCGAACGACGGGACGCACACGCGGCCAGGGAGACTCAGCAGGGCGACCGGTCGCGCGGACCGGCCGTGCTCGACCGCTCCACCAGCCGCGTCGACAGCTCCGTCCGCGTGCTCTCCGGCCGGTCCCCGTCCATCATCCGCACCAGCAGACGCAGCGCCGTCGCGGCCATCTCCGACAGCGGCTGGCGGACCGTGGTGAGGGCCGGGCTGATCCAGCGGGCCTCCGGCAGGTCGTCGAAGCCGACGACGCTCATGTCGTCCGGCACACTCAACCCCCGCTCCGCCAGCGCCTGGTAGACCCCGAGGGTCATCCGGTCCGAGCAGACGAAGACGGCCGTCGGCGGTTCGGGCAGGTCGAGAAGGTCCAGCATGCGGCGGTGGGCGACACTCTCGTCGAAGCCCGCGTGACGGACGTACTCGGGCCGGTGCCGTATCCCGGCCGAGGCGAGCGCGGAGCGGTAGCCCGCCACCCGGGCGTTGCTGCACATCTTGCGCTGGTGACCGGCGACGACGGCGACGCGTTCGTGGCCGAGCGCCAGGAGGTGCTCGGTCGCCGTCACCCCGCCGTGCCAGTTCGCCGCCCCCACCGACACCACACCCGGCGGAGGCTCCAGCACCGGGTCGATCATCACGAACGGGATGCGGTGCTGCTCCAGCCACGCGTACTGCGACGCCGTCAGTTCGGCCAGATTGAACAGCACTCCGGACGAGCCGCGCGCGGTGAGCTTGTCCAGCCACCCCCGCTCCGGGCGGCCGCCCCGGGTGCGGGTCAGGCCGGCGGAGACCACGACCTCCAGCCCCGCGTCGTGGGCCGCCGCCTCCACCCCGTGCAGCACCGCGCCCGACCAGGAGGTGTCCAGCGAGTGCACGACGAGGTCGACCAGGCCCGGCGTCTTCGCCGCGTCGAAGCGGGGTCTGCGGACGTAGCCGAGCCGGTCCAGCGCCTCGGTGACCCGGCGGCGGGTCTCGGGGGCCACGTCCTCACGGCCGTTGACCACCTTCGACGCGGTCGGCACGGACACCCCGGCCTCGCGGGCCACGACCGCCAGGGTCGGCCCGGCCGCCACGCTCGCACTGCCCGTACGGACCATCGGGAACCACCTCTCCGGCCCGCCCGAGGGCCATGAAAAGTTTTCGACCAGCGCGGAAACAGTAAGCGCTTCCTACCCTAGGTTCACCGCAAGGAGTCCGGAAGAGGACGGCGTTCGCACGGTCCGCACGGGCTTCGCCTTTCGAAACCTCGAACAGGCTCAGGGCCGTCGGCAGGTCAGGCGGAATCCCGTGAAGTCGGCCGTGAACGCCGAGTCGACGAGGTCCACGGCATGGATGCCCGCCATCGACCCGGTGAAGCGCAACCTGGAGCCGTAGTCGTCGGAGAGCTTGGTGAAGTCCAGCGGCGGCCCGACGGGCACCCGGACGCCCCCGAGGACGTACCAGAACCGCGCCTCGCCGGCGTCGATCGTCACGCCGAGCGTCAGCGGCCCTTCCGCGTCGACGTCGACGACGGCCGCCTGCCGGGTGCCGGACTCCTCCCGCTCCACGAGGCTGAGCACCGTACGGCCGCCCCCTCGCCACTGCTGCCCGTGCTGCTCCTCGCCCTCGGGCTCCGCCCAGGTGAGGTCGAGGCTCAGATACGCCTCTGTGCCGTACCAGAGCACCAGACCGGCGGCCTGCGTGAACGTGCGCGGCCGCGCCGCCACGGTGACCTCGGCCTCCGCACGGTGCTCGGTGATGCGCTGGGCGAGCAGACTGTGCGCCCAGCGGGACTCGGGACCGTGCCGCCCGCGCAGCCGGATCCAGCCGGGGCGGGCGGTGGTGTCGGCCCAGCTAGGGTCGGCGTATCCGCGCAGGCTGCTCCAGGGCCAGCCCCATGGCTCCGCCTCGTCGGCGAGGCGGGTCTCCGGATCGGTGGGACGCGTCGGTACGTCGACCTCGACCGCAGTCGGTACGTCGACCTCGACCGCAGGATGCGAACCCCCGTGCCGCAACCTCGGACGACCCTCCGCGTCCCACCTCACCGCCTGGATCGCCGTCTCCCGCCCGAGCGTGCAGCGCGGGCCGTCCGGCGTGTGCAACGGACGGGCGGTGAGATGGCTCAACACCCACTCGCCGGCCGGCGTGCGGACCAGCTCACCGTGACCGGCCTTCTGCAACGGCAGCGACGGATCGTCGCGCGACGTCAGCAGGGGCAGGTCGTCGAGTTCGTACGGGCCGGTGATGCTCCGGCTGCGCGCCATGCGCACCCCGTGCTCGAAACCCGTGCCGCCTTCCGCCAGCAGCAGGTGGTACCAGCCGTCCCGGCGCACCAACTTCGGCCCCTCGACGAGCCGTTCGTGCTGGAGCAGCAGGTGGGTGCCGCCGGCCGGGGCCAGTGTCTCCCGATCGAGCTCGGTCAGCACGATCCCGGCGAAACGGCGGCCGCCGGGGCGGTGGTCGTTCTGGAGGTTGAGGAGCCACAGCCGCCCCTCGTCGTGGAAGAGCGCGGGGTCGAACCCGTGGCTGGGGAGGCGGCGCGGCGCCGTCCAGGTGCCGTCGATCGTCGTGGCCGTACTGACGTATGTGTCCGCGTCGAAGTACGGCGTGCCCACCGAGCGCACCACCGAGTACACCACCCAGAACCGCTCACCGTCCCAGCTCAGCGACGGAGCCCAGATGCCGCCCGAGTCGGGGACACCGGCCAGCGAGTCACCGGGGACCGCGCCCCGGACGTGGCCCGCGTACTCCCAGTGCGCCAGATCGCGGGAGCGGTGGACCGGGATCGTCGGGTACCACTCGAAAGAGCTGGTCGCCACGTAGTACCACTCGCCGGCCCGGACCAGGGAGGGATCCGGGGCGAAGCCGCGGATCACCGGGTTGTGCAGCCGGGTCACTTGAGGGCCCCCAGCGTCACACCGGTCCGCCAGTAACGCCGCATCGCCACCATCATGATCGCCATCGGGATGATCGACAGCAGGGCGCCGGTCAGCACGAGGCTGGTGACATCGATCCCCGATTCCAGGCGCTTGCCGGACCAGTTGTACAGACCCAGGTTGAGGGTCCAGTTCTCCTCGCCGCGCAGGACGGTGAGGGGCAGGAAGAACGCGTTCCAGGTGTTGACGAAGGCCAGCAGGAACACGGTCGCACCGCCCGTCGTCATCATCCGCAGCACGATGCTGAAGAAGATCCGCACCTCACCGGCGCCGTCGATACGGGCCGCCTCCAGCAGCTCGAAGGGGATCGTGGCCTCGGTGTAGACCTTGGCGAGGTAGACACTGAACGGGTTGATCAGGCAGGGGATGAGCATCGCCCAGGGGGTGTCGACCATGCCGATCGCCGAGAAGAGCAGGTACAGCGGCAGGGTGAGCAGCGCGATCGGGATCAGGAAGGAGCCGACCACGCACGCGAACACCGCGCCCCGCCCGGGGAAGTCGAAGCGGGCGAGTCCGTAGCCGGTGGCGAGCGCGATGAGCGTGCCGCCGAGGGAGCCGACACCGGCGTACAGGAACGAGTTGGCGGTCCAGCGCAGGAAGATGCCGTCCTCGTAGGTGAAGACCTGCTGCAGGTTGTCCCACAGGTGCCAGCCGGAGAACCACAGCCCGTTGCTCTGATACAGGCCCACGCGGTCCTTGGTCGCCGCGATCATCAGCCAGTACACGGGGAAGAGGCTGTAGGCGCTGGCCAGGACCAGACCGAGCAGGAGGAAACGCTGGCCGCCGCGCGAACGGGAGGCGGGGTCCGGGCCGGCGAGCCGTCGCACGGTGCGTCCGCGCGGCGGCACGGCGGCCGTTTCCGCGCCGTTCTCCTTGACGTTTTCCGTCAGCGCCATCAGTCCGCCTCCCTCGAGGTCAGCCGGTAGAAGAGGAAGGACGCCACACCGAGGATCAGGGCGAGCAGCACCGAGAGGGCCGCGGCGTAGTGGTAGTTGCCGGCGTTGAACGCCTGGTTGTAGATGATCATGATCGGGGTGAAGCTGTCGCTGACGGTCTGCGGGGTCACGTTCCGGAAGAGCGCGGGCTCATTGAAGATCTGCAGCATCTGGATGATCGACAGCAGCGCGGTCAGGACGAGCGCCCCGCGCACGAACGGGATCTTGATGCTCAGCGCGATCCTCATCTCGGACGCACCGTCAAGGCGTGCGGCCTCGAACAGCTCGCGGGGCACGCCCTGCAGAGCCGCGTAGATGATCACCATGTTGTAGCCGATGCCGTGCCAGGTCAGCAGATTGCCGATGGCCGGCCACACCATGGACGGCGCGAAGAAGTTCCAGTCGAACCCGAAGAGTTCACCGATCGGCGTCAGCGGACCCACCTCGGGGCTGTACAGGTTGATCCACACGATGGCCGCGACCACGCCGGGAATCATGTACGGCACCAGCAGCAGGATCCGGAACCGCCCGGCCACCCTGGCGCTGACCGCGTCCAGGAACAGCGCCAGCACCAGGCTGACGAGCAGCATGAACGGAATCTGCACACAGGCGAAGAGAACGACCCGCAGGATCGACGTCATGAACGCCGAGTCGGTGAGCCCGTTCTGATAGTTCTCCAGACCCACGAACTCCGTGGTCGCGCCACTCAGCCCCAGCCCGGACTGCTTCCGCAGAAACAGCGACTGGTAGACGGCGTAGCCGATCGGGAGCAGATACAGGAAGACGAAGCCGAGCTGGAAGGGCACCGTGAAGACGGCACCCTTCCAGCGCTGGGAGCGAATCATCGACTCTGCCTCAGCCCTTGACGTTGATGCCGCGCTGCTTCAGGTCGCCCACCGTCCACTCCTGCATGTGCGCCAGGAGGTCGGTGACCTTCTGTTTCTTGCTGACGACCTGGGCCCACTGGTCCTGCATCTCCGTGAACATCGCGGTCCAGTTCGGCCCGAAGGTCCAGTCGGTGGTGACGGTGCCCAGGCTGTCCGTCACGATCTTCTTCGCCGGTTCGTAGTTCTTGCCGAGCAGCTTCTCGGAGACCGCCTCGGAGACGTACGAGTCGCTGTCGGCCAGCGCCGGCATCACACCGCTGCCGGTCTCCGGGCTCGCCATGATCTTGACCGGTTCCGGGTCGGTGGACATCCACAGCGCCGCCCGGGCGGCCTGCTCCTTGTTCTTGCACTGCTCGCTGACCAGCGTCAGATTGCCGCTCTGATTGGTCCCGGCCGGCGTCTTGGCCGCCTCGCCCTCGAAGGCCGGCCACGGTGACAGCGCCCAGTCGCCGAAGGACTTGGTGAAGTTCTGCACCATGCCGGACATCTGCCAGGTGGAGATCTGCCGGGTCGCGGTGCCGCCGTTGTCGTAGTTGCGCTGCACAGCGGCGTAGTCCGCGAACGACAGCTTCGAGTTCAGATCATTGTCGATGATCTCCTGGATCACCTTCGCGGCCTTGAGGGTGCCCGCGTCCTGGAAGTTCACCTTCCAGGAGTCGCCGTCGATGCTGTACCAGTGCGCCCCGGCCTGCATGGCCAGCACCTCCAGGGTGCTCGGGTCCTCACCGGCGTAGTTGGTGATCTTGATGTCGTGCTTCTTCAGCTCCTTGCCGGCGGCGATGAAGTCGTCCCAGGTGGCAGGCGGCTTCAGGCCGTACTTCTGGAAGATGTCGGTGCGGTAGATGGTGAAGGCGGGCGCCGAGGCGGTCGGCACGCCGTACACCTTCCCCTGGACCTGCCCGGTGGCCCACGACCCGGCGTTGAACTCGTCCTTCTCGCCCTCGACGTACTGCGTGATGTCGGCGAGCGCACCCTGCGAGACCCAACTGGTCACGTATTCACCGGTGTTCTGCAGCAGACAGGGCGCGTTGCCCGCCTTGACGGCGTTGGTCAGCTGCTTCTGCATGGTCAGCTGATCGGTGACCTTCGTGTACTTGAGCCGGACGTCCTGGTGCGAGGCGTTGAACGCCTTGACGACGGCCTCCTGCCCGTTGGCCCAGCCCCAGAAGTCGAGGGTGACCGGGCCGGAGCCGTTGGACCCCGACCCCGAGTCCTGGGAGTCGTTTCCGCCGCAGGCGGTGAGCAGACCTGTCAGAGCGATTCCCGCGACGGCGGCGGAGGCGAACCTTCTCCGGGGGCTGGTGAAGTTCATCTGACCGTGATCCTTCGGAATGAGAGCGTTCATGAGAACAGCGGCGGCTCGGTGGCGCGGGCCAGGAACGGCGGCCGGAAACCATCGGCTCGCGTTGCGGGGGGTCGGCCAAGCGGAAGCTGTAGTAAGCGGTTGCAGGGAAGGTAGGCCGAGGGTTTGGCTCATAGCAAGAGGTGCGCGGAAATTTGTTACGCCGGCGTGTCTGTCGGGTGGTCGGCGGCCGGGCGTCGGCCGCACTCGACCTGCGGCAGAAAGTCGCAGGTCACAGGCGCTTTCGCTGACATTGAGGAGCCCCAGGCGCACTTCCTGAGGGGGCCCGCGCAGGCGGGCGAATGACGCGGAAACCGATTACGAAAACACGCGCAGCGAGACCGACGCCGCAGCGAGACCGAAGCCCTGTGCGTGCTAGGTGCGCTGGGCAGGCGGCTGGACGGAGTTGCGTACGACGACATGGGTGCCCAGCACCACATGCTCGCCGTCGCTGCCCTTACGGCGACTTCCGTTGCCCTCGCGCCGGTCGGCGACCGCGCGCAGCGCGACCCGGCCCATCTCCTCGTACGGCACATGCACGGTGGTGAGTTGGGGTGTGAGCTGGGAGGCGAGCGGGATGTCGTCGTACCCCACGATGGACACGTCCTCCGGCACCCGCAGGCCCGCCGCGCGCAACGCCTGCATGGCGCCGGCGGCGACCACGTCCGTCCCCGCGAGCACGGCCGTGAAGTCGAGCCCTTCGCGCAGGACTTCCTCGACGGCCTCGTACCCGTGCTCGTAGTCGTACGGCCCGTGCCGCACCATGCCCGGGTCGAACGGCACCCCGTAGGCCTCGAAGGCCCGCCGGGCTCCCGCCAACCGCCCTTGCGCGGTGGTCAGTTCGGCATGCCCCGGCAGCACGAGCACCCTGCGGTGCCCGGCGGACAGCAGATGGCTGGCCATGGCATGGGCGCCGCCCTCGTTGTCGTAGTCGACCGTCGTCGCGGGCACGTCCCCCTCCAGCGGAGGCCTGCCGACCAGCACGAGATGGGATCCGGCCGCGTCCAGCGACCGGGCGAACCGGGCCATGCGCAGCTGGTACTCGTCGTAGTCGTACGCCCCGCCGAGCAGCACCACGGCGGCGACACCCTGTTGCCGCATGAGGTTGACCAGGGCGAGCTCCCGCTCGGGATCGTCACCGGTGGTCCCCACCAGCGACAGCCAGCCGCGCAGCGTGGCGGCACCCTCGACGCCCTTCGCCACGTGGGCGAACGCGGCGCCGGTGATGTTGTTGATGAGGATGGCGACCGTCGGCGTACCGCCGCCGGCCAGGGAGCGGGCGTGGGCGTTGGTGACGTAGTCCAGGTCCCGGACGACCTTCATCACCTTGCGGCGCAGGTCCTCCGACACCGGGTAGTTGCCGGACAGCACACGGGACACGCTGGCGACGGAGACGCCCGCGCGCTCCGCGACATCCCGGATGGTGGCCCGGCCGGCATCGCCGGACGCCTTGCGCTGACTCACCCTTGCGGCTCCTTCACCGTCGCGCCTGCCTCACCGGAGGAGCGGCCACCTGGCCCGGGGGACCGGTGCCGAGTCATACGGCCGGAAAACACGCCCCCACTGATACGGAAACCGTATCCCATGCCCATCCCGGCCCACGGTGCCCGCGGGATTCGGGGCGGTGCGCACGCCCGTGTACTGGGCCCGCGGGATGCGGGGCGGTGCCCGCCCCGTGCACTGTGCCCGTACGACGCCGGGCGGGTCCCGTCCGGCCGCACCGTCTTCATAGGACGCCGGGCGGGTACCCGTCCGGCCGCATTGTCTCCATGGGACGTCGGGCGGGTGCCCGTCCGGCCGCATTGTCTTCATGGGACGTCGGGCGGGTGCCCGTCCGGCCGCATTGTCTCCATGGGACGTCGGGCGGGTGCCACCCAGCGGCACTGTCTCCATGGGACGTCGGGCGGGTCCCGTCCGGCCGCACCGTCTTCATAGGACGCCGGGCGAGTGCCCACCAACCTGCACCGGGCCGACGACACCGGCCGCGAGGGAGCCGAAGGGGCGCGCCGGTGTCGAGAGACCGAACGCGCGGAGGCCCGAAGGGCTGAGCACGATCGGTCTCTCGACACCGGCATGTGGCGCCCCGCAGGCGACCGAGCCAGACATTCGGCACCCCAGCCCCAAGCCCCCGCAGCCACATCCCGTTCACGCAACCCGAGCCAGATCGGCCCGCCGTACCTCATGAACCAACGGCACCCCCGCGACCAGCCGCTCCAGCTCCTCCACGACGATCCGCCCGAGCCGCTCCAGCTCGTTCCCCAGCGACCCGGCGATATGCGGCGTGAGAAACACGTTGGGCAGGTGATACAGAGGCGACCCGGCAGGCAGCGGCTCCGGCTCGGTCACGTCAAGGACCGCGTGCAGCCGCCCGGACACCAGCTCATCAGTCAGCGCCCCGGGATCGACCAGCGCACCCCGCGACGTATTGATCAGCACGCCCCCGTCCCGGATGAGGGCGAGCCGGTCACCGTCGAGCATGCGGTACGTCTCGGGGATGTCCGGCGCATGCAGGCTGACGATGTCGCTGTGCCGCAGCAGATCGTCCAGCGACAGCAGTTCGGCCCCCAGCTCGGCGGCCTCGGCGGCACTGACGTACGGGTCGTGCAGTAGCACGTCGAAGTCGAACGGCCGTAGCAGTTCCAGCAGTCGTCGGCCGACCCGCGACGCCCCGATGACGCCGACCCGGCGGCCGACGTTGCCGGTGGCCGCGGTCTCGGCGTGGGTCGGATAGGCGTGTGTCGTGCGGAAGCGCTCCCGGTGGGTGAAGGTGTCCTTCCCGGTGAGCAGGATCATGGCCAGCGTGTACTCCGCGACCGGCAGCGCGTTGCCGGTCACCGCGCTGGAGACGGTGACGCCCCGCTGCCACAGTGCCTCTCCGACCAGCGTGCGGACCGAGCCGGCGGCGTGCAGGACGGTGCGCAGCCCGGGCGCGGCGGCTACGGCGTCGGCGTCGAGGTGGGGGCAGCCCCAGCCGGTGATCAGCACCTCGGCCTCGGACAGGGCGGCCGCGGACGCCGGGTCGGCGAAGTCCTGCACGACGAGCTCGGGGTCGAGGTCGGCGGTCTTCCTCAGCCGGGACATGAGCGATGCCGGGAAGAGCAGGGGGAGGTGCACTGGATCCATGGCGAACACGGCCCTGGGTGGCAGGGGGCTGGGCATGACTCTCCTAACGGGCTTGGGGGCAGGCAGAAACATTTTCAGAAAGCGCCTTCTACCGTAGATCTGCGGCGAACGGCCGGTCAATCGGTTGGTCGGGTTGTGCGCATGCAGGCTCTGTGGAGTCGTTTCCGCCGCGTACGCGGCAGTTATGGCGGCGCGGACACCGGCGCGGACACTGGCGTGGACGGCATGGAGTCGCGACACGGCGGCCCCGTTGGGCCTCGGCGCGTATGTCCTGACTCGCGCGGTGGCGAAATCGGTTACTGCGTTTTCCCGCCATCAAGAGGACCCTGAGGGTGGCAAGGTCGACGACCGGCAACCGGTTTCACGCCGCGGCCCCAGGACATCTGTCAACGGCTCGTCGCCAGGAGCGGTGATGCTTCCGAGCAGGTGCGCAGTCGCCGTGGTCACCCATTCTTTTCGAAAGTCCGTCAAGGTTCTTGACGCGGTTTCCGGACAGGAAGAAGCTCTGCCCCACTGCATGACAACCGGTTGCTAACGCGCCCGCCCCTGAAGGGACCGCACCATGAACAATTCCGAGAGCACCGGACTGTCCCGGCGCACTCTCCTCCAGGCCGCGGGCGCCACCGCCGCCGCGTACTCCCTGATCGGCGCCGCGACCGGCACCGCGAGAGCCGACGGCGCTCCCGCCTCCGACACTCCCGCCTCCGCCGACAAACTGCTGGTCCACGCCATCCCGAGCGGGGTCCCGACCAACTCCAGCTTCTCCGTCAAGGCCCGTACACGGGGCGGCGCATGGCAGACGGTGCCCGTCTACCGCGCCAGGGCGAAGCAGATCAACGCGGACACGGGCAGCGGCCCGGTCTTCAACTCCTCCGTCGCCACCTTCGACTTCGAGGGCACCGTCGAGGTCGCCGTCACCTCGACCAAGGGCGCCATCGGCTCCGCACGGATCCGCCCGCTGTCGTACGGCACCGAGTTCACGGTGGACGGCGCCACGGTGACCTTCACCCTCACCGAGCCGCGCAACCTCTCCCTCGAGATCGACGGCGAGCTCTTCGACAACCTGCAGCTGCACGCCAACCCGGTCGAGGAGAACGCCCCCGATCCCGACGACCCGGACGTCATCTACTTCGGTCCCGGCCTGCACAAGACCACCGACAACGTGGTGAAGGTGCCCAGCGGCAAGACGGTCTACCTGGCCGGCGGCGCCGTGCTGACCTCCCGGGTGGAGTTCGTGGGCGTGGAGAACGCCCGGCTGACCGGCCGCGGTGTGCTGTACAACTCGCCGAGCGGTGTCCTGCTCCAGTACTCCAGGAACATCGAGATCGACGGCATCACGGTGCTCAACCCGAGCAGCGGCTACGCCTGCACCGTCGGCCAGTCGAAGCAGGTCACCATCCGCAACCTGCACTCCTACAGCCACGGCCAGTGGGGCGACGGCATCGACGTCTTCTCCAGTGAGGACGTCCTCATCGAGGGCGTCTGGATGCGCAACTCCGACGACTGCATAGCGATCTACGCCCACCGCTGGGACTACTACGGCGACTGCCGCAACGTCACCGTCCGCGACTCCACCCTCTGGGCGGACGTCGCCCACCCCGTCAACGTCGGTACGCACGGCAACACCGACAAGCCGGAGACGATCGAGAACCTCGTCTTCAGCAACATCGACATCCTCGACCACCGCGAACCGCAGATGGACTACCAGGGCTGCATCGCGCTCAACCCCGGTGACAGCAACCTGGTCCGCAACGTCCGCGCCCAGGACATCCGGGTGGAGGACTTCCGCCGGGGCCAGCTGCTCAACATGCGGGTGATGTTCAACAAGTCGTACAACACCTCGGTCGGCCGGGGCATCGACGGCGTGTACATCCGCAACCTGACCTACACCGGCACGCACGCCGCCCCGTCCGTCTTCGTCGGCTACGACGCGGACCACGCGATCAAGAACGTCACCTTCCAGAACCTCGTCATCAACGGCAGGTTCATCGGCAACGGCATGAAGAAGCCCGGCTGGTACAAGTTCACCGACATGATGCCGGGCTACGCCAACGAGCATGTGCTGAACACCCGGTTCCTCAACTCCACCGAGGCCACGTCCACCGCCGCGCCCGAGATCACCAGCCCGGACCAGGCCACGGCCACCAAGAACCAGGTCTTCAACCACCTGATCACGGCCTCCGAGCTGCCGACGTCGTTCGACGCCGAAGGCCTGCCGAAGGGCCTGGACATCGACACCGCCACCGGTCTGATCTCCGGCACCGCCAAGGACAACGTCGGCACCTTCACGGTCACCGTCTCGGCCGCCAACAGCGTGGGCACCGCCACCCAGACCCTCACGCTCACCGTCCGGCACGCGTGACGCGCCCCCTCAGAACCATGGAGTCACCCGTGCTTCCACTCAGCAGACGATCCTTCCTCGGAGCGGCCGCCCTCGTGGCCGCGGCCGGCGGCGGGCTGCTGTCCGCCTCAGCGGCGGCGGCCCGGGCCCAGGACGGCAAGACCCGGCTCCGCGCCTTCACCCACCCCGGGCTGCTGCACAGCGCCGCCGATCTCGCCCGCATGAAGGCGGCGGTCGCCGCCCAGGAGTCGCCGATCTACGACGGCTACCTGGCGTTCGCGGCCCACGCCCGCTCGAAGTCCACGTACGCCGTCCAGAACACCGGCCGGATCACCTCCTGGGGCCGTGGCCCCACCAACTTCCAGAACCAGGCCGTCGCCGACTCGGCCGCCGCCTACCAGAACGCCCTGATGTGGTGCGTCACCGGCAACCGCGCCCACGCCGACAAGGCCCGGGACATCCTCGACGCCTGGTCGTCCTCCCTGACGATGATCACGGGCGCCGACGGCCCGCTCGGCGCGGGCCTGCAGGCCTTCAAGTTCGTCAACGCGGCCGAACTGCTGCGGCACAGCGACTACGACGGCTGGGCGGAGCAGGACATCGCCCGCTGCGAGCAGTCGTTCCTGAACGTCTGGTATCCGGCGGTCTCCGGCTACATGCTCTACGCCAACGGCAACTGGGACCTGACGTCCATTCAGTCCATCCTCGCCATCGCCGTGTTCTGCGAGGAGCCCACCCTCTTCGAGGACGCGCTGCGCTTCGCCGCGGCCGGCGCCGGCAACGGCAGCGTCCGGGGCCGCGTCGTCACGGACGCGGGCCAGGGCCAGGAGTCCGGCCGCGACCAGGGCCACGAGCAGCTCGCCGTCGGCCTGATGGGCGACGCCGCGCAGGTCGCCTGGAACCAGGGCGTCGACCTGTGGGGCTTCGACGACAACCGCATCCTCGCGAACGCCGAGTACGCGGCCGGGTACAACCTCGGCGGCGACGTCCCCTTCACCCCCGACCTCGACCGCACCGGCAAGTACATCAAGACCACCGTCTCCGACAAGGTCCGCGGCACCCTGCCCCCGGCCTACGAGATGTACTACGCCCACTACGCCGGCGTCCGAGGCCTCGACACCCCCTGCACCAGGGCGGCCGTCTTCCGCGGTACCGGCGGCGCCCGGGTCGTCGAGGGCAGCAACGACGACCTGCCCGGCTTCGGCACCTTCACCTTCGCCGGGACCAAGCCACCCGCGCCGACCGCGCCGACGGCTCCGGCCGGCGTCACCGCGGTGGGGGACGGCACCTCGGTCACCGTGGCGTGGCTGCCGTCCGCGTGGGCGACGACGTACACGGTCCGCCGGGCCACGCGGCCGCAGGGGCCGTACGAGGAGATCGGCGTCAGCGACAAGCCGGAGTTCACGGACACCGGCGTACGCGGGGGACGGACCCACTACTACACGGTCACCGCCGCCAACTCCCGGGGCACCAGCACCGCATCGAGCCTCGTCGCCGCCACCGCCGCCCTCCCCGAGCCCTGGTCCACCCGCGACATCGGCGATGTGCGGATCCCCGGTTCCGCAGCCTTCGACGGCGAACGGTTCGTGCTGGAAGCCTCCGGCACCGCCGACACCTACCGCTCGGTCCACCTTCCGCTGTCCGGCGACGGTGCGGTGACCGCGCGGATCGTGTTCCCGCTCAGCTCGCAGTACTCCAAGATCGGCGTCACCCTGCGCGACTCGCTCGACGCGGACGCCGCGCACGCCTCGATGCTGATCCAGGGCCTGCCGCTGCACACCTGGAGCGGTGTGTGGAGCGTACGGCCGGAGGCCGGAGCCGGCATCTCCGCCACCGGCGGTACGCCCGTGCCGCCCTCCCAGCAGCAGGCGATCACCGTCGACGCGTCCTTCCCGATCTCCGACCTCGGCACGCTGCCCGAGTCGGCGACCCCGCTTCAGGCCCCGTACGTCGAGGGCGCGGGCGACGGCTACCGGCTGCGGGCGCCCTACTGGGTCCGGGTGACACGCAGGGGCCGCCGCTGCACCGGAGCCATCTCACCCGACGGCATCCGCTGGACCGAAGTCGGCAGCAGTGACGTCGAGTTGGGCCGCACCGCGTACGCGGGGCTGGTCCTCACCTCCTGCCTCGGCGTCGACGAGGCCTACGCCGAGACGGGCACCGGCGCCTTCGACAACGTCAGCGTGACCTCCGCGACGGCGGGCGAGATCTGGTCCGCGCCGCGCCCGGCCCGCACCGCCACCGGCCTGGACGCGGCGACCGGCGCCGACGCCGTGGAGCTGGCCTGGACCGACCCGGACCTGTCCGCCCGCTACAAGGTGCTGCGCGCCACGAGCGCCGACGGGCCCTACGAGACGATCGCGACGGGCGTCGGCCCCGTCGGCTTCGGCGCCCGCATCCGGTACGCCGACGCGACCGGCGCCCCCGGGACGACGTACCACTACGCCGTCGCGAAGACGAGCCGCGCCGGCCACGGACCGCTCTCCGCCCCGGCCTCCGCACCCATGCCGACGCCGAGCCCGCCCCGACTCACCTCCGCCACCGATGCGTTCGGCAACGAGGGCGTCCCCTTCCGCCACCTCCTGCGCGGCTCGCACGAGCCCGTACGGTTCACCGCGGACGGCCTGCCCGACGGCCTCCGCCTCGACAAGCGCACCGGCCTGATATCCGGGACACCCCACGAGACGGGCACCTTCACGGTCACCACCGGCGCGGGCAACGCATCCGGCGACGGCACCGCCCCCCTCGCCCTCACCGTCGGCACACCCCCGCCCGCCCCCTGGACCTACGGCGACCTCGGCGACCCGGTGCTCGACGACCGTGTCTTCGGCACGCTCGGCGTGGTCGCGATCCGCACCCCGGGCAGCACGTCCTACGCCGACGGCACCTTCACCGTGCGCGGCGCGGGCGCCGACCTGACCGTCAACAACCAGGCGATGACCGGACAGTTCGTACGGCGTCCGGTCACCGGAGACTGCGAGATCACCGCCCGGCTCCTCTCCCGCACGGGCGTGAGCGCCGACCGGGTGGGCCTGCTGATGGCCAAGTCGCTGTCGCCGTTCGACCAGGCCGCCGGGGCGATCGTCACCGGCGGGACCAGCGCGCAGCTCATGCTGCGTACGACCGTCGCCGGGCGGTCGGCGTTCACCGGGAACGGGGCAGCCACCCTTCCCGCCCTGCTGCGGCTGAAGCGCGCCGGGACCGCCTTCACCGCAGCCCTGTCCACCGATGACGGCGCCACCTGGACCACCCTCGCCACCGGCGAGATCCCCGGGTTCGGTGACGCCCCCTACTACGTGGGCCTCGTGGTCTGCTCCCGCGACCCGCTGGCCCGCTGCACCACCGAGTTCGACGAGGTGAGCATCAGCACCGACTGATCCCCCCACGGATTGGAGTGCACGACCATGAGCCGCACTTCCCCCCACCAGCACCACCATCCCGCCGAGTTGAGCCGCCGCGGTCTGCTGAAGACCGCCGGCGGACTCACCGCCGCCGTCGCGCTGGGAGCTGCGTCCGCCGTCACCACGGCGGCCGTCGCCACCACGGCGGACGCGGCCCCCGCGACCTTCACCCACCCCGGCATGCTGCACAACGCCGGTGACATCAACCGGGCCAGGGTCAGGGTCGCCGCGGGCGACGACCCCTGGCTGTCCGGCTGGCGGCGGCTGACCGCCAACTCCCATGCGCAGTCCACCTGGACGCCCCGCGCCCAGGCCACCGTCATCCGCGGCGGCACCGGACAGAACTACGGCCTGCTCTACCACGACATCGCCGCCGCCTACCAGAACGCCCTGCGCTGGCAGGTCGGCGGCACCGAGGCCAACGCCCGGTGCGCGGCCACCATCCTCAACGCCTGGTCGAGGACCCTGAGGTCGATCACCGGCAACGCGGACCGGTTCCTCGCCGCCGGAATCTACGGCTGGCAGTTCGCCAACGCCTGCGAACTCATGCGCGCCTACCGCGGGTTCGACCTCGCGGCGGCCCAAAACATGATGGTCAGGGTCTTCTACCCGCTCAACAACCAGTTCCTCACCGGCCACAACGACGCCTGCGTCACCAACTACTGGGCCAACTGGGACCTGTGCACCATGGCCTCGATCATGGCCATCGGGATCCTCACCGACAACGCCGCCAAGTACGACCAGGCCGTGAACTACTTCAAGACCGGCGCGGGCAACGGCTCCATCCGGCACGCGGTTCCGTTCCTCCACGGCAACGTGGACGGCTACGACCTCGGCCAGTGGCAGGAGTCCGGCCGCGACCAGGGCCACGCCGTCATGGGCATGGGCCAGATGGGCGCCCTCTGCGAGATGGCCTGGAACCAGGGCGACGACCTGTACTCCTACGACGGCCGCCGCTTCATGAAGGCCGCCCAGTACGTCGCCAAGTACAACCTGGGCATGAACGTGCCCTACACCACCTATACCTGGGGCAGCGGCCAGAACTGCGCCCAGCAGTCGCAGACGGTCATCGGATCCGGCAGCCGCGGCCAGGTCCGCCCGGTCTGGGCCATGCTGCACTTCCACTACAACCGGCGCCTGTACCTGGACGACAGGTACATCTCGCAGATGTACTACAACGTCGTCGCCCCCGAGGGCGGCGGCGGTGACTACGGCTCCACCAGCGGCGGCTACGACCAGCTGGGCTTCGGCACGCTGATGTACGCCAAATAGCCCTCACACCCGCTCGTGCACCGGAATAACGGGCCACAATGAGGTGCTCTGATCTTCACGGTGCACGAGCGCGGTGAGGAGGCTGGTGGACGTATGACGGCAGTCCAGGCAGACCCCGAGGTGAGCACGCCGTACGGTGCCGTACGGGGCCGGTACGAACACGGCGTCGCGGTGTTCCGGGGCATCCCCTACGCGGCGCCCCCGTTCGGTCCGAACAGATTCCGGCCGCCCGTGCCGCCGGAACCCTGGGACGGCGTGCGCGACGCCGGGGCCTTCGGGCCGACCCCGCCGAAACCCCCGTACTCCGAGGCCTTCGCGCAGTACCTGTCCGACCCCGTCGTGCCCGGCGACGACTGTCTCAACCTCAACGTCTGGACGCCCGAGCCGGGCCCCGGTGCCCGGCTCCCGGTCATGGTGTGGCTGCACGGCGGCGCCCTGACCCGCGGCTCCTCGGGCGTGCCCGTGTACGACGGGCGCACCTTCGCCCGTGACGGCGTCGTCTGCGTCTCGGTCAACTACCGGCTCGGCATCGAGGGCTACGGCCTCTTCCCGGACGCCCCCGCCAACCCCGGCCTGCGCGACCAGCTCGCCGCCCTGGAGTGGGTCCACGCCTCCATCGCGGCCTTCGGCGGCGACCCCGACCGCATCACCCTCTTCGGCCAGTCCGCCGGCGCGATCAGCATCGGCGCCCTGCTCGCCGCCCCGCAGGCCCAGGGCCTGGTCCGGCGGGCCATCCTGCAGAGCGGGCCGCCCGAGGCCGCCGAGCGGGACAAGGTACGGCGGATGGCGCGCCGTATGGCCAACCGGCTGAAGATCCCCGCCACCGCCGCCGCCTTCGCCGGCGTCGACCGGGAGCTCCTCCTGCGCACCCAGGCCGACGTGGGCCGGCTCAGCAGTCCCGTGGTGGGCGGGCCCGCCTTCGGGATCGTCGTCGACGGCGACCTCGTCCCCCGCGACCCGCTGGAGGCGCTCACGGAGGGCGACGCCGCCTCGGGCGTCGACCTGATGACGGGCTGGACCCGTGACGAGTACCGGCTGTGGCTGGTCCCCGGCGGTCTCCTGGAGCGCGTCGACCGGCTCGGCGCGGTCGCCCTGGCCGGCGCCATGGCCCGCTGCCACGTCGGGGCCGACGTGCCCCGCGGCTACCGCGCCCTGCACCCCGATGCCGGCACCGCCGAGATCGTCGGCCAGATGGTCACCGACCACCTGCTGCGCCTCCCGCTGCACCGCCTGGCCGACGCCCGCCCGGGGTCGTCGTACGTGTACGAGTTCGCCTGGCCCTCCAACCTGCCCGACCTCGGCGCCTGCCACGCCCTGGAGCTCGGCTTCGTCTTCGACACCGGAGAGGTTCCCGAGTCCCGGAAACTGGCCGGCGAGGGCGCCCCGCAGGAACTGGCGGACGAGATGCACCGGGCGTGGGTGCGGTTCGCGGCGGAGGGCGACCCGGGGTGGCAGGCATGGGACGAGTCGCATCCGGTGCGGATCTTCGGCGACGGCGCGACCCGTACGGCATACGGCCCGCGCGACGCCGAGCTCGCCCTGTGGGCCGCGGCCGTCCCGCCCGAGGAGTCCGCACCCGCACCGGCCCTGGCCGACGGTTCGCCCCCGCGGGGTGCGGAAGTGCGGTCGGTCGTACGGCGTCTGCGCCTCCCCGGTGCGGTCCGCCGGCACGGACAGAGCCTGTGAGGTGTTCGACATTCCGTCGGTGACCTTCGGACGGGATGCCACGGACGGGTGCGGCCGGCCCGTCCGCGCCGCGAAGCCGGCGCGCAGCAGCGCGAAATGGTGACGGCGGCGGAGCATCCACCTTCGACGTGTACGCGGTCTGCTCGCTCGCTCCCACGGACTGAACGGACGGAACCGCCTCTGAAACCGGTTGCCGTGGGCAGGGGCGGCCGTCCGTTGAGTCAGCTCCGGGGCGGCGCCGTACTGCGTCTGATCGCCAGGCTGGTGGGGACGAGATCGGTTCCGGGCCGGGCGCCGCCCTGGGCGCGGACCTGCCGGAGGACGTTCTGGACGCAGCGGCGGCCCACCTCGGCGAAGTCCTGGTGGACGGTGGTCAGGGGCGGCACGAAGAAGGCGGCCTCGGGGAGGTCGTCGAAGCCGACGACACTGATGTCCTCGGGGACGGAGCGGCCGCGTTCGTGCAGGGCGCGCAGCAGTCCGAGGGCCATCTGGTCGTTGGCGACGAACACGGCCGTGCAGTCGGGTCGATCGGCCAGCGAGAGACCGGCCGCATAGCCGGACTCGGCCGACCAGTCACCGCGCAGCGGCTGCGGGACCGGGCGCCCGGCCTCCTCGAGGACGGCGCGCCACGCCTCGGTCCGGCGCTGGCCGGCGTACGACGTCCGGGGGCCCGCCACATGCCAGACGGTGCGATGGCCGAGGTCGAGCAGATGCCGGACGGCCTTGCGTGCACCGTCGGCCTGGTCGGTGTCGACCACGCTGTAGCGGTCCCCGGCGTCGGAGTCCACGACCACGACGTGCACACCGGGGGGCAGCTGCACCGTCCCGGCGTCGAGCAGATGGATCTCCATGATCACGATCACGGCGTCGACGGCCAGTTCTCCCATCCGGGTGAACGCCCCGAGGACGTTGTCCTGGGTCGGCACGTCGATCGGGATGAGGGTGATCGCGTACCCCTCCGCCGCGGCGTGCGTGGCGATGGCCTCCACGGTGCGGCTGTTGCCCGTCGACGACAGGCTGAACAGGATCACGCCGATGGTGTTGAACTGGCCGTAGCGCAGGGCGCGTGCGGCGCTGTTGGGCCGGTAGCCCAGCTCCCGCATCGCCGCGAGCACCTGTTCACGGGTCGCCTCGATCACGCCGGGATGACCGTTGGACACCCGCGACACCGTCTGCGACGACACCCCCGCGAGCCGGGCGACGTCGGCCATGGAGACCCGCTGCTTGCGGCGCTCGCCGGGCACTCCGGAGCCGCCCCGCTGGGCACCCCCGCCCGCGGGCACGGAGACCGCCGGCTCGTGCTCGCTCAGCTCCACCGTTCCCTCACCCCCCTCTCGTTCCCGGTGCGCGTCACCGCGCCCGCCCAGGGATGTTACGCGGGGGAAACCTTGACGGTCGTGGGGGCGGATGCCACGATTCCGACGCCCTGAAGTTTACGTAAACATCCCCCAGCGAGCCTCCCTGATCCGAGGAGCGGACGCGGCCTCGTGTCCCTCATGTTTACGTAAACATCATGCCGGGTGCCGTCATCTCCGAAAGGCCAGCTGATGCGCAAGACCCCCTCGAGAAACCGCTTCACCCCCGGCTGCGTGCCGCCTTCGCGGCGGTCGCGATCGCCGCGATCAGCGGCACCACCCTCGCGGGCAGTCCCGCCTCCGCCGCACCGAGCGGCGACACCACCCAGTTCAAGGGCGTGAACTGGGCCGATCCCCGTGACAACTTCGCCGACGACACCCTGCAGCTGTCCGGCCTGTCGACCTCCGACACCTACGCCCAGACCTACGCCAAGTCGAGCCGGATCATCTCGGCCTTCCGCGCGAACCTCGGCGCGAACACCGTACGGCTGCCCATCAACCCGTACACCGTGAACGGCTCCTACTGGAAGTCGTACCGGGGCGTGATCGACGCGGCGACGGCCAAGGGCTTCAAGGTCATCGTGTCCTACTGGGAGGGCACCGGTGACCGCAAGGACGGTTTCATCGACGACACCGCCACCTACTGGCCCATGTGGGACACGGTGGTCAAGGCCTACAAGGGCAACGCCCGGGTCTCCTTCGAGCCGATGAACGAGCCGCACGGCTACACCGACACCGAGTGGGCCGACATAGCCGCGAAGTGGCTGGACACCTACCCGTCCGTCCCCCGCGACCGGGTCTTCGTCAGCGGCGCCGGCTACAACGACCACGTCACCTCCGTCTGCGCCGACCCGCGCCTGAAGGGCACCTACCTGTCGCTGCACCACTACGGGTTCTGGAAGGAGTACGCCACCTACGACCAGTGGGTGGCCGACCTGAAGGAGCGCATCGGCGACTGCGCGAGCCGGACCGTCGCCGACGAGTTCGGCGCCCCGATGACGACCGGCCTCGACTACAACCACCCGGCGCCGTCCAACAACTCCGTCAACTTCATCCAGGCCGTCACCGACACCTTCCGTGAGCTGAAGATGGGCTCCGTCTACTGGCCCGGCCTGCGCACCGACGACACCTACTCGGTGCAGACCCTGATCGGTGACCCCGCCCGCCCGTGGCTCGCCACCACCAACCAGTCCGGCGCCGACCGGCTCGCGTGGGGCTGGGGGCGGGGCAAGCCCGTCCAGCCCTGACGGCGAGGTCTCCTGAGGCGATCGGACCCGGACGGTCGGGTCCGGACGGTCCGATCCCGCGGCCGGTCGCGGTGCCACGAGCGCCGCGACCGGCCGCGGTGGGTGAACCGTCAGACCTTCGGTACCCCGACGGAGTTCCGCACTACCACATGCGTGCCCAGCAGCAGATGCTCGTCCGGGCTCTCCGGAGTGCGGCCGAGTGCGGTGCGTACCGCGAGACGGCCGAGCTCCTCGTAGGGGACGTGGACCGTCGTCAGGGCCGGGTGCAGGTCACGGGCGAAGGGGATGTCGTCGTAGCCGGCCAGAGAGACGTCGCCGGGAACGTCCAGACCGGCCTCGTGCAGGGCGGTGAGCGCGCCCGCGGCGACCATGTCGGTGGCGGCCACCACGGCCGTGAACTCCAGCCCCCGCTCAAGGGCCTCGCGCAGCAGACGGTGCCCGGCGTCGCGGGTGAAGTCGCCGTGCAGGAGCAGCGCCGGGTCGGGGTCCAGGCCGCGGGCGCGATGGGCGGCGAGATAGCCGCGCTCACGGCCCTGGGCGGTGGTGTGGTCGGGCTTGCCGCCGAGGAACAGCACCCGCTGGTGGCCCTGCGAGAGGACGTGGGCGACCAGGGCGTAGGCCCCGCCCTCGTTGTCGTACTCGATGACGGTCACCGGCGCCCCGGGGCCGAGCGGCGGCCGCCCGCACAGCACCAGCCGGGAGCCCGCCGACGCCAGCGAGTCGGCCATACGGCGGGTGCGCTCGCGGTACTCGGGGGTGTCGGCGGAGCCGCCGACCAGGATCACCGCGGCGGCGCGCTGGGCGCGCATCATCTCGACGAACTCCACCTCGTGCTGGACGTCGCCCTCCGTCGTGCACACCAGGCACAGATGCCCGAGCCGTCGGGCCTCGCGCTCCACCCCGTGCGCCATGTGCGCGAACGACGGCCCGGTGATGTCCTCCAGCACGAACGCCAGCGTGGGCGTGCCGACGCCCGCGATCGCCTTCGCGCGCGCGTCGGCGACGTAGTCGAGGTCCCGCACCGCCCGCATCACGCGGGTACGCGTCGTCGAGCTCACCGGATACACGCCGCCGAGCACGCGCGAGACGGTCGACGCGGACACCCCCGCTCGGGCCGCAACGTCCCGGATGGTGCTGCGCCCCGCGTCCTCGCTCTTCCTGGTCATCCTTGCCTCGTCCCTCTCCCGGGCACCCGCGCCCTGCCCCCTGGGGAACCGGCGGCAACATGACGGCAACCGGTTTCCGAGGGAGGCTAGCAGCGGGTGAAGGGCGGGGACGAGTCCTGTGCGCGCGCCGTCAGCCCTTCGGTGCGGCGATGGTGCCGTCCGGCCGGATCTCGGGCAGGCTCGTCCGCGGCTTCGGCAGCAGTGCCTTGCGCTCGTCGATCGAGCCGTCCTTCTGGACGCCGTACAGCGCGTTGTAGATGGTGCGGACGGCCGGGGCGGAGGCGCCGGATCCGGTACCGCCCTGGGAGATCGTCATGACGACCGCGTAGTCCTTGGTGTACGTGGCGAACCAGGACGTCGTCTGCTTGCCGTAGACCTCGGCCGTGCTCGTCTTGGCGTGCAGCGGGATCCTGTCCTGCGGCCAGCCGACGAAGCGCCAGTCGGCCGAACCGCGGGTGACGACCCCGGCGAGGGCTGCGTCGATCGCGTCCCTGGTCTGCTTCGTCATCGGCAGTCTGCCGTGCGACTTGGGTTTGATCTCCTGGACGGACTTGCCGTCGGCGCTGATGACGGCTTTGCCGACGGTCGGGTCGTACAGGGTGCCGCCGTTGGAGATCGCCCCGTAGATGGTCGCCATCTGGATGGGGGTGACCAGGGTGTCACCCTGCCCGATGGAGTAGTTCACCGAGTCACCGGCGCGCAGCCGGTTGCCTTCGAGGCAGTTCTCGTAGGCGATCTTCTCGGCATAACTGCCGTCCTTCTTGCCGTACTTGCACCAGGCGTCCTTGTTGGCCTTCCAGTACGCCTGCTTCCACTGGCGGTCCGGAATGCGGCCGGAGACCTCGTTGGGCAGGTCGATGCCGGTCTCCGCGCCGAGGCCGAACTGGTGCGCCGTCTTGTAGAACCAGTCGTTGGGGTGCTTCTTCGGCCTGGAGCCGCCGTCACGCTTCCACTCCTCGTGGGCCAGCCGGTAGAAGACGGTGTCGCAGGAGACCTCAAGGGCCCGGCCGAGGCTGATCGGGCCGTGGTCCTCCGACTCGAAGTTGGTGAAGACCTGGTTGCCGATGGAGTAGGAGCTGGAGCATTCGTAGGGGCCGTCGAAGGAGTAGCCGGCGTTGACCGCGGCGGCCGTCGGGACGACCTTGAAGATGGAGCCGGGCGCGGACTGGCCCTGGATGGCGCGGTTGAGCAGCGGGTAGTTGGAGTCCTTCCCGGTGAGCCTCTTGTAGTCCTTGGCGGAGATGCCGCCCACCCAGGCGTTGGGGTCGTAGGTCGGGTTGGACGCCATGGCCACGATGCGGCCGGTCTTGGCCTCCATCACCACCACCGCACCCGAGTCGGCCTTGTACCGCTCGTTGGTGTTGCGGTCCCACACCTGGCGGGCCTTCTTCATCGCCTCGTTCAGCTCGTACTCCGCCACCCGCTGCACCCGCGCATCGATACTGGTGACCAGATTGGAGCCGGCCTGCGCGGCATCGGACTGCGCCTGCCCGATCACCCGGCCCAGGTTGTCGACCTCATAGCGGGTGACCCCGGCCTTGCCGCG